>NZ_JARVTF010000001.1:0-249289 GCF_030208825.1 Xanthomonas sp. LMC-A-07
CGCTCAGCGGCATGCGCATCGTGATGCGTGCGGATCACCGTAGGAGCGCCCTTGGACGCGACGGGCGTTACCGGGAAGGCCTCATCGCGCGCAAGCGCGCTCCTACGCAGGTGTGTGCAGCTCGTCATTCGCCTGAGGTTGCTCGGCAACAGCGCGCTCAGCGGCATGCGCATCGTGATGCGTGCGGATCACCGTAGGAGCGCCCTTGGGCGCGATGGGCGTTACCGGGAAGGCCTCATCGCGCGCAAGCGCGCTCCTACGTGCATCTCGGGTCCAACCAGCCCCACGCTCAGCCGTCCATCGGCTCCAGCTGCGCCGCAAACCGCGGTATCGGCCGTGCCAGTCGGCGCAGGGCTTCGGCATGCACCAGCGGGGCGCCGTGGGTGGGCGCGATGGCGCTGGTGCGCGGGGTGTTGCGCTCGGGTTGCACGTCCTGGCCGAGTTCGCGCATGAAGCGCCACATCGGCATGTAATGGCCACGCCGCGGTGTCTGCGCGGCGGGGGCGGCGCGGCATTGCCGGCGCCACTGGATCGGCGGCATGCCGAAGCGCTGCTGGAACGCACGCTGGAACTGGCGTTCAGAGGCAAACCCCATTTCATACAGCAACCAGGTCAGGCTGCACTCCGGGTACGCCTGCAGATAGCGGTGCGCGGTGCGCAGCCGTTGCTCGCGGATATAGCTGGCCACGCCGCCGCGCGACTGGAACAGCCGGTACAACGACGCACGCGATAACGCGAAGGCCTGCTGCAGCGAGTCGGTGCCCAGCTCGGCCTCGCCGATGTGCTGCTCGATATACGCCAGCAGGTCGATCATCAACGCGGCGCTGGCCTCGCCAGGCATGATCGGCGCGGTGGTCAGGGTGGTGCGGTAGGACATGGTCATGCGCGTGCATCACGGCCCACTCCCCGGGGCCTGTCCCTTGATCAACCGAGAAAAGCGCCGGCAACCCATCACGGCGATGTCACGAAATCGGCGATGCATCACGCATCCATGCGATTGAGACGAATTGTCGGGTGAGCGCCCAGGGCCATTCCTAGACTCGCCGCAGCGCTGAGAAAGCGGCACCACGGCCCTGTTCGGCACGCGTGGTGCGCGGCGGGTGCGGGGTTCGCACACCCGGCGCCACAGCGCGGTCCAGGCCGTCAGACCGGGCCGGCGGAATCAGGCAAATGCAGCGCACGTGCATCGCACGGTGGCGCAACGGGCAAGCTCAATCGGAGATCAGGCATGGCCAGCAGTCAGAAGTTCATCGCCCGCAATCGGGCACCACGCGTGCAGATCGAATACGACGTAGAGGTCTACGGCGCGCAGAAGAAGGTGCAGATCCCATTTGTGATGGGTGTGATGTCGGACCTGTCCGGTGCTAACGCCGGCGAGCTGCCCTCGCTGGAAGAACGCAAGGCCCTGGAGATCGATGTCGACAACTTCGACAGCCGGCTGCAGTCGATGCGCCCGCGTGTGCAGTTCAAGGTGCCCAACACGCTCACCGGTGAAGGCGAGCTGGCGGTGGATATCACCTTCGAAAGCATGGACGACTTTTCGCCTGCGGCCATCGCGCGCAAGGTCGAGCCGCTGGCCAAGTTGTTGGAAGCACGCACGCAGCTGGCCAACCTGGACACCTACATGGACGGCAAGGCCGGCGCCGAGCAATTGATTGCGCAAGCCATCCGTGACCCGGCACTGCTGCAGTCGCTGGTGTCCGCCGCCAAGCCTGCCTCCGAGCCGGAAGGAGCCTGACCATGTCCGCCACCGAAGCCGCACTGGCTAGCAGCACCGCCGACACACTGGAACACGGCGATTTTGCCGCCTTGCTCAATCGCGAATTCCGCCCCAAGAGCGAACGCGCCAAGGAAGAAGTGGAATCGGCCGTGCGCACCCTGGCCGAGCAGGTGCTCAATCGCAGCGACGTGGTCAGCGAAGATGTCTCGCAGACCATCAAGGCCTATATCGCCGAGATCGACCGCACGCTCACCGCGCAGCTCAACCAGATTCTGCACCATGCCGATCTGCAGCAGCTCGAAGGTGCATGGCGTGGCCTGCATTATCTGGTCAGTAACACCGAAACCGACCAGCAGCTCAAGATCCGCGTGCTGAATATCAGCAAGAAGGAACTGGGCAAGGTGCTCAAGCGCTACAAGGGCACCGCGTGGGATCAGAGCCCGATCTTCAAGAAGGTGTACGAGCAGGAATATGGCCAGCTCGGTGGCGAGCCGTACGGCTGCCTGGTGGGCGATTACTACTTCGACCAGAGCCCGCCGGATGTGGAGTTGCTCAACGGTATCGCGCAAGTGGCCGCAGCCGCGCATGCACCGTTCATTGCCGCCGCTGCGCCGAAGTTGATGGGCATGGACAGCTGGAGCGAGCTCTCCAACCCGCGTGATCTTGCCAAGATCTTCTCCACGCCCGACTACGCCGCCTGGCGCTCGCTGCGTGAGTCCGAAGACGCCAAGTACATCGGCCTGGCGATGCCGCGCACCTTGTCGCGCCTGCCGTATGGCGCGGCCACCGCACCGTTGGATGAATTTGATTTCGAAGAAGACACCGCCGGTGCCGATTCGGCCAAATACACCTGGCAGAACGCAGCCTATGCGATGGCGGTGAACATCAACCGCTCGTTCAAGCAGTACGGCTGGTGCTCGCGTATTCGCGGCATCGAATCCGGTGGCGCGGTGGAAGGCCTGCCCACGCACAGCTTCCCCACCGACGATGGTGGCGTGGACATGAAGTGCCCCACCGAAGTGGCGATCACCGACCGTCGCTCGGCCGAACTCGACAAGATGGGCCTGATGCCGCTGGTACACCGCAAGAACTCGGACATGGCCGCCTTCATCAGCGCGCAATCGTTGAACAAGCCGGACGAATACGACGACCCGGATGCCACCGCCAATGCCGCACTGGGCGCGCGCTTGCCGTACATGTTTGCGTGCTGCCGCTTTGCGCACTACCTCAAGTGCATCGTGCGCGACAAGATCGGCTCGTTCTCCGATCGCGAACAGATGCAGGGCTGGCTCACGCGCTGGGTCACCCAGTACATCGATGGCGACCCGTCCAATTCCAGCGAAGAAACCAAGGCGCGCAAGCCGCTGGCCGCTGCCGAAGTGGTGGTGGAAGAGGTCGAAGGCGCGCCCGGTTACTACAGCTCCAAGTTCTTCCTCAAGCCGCACTACCAGCTGGAAGGCCTCACCGTCTCCCTGCGCTTGGTGTCGCGCTTGCCCTCGGCCGCCAAGGCCTGATCCGACGCGTTTGCGTCACGGCGACGGCGTGCATCTGGCACGTCGCGCCCCTGTGTTTCCCACTTAGCGAAGGAGCAGTTCCATGGCGTTCGACATGCATATCAAGTTTGGCAGCGGCAAGGTCAAGATCGAAGGCGCATCCAACCACAAGAAGCACAAGGGCGAGATCCCGATCCTGGCGTGGTCGTGGGGCGCGAGCAATTCCGGCGACCTGCACACCGGCGGCGGCTCGGCCAGCGGCGGCAAGGCGCATATCCAGGACATCTCCATCACCAAGTATGTCGATGGTTGTTCGAACGCATTGCTGGATGCGGTGTGCACCGGCGCGCGCGTGGATGGCGCCTGGTTGTATGTGACCAATGCCACCGGCGAGCAGAGCGACTTTCTCACCATCGAGTTGAGCGAAGGCGTGCTGATCACCTCGCTGTCCACCGGCGGTTCCGGTGGCGAAGATCGCCTGACCGAAAACGTGACGCTGCATTTCGGCAAGTTCAAGTATGGCTTCCAGCCGCAGGACGACAAGGGCATCGCGCAGGGCGGCGCGAAGGAATTCACCTACGACATCCAGGGTGTCGCGAAGGCGTAATTCAACACGGCAATGACCGGCGGCGCCGCACCCGGCGTCGCCCCTCTTCCAACAAGGAACCGCGCGATGGATGCCACCGCACAGACCCTGCTTGCCCGTGGCGAGCCGGCACAGGCGCTGCAGCAGCTGATCCAGCAGGTGCGCCGGCAACCGGCCGATGCAGCGCAACGCGTGTTCCTGTTCCAGCTGCTGGCCGTGCTGGGCCAGTGGTCGCGCGCGGCCGACCAGCTGCGTGCCTGCGCCGAATTGGACAGCAGCACCAAGCCGCTGGTGCAGACCTATCTCACCGTGTTGCACGCCGAGCAGACGCGCGCCGAGGTGTTCGCGGGCACGCGCCTGCCGCATGTGATCGGTGAACCGGCTGCCTGGCTGGCGATGCAGCTGCAGGCCTTGCAACTCTCCGCACAAGGGCATGGCGAACAGGCCGCGTTGTTGCGTGCGCAGGCCTTTGAGCAGGCACCTGCGAGCGCCGGTACGCTGGATGGGCAGCGCTTCGACTGGCTGGCCGATGCCGACCCGCGCTTTGGCCCGTGCATCGAACTCATTCTCGACAGCGGCTATGCCTGGGCACCGCTGAGCCAGCTCCGCCAGCTGCGCTTTGAAGCACCGGTGGATCTGCGCGACACCGTGTGGGCACCGGTGAGCGTGCTGTGGCGCAATGGCGGCCAGGCATTCGGTTATGTACCGGTGCGCTATCCCGGCAGCGAGCATCTGGATGCCGGCGAACTGCAGCTGGCGCGCCGCACCGAATGGACCCAGGGCGCGCAGGGCGACATCGGCCTGGGCCAGCGCATGTGGAGCACCGAGGCGCGCGATGTGGCGCTGCTCGAAGTGCGCGACGTGCAGTTCGACGCGGACTGACCCGCCATGGCCGAGCTCACCACCACCGAACGCCTGCAGCCCTCGCTGCTGGACCGGCTGACCGACACCGCACCCAGCCAACGCGATGAGAGCCGCGAGCAACGCGTCATCTCCGCCACGCGCCTGCGCGAATGCGTCATCCGCGACCTGTCGTGGTTGTTGAACACCGTGAATCTGGACACCAGCCATCCGCTGGATGCGCACCCGCAGGTGCAACGCTCGGTGCTCAATTTCGGCATTCCCGATCTGGCCGGCGTTGCGGTCACCGGCATCGATGCGGCGGCGCTGCAGCAGCGGTTGCGCGAGGCGATCCTGGCATTCGAGCCGCGCCTGATTCCAGAGACCTTGCGTGTGAGCGTGCATGCCGATGGCGCGCGCATGGACCGGCGCTCGCTGCTGTTCACCATCGAATCGGAGATGTGGGCGCAGCCGCTGCCGTTGAACCTGTATCTGAAGACCGCGCTGGACCTGGAAACCGGCCGGCTCGACGTTGTCGAAGGGCACGGCTGAGCCATGGATCCGCGCCTGCTCCCGTACTACAGCCGCGAATTGCAGCACGTGCGCGACATGGGCGCGGAGTTTGCGCGCGAGTATCCCAAGATTGCCGGGCGGCTTGGCCTGGACGCGTTCGAATGCGCCGACCCTTACGTGGAGCGGTTGCTGGAAGGCTTTGCGTTTCTGGCCGCGCGCGTGCAGCTCAAGCTGGATGCGCAGTATCCGGTGTTCACCCAGCACCTGCTGGAGATGGTCTACCCGCATTATCTGGCACCGCTGCCATCGATGGCGGTGGTGCAGTTGCAGCCGGACCTGAAAGACAGCGGCCTGGCCGCCGGCGTGGCGGTGCCGCGCCACAGTGCGCTGCGCAGCCTGATCGGCGCCGGCGAGCGCACCGCCTGCGAATTCCGCACCGCCCATGCGGTCACGCTGTGGCCGCTGCAATTGACCGAAGCCAAGTACCTGGACTCGCCGGCCGCGCTGGCCGCTGCCGGTGTGGTGGTGCCGCCCGGGCGCAGCGTGCGTGCCGGCATCCGCCTGCGCCTGGAGGTGGTGGGCGGCGCACAGGCGCAGGATCTGGCGCTGGATGCACTGCCGCTGTTCCTGGCCGGCGCCGATGGCCTGCCAAAGCGCCTGTACGAACAAGTGCACGGCGACTGCGCGGGTGTGGTGGTGCGTGGCAGCGATGCCGGCGGCGCCGCGCGCGAGCTGCTGCTTGGTGCCGATGCACTGCGCACGCGCGGCTTCGCCGACGACGATGCATTGATTCCCTACGACGGCCGCTCCTTCAGCGGCTACCGGCTGTTGCAGGAATACTTCGCCTGCCCGGAGCGCTTCCTGTTCGCCGAACTCACCGGCCTGCGCGCCGCTTTGCGTCGCCTGCATGGCAGCAGTTTCGAAATCGTGGTGTTGCTGGAGCGCAGTGTGCCCGCACTGGCGGCGGCAGTAAGCGCAGAGCACTTCAAGCTGTTCTGCACGCCGGCGATCAATCTGTTCGAACGTCGCGCCGACCGCATCCACCTGCACACCGGTCAGCACGACTATCACGTGCTGGCCGACCGCACCCGGCCGATGGATTTCGAGATCCATCACCTGGGCGAGGTGGAAGGTTTTGGCGACCGCCAGGAGCCGGAGCAGCGCTATACGCCGTTCTACGGCGGCGATGCGCGCACCTGGCATGCGCGGCACGGCGCGTTCTACACCATGCGCCGTGAGCCAAGGCTGCTGTCGGCACGCCAGCGCCGCGACGGTGCGCGCTCCAGCTATGTGGGCAGCGAGGTCTTCGTCAGTTTGGTGGACGCCGACGACCAGCCGCACAGCACACGGCTGCGCCAGCTGGGCCTGCAATTGTGGTGCAGCAACCGCGATCTGCCGCTGCATATGCCGGTGGGCAAGGGCAGCACCGATTTCAGCATGGACAGCGGTGTGCCGGTGCAGAGCGTGCGCTGCGTGGCCGGCCCGACCAAGCCACGCCCGGCGCTCTCCGATGGGCAAACTGCGTGGCGCCTGCTCAGTCAATTGCAGCTCAATTATCTGTCGCTGTTCGACGATGGCCCGGGCGAAAGCACCAGTGCTGCGGCGCTGCGCGAGATCCTCACCTTGTACTGCGACCCGTTCGACGCCTCCGCACAGCGGCAGATCGAGGGCATCAAACAGGTGAGTGGCACGCCGATCGTGCGGCGCATTCCGGTGCCTGGCCCGATCACTTTCGGGCGCGGGCTGCAGATCACGCTCACCTGCGAGGACGCCGCTTTCGAAGGCACCGGCGCGTTCCTGCTGGCCTCGGTACTGCGGCACTTCTTTGCGCGCTACGTCTCGGTGAATTCGTTTACCGAAACGGTGCTGCGCACCACCGAACGCAACGAGGTGGCCCGATGGCCCGCTCAGCCCGGCTCCCGCCCGCGTCTGTGAGCGCGGCCGCCGCCGCGCTGGAACAGGCGCTGCAGGCCCGGCCACACGACTTCAGCCCGTTTGCGGCCTTGCGCGCGATCGAGCGCTGCCATCCGCAGCAGCCGCGCCTGGGCGAATCCGCGCGCTCAAGCGACGACGTGGTGCGCTTGCGGCATCTGCCGTCGCTGGCCTTCGCCCCGCGTGCGCTGGAACGCTACGTGCCACAGCAAGACGCTCAACCGGCCGCGTTATACAGCGTGTTTCTCGGCCTGTTCGGGCCGAATGCGCCGCTGCCGCTGCATCTCACCGAATACGCCATCGAGCGTGCGCAGCAAGCCAAGGACGGCACCTTCGCCGCGTTCGCCGATGTGTTCCATCACCGCATGCTGAGCCTGTTCTACCGCGCCTGGGCGCAGGCGCAACCCAGCGTGCAGGCCGAGCGCCCGGCGAGCGACCAGTTCCGTGCGTGGCTGGATGCACTGGTGGGTATCGCCAGCCCGCAGTTGCGCGACCGCGATGCCTTGCCCGACGACGCACGGCGTTACTACGCCGGCCGCCTCGGTGCGGCGACACGCACACCGGAAGGCTTGCGTGCCTTGCTGCAGCAACTGTTTGCCTGGCCGGTGCAGGTGCAGGAGTTCATCGCCGAATGGATGCGCCTGCCTGTCGATGCGCACCTGCAGCTAGGCATCGGCCCGCGCAATGCGCGCCTGGGTGTGGATAGCGTGGTGGGCGCACAGGTGCGTGGCGCGCAACAGCGCGTGCGTATTCGCCTGGGGCCGCTGCCACGCATCGCCTTTCAACGCTTCCTGCCCGGCGGGCAGGCGTTGCGCCAACTCACCGCTGCAGTGCGCAGCTATCTGGGCGACGAATTCGGCTGGGAGCTGCAGTTGCTGCTCAAGGCCGACGAGGTACCCACCCCGCGCCTGGCACGCAACAGCCGGCTGGGCCTGGATACCTGGCTTGGCCGCCGCGCCTGGAGCATTGCCGATGCCGACGACGTATTGCTGCGCCCCTCCGGGTGAGGCGCCCGGCCACTTGATTCGCTCACGACCGATGTACTGACTTCGAAGGACGCACCAATGGCCGAGATCTCCCGCAGTGCCCTGTTCGGCAAGCTCAATCCGCTGGCCTATCGCGGCATCGAAAGCGCCACCGTGTTCTGCAAGCTGCGTGGCAACCCGTATGTGGAGCTGGTGCATTGGCTGCATCAGTTGCTGCAGCTGCAGGACTCGGACCTGCACCGCATCATCAAGCACTTCCAACTCAACCCCTCCACGCTGGCGCGTGATGTCACCGCCGCGCTGGATGGCTTGCCGCGCGGCTCCACCGCCGTCACCGATCTGTCGGCCAATGTGGAAGAAGCGGTGGAGCGCGGCTGGGTGTATGCCTCGCTGAGTTTTGGTGAGGCGCAGGTACGTACCGGCTATCTGGTGGTCGGCATCCTGAGCGTGCGTGGGTTGCGCAATGCGTTGCTGGCGATCTCCAAGGAGTTCGACAAGCTCACGCCTGCGGTGCTCAACGAGCACTTCGCCGAGATCGTGGCCGGCTCGCCGGAAGACGGCCTGCTGCCCAGCGATGGATTTTCGCTCGGTCAGACCGCTGCCCCTGGTGAGGCTAGCGGTGCCATCGCGCCTGCCGCGCTTGGCAAGCAGGAAGCGCTGAAAAAATTCACCACCGATCTCACTGCGCAGGCGCGCGAGGGCAAGCTCGACCCGATCATCGGCCGCGATGACGAGATCCGCCAGGTGGTCGACATCCTGATGCGTCGCCGCCAGAACAATCCGATCCTGGTCGGCGAGGCCGGTGTCGGCAAGACCGCCGTGGTCGAAGGCTTCGCGCAACGCATCGCACGCGGCGACGTGCCGCTAGCGTTGAAAGACGTGCAGTTACGCACACTCGACGTTGGCCTGTTGCAGGCCGGCGCCAGCATGAAGGGCGAGTTCGAGCAGCGCCTGCGCGCGGTCATCGACGAAGTACAGGCCAGCCCGAAGCCGATCATCCTGTTCGTCGATGAAACCCACACCCTGGTCGGTGCCGGTGGAGCAGCGGGCACCGGCGATGCGGCGAATCTGCTCAAGCCGGCACTGGCGCGCGGCACGCTGCGCACGGTGGGTGCCACCACGTTTGCCGAGTACAAGAAATACATCGAAAAAGACCCCGCGCTGACGCGGCGCTTTCAGGCCGTGCAGGTGGACGAGCCGGACGAAGCCAAGGCGGTGCGCATGATGCGCGGCGTTGCTTCGATGATGGAGCAGCACCACAGCGTGCAGATCCTCGACGAAGCGCTGGAAGCGGCGGTCAAGCTCAGCCACCGCTATATCCCCGCACGCCAACTGCCGGACAAATCGGTGAGCCTGCTCGATACCGCGTGCGCCCGCGTGGCGGTGAGCCTGCACGCTACTCCGGCCGAAGTGGACGACAGCCGCCGCCGCATCGAATCGCTGGATACCGAGCACGCCATCATCGAGCGCGAGCGCGCGATCGGCATCGTGGTGGATGAGCGTGCTGTCGCGTGCGCAGGCTTGTTGGATGGCGAGCGCAGCCGGCTACATGCGCTGGAACAGCGCTGGGTGTCCGAAAAAGCATTGGTCGATGAGTTGCTGTCGTTGCGCGCGCAACTGCGTAGCGGTAATGCGCCGTTGGAAGGCACTGGCAGCGCACTGGAAGCAGAGGCCGATGCCGAGCAGATTGCGTCAGGTGACACAGCGGTACTCGAAGCGCCGGTGCAGGTGAATCGCGACACGCTGTTGGCACACCTGCAGTTGGTACAGGCCGAGCTGGGCGCACTGCAAGGCGAATCCCCGTTGATCCTGCCCACTGTCGATTATCAAGCCGTCGCCGCCGTGGTCGCCGACTGGACCGGCATCCCGGTCGGGCGCATGGCGCGCAACGAGATCGACACCGTGCTGCGCCTGCCCGAGTTGCTGGCCAAGCGCGTGATCGGCCAGGACCACGCCATGGAGATGATCGCCAAGCGCATCCAGACCAGCCGCGCCGGCCTGGACAACCCGGACAAACCGATCGGCGTGTTCCTGCTGGCCGGCACCTCCGGCGTCGGCAAGACCGAAACCGCACTCGCCCTGGCAGAAACCTTGTACGGCGGCGAACAGAACCTGATCACCATCAACATGAGCGAATACCAGGAAGCGCACACCATTTCCTCGCTCAAGGGCGCACCGCCGGGCTATGTTGGCTACGGCGAAGGCGGCGTGCTCACCGAAGCGGTGCGCCGCAAACCGTATTCGGTGGTGCTGCTCGACGAGGTGGAGAAAGCCCACCCGGACGTGCACGAGCTGTTCTTCCAGGTGTTCGACAAGGGCTGGATGGAAGATGGCGAAGGCCGCCGCATCGACTTCCGCAACACCTTGATCATCCTCACCAGCAACGCCGGCACCGAGCTGATCGCCAGCCTGTGCGCCGATCCGGAACTGCTGCCGGACCCGGAAGGCATGGCCAAAGCGCTGCGCGAACCATTGTTGAAGGTGTTCCCGCCGGCATTGCTCGGCAGGCTGGTGGCGATTCCATATTACCCGCTGAGCCACGACATGCTGGCGAAGATCGTGCGGCTGCAGTTGAACCGCATCAAGCAGCGCATCGAAGCGCGCTACAGGATTCCATTCGAGTACGACGACGCGGTGGTCGAGCTGGTGGTGAGCCGCTGCACTGAGAGCGAATCGGGCGGGCGGATGATCGATGCGATTTTGACCAATTCGATGTTGCCGGAGATCAGCCGGGAGTTCCTGCGGAGGATGGTCGACGGAAAAGACATCGCGGGCGTACGAGTGGGGCGCAAGGAAGGCGGATTCGACTATCGCTTCGATTGAAAACGCTCCGAGGGTGCGAAGGAGCTTCAATGACGGAGAAAGAGCATGCAATGCGAGAACATCGTGCTGATCCCCTTTTACCACGGTGATGGGGACCAGGAGTTGGCGGACAATCTTGAAGCACTTTCCAAAAAATACAAAGGTAGGACGGTCCGCGCCCGCGCGGTCACTGTCGTATCGGCCGAGTTCGGCAAGTCCGCGAAGGTGGAAGAGGTGGTGGGGGCCATTTTCGCGAGCAGTGATGTGCTTGGGGCTTCGCGGGATAACGGACTCTACTTTCTAATTCACGCAGGCGCGACTCAGTCCAACCCGTCTGCAGAGTTCCTCGCCGAGGTAGTCGCGGGACTCGCCAAGAAGGGAATCTGTTTCCGGAAGATCAATTTGGCAGGCTGTTTCACCGGGGGAAACAAGCTCGGTAATGTTGCGAGCAGTGTCTTAGCCCAGTTCACTCGTAGGCTTGTCGAACTCATACCCAAGGAGGAAAGAGGCGCGCTCCTAACTGGACTGGGTGTGAGTGCCTACCTCACCGAAGTCACGACGTTTGATGAGGAAAGCGTCTACTACCAAGGCCTGATTCTGAAGCAATTCACATCGCCAGCCGGATTAGACGGTATCCATAACCTTGTTCAGAGGACGAAGGAGAAATCGTTATCCAGGACGCATCCAGATGTTCTGGATGGACAAGCTAAGGCTCTTGTGGACTTCAACAGGGAGAATTTCGCGAAGATATACGATGGAAAAGCATACAAAAAGGTTTCCTCCGCAGATCCGAAAACCCAAGAGAGTGTCTATATCGCACAGCGAGGAATAATTGCTAAGAAGATAACCATGCAACAAGCCATTGCAGAGTTGGTCGCCGGTTACGAGATGTATATGAGAACGAAGGTCGTTGCTATGTTTGATGACAGGAGTTCAAGTTTCATCCCGGGATCCATCGCCAGCTACACCGACAATGACACGGTGAAGAGCATGATCGTTGAAGTTGAAAGAATGCGAGGGTCTTCGAAGTACACGTTCCACCTTTGAGTCCATCGCGGACCCCACATCGAGATCGCAAATTTTGGCTCTCGATCACGGTGCAGCGCTCGACCGGTGGCGAATCTCCAAGTCTTCGTCCTGTTCCTGCGACAATCCCCGTCCGCAAGGAACCCGGCACGCGCCGGGAAGTGAGCGTCGGGTCGTCTCCCGTGCCAGCCACGCGTTGACGACCGACCGGGGAGGAGGCGGCGATGGACGAGCGGCAGGCGCTGTACCTGCGGGCGAAGGGCATCGTGGCGGCGGCCGACGAGCTGCCGCCGGACGAGCGCGCCGATTTCGTCGCGCGCGAGTGCGCGGGCGACGCCGCGCTCCTGGCCGAGGTCGCGTGGATGCGGCAGGCGGTGGCGTCGGAGACCACGCTGCACGCGACGCGCTGGGCGCTGGCCGAGGCGCCGGAACTCTCGGGCGAGCAGTTCTCGGCCGATGCCGCGCGCGACTACCGCGTGTTGCACCGGCTCGGCCAGGGCGGCATGGGCGGCATGGGCGTGGTCTACCTCGCCGAGCGCCAGCAGGACGGTTTCACCCAGCGGGTCGCGCTGAAGCTGCTGCGCCGCGTGAGCGGCGACGCGCGCACCGCGCTCGAGCGCTTCCAGCGCGAGCGCGCGCTGCTGGCGCGGCTCGAGCATCACGGCATCGCGCGGCTGGTCGACGGCGGGCTGCTGTCGGACGGCCAGCCGTTCCTCGCTATCGAGTACGTCGAGGGCGAGCACATAGTGAAGAACGGGGTCAGGTTCATTTTAGGTGATGGGGTCAGGTTCACTTATCAGTCGACAGCGGCGACTTGTGGGCTGATTAAGTAGCCTACAGCCAGTGTGCGTGCGCGCCGGCGGTAATGCAGGATGAAGTGAGGACCATGGAGGACCATGGGTTCGGAGGACAAAAAAAACGGGGCAAAAAAACGGGGCTAGGTTCACTTTGGAAGTCAACCTGACCCCGTTTCCCGGCAATGCGCCGTGGAGTGCCGATCGTCGCAATTGTGGATGGCAGTGAAAGTTTTTATTTGTCTAGGTGGAGCCTAGCGGATCTAGGGTTGATCGAAAGTATGACGATTCTGAAATAGAAGCGCAGAGGATCGGGTCTGCTTCAATTTACTAATTATTCCTCTTTTTTTGCGAGAACTAGTTCTGGAGGATTTATGGTTGTGATTGGAAGCAATAGCGCTGGGGAAATTCATGCGGAAATGGAAATGTTCACGTATGGAGGGACGATACGCGGGCGTCCGATTCTGATCAAAGGCCCGCTAGTCGACCAGAAGCCTGGCAATCACAAAAAGGAAAAGCCGGCGTTGCCGTATGCGTTGCAGGGCATTCCTGGGAAGCCGGATTTTCGCCCGCTCAATACCAATGCAGGCCACTTGCTTGCAACGCAGTTCGGTGGGCTGAACGTACCCCAGAATATCGTGCCGATGTACGCCAGCTTCAATCAGCACGGTGCATGGAAGAGCCTTGAAAGAGCGCTTAAGAAAATCATCCGCTCCGGAGAAGGACGCATCACGCTTTCTGTGACCATCTCCTATGGCGCCAACGCCGATCCTCGAATTCCCTCGGCCTTCTCGGCCATTGCAAGCTCCGAAAGCGGAAAGTCCTGGTCGTTTGGTTTCATACCGCATATCCCCCCGGCGATCGAGCACATCGAGCTTGACGAAGACGAAGTAATTCTGGTGACTACGCGTTACTGGCAGATGCGCGATTCAGGGTGGATGATGGACCATCTTTATCCGCAGCTCAATCTCCCCGAGCAGAACGCAAGGCGACATTATGCTGTGCTCGACTACATGAGCGAGGTCACTGGCGACCTGAAGAGTGTTTCCATCAGCAACGCGCGCAAATTCGAGGATTACCAGATAAATAACATCCTCACGGTCAACAGGATCTTCTTTGATGGTTACCTGGCGCCGGATGACCCGGGCGATCCTTTCTCTGGCGGACCACTTCTAACTGTTGCCGGTGATCAAGGGCCGCATGTGGACCATATCAGGCCAAAGGCTACATCGGCGGGATGCAATGCATACAGCAATGCTCAAGTGCTCAGTGGTCTGGGAAATCTACGCAAGGGCACAAAAAAGTAGCCGGTGGTTATGGCTGTTGTTGCTGGGGGTAACGGGTTCAGGTTAACTTATCGGTCGATAACAGCGACTTGCGGTGCCGACGAGCCGCTCAATGCCCGCAAAAAGATGTGTCGACGGCCGCTGTGCTTGCGCGTCGGCGGTAACCGCAGTTCTATGCGCTTCCACCGCCGGCTGAGTCGTCTCCCGCGCAACAGAGGGTGCATGTGAAATTAGTCAGCGAGCACTGTGCGTCGGCTTGGCGCTGCCATCGGCAATGTCCCGGTTTTGTGGCGGTCCAGGCCGGCGGGTAACAAGCCGCCCGCCGCGCTTTACCCATCCTCGCCACCGAAGAAAAAGTGCTGCTCCTGAGGAACGACGCATCGCGCCCTGGGATGGGTAAGCTATGCCGTTTGGGGGGAGGCATCAATGAAAAGAAGTCTTGCAGTGGTGATGTGCGTGTTGTCGTTGCCGGCAGCGGCGCAGTCGGCCTACAAGTGCAGCGATGCAAAGCTGGGAACTGTTTACCAGTCCACGCCGTGCGCCGACGGCGCGGAGCAGAAGCGTTGGAACAAGCAAGCCGCGACGGCCCCGATGGCAACGGCAACAGCTGCGCAGGCGGGTACGCAAGCGGCGTCCGGCAATAACCAGGAATCAAACCTGGGTTTACGCCTGATCAGTTACGAGCGCCAGCCGAGCCCGGAGGCGTGTACGCGCGCTACCCATGTGCGCGACAGCGCACGCGCCGATACTACGATGCGTCGCGATCCGGAGTTCATGCAGGCTGTCGAACGGGCGGTCGCGCAGGCCTGTCGCTAGCAAGGGCGTCACAAGTCGCGCATCTGCAATCAATGCATGCCAAGGAAGATCGATGCAAGAACGTCAAGGAGCGTCTGCTGGATGGGGTGAGTTGTTGCTCGTGGTGACGATCGCATTCGGGCTGTCGATCTGGTCCAGCGTTTCGGCAGTCGCGCGCGATGCCGTCGAGCCGGTCTTCTCCGACGCGAGCCTGTGGGGCATGGTGTTCTACGAACTGCTCGTTCTGGCAATCTTGCTGCCAGTGCTGTGGTTCCGCGGATGGAGGCCGCAGTCGCTGGGGCTGCAGTGGCAGCTGCGCGACTTGGCGGCGGGGCTCGGCTTGCTGGCGGTGTGCCTGTTGGTCACCTATCCACTGACGCTGTTGAACTGGAGCTTGGGGAGCAACACGCATCCATTCGATGCGATGGTCGCCGGGCAGCTGTCGATCACGGCTGTGCTGGCGATCTCGCTGATCAATCCGATCTTCGAGGAGGTGTTCGTATGCGCTTACGTAATCCGCGCCCTGGAGCCGCGACATGGCCGGGCCTTCGCGGTGAATGTAAGCGTGGCGATCCGCACGTCGTATCACCTCTACCAGGGACCGATTGGCGCCATCAGCATCCTTGCAATCGGGCTGATCCTGGGGTGGTGGGTGGCCCGACGCGGGCGACTGTGGCCGGCGATACTGGCCCATGGCGCGCTGGATCTACTGGGGTTGATGGTCTACATCTGACTGGCCTGGCCCCGTCGCGATGTCGCACACTTGCGCTTTGGTCGAACACAGGACGCGGCGATGGCACGGCGATATGGATGGAGCGGGATACTGGTGTGGCTCGTGGCGTTCGGCGCGGTGGCGGCCGGTCCGACGCCTGGCGAATACAGCACCAAGCAAGGCTTGGGCAGCCTGCAGGTCAGCGACAAGGGCGGGGTGCGCCAGTTCGAGATTCTCACCATGGGCGCCAACGGCCACAGTTGTTCGCTATCGGGCACGCTGCAGGGCGACAAGGCGGAGGTGAGCGATGCTGTCGATGCGCCCTGCAAGCTGTCGTTCAAGCCGGTGGCGGGCGGCTTCAGCATCGCCGCGCTGACCCAGGACAGCTGCCGCGACTATTGCGGCATGCGCGCCAGCTTCGAAGGCGACTATCTGCAATTGCCGGCCGGCTGCACCTCCGCGGCCAGCAGCCGACGGCGTGAGGCGTACCTGCGCGACTATCGCGGCAAGCGCTATGTCGAAGCACTTGCAGGCATGCAGGCCTTTGCGGGCGAGTGCGGCGAGTTTTTCACCTGGCTTGATCGCGACCGTTTCGCCAACGACCGCGCCCTCACCCTGATGCGCCTGAACCGCCCGCAGGAGTGTCTGGCGGCGTTGGACGAGACCATGGCTGGTCGCAGCCGCGATGAGGGCTCGTTTCAAGCGGAGCTGGACAAGAACAGCACGATGTTGCCGCCCAGCGACTGGGATGCGTACCTGCCCATCGCCAAGTCCACCTGGTTCAATCGCAAGCTCTGCGAGGCGGCCAAGCGCTAAGCGTGGGTGGCCTGCGTCGTTGCGCGCCGCAAACGCCGGCATACGGCGTCGGGCCGGAAGTGCTGATCGATTGAATCAGAAGCTGATTGCGCAACAATGCATGCATGCACAACATCCTGCTCGCCCTGATCTGTCTGCTCGCCTCCGTCACCGCCACTGCCGGGTCCGCTCCAGAGCGGATGCTGATCTTCAGCAAGACGGCCGGGTTCCGCCATGAGTCGATTCCGACGGCGGTGGCGAGGCTACGGCAACTTGCGCAAGAGCAGGGCATGGCGGCCGACCACAGCGAGGATGCGGACGTCTTCACTGCCGACAACCTGGCGCGTTACCGCGTGGTGGCGTTCGCCAACACGACAGGCGAGATTCTAGCGCCGGCGCAACAGCAGGCTTTCGAGGGCTTCATTCGGCAGGGCGGTGGATTCCTGGGTGTCCATTCGGCCGCCGATACCGGCTACCAGTGGCCTTGGTATGGGCGATTGGTCGGGGCATGGTTCAAGAAACATCCGCCGGGGCTGCAGTCCACCCGCGTGCAGCGCGAGCGCGATGGGCAGTCGGTGGGCGATGCCTGGCCGATCACCGATGAGATCTACAACTACCGCCACAATCCACGCGGGCAGGTGCAGGTGGTCGCCACGGTGGACGAGCGGCTGTATGCCGGTGGCACGATGGGCGCAGATCATCCCATTGCGTGGTGCCACGTATTCGACGGCGGCCGGGCCTGGTACACCGGGCTGGGCCACGACGCGGCCGTTTATGCCAATACCGATTTCCTGGCCCAGTTGCGCCAGGGGCTGCGCTATGCGGCCGGGTACGCGCCCGGCTGCTGAGTGCGTTACTGGCTTGTTCGCTTGCGCCAAAGGCATGGCGCGCGGGCTCGTAGAGTTGTGACAGAAATCAGGCCTATTGCGCGGCTGTGCTCGCGACGGCGCCGTGGCGCCACTGTTTCGGCACCTGTGACGATGGCGGCCCACCCGGCGCGCCAACGGCAGCCGGCAGCTTACCCATCCGGCGTAGGCGGCCCGTCGACACCACCGGTGTCAGCGAGCTAAACCGTTACGTATTGAACAGTCCACCTCGCTCCCAATGCGGGATACTGCGCGTCCACGCAGGCGAGATGGACCGGATGTCCGAGCTCCCGATCACCGAGTTGTTGCAGGCCTGGCAGCGCGATGAACCCGGCGCGGGCGATGCATTGGCGCGGCAGGTCTATGACGTATTGCGCGCCACGGCGTTGCGGGTGTTGCGGCGCGATGCGCGGGTGGGGCTGCAGGCGACCGAGCTGGTACACGAGGCCTGGATGCGGTTGGAGCAGGGCCAGCAGGGCTTCCGTTCGCGCTCGCATTTCTATGCGGTGGCGGCGCTGCAGATGCGCCACCTGCTGGTGGACCTGGCGCGGCAACAGGCCAGCGCCAAGCGGCTGGGCCAGGCGGTGACGCTGACGATCAGTCTGTCCGATGGCGCGGCGCGGCCGGAAGCCTTGTTGATGGTGGCCGATGCCTTCGACAAATTGGCACAGCTGGATGAGCGCAAGGCCAAGGCATTTGCGTTGACCGAACTGGTGGGTTTCAGCGTGGCTGAGGCGGCCGAGCAACTTGAGGTGTCGGTGCCAACGCTGGAACGCGACCTGCGCTTTGCGCGGGTGTGGTTGGCCGCGCAGCTATGAGCCTGGCGGCCACCACCTGGCAGCGATTGGAGGCTTTGTTTCATCAGGCCTGCGCGCTGCCGGTGGAGGCACGTGAGGCATTTGCGCGTGCGCAGGCCGGCGACGATGTGGTGCTGCGCGACGAGTTGCTGGCGATGCTGGCGGTGGAGGCGCAGGCCACCATGCGTGTGCGTGCACCGCTCAAGCACGTCGCCGCCGCGTTGCATGCGCCATTGCCGGAACTGCCGGCCGGCACGCGCTTTGGTGCGTGGGCGATCGACCGGTTGATCGGTGCCGGCGGGATGGGGCAGGTGTATCTGGGCCACCGCGCCGATGGCACCTACGAGCGCGAGGTGGCGATCAAGCTGGTGGCCGCCGATGCGCTGGACGTGCAGGGCCGGGCGTTGTTCGAATTCGAATGCCGGCTGCTGGCACAGATGGTGCACCCGGCCATCGCACAGATTCACGACGTGGGCACCGACGCGCACGGCCAGCCCTATCTGGTGATGGAGTACCTGCGCGGGGAGCCGATCACCTGGTGGTGCGACGAGCACCGGTTGTCGCTACATGCGCGGGTGCTGCTGATGCTGCGGGTGAGCGAGGCGGTGCAGCACGCGCACCAGAAGGGCGTGATTCACCGCGACCTCAAGCCGAGCAATGTGCTGGTGAGCGAGGTGGATGGCCGGCCGATGCCCGGGGTGATCGACTTCGGCATCGCCATCGATGCGGCCAACCCGGGCCTGACCTCCGCGCATGGGCGTGGCACGCCGGGCTACATGAGCCCGGAGCAGGCGCGCGGCGCGCTGGATGTGGATGCGCGCAGCGATATCTATGCGCTGGGCGCGATGTTCTACGAACTCAGTTGCGGGTTGGCGCCGGTGGCTGGGCGCGATGGCCTGCCGCAACCACCGTCGCAACGTGTGGCGGCCGTGCCAGCCGAGGCGCGCGCGCGCATCTGTGCGGCGCGCAGCACCGCGCACGCACAGCTGCAGCAGCAGCTGCGCGACGGACTGGATGCGATCGTGCTGCGCGCGCTCGCGCCCGAACGTGGCGTGCGCTATGCGTCGGTGTCGGCCTTGCTGGACGATTTGCACCGCTGGCTGGACGGCTACCCGCCGCGTGCGCTGCAGGCCGGGCGCTTGCTGCGCCTGCGCAAGTTCACCCAGCGCCATCGCAGCGGCGTGCTGGCCGGCGGCCTGACGGTGATCGCGGTGGTGGCCGGGCTGGGTGCCACGGTCTGGTCGCTGCAGCAGGCTGCGCGTGATGCGCAGCTGGCGCGGGTGACCGGCGATTTCATGAGTTCGGTGTTGTCCAGCGTTGACCCGGCGGTGGCGCAGGATCTGGACAAGACCTTGATGTTGCGCGTGTTGCAGCAAGCCTCGCAACGCGCCGCGCACGAGCTGGCCGAGCAACCCGACGCCCGCACCGAGGTGGAACTGACGCTGGGCCGCACCTTGATTGCACTGGCCGATTACCCGCAGGCGGTGGCGCACCTGCGTACCGCGCACGCGCTGGCGCGACAGCAGGGCGGGGAGGGCAGCATGCGTGCACTCACAGCGGCCTCGATGCTGGGGCAGGCGTTGATTGGCGGCGGCCACGCTGCCGAGGCCGAGCGCGTACTGCGTGCGGCAATCGCACAGGCCGCGCACGGTGATGCCAGACAGCAGAGCGTGGGCAACGCGATGCGTGCGCGGCTGGCGTGGACACTGCGCGATCAGGGGCGCATGAGCGAGGCACTGGACCAAAGCCGACATGCCTATCTTGCCGCGCTGGCCAATGCAGCCAACACCACCGACCAGCGCATCGACGCGGGCAACTTCTACGCCGGCATGCTGGCCGAAACCGGCCAGTTGACAGAAGCCATTACCTTGCAGCGCAGCCTGTTGCGCGAACGCATCGCGATGCGCGGGCCCGAGCATCCGTACGTGGTGTCGATGCGCAACAGCCTGGCGGTGTCGCTGCTGATGCAGCGCGACTTTGCCGCGGCCGAGGCGGAGTTGGCGCCACTGCTGCGCACCACCCGTAAGTTGTACGGCGCACGCGCCAGTGACACGTTGATGGTGGAAGGCAACCTGGCCGGCGCGTTGCGCCAGCAGGGCAAGGTGGCCGAAGCGGGCCCGCACTACCGCGCGGCCCTGGAGGGCGCGCGTGCGGTGTTCGGCGAGGCTGCGCCGAACACCATTGCCTACCGCAGCAACCATGCGTTCTGGCTGCTGGACGCCGGGCAGCCGGCCGCGTCGTTATCCGAACAGCAGGCCGCGTTGGCCACAGCGCTGCGCGTGCTGGGGCGCGCGCATCCGCAGACGGCGGAGGTCCTGCGCGGCATGGCTGAGGCCGAGCGCGTGCTGGGCCGCCCTGTGGCTGCACGTGAGCACGCGCAGCAATCGCTGCAGATCCTCACTGGCATCTATGGCGACGCCGAAGCGCCGTTGCAGGCAGTACGCCAGACACTCGCGGCGCTGGACGCACCGCCGCTGCCAGCGGAGGTCGCCAGCGTCGATGCGGCAGCGCCGCGCGTGGCCGAACGCTGAGACGAATTGTCGGGTCGCCGGCACGCCGCTGCCCGATCCTGCAGTCCTTGGAAGTGCGCTGGAGCGCGTCATGCAGCCCGCTGCGCGGATCACCGATCTGCACGTCTGCCCGATGGTCACCGGCATCGTGCCGCATGTGGGCGGGCCGCTCGCCGGCCCGTGTGCGCCCACGGTGTTGATCGGCGGCCTGCCCGCAGCGCGCATCGGCGATAGCTGCGTGTGCGTGGGGCCGCCGGATAGCATCGTGGCCGGTGCGCCCACGGTGTTGATCGCCGGCCAGCCGGCGGCACGCCTGGGCGACAGCACTGCGCATGGCGGGGTCATCATGCTGGGTTGTTTTACGGTGTTGATTGGATAGGGCGAAGCTTGTGTGCTGGAGCCGTGCAAGTTGGGCATGCGGTTGCACGCAATACGTGCCGGGATGTGGGAGTACTTCTGTGCGATGCGTGAGCGGTTGAAGTGGCGTTGAGGTTGTCGTGCGAACGGTGACTGCGTCCCGAGCCACCCGCGTCTGTGCACATGACACATGTTGCGAGCCTCGCTGAAGTTTCCGCCACAGCAGTTGGCACGTTTTAACAGGTATTGCTGCGCCCAGCGTTTGAGGCGCGCAACAGATGCAAGATCAGATGTCGGTTGCCTGCGGCAAGTACCCACTTAGAGCGGCTAACAAAATATAGCGAGCAGCCGTCAGGTGGGTGCGGACGGCGCGGAGGAACCGGAGTGTACGGGGGCACATGCCGATTCCGAGCACTGGCCGCGCCCGCCTGGCGGCTGCGCAGTTGTTTTGATAGCTGCTCTTAGTTGCATGCATGCGCTTGTGCTGCATCGTGCCCGAACTAGTGATCTCGCAATGCTGCTGGCCTCATGTAGCTGCACTTCATCGGGAAGGCCGCATCGCGCCCAAGGGCGCTCCTACCTGGTTTTGCTTGGTTTGCGGCGGTGACGTGGTTACAGCCAGCGGTGCAGGAGAGTGCGCCATCCGAACCCAGTGATTTCATTCCGCCGTCTCCAGTACTGGCACCAGTGTCTGCAGCTCCTCCCGCTTTCCCGCTCCGGAGATCCCAATGAGCACCGCCATCGCGCAGCCCGACCTGAGCCCATCGACCGCAGCGACCGCACCGCTGTCCCAACCGACTGCAGTGCCGGCACAGGTTCCGCAGCCGGCCACGTTGCAGCGCGCCATCACCGCACACCGTAGCGGCCGCCTGGAGCAGGCCGCGCGCCTGTATGCGCAGTTGCTGGAGATGCAACCCAGCCATGCCGATGCATTGCATTACCAGGGCGTGCTGCAGCATCAACGCGGCGACAGCGACGCCGCTGTTGCCTCGATCACGCAGGCACTGTTGCTGGCGCCGGCGCAACCGGATGCCTGCAACAACCTGGGCAACGTGCACCGCGAATGCGGGCGCTTGGCCGAGGCCGAACAGAGCTATCGCCGTGCGCTGGCCCTGGCGCCGGCGCATGCGGACGCCTTGTCCAACCTGGCCGCGGTGCTGGAAGCGCAGCGCCGTGTCGAAGAAGCCTTCGTCACCTATGCTGCGCTGCTGCACACCTACCCCGAGTCCGCCCATGGGCACTATCTGCTCGGGCTGTTCCTGCGCAACAACGCGCAGGAAGCCGAGCATCTGCAACAGTCCGTGGAGTGCCTGCGCCAGGCCTGCACGCTGGCGCCGGAGCACCTGCTCGCACGTGAGGCGCTGGGTACCGGCCTGTATCTGCTGGGCGAACATCAACAGGCGCAAGCGGTGTACCGCGAGTGGTTGCTGCGCGACCCGGGCAATGCGGTGGCCACGCATATGCTGGCCGCCTGCGGTGGCACCGCTGCGCCGCCACGCGCCGGCGATGTCTATGTTCGCGAGCTGTTTGACGGCTTTGCCGACAGCTTCGACGAGCAGTTGCTGCACAACCTGGACTACCGCGCGCCGCAGCTCCTGGCCGACGCGTTGACTGCCTGCCTACCGGTGCCCGACCGCGGCTTCGCGGTGCTGGATGCCGGCTGCGGCACCGGCCTGTGCGCGCCGTTGTTGCGTGCGCACGCGCGCGAACTGGTGGGTGTGGACCTGTCGCCGGGCATGATCGCCAAGGCACGCCTGCGTGGCGGCTACGACGCACTCGAGGTGGCCGAACTCACTGCCTATCTGCAAACACAGCCGGCACGCTGGAACGTCATCGCCTCGGCCGATACGCTGGTGTACTTCGGCGCACTGCAGGACGTGCTGGCGGCGGCCGCCAGCGCGCTGACGCCCGGCGGTGTGCTGGGCTTCACCGTGGAAGCACTGGAGGCCAGCGAAGGCGATGTAACCCTGGATGCCAGCGGCCGCTATCGGCACAGCCATGCACACATCGTTGCAGCGTTGCAGCACGCGCAATTACAGACAGTGGCCATTGCCGCGCAGGTCTTGCGTAGCGAGCGCGGCCAGCCGGTACATGGCTGGGTGGTGACCGCGCGCGCAGCTGGCAACGCGTGAGACGAATTGTCGGCTTTCGCAGGCATACGCGTGTGAGCATGCGTTGCCGACGCTGAAAGATGCCGCAGCGTGCGCGCGACTCCGCGCTCGGCTGCGTCGGTCAACGCGCACCGCGTTGCCCTCACCCATCTGTGGATGCTTCGATGCCACGCACCATCACGCTGCACACCGACCTTGGCGAGCGCCTGCTGCTGCACCGCATGCTGGCCAGCGAAGCGTTGGGGCAGCTGTTCGACTACCGCATCGAGGCGCTGTGCAGCGATGCACGCCCGGACCTGCGCGCCTTGCTCGGCACGCCCGCGGCGGTGGAGCTGTCCGATGACGGCAACGTGCAGCGCTGGTATCACGGCATTGTGGCCAGCTGTGCGCAAAGTGGCTACACGGTGATCGACGGGCTCAGCTATGCGGCACTGGAGTTGCAGTTGGTGCCCAAACCCTGGCTGCTCACCCAGCGCCGCGACTGCCGTATCTACCAGGACATGAGCGTGCCGGACATCATCACCAGCGTGCTGGGCGATATCGGCTACGGCGATGTGCAGCGGCGACTGAGCACGCCGTATCCGGCGCGTACCTACTGCGTGCAATACCGCGAGGACGACTTCAGCTTCATCAGCCGCCTGATGGAACAGGAGGGCATCTATTACTACTTCACCCATGGCCGCACCGCGCACACGTTGGTGCTGGCCGATGCATTGGGCGCGCACGCCACCGTGCCGCCGGTGGAGAGCCTGCCGTATGTGCCACCGGAACTGCAGAACCTCCGGTTGCAGCAGGCGGTGGTGAGCCAGTGGCGCAGTGCGCGCGCACTGCATACCACCGAGCACCAGCTCACCGATTACGACCCGCAGCTGCCGCGTGCATCATTAGCGGCCCAGGACCAGGCCACCGGTGCAGACCTGCATCCGGTGGACGCACTGGTGGCATTCGACTTCCCCGGCGCGCATCCGGTGCAGGGTGTCGGTGAGCGCTATGCACAGGTGCGCCGCGAGGCGCACAACGTGCAGCGCGGCTGCCACGATGCGCAGACCAATGCCTGCGAATTGCCGGTGGGCGCGCTGTTCTCGCTGCGCGGCTTTCCCAACGAAGCCTACAACCAGGAATACCTGGTGGTGTCTGCCGAGACCAGCCTGGTGGCGCCGGAACATGCCGGCGACACGCCGCCGTTTTCCAGCCGCCTGCGCGTGATCGACAGCCGCCTGCCGTTCCGCAGCCCGCAACGCACGCCACGGCCGAGCATCGCCGGCCTGCAGACCGGTGTGGTCACTGGCGACACTGTCGAAGACATCGCGGTGGACGCGTACGGCCGCGTGCAGGTGACCTTTCATTGGTCCACCTCCGCACGCACGCACGGTGGGCCGTCGTGCTGGGTGCGGGTGGCCTCGATGTGGGCGGGCAAGGGCTGGGGCGCGATGAGCCTGCCCCGCGTGGGGCAGGAAGTAGTGGTGAGTTTTCTCGATGGCGACCCGGACCGCCCGCTGATCGTGGGCAGCGTCTACAACGCCGACCATGCGCTGCCGTTTTCGCTGCCCGACAACAAGACCCAGAGCGGGATTCGCAGCCGCACCTTGCTGGGCGGCGCAGCGGATTTCAACGAACTGCGCTTCGACGACAAGGCCGGTGCCGAAGAGATCTACCAGCGCGCCCAGCGCGACCTGCGCGAAGAGATACAGCACGACCACACCGCCACCGTCGAGAACGACCAGGTGGTGACGGTCAAGCACGACCGACGTGCGCGCATCGACAACAACGACAGCGTGGATGTCGGCAAGAAGCTGTTGTTGCAGGCTGGCGAAGAGATCGAGCTGGTGACGGGGAGCGCGCGCCTGGTGATGAAACAGAACGGCGACATCGTGCTGAGCGGCGTCAACATCCTCATCGACGCCACCGCCGAAGCCAAGACCACCGCGGCCACCATCAAACAGGTGGCCAGCGCGCAACTGCAGTCGACTTCGCCGGCCACCGAGGTGGTGGGCGATGGCACGTTGAAGTTGTCGTCCGGCGGCATGCTCACCGCCGAGGCCGGTGCTTCGGCCACGCTGAAAGGCCCGCTGGTCAATATCAAGGCCGATGCCCTGGTGCAGGTCAGCGGCGGCCTGATCATGATCGGATGAGTACGCCCATGCCCTCGCTCGCGCAGGCCTGCGCACAGATGCAGCTGTCGGACACGGCCTGCGCGCATCTGCGCACCCCGCTGGCGCCACAGGCGGCGGTGAGTACATTGCTGGCGCATGGTCATGGCGACGATGCGATCAAGTTGCTGGCGCGGCTGTTGCCCAAGCGCTATGCGGTCGCCTGGGCATGCCAGTGCGCGCGCGCCGAAGCGCTGGATGACGAAGACCGTGCCGGCGCGGCGCTGGCGGAGAAATGGGTGCGCGAGCCCAGCGAAGCGCATCGCCGCGCGGCACAGGCGTTTGCGCATGCCGGCGGTTATGTCTCGCTGGGCGCGTGGCTGGCCGCCGCGGTGGCGTGGTCTGGCGGCAGCCTGGCACCCCCGCAGCAAGCCACCGCGGTGCCACCAGCCGAACATCTCACCGCACGTGCGGTGGCCGCGGCCATCACCTTGCTGGCGGCGCGCGAACCGGCCGCCATGCAGGCGCGCCGGGAGGGCTACGCGGCGCATGCGCTGCAGTTGCTGGCCGGCGCAGCGGCGTCATGAGCGTGCGTTGCTGCGGTGACGTGCGTGTTGTCGATTCTTGTCTGGAGGAGCGTGTGTCGTGTCCAGTGTGCAGTTGATCCTCACCGTCAGCGGCGCGCAGGCCGCGCAATTCGGTGCGCAGGCGCAGAAGCGCTTTGCCGGCAGCGGCGGCAGCATTGGCCGCTCCGACGAGAGCGATTGGGTGCTGGCTGCGCCCGGTATCTCGCGCACGCACGCGGTGGTGCGTTTTCTCAATGGCATGTATTTCATCGAAGACCGCAGCACCAATGGCATCTCGCTCAATGGCACGCCATTGACGCGCGCCGAGCCGGCCGCGCTGGGTGATGGCGACTGCCTGCAACTGGACAGCTTCGAGATCCAGGTGCAGTTGCAGAGCGTCAGCCCTGTAGGCATCGTGGCAGTGACGCCCGCGTTCGATCCCTTGCTGGATGCGATGGACGACCGCACCCAGATGGCGCCGCCGCCCAGGCCGCTACAGGCTGCCGTGCCCAGTGCTGCATTCGATCTGCTGGATTTCGGCGCGCCAGCGGTCGGGCGTGCGCCGGTGGATGACGCGTTGGGCGATTTGCTGTTGGATGCCTCACCCCGGGAACTGGACCCGCTGCGTTTGCTGGATCCGTTGCCGGTCGCGCCGGTCATTCCCGCGCCGAGCGCGTGGAATCACAGCAACGCCAACCAGGACCATTTCCGCCCGCCAAGCACTGGCGCAGCGCGTGCCACCTTGCCGGAAAACTGGGACATGACGCTGGGTGACTTCGCACCGGCAGCGGCAGTTGCGGCGCCGGCGCCAGTGTCTGCGAGCCCTGGCGTGTCTGCCGCACTACCGAGCCCGACGCCAGCAATGGCGGGCTTGCCGCCCGAGCTGGACCGCATCTTCGCCATCGTGGTCGACGGCGTGATGGACGTGCTGCGTGCACGCGCCGAGATCAAGAACACGTTTCGTTTGCCGGTCACCGTGATCCAGCGCTCGGAGAACAACCCGCTCAAGTTCGCGGCCACCGCCGAGGATGCGCTGCAGAAATTATTGGCACCGCCGAGTGCCTCCTTCCTGTCCGGCGTGCCCGCCTTCGAAGATGCCTTCGATGACATCCGCTGCCACCAGATGGCGATGTTGGCCGGCATGCGTGCGGCCTTCGACGCCATGCTGTTTCATTTCAGCCCAGACCGGCTGGAGCAGGAAGCCGATGCGGGCGGCAAGCGATTGAGCTTCGGCGGCAAGGGCCGTTACTGGGAGCGCTATCGCGATAATTTCGAGCAACTGCGCGGCGACCCGGATGATTGTTTTCGTCGCTTGTTTGGTGACGAATTTGCGCGCGCGTACGAGGCGCAGTTGGCGCGGTTGAAATCGGCGCGGCGGCAGCCAACAGCACGCTAAGCGTGGCGTGATCTGGGAAGTGTACGAGCGCGCTTGCGCGCGATGAAGCGTTCCCGAAAAAGCCTCATCGCGCGCAAGCGCGCTCCTACGACAGCGTGGCCGATTGTTCTTCTTAGGGGCGTGGTGTTCCATAGCTGCGCACCCCAACAGGCCATGGACCAGCTCTGGTAGGAGCGCGCTCGCGCGCGATGAAGCGTCACCGTGGCACCTGCCCGCACGAAGCGCACGCCTGCAAAACGCACGAAGAAACAGCGCCTTCCAGCCCGCAACACACCCCAACAATTCCCAACACTCCGCTGAGACGTTTTGACGGGTGAGCGCAGCGGGCGCGCCGCAGAATCACGCTATCGACACGGTCCAGCGGACGTGTCCGTGCGGCGCAGGGGCGCCGACAGCACAGCATCGCGACGGCGCGCCATGGCCTGCAGCGGCGACCGGCTTCTTCAGAGCGAGTGGATCATGCAGAACAACAAGGTCGTCTGGAGCGAAGGGCTGTTTCTGCGCCCGCAGCATCTGCAGCAACAGGAGCGGTACCTGGAACGCTATGTCGATCTGCGTGCCGCGCGGCTGCGCCCGCATGCCTGGGGCGTGAGCGAGCTGGAATGGGAAACCGATCTACTCGCGGTCGGCAAGCTGGGCCTGCGCCGTGCGCGCGGCGTGTTTGCCGATGGCACGCCGTTCGCGATGCCCGGCGATGATCCGCTGCCGGTGGCGCTGGACGTGGACCCGAATTGCCGCGACCAGATCGTTTATCTCACGGTGCCGTTGCGCGTTCCGGCGCAGCCGGAACTGGGGCGGCCGGAGTCGCCGGCCGATCAGTTGTTCCGCTACCGCGTGCGCGAGACCGAAACCGGCGATGCATCGGGCAGCACCAGCGAAGCGGTGCTGATGGAAGTCGGCGGCCTGAGCACGCGGCTGCTGCCGCAATCGCAACCGCTGGAAGGCCTGGACCGCATCGCGGTGGCGCGCATCATCGAATCACGCGCAGACCGCCAGGTGGTGCTGGACCCGCACTTCATTCCCAGCGCGATGGTGTGCCAGGCCTCCTCACGGCTGACCACCTTCCTCATCGAACTGCTCGGCCTGCTGCATCAGCGCGGCGAAGCCTTGGCCTCGCGGGTGACCTTGACCGACCGCGGTGGCGCGGCCGATATCGCTGACTTCCTGCTGCTGCAGCTGGTCAATCGCTGGCAGCCGCAGATCGCGCATTGGGCGAGCGCCCCGTTGGCGCATCCGGAAGACCTGTTCCGTGCGCTGGTTGCGCTGGCCGGTGAGCTCAGCACGTTCACCGCACCCGGCAAGCGGCCGCCGGCGTGGCCGGCGTATCGGCACGAGGCGCAGCAGGAGAGTTTTGAGCCGGTGATCGCCGCGCTGCGCAGCAGCTTGAGCGCAGTGTTCGAGCAGACCGCCACGCCGTTGCCGGTGCAGGCGCGCAAGTTCGGTGTGTGGGTCGCGATGGTGCCCGACCCCAGCCTGCTGGACAGCGCGGCATTCGTGCTCGCCGCCAAGGCCGACATGCCGGCCGAAGAGCTGCGCCGTCAGCTGCCCGCGCACGCCAAGATCGGCCCGGTGGAACAGATTCGCGACCTGGTGAATCTGCAGCTGCCAGGCATCGTGGCCACGCCAATGCCGGTGGCGCCGCGGCAGATTCCGTATCACGCCGGCTACCTGTATTTCGAGTTCGACAAGAGCGCGCCGCTGTGGCGGAACTTGAAGACCTCTGGCGGGATCGCCTTCCATTTCGGCAGCGAATTTGCCGGGCTGGACCTGCAACTGTGGGCCATCCGGAGTTGAGCGCATGAGCCGTCCCGTTGCCGATTTCGACCCCGTGGCCTCGCCCACACCGCCTGCAGACAGCGGTGTGGCCGAAGACACCGACATCAGCGAGCTGCTTGGGCGCAGCGTGAACCCGCTGGTGCAGGCCGCCACGCCGCTGTTGCTGCTGGCCGTGCAATTGCGCCACAGTGCGCAGCTGCCGGATGTGGCCCGTCTGCGCGAGCAGGTGATGGCGCAGGTGCGGCGCTTCGAACAACGCGCACGCGACGGCGGTGCGCCGGTGGAAGCGGTGACCGCGGCACGCTACGTGCTGTGCACCCTGCTCGACGAGGCGGTGCTCAACGCGCCATGGGGCGAGCGCAGCGGTTGGTCGCAGAAGACCTTGCTGGTGGTGTTCCACAGCGAATCGTATGGCGGCGCCAAGTTCTTCCAGATTCTGGAGCGCTTGTGTGCGGATGTGGCGCGGCATCTGGACCTGATCGAACTGATGTACCTGTGCCTGGCGTTGGGGTTCGTGGGCCGGTATCAGATCGAAGCCGGCGGGCTGGCGCGCATCGGCGAGATCCAGGACGACTTGTACCGCCGCATCCGTGCCGAGCGCGGCGCCGCACCGGACACGCTGGCGCCGCATTGGCGCGGCGTGGAAGACCGCCGCCGGCTTGGTCGGTATCTGCCGGTGTGGGCGGCCGCGCTGCTGGGGCTGAGCGTGCTGGTGGTGGCGTTCGTGTGGTGTCAGGCGCGCTTGAACAGCCTGTCGGCACCGATCAGCGCGCAGGCCGCGCAATGGGGCCTGGCCCGTGCAACGCCACCGGACGCCGCGCCGGTCGCGCCGCCGCGCCTGCGCCTGAAGCAATTGCTGGCCGTGCCCGAGCGGGCAGGGCTGCTGCGCGTGGACGAGCAGGCCGATGGCCAGGCCCGCGTGCAGCTGAGCAGCAACGCAATGTTTGCCTCCGGCGGCGTGGAGGTGGAGCCCACGCAGCGCGGTGTGATCGAACAGGTTGCCGTGGCGATCGATCAATTGCCCGGGCGGGTGATCGTGGTGGGCCACACCGACGACGTGCCGGTGCGCTCGTTGCGCTTCCAGGACAACTTCGCGTTGTCCGGCGCGCGTGCGCAGGCGGTGGCGCAGTTGCTGCAGACACATCTGGCCGTGCCTGGCCGGGTGGAATTCATTGGCGCCGGTGATTCGCAGCCGCTGGCGCAGCCGCCGCAGTTGCCGGCCAACCGCGCGCGCAATCGCCGCGTGGAGATCCTGTTCCAGCCTGGGGAATGACGATGAAGACGCTGCTGTCCAAACTGGGCGCGGGGCTGGTGGTGAGCGTGCTGGCGCTGGCGTTGTTGTCGCTGCTGGTGTGGGTGGGCGGGCCGTATCTGGCGGTGGCGGGCTGGAGCCCGCTGACCGGCGTGGCGGCGCGCTTGCTGGCGATCGTGCTGCTGATTGCTTTGTGGGTGGGCGTGCTGCAACTGCGCCGCTGGCGTGGGCAGCGGCGCGCCGCGCAGTTGTCCAACGCATTGGCCGGGCCCGGCCGCGACGACGACCGCGAATTGCGCAGCGGGCAGGAGCGGCTGCAGTTGCAGGCGCGCTTCCAGCAGGCCATCCAGTTGCTGCGCAAGCGGCGCGGCGGCGCCGATCTGTACAGCTTGCCGTGGTATGCGCTGATCGGCCCGCCGGGCTCGGGCAAGAGCACCTTGCTGCAGCATTCCGGGCTGCAGTTTCCGCTGGCCGCGCGCATGGGCGAGCAGGCACTGCGCGGCGTGGGCGGCACCCGCGATTGCGAGTGGTGGTTCACCGATGAAGCGGTGTTCCTGGACACCGCCGGGCGCTACACCACGCAGGATTCCGACCAGGCGGTGGACGCCGGCGCCTGGCGCGATTTCCTGCGCCTGCTGCGCCGCCATCGCCCGCGGCGCCCGCTCAACGGCGTGCTGGTGACGATGAGCATGTCCGACCTGCTGCTGCTCGACGATGCCGAGCGCGACACCCATATGCAGGCCATCCGTCGCCGCCTAGACGAACTGGCCGAACAGCTGCAGGCCAGCGTGCCGGTGTATCTGATCTTCACCAAGTGCGACCTGATCGGCGGCTTCGGCGAATTCTTCGATGACCTCAGTCCGGCGCAGCGCAGCCAGGTGTGGGGCGTGTCGTTCCCGCTGGTGCAAACGCTGGATGGCCGCGCGGCGCGGCGCTTCGCCGAGGAATTCAATGTGCTGCAGCAGCACCTGAGCGCGCGCCTGTTCGACCGCCTGAACCTGGAACGCGACCGGCTGCGGCGGGCGGCGATCCTGTCGTTTCCGCAGCAGGTGGCGGCACTGGGCGAGCGCGCGCGGCAGTTTGTCGAAGGCACCTTCGCCGGCAATGCGTATGGACCGGCGCCGTTATTGCGCGGCGTGTATCTCACCTCGGGCACGCAGGAGGGCACACCGATCGATCGCATGATGGGCGCGGTGGCGCGCACGTTCGGTATCGAGGATGCGCGCGTGCATGCCCCCGGTGCGCAACGGCGCACGTTCTTTGTCGAACGCTTGCTGCGCGAGGTGGTGCTGCGCGAATCCGGCCTGGCCAACACGCCGCCGGCGCAGCAGCGGCGCATGGCCTGGCTGCAGGCTGCGGCCTACGCGGGCGTGGGGTTGCTCACCGCCGCGTTGCTGGCCGGGCTGGGCGCCAGCTACCTGGGCAACCGTGCCTATCTGGCGCAAGTGCGCAGCGCATTGGACGCACGCCCGGCCGTGGCCGACCCCAATACGGCCAGCAGCATGCCGGACTACGTGGCGCGCACGCTGCAGCAGGCAGATGCCACCCGTGCGGTGGTGCAGGTGGCACGCCAGTACGACGGCGGCGCGCCGTGGTCGATGCGGCTGGGGTTGTTCCAGGGCCGCGTGCTCGGCGAGCACCTGCAGGCCGGCTACCTGCGTCAGCTCAATGCCACCTTGTTGCCGGCGTTGGCGGTGCGCTTCCGCACCGGCCTGGCCGACAACGCACAGGCCCCGCAGGCGCTGTACTACACCCTCAAGGGCTATCTGATGCTCGGCCAGCCGGCGCATCTGGACCCGGCCCAGCTCAGCGCGCTGGCCGCGATCGAGGCGCGTGCGTTGTTCCCGCGTGCACAGCCGCTGCAGGCTGCGTTCAACGCGCATCTGCAGGCGCTGCTGGACAGCCCGGGGCGTGTGCGTGCGTTGTCGCTGGATGGCGAGCGCATTGCGCAGGCGCGGGCCAGCCTGCGCGCGGCCGATCTGGCCACGCTGATCTACGGCAACCTGTTGCTGACGCCGCCGGCAGGTGCGCCGTTGCGGTTGGACAAGGCGCTGGGCCTGCTCGCCGACACCTTCGTGCGGCGCAGTGGGACCGCGTTGTCCGCGCCGGTGCCGGCGCTGTACACCCAGCCGGTGTTCGCCGCCCTGCAGCGCGACGGCATTGGCCAGGCGGTGGAACGCTTCGGTCAGGACGATTGGGTGTTCGGCGGCGCACCGCTGGATGCGCTGGCCAAGGCCGGCCTGGCGCGCGAAGTCGGGCAACGCTACGAGGCCGATTACATCCGCCATTGGGACGCGCTGCTGGCCGATCTGCAGCTGCGCCCGGCCGCCGATCTGGCCGCCGCCAGCGCCACCGCGGCAAAGCTCGCCGGCCCCAGTTCGCCGTTGCGGCTGTTGCTGGGCGTGGTGGGCGAGCACACCCAGACGATGGACCGCGCGCCGCCGGCCGATGCCGCGCAGCGGGCCTTGGCGGCGGCAGAAAAAAAGGCCGGCGCCACCGCGCGTGCGGCCGCGGCCAAGCTGCCCGGCGGCGCGGCAATGAGCGCGGCGCTGGCCAGCAGCGCCGCTCCCGCCGCAGCGGATGCACCGCCGCCCGGCACCGCCATCGCCGAGCACTTCGCCGCGCTCAATGCGCTGGCTGCCGGTGCACCGGGCAGCACGCCGCTGGACCAACTGCTCGGCGTGCTCGATCAACTGGGCAAGCAGCTGCTGGTGGTCTCGCAAGGCGGCGGCGATGCGGCGGCCGCCAGTGCGCAACTGGCGCTTGCCCGACAACAGGTGGCGCAATTGCCGCCGCCGGTGACGCAGTGGTTGCAGAGCCTGGCCGGCAGCAGCGCCGCGTTGATGACACAGGGCGCGCGCGCCGCGCTGGATGCGCAGGTGCGGCAATCGGTGGGCGAGGTGTGCAGCGATTTTGTGCGCGGGCGTTACCCGTTCGACCCGGCGGCGCAGGTGGAAATCCCGCTGCAGAATTTTGGCGAATTGTTCGGCACCGGTGGGCGCCTGGACGCGCTGTACACCGGCACCGTGCAGCCGCTGCTGGACACCCAGGCCGCGCAATGGCGCTGGAAGGAAGGCCCCGATGCGGTGGTCGGCGCGCCCGGGCTGCCGGCGCAGCTGCAGCTGGCGCAGCGCATCCGGCAAAAGTATTTCCGCGGCGGGCCAACCCCGCAGGTGGGCTTCACCGTATTGGCGCCCACGCTGGGCGAGGGCGTCACCCGGCTCACCCTGGACATCGAAGGCCAGCGCTACGACTACCAGGCCGGCGCGGCGCAAAGCATGCCGATGATCTGGCCCGGCCCGGTGCCCGGGCATGTTTCCATTGCCGCCTTCGGTGCCGACGGCGTGGCACTGGGCACGCTCGATTACCAGGGCGAATGGGCGTTGTTCCGCGCCTTGCAGGCCGGGCATCTGGAAAACCCCTCGGATCTGCGCTTTGTCGCCAGCTTCGCGCTGGGCGGCCATGACGTGCAGGTGCCGCTGCGCGCGGGCAACCTGCGCCATCCGTTTCTGGACAGCGACGTCCAGCGCTTTGCGTGTGGTGGCTGAGATGACCACCACCGCACCGGCCGGGTTCCACGGCAAGCTGCCCGGCGTGGGCGATTTCGTGCAGCGCCGGCTGCCGGCCAGCTTCGTGCAGCCGTGGGACGCGCACTTTGCCGCCTGCCTGGACGCCGTGCGCCAGCAACTGGGCGAACGCTGGCCCGCCGCCTACCGCAGCAGCGCCGTGCGTGCGTTCGCGCTGGGGCCGGGCGTGTGCGGCAACGCGGCCTGGGCCGGGGTGATCGGCCCGGGCGAAGACCGCGTTGGGCGCTGTTTCCCGCTCACCCTGGCCGCGCCGCTCGGCGGCGGCCAGCTGCCGGCCAATGCCTGGTTCGCCGCCCTGGCCGGTTGCCTGGGGCGCGCGCTGCGGGCGCGGGCCGATGCGGTGGCGCTGGATACCGCGCTGCTGGCCCTGCCAGTGGCAGGCCACGCGGTCGCCACGCCCGCACCGCCGGCAGGCCAGTCGCTGTGGTGGCCGCTGGGCGGCAGCGCCATGCCGCTGCCCGGTCTACCGGACGCCGACTGCTACCTGGCCTGGTTGCTGGCCGATCAGGACATCACCGAGGTAACCCGATGAGTGCGCCCTACCAATCGGCCGGGCATACCGAAACCGGCAAGGTGCGCCGCCTCAACGAAGACGCGCTGCTGGTGCGCGAAGACGCCGGGTTGTGGGTGGTGGCCGACGGCCTGGGCGGGCACAGCGCCGGAGACTACGCCAGCCAGTTGCTGGTGGAGCGGCTGGGCGCGCTGGAGCGCCCGGCCGACCTGTGCGATTTCCTCGACGCCATCGACGACACCCTGGCGCAGATCAACCATGACCTGCTGCAGGTTGCGCGCATCCGCCGCGTGGACATGATCGCCACCACCGTGGTGGTGCTGGTGCACGACCCGGATTTCATGCTGTGCGGCTGGGTCGGCGACAGCCGCATCTACGCCCAGCACGGCGGCCCGTTGCGCCAGCTCACCCGCGACCACGTGCACGGCGTGCGCGACGACATCACCCAGTTCGGCGGCGGCCAGGCCAGCGCCGTTGCCGCCGGTGCGCTCACCCGCGCGGTGGGCGCGCAGGAGCCGTTGTTCGTCGATTGGGTGCTGACCCCGAGCCTGCCGGGCACCCAGTTCCTGCTGTGCAGCGACGGCATCAACAAGGAAATCCCCGACCCGGAGCTGGATGCCGAATGCCATCGCTTCGGGGAGCCACGCGCGCTGCTGGCGCGCCTGTTCGATCTGGCGATGGGGAGGGCGGCGCGCGACAACGTCACCGCCGTCGTCGTCCGCCTGCAGGAGTGACCGCATGCATGAAGACACCGCCACCGTGACCGAACTCGTCACCGCCATGCGCAGCGGCGCACTCGACCTGCCCGCCGTGCTGGCCGCACTCGGCAGGCGCCAGGCCCTGCCCGAGGCCGAATACCGCGACGGGGTGGAAACGCTGTGGAGCCTGCAGCGCGAACACCTGCTCGACGCCACCACCGTCACCACCCTGGTCAGCCGCCTGGAAGCCCTGCGCGATGCCGCGTCGGCACCGGCAGCGATCGCCGCAACGCCGCCCACCGCAGCCCCCACACCCGCAGACGACGACGCCACCGTGGTGATGCCGCTGCGCGCCGCGCCGCGCGTGCAGGACGACGACATCACCCGCGTGCAGCCGGCACTGCCGCTGCCGAATGAAGCGCCCAGCCTCACCAGCCTGGGCATCGGCACCCAGACCGGCACCGGTACCGCCGGCACGGCCAGCCTGTCCAGCTGGCGCGCATTGGCCGATGCCGCCGGTGGCGAGCACGCCGGCGTCGGCAGCCTGCTCAAGGGGCGCTTCCTGCTGGAACGCGAACTCGGCCGCGGCGGCATGGGCGTGGTGTATCTGGCCCGCGACGAACGCAAGGTGGAAGCACGCGACCGCGATCCCTGGCTGGCAGTGAAAGTGCTCAGCGACGAGTTCCGCCGCCATCCCGATGCCTTGGTCGCCTTGCAGCGCGAAGCGCGGCGCTCGCAGAAGCTGGCGCACGACCACATCGTGCGCGTGTACGACTTCGACAAGGACCGCACCCTGGTCTTCATGACCATGGAGTACATCGACGGCTGCGATCTGAAAACCCTGATCCGCGAACAGGCCTTCAATGGCATGCCGCTGAAACAGGCCTGGCCCTTGATCGACGGCATGGGCCGCGCCTTGATCCGCGCGCACGCCGCCGGCGTGGTGCATTCGGATTTCAAGCCCGGCAACGTCATGGTCACCCGCGAGGGCGTGGCCAAGGTGTTCGACTTCGGCATCGCGCGCGCCGGCAAGCACGCCGCCGATGTCGCCGGCGAACAGACCGTGTTCGACGCCGCCACGCTGGGCGCGCTCACGCCGGCCTATGCCAGCCTTGAAATGATCCGTGGGCAAGACCCCACCCCGGCCGACGATCTGTATGCGCTGGGTTGCGTGTGTTTCGAACTGCTCACCGGCAAGCACCCGTTCGACAAGCTCAGTGCCGAAGTGGCCCTGCGCGAGGGCCGCCGCCCGCCGCCGGTGCCCGGCCTGACCCGCCGCCAGTACGCCACCTTGTGCGCGGCAGTGGCCTTCCCCGCAGCACAGCGTCTCAAGCGTGTGGACCAGTTGCTCGATGGCCTGCGCCAGGTGCCGCTGCGCGAACGCGCGCTGCCGGTGCTGGGCTATGGCGCCACCGCGTTGGTGCTGCTGGGCCTGGGCGGGTGGGGGGCGTCGCGCTATCTGCATCAGCGCCAGTTGGACGAGGTGATTGCGCGCTTCGGTGCGCAGGATCCGCAGCGCTATCGCAACGAAACCGAGGCCATGCAGGCGCTGTCCAGCCTCAGTGCCGACGACCGCCGCCGCGTGCTGATGGACCGCAGCGATCTGATCGAGGATTTCCTGCTGCGCCGCCTGGATGCGCTGTGGAATCCGGCCAACGGCCACGACGATTATCGCGGCGCGCTGCAGGTGTTTGCGCTGCGCGACCGGCTGCGCCTGTATTCGCCAGCGCTGGATGCGCGCCGCCAGACCATGGAGCGCGAAAAGAACGAACGCCTCAACGCGCTGGACACCACGCTCAACCGTCAGCTCGACGCCGGGTTGCTGTTCCGCAGCCAGGCCGACAATGCATTAGCCACCCTGGACCAGGTGCGCCGCATCGACCCCGGCAGCAGCCTGCTGCGGCATTCCACGCTGGAAGTGCGCCTGGATGCGGCCATCGCGCAGGCCGTGGCCGCCGGCCAGCTGGCCACTGCGCGCACCGAACTGGAACAGGCGCGCGCGGTGTTTCCCGAATCGTTGCGGCTGCAGCTGCGCAGCGCCGAGGTGGACGTGGCCGAGCAGCAGGCCAAACGCACCGCGGTGGCCGCACAGCCGCGCGATGCGGCCGCTGCCCGCCAGGCGCTGGCGGCTGATCTTGCGCAGCCCGCCGTTGACCCCGCCTGGCGCGCACGCGTGGACGCAGCGCTGCGTGCCTTGCCCACCGCCGAGCGCAGCACCCAGGGCATGGCCGTGGCCGCGGCCATCGCCGGTCTCGTCGCGCCACAGAACGACCCGGCGCAACTGCCCGGCGCGCAGGCGCTGGTGGATTTCGGCCTGGGCCTGCAACCGCAGTCGGCCGAGTTGCTCGCCCAGCGGGCGCGCCTGCAGACGCTGCGCCAGCAGATGGACCAGGCACTGGCCCGCGAAAGCGCCGAGGCCGATGTGGCCGGCAGCATCGAGTCGCTGCGCCGCGCCGCGGCCGCCAACGATCTGGGCAAGACCGGTGACGCGCTGGCACGCATCCGCACGCTGCAACCTGAGCATCCGTTGCTGCGCAGCGAAGGCCCGCAACTGCTGTCGCAGGTGTACCGCACCACCGCCGCCGACGCCTTCGCGCAGGGCCGCTATGCACAGGCGGCCGAACTGCTGGCCCAGGGCGTGCAGACGCTTGGCCAGCGCGCGGAACTGCGCAGCGCGCAGGCCCGTTATGCGGTGGTCGCCGCGGTGATGCGCGCCGGCACCGTGCCGGCCGCCGAGCGCCAGCCACTGGGCCAGCGCCTGCAGGCCCTGTACCGCACCGACGCCACCGCGATGACCCAACTGGAAGCCCAGCTCAAGGCCGCCGGCCAACTGCCCGAAGGCACGCTCGCTGCCCGGCTGCAGCGCGCCCCGGCCGGCGATGCGCCGGCGTCGGACAGCGTGGCACCCAGCGCCGCTGCCGAAACCCCGGCCGCGGGCGCCAAGCCCGCACGCGGCAAGGCCACCACCGGCAAGCCCGGCGCAGCTAGCACGGCGCCGGCGCGCCCGGCGGCGCCACTGCCCACCAGCGTGGACGATGAGGCCGGCCTGCCGCCGGTTCCCACCGGCCCGGACCCGTGCGGCGCCACCGGGCTGGCGGGGCGGGGCGCGGCCTGTTTCGACACCCTGGGCGACACCCGTGGCCCGATGCTGGTGGTGATCCCCGGCCTGCCCGGCGGCACCCCGTACGCGCTGTCGCGCGGCGAAGTGGCGGTGGCCGACTTCAATCTGTTCTGCCAGGCCACCGGCCGCTGCACCGCACAGGCGACCGCCACGCCCGAGCTGGCGCGTGCACCGGTACGCAACATCAGCCTGACCCAGGCGCGCGCCTACCTGCGCTGGCTCACCATCGGCAGCGGCGGCTGGCGCTACCGCCTGCCCAGCGACGCCGAGTGGCTGCACGCCGCGCAGGCCGCAGCCAACTGGCGGCAGGCCGAAGACAGCAACTGCGTGCCGCCCACCGCCACCGCCGGCGACGGCCCGCGCGCCCCGGTGTCGGCCCGCGGGCGCGAACCCAATCCCTGGGGCCTGATCAATCTCACCGGCAACGTCTGGGAATGGGTCAGTACCGGCGGCGGCGTGCAGGCGCGCGGCGGCAGCTTCGCCAGCTACTGGTCGGACTGCACCGTGCAGGCCAGCCGTGCCGACAATGGCTCCGCGCAACCGGACGTGGGCTTGCGCGTATTGCGGGAGCTGCCATGAGCACCGCCCCGCACCCGGCCAACGCGCAGTTGCAGGCGCTGGCGCAGGCGCATCAGCACGGCCAGCTGGACCGCGCGCAGTACCGCGCCCGGCGCCGCAGCGTGCTGGACGCGGCCCGCCAGGCCCAGGGCGTGACCCTGCGCAACGCCCTGCCCACTGCCGCCGGTGGCCAGTCGAGCCTGCCAGGGGGGCGGACCCGGCTGCGCAAATGGGGTCGCAGGCTGATCGCAATTTTCGTAAGTGTGATTTTTGTCACACTAATATTGCTAATATTCCGTAAATGTACGTCGGGCTTCGATCCGCGTTCAGCAAGTGATGCGGTCAGCTGTGCCAATTGCCGCGTCACCGCCCCTGTGCGGACGACCAGCGCCACCGGGCACGTCGGCCTCGCTCCACAACGGATTGTCTTAGGGGAAATGGACGAATGCGTATGACGTGTCTGGCCGCGGCGGTGTCCGCGTGCCTCGTGCTGGCCGTGCCTGCGTGGGCGCAGACGGCAACCGATGCCACGGTGGCGGCGCGCGCTGCGGCGCTGCCGGCGGTGAAGGATCGGAGCGACAGCACCCTCACCCTGCCGGTTCGCGGCTTTCGCGTGCAGGGCGTGGGCACCTATCCCGATGCCGGCATCGACCCAGCGCGCGTGCAGGCCGTGGCCGACGCCGCCTTCGCCGAACTGGCGCAGGGCCAGCCGGTGGTGGCGCTGCGCTTCGATCAGCTGCAGGCGGTGGCCGACACCATCACCCGCACCTATCGCACTGCCGGCTTCATCGTCAGCACCGCCTACCTGCCGGCGCAGACGCCCGGGCCGGAGCAACGCATCGAGATCCGCATGCTCGAAGGCCGTATCGGCCAGGTCAGCGTGCAGGGCGCCGCGCGCTACCGCGGCACCGCGCTGGCCGCGCCGCTGCGGCAGTTGCAGGGCCGCCCGCTGCGCAAGCAGGACGTGGACACCGCGCTGCTGTATGCGCGCGATCTGCCCGGGGTTTCAGTGTCCTCGGTGTTGCAGCCGGGCCAGAACGCCGGCGAAACCGACGTAGTGCTGGTCGCCAGCGAAGCCGCGCGGCCGTATGTCATCAGCCTGGGCGGCAACAACTACGGCACCGAACTGACCGGGCGCTATCGCGCACAAGCCGGCATCACCTGGAACAGCCCGTTCGGCGTGGGCGATGTGTTCGCCGCCAACTACGCCTATTCGCTGTCGCCACGGCAGAGCCAGATCGGCGCGCTGTCCTATGCCTTGCCGGTGTCGCAGGTTTCGGGCCTGAGCGCGGTGGTCGGCGCCAGCCGCAGCGAACTGGAAGTGCGCAACGGCGTGTTCGCACTGCTCGGCCTCAGGGGCCCGACTTCGGTGGTCTACGCGGGCGCAGACTGGAAATTCGTCAACCGCGAATTACTGCAGGTGCAGGGCTCGGCGCGCTATCTGCAGGAGCAATCGCGGCTGGAGGCGTTGGGCATGCAGTTGTCCGACCAGAGATTCGATGTGGTGGAGCTGGGTGCCTCGGTGCGCCGCACCGATCTGCGTTGGCGCGGCGTGGACTTGTTGCAGGTCAGTGCACGCCAATCCGTGCGCGATCGCTCGGCGGCGCTGGATCAGGTCAGCCCTGGCCGCGACAGCTATTTCACCGTAGCGCGGCTGGCGTACACGCGCCTGCAATATCTCACCCGCACCCAGCGCCTGTATTTCAAGTTCAACGGCCAATACAGCAACGACACGCTGACCCCGATGGAGCAGTTCGCCGTCGGTGGCCCCGACAGCGTGCGTGCCTATCCGGTGTCCGATGCATTGGGCGATCGCGGGTATTACACCGCGCTGGAATACCACGTCGATGCGCCCGGATTTGCCGATGCTGCCTCGCCGTTCAACGGCCGCCCCTGGCGCGAACTGCTGGAATTCGATGTGTTCGCCGATCACGCCCGCGTGTTCGCGTCCAACGGCAGGAGCGCCCCGGTCAGCTTCGATGCGGCCGGCCTCGGCGCCACCTTCCGACTGCCGCAGTTTGCCAATTTCGAATGGCGCATCAGCGCCGCGTTGCCGACCGGAAGCCACCTGGCCTCCGATGGTCGCGACGATGTCCGTTACTACACGCGGTTCGGCTTCTCTTTCTGAGGGTTTTGCGCATGCACGCCACCAACCACGCTTCGCATTGCCCGCGCACCCCGCGCGCCCTCCCGCTGCGGCATTGCCCGCTGGCGCTCGCGCTGGCTGCCTGCCTGACCGCCGGCGTGCCGACTGCGGTGATGGCGCAAGTCAGCGCCACGCAACTGCCCACCGGCGGCAGCATCGTCGGCGGCACCGGCAGCATCAATGCGGCCAGCGGGGGCAGCCAGTCCATCACCCAGACCTCCAACCGCATGGCGCTGACGTGGTCTGCGTTCGACATCGGCTCATCGGCTACGGTGACCTTCAACCAGCCGTCCAGCAACGCGGCGGTGCTCAACCTGATCCAGGGCGGCAATCCCACGCAGATCTTCGGCAATCTCAACGCCAACGGTCAGGTGTTTTTGATCAACACCAACGGCATGATCTTCGGCAGTACCGCGCAGATCAATGTCGGCGGTCTGGTGGCCAGCACCTTGGGCACCACCGCTTCTGACTTCATGACCGGCAACGATGTGCTCGATGCCGGCGGCAATACGGTCGCGCTGATGTCCAACAGCGGCACCATCAACGCGGCCGCCGGGGCGGTCGACCTGATCGGCGGCAAGGTGGTCAACCACGGCACCATCACCGCCAGCGCCGGCAACATCAATTTGGTCGGCGCCGACAAGGTCACCCTCACCTTCGAAAGCGGTGGCTTCGGCGTCGTTGTGGACAAAGCCTTGCCGCTGCAGCTGGACAGCGTGGCAGTAGAAAACACTGGCACCCTCAGCGCGCCCGGCGGCACCATCACGCTGCAGGCGCGCGCGGCACAAGGCCTGTTCGACCAGCTGATCAACAACAGCGGCATCATCCGCGCGGCGGCGATTTCCGGCGTCGACGGCAGCGTCTCGCTGATCGCCAACGGCGGCGGAAACGTCGGCATCGCCGGCAGCGGCAGCATCGACGTGGGTAGCGGCGCGATCAGCATCAGCACCGACCGCAGCGTGCAGCAGAGCGGCGTCTACACTGCGGGCGCCCTGGGCGGCAGCATCGGCGGCAGCGCGAGTTTCAGCGGCAGCAACCGCATCGCCACACTCGGCATGCTGGACGTGGGTGGCACCCTGAGCTTGACCAATGCCAACGGCCTGACCCAGACCGCTGCGCTGACCGTTGGCGGAGACAGTAATTTTTCCCTGGCCGGCAATGCGCTGACGCTGAACAACGCGGCCAATACGTTTGGCGGGACCTTCAGCGCCACCGGCGGCAATGTCGCAGTCAACGCCGCGGGTGCCTTGACGATCGGCAGCCTGAGCCAGTCCAGCAACAGTGCGCTGTCCTTGAACGCCGGCGGCCGGCTGACGTTGCCGACCACCGCCATCAACACCGGCAGCGCCGACCTCGCCTTGCGTAGCGGAGACAGTTTGAGCACCGCTGCGGCGCTGTCCGGCAGCAACGTCAGCTTGACCGGCACCAACGGCATTTCCCTGGCCCACGCCGTCACCGCGACCGGCACGCTGGCCTTGACCAGCAGCACGGGTGCGATCGACCAAACCGCCGGCGCGCTCACGGTGACCGGCACCAGCACGATCGACGCAGGTGCCGGTGCCATCAACCTCGCCGGCGCCAACAATGATTTTGGTCAGGCCATCAGCCTGACCGGCGCGGGCGTGCGCGTGGTCGATCGCACGACCTTGCAGGTTGCGTCGTTGACCTCGGCCGGCAATACCGGCATCGATCTGCAGGCTGGTGGCAGCCTGATCCTGCCTGTGCAGTCGTTCGACACCGGCAGCGCCGATCTGAATCTGGTGTCCGGCGGCGGCACGTTGAGTACACGCGCAGAGCTACGCGGACGGAATGTCAGCCTGAGCGCACGCGATGGCATCACGCTCAACCACGACATCACCAGCACCGGGACGCTGCTGCTGAGCAGTAGCGCCGGCAACATCAACCAGACCGGCGGCTTATTGGACAGTGGCGGCACCGCCACGGCCATGGCCGGCGGCACGCTTAACCTCGGGCGCGCCGGCAACGAATTCCGCGACAGCGTCAGCGTGAGCGGAACCGGTATCACCGTGGTCGATCAAACCGATCTGGTGGTGTCCTCGCTGACCAGTGGTGCGAACGGCGCCGTTTCGCTCACCGCCGGCAATGCATTGACCCTGCCCACGCAGGCGATCAACACCGGCAGCGCCGATCTCACGCTACGTGCCAACGGCGGCGTGCTGACCAGCAATGGCGCACTCACCGGCAACAACGTGCTGCTCTCCGGGCGCGACGGCATCAGCCTGAGCGGCAACCTCACCAGTGCCGGCACGCTGGAACTGACCAGCAGCAGTGGCGCGATCGTCCAGGATGCGGGCGCCATCGATGCCACCGGTGCGGCCACCGTCGATGCCGCTAGCGGCATTGCCTTGAACGCAGCCGGCAATGATTTCCGCAGCACGCTCAGCCTCAGCGGGAACGGCATCAGCGTCGTCGATCAAAACGATCTCACCGTGAGCGCACTCACCAACGGAAGCAACAACGCGCTCTCGTTGCAGGCCGGTGGCGCGCTGACCCTGCCGCTGGCCGACATCGACACCGGCACCGCCAACCTCACCCTGCGTAGCGGCACCCGCCTGACCACCTCCGGTGTCCTGGCCGGCAACAACATCAGCCTGACCGGGATCAACGGCATCACCCTGGGTGGCAACGTCACCACCCCCGGGACGCTCGCACTGACCAGCAGCACCGGTGACATCACCCAGAGCAGCGGCCTACTCGACGTCAGCGGCGCGGCCACCATCAACGCTGGCACCGGCGCGGTGACGCTGGCCAACGCCAACAACGACTTCCGCAGCGGCATCAGCCTGACCGGCACCGGCATCACCGTGGTCGACCGCAATGATCTGACCGTGTCGGCATTGAACAGCGGCAGCAATGGCGCGGTCTCGCTTACCGCCGGCGGCGCACTAACGCTGCCCGCGCAGGTCATCGACACCGGCAGCGCCGACCTCACCCTGCGCGCCAACGGCGGTGCACTCACCACCGGCGCGCTGGCCGGCCGCAATCTCACGCTGACCGGCCGCGATGGCGTGACCTTCGCGCAGGACGTGACCAGCACCGGCACGCTTGCGGTAACCACCACCAACGCCGCCATCCTCCAGAACGGCGGCGTATTCGACATCGGCGGTGCGACCACGCTCAACGCCGGCACCGGCGCGATCGCACTGGGCTCGGCCGGCAACGACTTCCGCAGCGCGGTCAACCTCACCGGCACCGGCATCACCGTGGTCGATCAAAACAATCTCACCGTCTCGGCGCTCAGCAGCGGCAGCAATGCAGCAGTCTCACTCACCGCCGGCGGCGCATTGGTGCTGCCCGCGCAAGCCTTCAACACCGGCAGCGCGGATCTGACCCTGATCGCCAACGGCGGTACGCTGAGCACGGCGGGCACGCTCAGCGGTCGCAACATCACGCTGCGCGGACGCGACGGCCTCACCCTGGCGCATGACGTCACCACCAGCGGCAACTTGCAGCTGGGCAGCGATGTAGCCATTTCCCAGACCGCCGGCACGCTGGATGTCACCGGCGTCGCGCTGGCCAATGCTGGTGGTGGCACCCTAAGCCTGAGCAGTGCCAACAACGACTTCCGCAGCGGCATCAGCCTGACCGGCACCGGCATCACCGTGGTCGACCGCAACGACCTCGTGGTCACCGCACTCAACAGCGGCAGCAATGGCGCCGTCTCGCTCACCGCCGGTGGCGCACTAACGCTACCGGCGCAGATCATCGACACCGGCAGCGCCGACCTCACCCTGCGGGCCAACGGCGGTGCACTCACCACCGGCGCGCTGGCCGGCCGCAATCTCACGCTGACCGGCCGCGATGGCGTGACCTTCGCGCAGGACGTGACCAGCACCGGCACGCTTGCGGTGACGACCACCAATGCCGCCATCCTCCAGAACGGCGGCGTATTCGACATCGGCGGCACGGCCACGCTCAACGCCGGCACCGGCGCGATCACGCTGGACTCGGCCGGCAATGACTTCCGCAGCGGCATCAACCTCACCGGCACCGGCATCACCGTCACCGACCGCAGCGACCTGGTGGTGTCCTCACTCAGCAGCGGCAGCAATGCTGCGATCTCGCTGACCGCCGGTGGCGCACTGGTGCTGCCGACGCAGGCACTGGAGACCGGCAGTGCCGACCTCACCCTCGTCGCCAACGGCGGCGCCCTGGCCACCGGCGGTGACCTGAGCGGTGCCAACGTCCGCCTGACCGCGCGCGACGGTCTGGTGCTTGGGCACGCTGTGCGCAGCACCGGCGCCTTCAGCATGCAGACTACCAACGCCAACATCACCCAGAGCGCTGGCGCAATCACTGCAGCAGGCAACACAACGATCAATGCCGGCAGCGGCGCCATCAGCCTGACCAGCGCCAGTAACGACTTTGTCGGCCCGCTCAACCTGAGCGGCGGCGCCACGCAGGTCCGCGACAGCAACACCCTCACCCTGGGCACGCTCTCCACCGATGCACTCACCGCCACCAGCGCGGGCGCCTTGAACCTGGGCAGCGGCAGCGTGCGCGGTGCACTCACCGCGACCAGCGGCAATGCGGCGATCACCCAGGGCGGTGCGTTGTCGGTGTTTGGTGCAGCCACGTTGACTGCAGGCAGCGGCGATATCGTGCTGACCGACGCCAACAATGATTTCGGCGGCACGGTCGCGCTGAGTGGCCATGCCGTCGTGTTGCAGGATCGCAACGATCTGAGCGTTGCTGCGCTGCAGAGTGGTGCCAACGCCGCGGTGTCGCTGGTTGCCGGCGGCGGCCTGAACCTGCCTGTCAGCCAGATCGACACCGGCACCGCCGCGCTGACACTGGCGGCCAACGGCGGCGTGCTGGCAGCGGCAGGTCCGTTGCGCGGTGGCGCCGTGCAATTGACCGGTGCCAACGGCATTGCGCTGAGCAACACGCTGACCGCCGGCACGCTGACCTTGACCAGCACCAATGCGGCGATCACCCAGTCCGGTGGTGCAGTGCAGGTGGCGGGCAACACGGCGGTCGATGCCGGCAGCGGCGCGATAACGCTGGATGCCGCAGGCAATGATTTCCAGGGCGTGCTCGCGCTGCGCGGTGGCGCCACCACCGTGCGCGACAGCAATGCCCTGAGCCTGGGGACGCTGGACACCGGCAGCTTGCAGGTCACCAGCACCGGCGCGATGAACCTCGGCGTGGGCCTGATCAACGGCGATCTGGTCGCCAACACCAATGGCGGTGTGGTCACCCAGAGTGGTGCGCTCACCATCACCGGCAGCACCCGCATCAACAGCAGCGGCGCCGGCATCACCCTGGACAATGCAGGCAACGACTTCCAGTCCGCGGTGTCGCTCTCCGGTGGCGACAGCCGCCTGCGCGACCGCAACGCGCTGGCCTTGGGAACGCTGGACGTCGGCGCGCTGGATGTCGCCAGCACGGGTGGCCTGGACCTGGGGCAGGGCCGCATTGGCGGCACGCTGATTGCGCGCACGCAAGGCGGCAGCAACGCGGCCGGCACTGGATTTGTGGCAGCGGCGGTCACGCCGTTGGCGACCGGTGGCGCCATCACCCAACAAGGCGCATTGACCGTAGCCGGCACCAGCGTGCTGGACGCCGGCAGTGGCGCCATCGTGCTGACCGACGCCAACAACGACTTCCAGGGCAACGTGCAGGCCACCGGCGGCAGCATCGCCATCGCTGATCGCGACGCGCTGGCGGTCACCGCCCAGGCCACCGACGCACTCAACCTGCAGGCCGGTACCCAGCTCGCCAGCACCGGCACACTCAGCGGTGGGAGCATCGCTCTGAGCGGCGGCAGCGGCGTCGTGCTCGGGCACGACATCAACAGTGCCGGCAGCGTCGCGTTGCGCAGCGGCGGGGCCATCACCCAGACCGGCGGCAGCCTCACGGCTGGCCGCCTGAGCGGCAGCGCTGCGGGGGCGGTCACGCTGACCGGCGCCAACAACGCCATCGCCGCACTGGGTGATTTCAGCGCGCAGGGCCTGGATGTGGTCAGCAACCGCACGTTGCTGGTGAATGGCCGCGTCGATGGCGGTGCCTCGCTGCGCCTGCGCAGCGGCGGCGAACTGCTGCTGGAGGGTCAGCTCAGCGGCGCCAGCAGCTGGCTGCAGGCGGTGGCTGGCATTCGCCAGCGTGCCGGCAGCTGGATCGAGGCGGGCCTGCTCAGTGGCAGCGCCGGTGGCGCGGTGGTGCTGGGCGATGCCGCCAGCTTCATCGACAACCGCATCGGCCGCCTGGGCAACTTCACCGCCGGCAGCGGCTTCAGCCTGACCAACGCCGGCAACCTGCTGCTGGTGCTGGCGAACGGCAGCAGCTACAGCGTGGATGCCGGCAACAGCCCGTTGTTCCTGTCGGTACGCGGCGACCTGCTGCAGGACGGCCGCGCGACGCTGCGCAACGGCACCGGCACCTATGCGGCCACCGGCCGGATCGGCACCCAGGACAACCCCCTGTACGTGATCGGCAGCGGCACCCAGACCATCAGCGCGGTCGGCGCGCCGCCGGCCTACTTCAATGCCACCACCGCCGATGGCGGGCTGCTCGACCTGGCCGGCACCTCCGGCTTCAACGTGCCGACTTCGGCCTTCGCGGCGCGGGCGCAGAGTTCGGCCAGCCGCGTGGTGGCCTTTGTCGATCTCTCCGCCAGCGGCACGCCATACCGCGCGTTCGGCCTGGTGCGCCCGGGCCTGCGTCTGCCCGACGACCAGCAACCGGTTTGCGATGCCGGCGACCCGGACGCGGTCTGCAGCCCCCCGTGATGTCCCGCCGCCGCCCGTGCGCGGCGGCTCTTCGATGGAGCCTGTGCCATGCAAGACGACAGTGCGCTGGACCCCCTGCTGGCACCGGTTGGCGATGACGCGCCGGCCGGCCCGGACCTGGAGTACGACCCGGATTTCCTGCGCCTGGAGCGCGAATCGGCCATCCGCCCGGAACGCACGCTCGGCGACAGCGTGATCGCCGCCGAGGAGCCGGATTGGGAAAAAGTGCAGACGCTGGCGCTGGAGTTGAGCCGGCGCAGCCGCGACCTGCGCATCGCCAGCAAGCTCGGCGCCGCCTGGCTACGGCTGCGCGGCCTGCCCGGCTGGGCAGACGCCCTGGCGCTGATCCACGGCCTGCTCGGCCAGCACTGGGACAGCGTGCACCCGCAACTGGATGCCGACGACGACAACGACCCCACCGCGCGGGTCAACGCGCTGGTGGGCCTGAGCGACCCAATGGGCCTGCTCGGCGCATTGCGCACCACTGCGTTCGTGCAGTCGCCGCGGCTGGGCCGCTTCAGCCTGCGTGACCTGCGCGCTGCCAACGGCAGCCTCAAGCTGGCCGAAGGGCAGGCCGTGCCCAGCCTGGCCGAGATCGAAGCCTGCTGCCTGGATTGCCCGCTCGACACGCTGGCGGCCTCGGCCAAGGCGATTACCGACGCCGCCGCCACCGCACGGGCGATCGATGCCTTGCTCACCGAACAGCTCGGCACCGCCGCGCCGGACCTGCGTCCGCTGCTGGCCGACCTGCGCGATCTGGAGCGCTTCGTGCTGCCGCACTGGCAGGCGCGCCAGGGCATGGGAGAGGCCGCCGACGCCACCGAGCATTCAGGCGATGACACTGCCACCGCTGCGGGCAGCCCGGCGCGTCGCACTGGGGAAATCGCCGGCCCGGACGATGTCATGCGGCGGCTGGAGGAGATCTGCGCCTATTACGCCCGCAACGAACCGTCCAGCCCGGTGCCGATGTTGTTGCGGCGCGCGCAGCGACTGGTTGGCTGCGACTTCCTGGCGCTGATGAAGGAACTGGCGCCAGGCGGGATCGATGAACTGCAACGCGTCACCGGCCCGCTGGAGAACAGCTGAGCAATATGCTCACCACTGTCGGCTGCCGCAGGGCACAGTAGCGGCGCTACCAGCCGCTCGCCGGGCGCTGCAGGATTGCCGGACCCGCTCGCCCAGCATGCCTGCTTCAGTGCTTCGTCGCACCGAAACCTGCGGGCCCGTTTGGCCCGCAGCTGCTAAACCGTTTGACGCCATCAGGACGCACCAAACAAGCACCGGGCGACGCAATCGCTGAGCTCTTCGCCTAGCGAATCCCCAATCCCGAATCCCGAATCACCGCTCCTCAATCACCGCTCCCCAATCACCAGCTATACAACTGCCAATACGTCTTGTTGACCTTGTCACGTTCGGCGTCGGTATGGCCGTCATGGTCACGGTCGTAGAGGAAGTACGGCGCGCCACGTGCGGGGGTCACGCGCACCATTTCCAGCTGCCCGTTGACGCGGTATTCGTCGACCTTGTCGCCGTTGCCCATGGTCTTGCTGGTGACATCCGCATTGGCCGGCACATCGCCGCCGCCGCCGGTGGTGGCGCAGCCGCCGAGCAGCAGCAGCGGCAACAGCAAAAGACTTGCTCTCTTCATCGTGATGGTCCGTGTGAGGTCGTCACCGAGTATGCGCTGGCCGGGTGTGGCGTGGGCGTGCAGCGTAGAATTACGGCATGAGCAGATTAGTCCTGATCGACGGGTCCAGTTACCTGTATCGCGCGTTCCACGCGCTTCCGCCGCTGACCAATGCCCAGGGCGAGCCCACCGGTGCGTTGTTCGGCGTGGTCAACATGCTGCGTGCGACCTTGAAGGAACGCCCGGCCTATGTGGCGTTCGTGGTGGATGCGCCCGGCAAGACATTTCGTGATGACTTGTATGCCGACTACAAGGCCAACCGCCCGTCGATGCCCGACGACTTGCGTGCGCAGGTGCAGCCGATGTGCGACATCGTGCATGCGCTGGGCATCGACATCCTGCGCATCGACGGCGTGGAAGCGGATGACGTGATCGGCACGCTGGCGCTGCAAGGTGCCAGCGATGGCTTGAGCGTCACCATCTCCACCGGCGACAAGGACTTTGCCCAGCTGGTCCGCCCGGGCATCGAACTGGTCAACACCATGAGCGGCAGCCGCATGGATTCGGACGAGGCGGTGATCGCCAAGTTCGGCGTGCGCCCCGACCAGATCGTCGACCTGCTGGCGCTGATGGGCGACACCGTGGACAACGTGCCCGGCGTGGAGAAGTGCGGCCCCAAGACTGCCGCCAAATGGCTGGCCGAATACGACTCGCTCGATGGGGTGATCGCCAACGCCGGCAAGATCAAGGGCAAGATCGGCGACAACCTGCGCGCCGCATTGCCACGGCTGCCGCTCAACCGCGAACTGGTCACCATCAAGACCGACGTGACCCTGGCCAGCGGCCCGCGCGCGCTGGACCTGCGCGAGCCCAACGCCGAAACGCTGGCGGTGCTGTACGCACGCTACGGCTTCACCCAGGCACTGCGCGAACTCGGCGGTGCAGCCGCCCAGGCCGGCCTGCTGACCGAACCGATGCCGTTGGGAGCCGCCGCCGCCAGCGCCCGCACCGAACCCGGCCGCGCGCGCGGCACCGGCTTCGTGTCCGGCCCGGTCAGCGCCCCGATGGAAGTGGACCCCGCGCTGTCGGCGCCCGGCCAGTACGAGACCATCCTGACCCAGGAACAGCTCGACAGCTGGATCGCGCGCCTGCGCGCCGCCGGCCAGTTCGCCTTCGATACCGAAACAGACAGCCTGGACCCGCTGCAGGCCGACCTGATCGGCCTGAGCGTGGCCGCCGAGCCCGGCCAGGCGGCGTATCTGCCGTTCGGCCACAACTTCCCCGGCGCCCCGGCCCAGCTCGACCGTGCCCAGGCGCTGGCGCAGCTGGCGCCGCTGCTCACCGACCCTGCGGTGCGCAAGCTCGGCCAGCACGGCAAGTACGACCTGCACGTGATGCGCCGCCACGGCATCGCCCTGGCCGGCTACAGCGACGACACCCTGCTGGAGAGCTTCGTGCTCAATTCCGGCAGCGCCCGCCACGACATGGACAGCCTGGCCAAGCGCTACCTGGGCTACGACACGGTCAAGTACGAGGACGTCTGCGGCAAGGGCGCCAAGCAGATCCCGTTCGCCCAGATCAGCCTGGACGACGCCACCCGCTACGCCGCCGAAGATGCCGACATCACCCTGCGCCTGCACCAGGTGCTCGGCCCCAGGCTGGCCGCCGAGCCGGGCCTGGAGCAGGTCTACCGCGACATCGAGATGCCGCTGGTGGAAGTGCTGGCGCGCATCGAAGCCAACGGCGTGTGCGTGGACGCGGCCGAACTGCGCCGCCAGAGCGCGGACCTGTCCAAGCGCATGCTCGCCGCCCAGCAGAAGGCCACCGAGCTGGCCGGGCGCAGCTTCAACCTGGATTCGCCCAAGCAGCTGCAGGCGCTGCTGTTCGACGAGCTCAAGCTGCCCGCCGTGGTCAAGACGCCCAAGGGCCAGCCTTCGACCAACGAAGAGGCGCTGGAAGCCATCGCCGACCAGCACGAGCTGCCGCGGGTGATCCTGGAATACCGCGGCCTGACCAAGCTGCGCAGCACCTACACCGACAAGCTGCCGGAGATGATCCACCCGCAGTCCGGGCGCGTGCACACCAGCTACCACCAGGCCGGCGCGGCCACCGGGCGGCTGTCCTCGTCCGATCCCAACCTGCAGAACATCCCGATCCGCACCGAAGACGGCCGCCGCATCCGCCGCGCCTTCGTCGCCCCGGCCGGGCGCAAGCTGATCGCCTGCGATTACTCGCAGATCGAACTGCGCATCATGGCCCACCTGTCCGGCGATCCCGGCCTGGTCGGTGCGTTCGAGTCCGGCGCCGACGTGCACCGCGCCACCGCCGCCGAGGTGTTCGGCCGCACCATCGACACCGTCAGCGCTGACGAGCGCCGCGCCGCCAAGGCGATCAACTTCGGCCTGATGTACGGCATGAGCGCGTTTGGTCTTGCCCGCCAGCTCGGCATCGGCCGTGGCGAGGCGCAGGATTACATCGCGCTGTACTTTAGCCGTTACCCGGGCGTGCGCGATTTCATGGAAACCACTCGCCAGCAGGCCCGCGACAAGGGCTACGTGGAAACCGTGTTCGGCCGCCGGCTGTATCTGGACTTCATCAACGCCGGCAGCCAGGGCCAACGCGCCGGCGCCGAGCGCGCGGCCATCAACGCGCCGATGCAGGGCACCGCCGCCGACATCATCAAGCGCGCCATGGTCAGCGTGGATGGCTGGATTGCCGATCACGCGCAGCGCGCCCTGATGATCCTGCAGGTGCACGACGAACTGGTGTTCGAGGCCGACGCCGACTTCGTCGACACGCTGCTGGCCGAGGTCACCGCGCGCATGTCCGCGGCCGCCAGCCTGCGCGTGCCGCTGGTGGTCGATTCTGGCGTGGGCGATAACTGGGACGAGGCGCATTGATGGTGCAGCGCATGCCTCGTATGCTGAATACGCAGATCAGAATATTCAGAAACTCGCACCGCGCCGCAGCACTGAATAACCGCTAAATTCTACAAATTCTTAACGGCGATCTTCACGATCCATCAATGTAGAAAATGGTGTTATATCCCTCGACGGGCGCAACGCCTGTCGGCAGATCTCTCCCATCCCCTGGAGCAGATCTCGGAGCGGAAACTCCTCCCCAAGTTTCCGTTCCCTGGCCCCGCCGACCTCCCCCTGGTCTGCGGGGCTTTTTATTGCCTGCGATTTCTCACGCAGGCCATGTATGCCGCAGTGCTACAGCGGTGAATCGGCCTCGGGCCTACAGCGTAGCGGCGGTGGCGGATGGCACTCTTCGGCGCTTTTAGTGAGCGTGCTGAGAGCCACAGTGCACGCGTCACTGCGTGCAGCGCAACATAACCAGTTCATCGAATGACGGGGCGACCTGGTTTCGTCCGCAATCACAAATTTAAATAGGGCCGATTTAATCCGTGAATCAACACTGTGTTTCATCGGTGACGCGTTTGGACATTCAGCCGAGCCAATCGCGCGGAATCAAATAATCAGCCAGACGTGCCTCGGCGCTTCCCGGTTGCGGCTGGAATCCATATTCCCAGCGCACCTGCGGCGGCAGGCTCATCAGGATGCTCTCGGCGCGGCCACCGCTCTGCAGCCCGAACAGGGTGCCGCGGTCGTAGACCAGGTTGAACTCCACGTAGCGGCCACGCCGGTACAGCTGGAAGGCGCGCTCAGCCTCGCCGTAGGGCGTGTCCTTGCGGCGTTCGACGATCGGCAGGTAGGCGTCCAGGAAACCGTCCCCGACCGCGCGCTGGTAGGCGAAGTCGCGTTCGAAGTCCTGGCCCAGGTCGTCGAAGAACAGCCCGCCCACGCCGCGGGTCTCGTTGCGGTGGCGCAGGAAGAAGTACTCGTCGCACCAGCGCTTGTGCGCGGCGTAACGCTCCTCGCCAAACGGCGCGCATAGCGCCTGTGCGGTGCGGTGCCAGTGCATCACGTCTTCGTCGACCGGGTAGAACGGGGTCAGGTCGAAGCCGCCGCCGAACCAGGCCGCCACCATCTCGCCATCGCGCTCGGCGCGGAAGTAGCGCACGTTGGCGTGCGTGGTCGGGATGTGCGGATTGTGCGGGTGGAACACCAGCGACACCCCGCAGGCACGCCAGGTGGCGCCCGCCAGCTCGGGCCGATGCGCGCTGGCCGAGGGCGGCAGCCGCGCGCCGGACACGTCGGAGAAGCCGATGCCGGCCTGTTCGAACACGGCACCGTCGCGCAGGATGCGGGTGCGCCCACCGCCGCCTTCCGCGCGCTGCCACAAGTCCTCGGCAAAGCGCGCCTTGCCATCGATGGCTTCCACGGCGGCGCAGATGCGGTCCTGCAGATCGGTCAGATAGTCACGTACACGGTCGAATTCGTTCATGCCTCGATTCTAAGCGGTGCACCGCGCTGCGTGCATTTCGCACACGCGCCAAGGTGTCGCGGTGCGACGCGGTGGGTCGTCTGGTCGTTCGCATGCAGGGCAGCCAGGTCGTCGCCACAACGCCCGATCCACCGTGGAGGTGCAGTGCCAACTGCGCGCAGGGGCTTGGGCGGCAGGGCGGTCGCGAAAGGCTTTTTCCGGGCTGGATCGACAGCGTGCCTCGCAGGCGGCGCGGGCGCCACGCACGCGAGGTCTCTTCGATTGAAGACAACCGCTCCCAGCCATGATTCCAGGCGAACGATCAGCCCCGTGGCGAGGCCGCAAACTCCGCGCGTACCGCAGGCGCGCACAGCCGCCACGCCAGGGCGCACTGAAACAGCGCGATCACCAGCGCACCGAGGCCGGTGAGCAGCAGCGCCATCAGCCGCGTGGTCTGCAGGCGCGCCTGCATCTGCGGCCACTCCGGGCTGTGCAGGATGTCTGCCGGCAGCATCGACTGCAGGCCATCGAACAGCGGCCCGATCAGGGCCAAGCCCCCGAAATTGAGCAGCCCGGTGATCACCAGCACCAGCACGAAGCCGATCCGCGCCCACTCACGCCGCTGCAGCAAGGCCCAGCTCATCCAGGCGAAGGCCACCGACAGCACCACGCCCAGCACCGACAGGCTCACCGCATGGTCGATCAGCCATTGCCAGGAGGCGGGCATGCGCATTCCCGGGGGCAGTGGCAGCGCGGTGGAGCCGGGAACCAGCACGATCAGCAGGATCTGCAGCAGGTTGGTCAGCGCGCTGGCCACGCCCAGCAGCAGCGACACCCACGCCATTGGCGTGACGAACCCGCCGCGCGTTGCCGGTGCCAGCGTGCGGTTCATTGCAGTGAGGCGACGTGCGCGGCCACTGCCGCCTGGCCCGGTGCATCCAGCGCCGGCTGCATCTGCAGATACCAGTCGGCCAGCGCATCGGCGGGCAGGCAGACGCGCAACAGTGGTGTGCTGCGCTCCAGAAACGTTTCGAAGAACGGCAGCCCGCGGACGAACAGGAAATGCCCATCGGTGATCGACATGCCGGCATACGCTTCGCGCAGCCATTCCAGGTGCGGCAATGCATGCTCGCCGTGGCCGGCCTGGGTCAGCGCGCTGAGGAAATTGGTACGTGCGGTGGCCGGCGAGGTGGCGCGTTCCTGCTCGTTCAACTGGTCGAACTTCATCAGCCAGGCTTCGCCGCGGTCGATCTCGTTGCACATCACCGAGGTGGTGGCCAGTTGCAGCGCGTTGTGCGCGCTCTGCTCCACCTCGAACAACGCCAGCCAATGCGGAAACGCTTCGTGGTACCGACCCAGGGCGCTCAGCGAGATCGCGCACAGGCGGTGCGCATCGGCACCGACGTCCAGATGCGCCACTGCGGCGTTGTACGCACCGACGTGATCGCCCTGCTGGAACAGCGCCAGCGCGGGCTGCAGCTGTGGATCGATGTCGGCAGCGGCGTCTACATCCGCGGCAGCGGCGGGCGCGGCTTGCGCTGCAGCGGGCGGCGGTGTCGCCGGGGTCTTGCGTCCAAACAAACGGTCCCACAGGCCCATCGCGATTCCTTCTACGCGCCGATTGAGGAGTGGATGGCGCCGCCGCACGGCCGGTGGCGCACCGGTCAGGCAGCGGACCGGCGCACGGGGCGCATACACGCACGCCTGCTGCCGATCCTGCACCAAGCTTAAGGCGTGACACGTAGGGTGGGGTGAGTGCGTTACAGCGTCACTGCCGTGCGCGCACACGTGGTCGGCATACGCTGCTCCGATCATCGGTCGACGCAGCGCTGGCAGCCGATCTCGCGTGTTCCCCTTAGCCGCAGCATCCCATCGTAGGAGCGCACTTGGGCGCCATGAGGCGTTACCGGGAAGTCCCGTCGCGCCCAGGTGCGCTCCTAACTTAGCAATCGGATCATTCGGACACTGGCAAGTACGCCGGTGCCGATAGGCCGCCACACATGCAATTACCCAAAATCACGCGCGCTGGCGGTCGTACCTGCATAACATCACCAGCGTGGAGGGCGGCGAACGCAATGCCGGCATTACCTCCACGCCATGGCGATGCACGACGCATCGCCCTGGCAAGACCGCTGCCGTTACGGCTTCACCTGTTCGTTGAACAGCTTGAGGATGCGCTTGTACTCATCCAGCCACGAATCAGCCCGCGTGAAGCCGTGGCGCTCCAGCGGATACGGCGCCACCTGCCAGTTGTCCTTGTGCAGCTCGACCAGCTTCTGGGTCATGTCGACCGAGTCCTTGAAGAACACGTTGTCGTCGATCATGCCGTGCGCAATCAACAGATGGTCGCGCAAGCCGTCGGCATAGTTGATCGGCGAGGAGGTCTTGTAGGCCTGCGGGTCGAGGTCGGGGGTGTTGAGGATGTTGGAGGTGTACTCGTGGTTGTACTGCATCCAGTCGCCGACCGGCCGCAGCGCGGCGCCGGCCTTGAACGTGCCCGGGCTGCGGAACAGCGCCATGTAGGTCATGAAACCGCCGTAGGAGCCGCCGTAGATGCCCGCACGCGCGCGATCGCCCTGCTTGGTGTCGACCAGCCACTGCAGGCCGTCCAGATAGTCTTCCAGTTCCGGATGGCCCATGTTGCGATAGATCGCGGTGCGCCAGTCGCGCCCGTAACCTTCGGAGGCGCGGTAGTCCAGATCCAGCACGATGTAGCCCTGCTGCACCAGCAGGTTATGGAACATCTGCTCGCGGAAATACGGCGTGTAGCGCGCCGACACGTTCTGCAGGTAGCCGGCGCCGTGCACGAACATCACGATCGGGTACTGCTTGCCGGGCTCGGGATGCTGCGGGCCGTAGTACTTGCCCCACACCGTTCCGGCGCCGTGCGTTGAAGGCACCTGCACGTATTGCGGCGCAATCCACGGCTGCGCCTTGAATGCAGGGGTGCGCGTGTCGGTGAGCACCGTGGCCTGGCCGCCAGCGGCCGGCACCACCGCCAGCTGCGGGGGCAGGTAGCTGCCGGAATAGCGCACCAGCACCTGCTGGCCGTTCGGCGACAGGCTGAAATCTTCCACGCCGTCGAGCGCGGTGACTTCGCTGAGCTGATCGGTGCGCAGATCCAGCTTGCACACCTCGTAATCGCCCGGCCATTTCCGGTTGCACAGGAAGAACATCCCGCTGCCATCGGCGCTGGGCACCGGTGCGGACACTTCGAACGTGCCGCGGGTGCGCTGGCGTGGCTTGCCATTGCCTTCCACCGTGTACAGCTGCGAATAGCCGGATTCTTCCGACAGCAGCCACAGCGTGCGGTTGTCCGGCAGCCAGCCGAATTCGTTGAAGCCCCAGTTGATCCAGGCGCTGTCGCTCAGGCGATGGCGCGGCTGCAGCTTGGCATCGTCCAGATCCACGCTGGCGATCCAGCGGTCCTTGTTGTCCACGGCGCGGATTTCCACCGCCACGTTGCGTCCGTCATCGCTCCAGTGCACGGCCGGGCCGCTGCCATCGCCGTCGCTTTCCACGCGCACGGCACGGTTGCCCTTGAGCGGATCTTTCTTGGCCGCCTTGCGCAGCGCGGCCAGCGGGTCGGTGGCGATGCCGGGCAACGGGTCGAACGACAGCGCTCTGGCACTGCCGGCAGCCACGTCCACCAGCCACAGCGCGTGCGCCACCGGGGCATTGCGGCCAACGCGGGTGCGGACTTCCTGGAATTCCTCGTAGCCGGATTCGGTGACGTACTTGGGCATCTTGCCGTCCTGGCCCTCGTCGGCGCCCTTGGCCTGGGTGACCACCAGCAGATGGCGTCCATCCGGCGACAGCGCGCTGTCGACGATCTCCACCTCATCGCCCAGATACACCGGTGCCGGTGCGCGCGTGCTGTCGGCGCGGCGCCAGGCATCGTCCTGGGTGCGCAACGCCTCGCGTTGCTCGCGGTCGCGGCGCAAGGTGGCCAGGGTGGCCAGTTGCTGCTCGCGCAGCACATCGGCCTTGGGCGCGGCGTTGGGATCGCGCTCGGCCTTCACCACTGCCACCTGCGCGGTACCGCCATCGGCACGCCAGTGGTACCAGTTGTTGCCGGCGCGCCAGATCGCACCGCCATCGCTGGCGAATTGCGGGCGCGATTCGACCTCGTTGCTGCGGGTCAGCTGGGTCAGCGCCCCGGAGCGCAGATCGCGCAGGAAGATGTCACCGTTGCGCGCAAACAGCATGCGTTGCCGGCCGGCGTCGTAGCTCGGGTTGGCGGCATCCAGCCCCGCACGCGCGGTGTCGGCCACACGCTCGGCGGCGGCGCCGCCCGCTGCGGGCTGGCGATAGGTATCGCGCACCGGGCTGCCTTCGCGCTTGAGCTGGTACTGCACCTGCTTGCCGTCCCATTGCCACCAGGCCTGCTCGACCGACGGCCCGATCCAGTCCGGGTCGGCCATCACCTGTTCGATGGTGAGCGGTGCGGTGGACTGCGCCTGCGCAGTGGCGGCCAGCAACAGGAGGGACAACGGCAACAGTCTGGGCATCGGGCAGGATCGAAACGCAAGAAGAGCGGGCAAGCCTAGCAGTTCGTTTCCGCACGGGGCTGGGCCACAGGTCATGCGTGATGGCGTCTATACGCGGGTCATCGGTGGCCATTGCTGTAATTGAAGCAGGCTGGACTAGAGCCGCGCTGCGGACTGCGTTGTCGTGCGAGGCGGCCGCGATTGAGCAAGCGCCTGTGCTGGGAATTGTGGCGATCAACCGCGTTTCACGATCGCAGCGTGTTTCGGTGGGCCAGCGGCAGAGCGCTTGCATTGACGCTCATCCGGCGACGAGCGCGCGATCGCTGCACGAATCACGCGTCGGCGATGCGTGCATATTTATGCGGCGCCTATCAGCGCGTGTGCCAAGCGCTCTACGCTTCCCACGCGCGCATTCCGGTGCCACGCCGCCCTGCACACAGCAGCGAAGTAGCGACATTGCCGCGAACACGCGCCGTCATGAGCGCCGACTATCAGCCAATGCCAGGAATGCCCCGACTTGCCAGCAGCGCAGGGGGCCGCCAAGCTAGCGCGCTTTTGCGATCCCCGGTGCCCATGCCCAGTCCGTCCACTCCGCTGTCCCATCCGTTGGCCGTTGGCGAACCCGGCCGGCCGTTGGCGTGGCGCGATGGGCAGGCGGTGGACCTGGCCACCTTCATCGCACACGTGCATGGCCTGGCGCAGTTGCTGCCCGACGGCCGCCACGCAGTGAACCTGTGCGAGGACCGCTATCGCTTCATGGTGGCGTTTTACGCCTGCGCGGTGCGTGGGCAGGTGTCGCTGCTGCCGTCTTCGCGCGCGCCGGCGGTGGTGGGCGAAGTGCAGGCGCGCCACGCCGATGCGTACTGCCTGGGCGATCTGGCGCTGGAACTGGCGCCGCCGCGCTATTGGCAATTGCCGGCGGACTTGCCGCGGCTGGAAGGCCCGGTCCCGATGCTGGCCGACGATGCCCTGGTGGCGATCGGCTTCACCTCCGGCAGCACCGGCGCGCCGCAACCCAATCCCAAGACCTGGGGCAGTTTCCTGACCAGCACGCGGCAGGATCTGGTGGCGTTGCAGAGCCTGTGGGCGCACACCGACGCGGTGCCGCACGTGGTGGCCACCGTGCCGCCGCAACACATGTACGGCATGGAGCTGTCGGTGCTGCTGCCGATGGTCACCGCACTGGCGGTGCATGCCGGCCGTCCGTTCTTCCCCGATGATGTGGCGCGTGCGCTTGCGGAGATTCCCGAGCCGCGCGTGCTGGTGACCACGCCGGTGCATCTGCGCGCGCTGGTCGAATCGGGCGTGCACCTGCCGCCGCTGGTGGGCATCGTCTCGGCCACTGCACCGCTGGCGCAGGAGGTGGCGGCCGCCGCCGAAGCGCGCTTTGGCGGGGAAGTGCGCGAGATGTTCGGTTCCACCGAAACCTGCGTGTTTGCGGTGCGGCGTACCGCCGTGGAAGCTGCCTGGACGCCGCTGCCCGGCGTGCGTCTGGAATCGCAGGCCGCCGGCACCTTGGTGCACGCGCCGCATCTGGCCAGCCCGGTGCTGCTGGCCGACATGATGGACGTGGCCGCCGATGGCCGTTTCCAGGTGCGTGGCCGCCAGGCCGATCTGCTGGAAATCGCCGGCAAACGCGCCTCGCTCGCAGATCTCACCCGCCGCCTGCTCGCCGTGCCGGGCGTGGTCGACGGCACCATCGTGCAACTCGCGCCGGAACACGGCCAATCGGTGGGCCGCATCGCCGCGCTGGTGGTGGCCCCGAGCCTGGACGAGGCACAAATCCTCACCGCCTTGCGCGGCAGCTTCGACCCGGTCTTCCTGCCGCGCCGCCTGCGCAAGCTCGCCGCCCTGCCACGCAATGAAACCGGCAAGCTCCCGCGCGATCTGGTGTTGGGGTTGCTCAAGGGCGAGTGAGGCTGGGTAAGCCCGTCTGCAGCTCGCTCACGCCGGCCGGATGAGCTGATGGCTCACTGGAGGCGCTGGATGCGCGCAGAGTTAGGCCGTGGGGAGCACGTCGGTTGGTGGGTCCGGCTTCGGCCGGTTCGCTGGCATGCATGCGGTCGGCTTCGGGAAGTCGTCATCACCGTTGCTGGGTGCGGTAAGTTCGGCGCTTTGCCCTCGTACGTCATTGCCGCGCTGCGCGTGTTGCATTTGTCTTCGGTGGCAGCCCGCACCGGGGCATCGCTGGGCAAGCTCCATCTGGCAAGCTGTGGCACACTCGGCCCAGGCGGCAGTGCTGGGGAGCATGGTTGCACCATCCAACCTTCGCGACTGCTTACTTCCTTACAACTCATTTCAAGCCGAAGTTGCTTTGCAAGTCGGCTTAATTCAAGTGTTAGGGCTCACAGCAATGTCGACGCCAGACTGGAAAAAGCTAGAACACTTGGCGGCGGAGATTCAACAGAGTCTCTCACCAGCAGGCACTATCCTGCACAACGTTAAAGTGCCGGGACGGAGCTCTGGCACTGATCACCAGATTGATGTGCTCATTCGCGCTCAAGTCGGACAGTTCCCGATCCAGATCGCCATCGAATGCAAGGATCATGGCACCCCGGCGGACGTCAATGTCGTAGGCGAGTTCCAGTCTCTGCTTCAAGACACCCGCATCTCGAAGGGCGTACTTGTCTGCCCAGGCGGTTTCACTAGGCCAGCGCTCCAACTCGCAGCGAGCAACGGAATCGAGACGTATCGGCCAGTCGATACAAACCCACACAAATGGCGTTGCTCAGTGTCGCTACCCACAATCTGCGACTACCGGAGTGTGCAAATCTCTCTGCGCCTATCATTCTCGCTGCCGCTTCCGCTCAAGATTCCATCCAACACTGGTGCGGTGGCGCTCTTGGATAATGGCGGCGTAGCAATCGGCACGATAGCGGAGGTGGCTGCCAGGAACTGGGATCTGGGTAGATTTCCAATGGAGCCGGGCGAGCACGAGGTTCCGGTCTGCGTAGATGATGTGGCGCGAATTGATAATGGCTACGGCCAAGTAGTGCCAATCGAGCTCATGGCGCTACTTCGCGTGTCGAGAAGGCGCTTTTTCGGCCAAATGCCTATAGCCAAAGTCCGGGGCTTCCAGGACGTGCAAACTGGTCACCTAATAACGAACGCGTTCGAACTCGGCGCACTTGATCCGAATGAAGTAGATTCCAACTGGCTTGAGCTAGGAGATGGCGAGCCGCCTACACCAGTAGCGCTCATGGTGCGGGGTCTGTACTGCATGGGCGTGGGTGATTCCTAACATTCATGTATGGACTTCCATTGCAACAGCCGACAGCGTGTCGTTGATGGCCGAAGCGGATCGGTTGCAGGCGTGTAGACGGCCTTGGGCTGAGCATCGCGTGCTCGGGCCATCATGAAATCCGCAGAATGATGGTCGTCTCTGCCTGCGCATGCCGCATACTGCATAAGGCAATGCGCGTGTCAGTGGATCGCCGGCCGGCGGGTCGTCCCGGCCCGCAGCATCCGCACGCACGGCATCCTTCAGCCGTGCACCCCATCGATCTCCACCGCCAGTTCGTCGCGGCAGATCACCGCGTGCAGCAACAGGCGCGGGACCGCGTCGCCGAAGCGTGCGTCCAGGGCCTGGGCCACCTTGGGTAGATCGTCGCGTTCGCGCACGTAGACCTTCAGGCGGGTGCCGGCGCCAAACTGCGCCGGTAGGCCGGGTGCGTGCTGGCGCGCGGCGCCGAGCAGGGCGTCGAAATTGGCGAAGGTTTCTTCCAGCTGCGCGAGCAGCTGCCCGGTGTGCATGGAGGCGTGGCCAACCACTGCAGCGGTGCCGGAGAGCAGCAGCGGCATGTCGCCGCCGGCCGGTGGCAGCATCGCGCGGGCAAAACTTGGCGGCTGCGGGCCGTACTGGCGCGGGTAGTTGTAGGCGCTGACCTGGCGTGGATTTTCCAGCGGCGTGCCGGCGTCGGCTGCGGCCAGCCAGTAGATCTGGATGATGCGCTCGGCATCGCAGCGGCCCACGGCAGTGGCGGCAGGCAACTGGGCAACATCGAAGGCGCCCAGGCCGCGCGCACGGCCCACGCAGAACTGCCGATAGCGTTCGCGGTCGCCGCTGCCCAGCGTGATCGCATCCAGGTAATTCCAGATGCGCAACAGGCGCGGCGTCTGGCTGCCGGAGACGAACGCGGTGATCTCCGCATACGCCTTGGCGGCGGCTTCTTCGATCTCGACATCCTGCTCGTCGATCTCGATCACGCCGAACTGCAGGCGGCCGTCGCTGGACCAGGCAATGTTGCCGTCGCGGCCGCTGCGCACCGGCGCATCGGTGCGCCAGACTTCCAGCACATCGGCCGCGTACGGCTGCAGTGGCACGCGCAAATAGCGTGGGTCGTCCAGGCGCGGCGCGGCATCGCCGAAACCGAACACCGCCAGCACCTGCGCATCCTGCAGCAGCGTGGAGGGATCGGTCTGCGCGACATAGTCGACCTGCAGGCGCGGATGCCGCACGGTCTGGTTGTGCTGGAGCGTTGGCGCGGTCATGGAGCGTCTCTGTGCAAGGTGTCACCGTCGAAGCCGAGCCGGGCCTGGCGCCGGCGATGCCGCCAGGCATGCCAGGCGCGCGGCAGCATCGACAGCGCGGTGACGGAATAGATGGCGCGGAACACGCGCAAGCGGCGGCGCACCTTGGGGCTGTCGAACACATCGCCGGCAAGCATCGCCACCACCGCCTGTTCCACCTGCCACACGTTCTGCGGCTGCGCGAACAGTGCGCGCATGGTGGGCGAGGTGAAGCGGTAGATGAACCACTTGAACTCGCTCAGGCCGCGCGCCAGCTCGCGCGACAGCGCGCGCTGCAGGCTGGCTTCGCGCTGCGGCGCGCGCAGCACCGCATCCACCATGGCCGCGCCGCGTTCGGCGCTGTGCATGGCCAGGAACACGCCGGAGGAAAACATCGGGTCGACAAATGTGTAGGCATCGCCGAGCAGCAGCCAGCGCGGGCCACTCATGCGCGTGCATTCGTAGGCGTAGTTGCCGGTGGCGTGCACCGGCGCCACGCGCTCGGCATCGGCCATGCGCGCGGCCACTTCCGGATTCAACGCCAGCGTGCGCAGCAAAAAGCCTTCGCTGTCGCCCTTGCGGGTCTTCATGTAGTCGGGGTAGCAGACCGCGCCCACGCTCATCACATCGTCTGGGAGCGGAATCAGCCACATCCAGCCATGCGCATGGCGGTAGATGCTGATGTTGCCGGCGTCCTCGCCCGGGCGCCGGGTCACCCCACGGAAATGGCTGAACACCGCCGCCGACTGGTGCTTCGCATTGGCACGCTTGAGCTTGAGGCGATTGCCCATAAAGGTGTCGCGGCCGCTGGCGTCGAGCAGATAACGCGGGCGGAACTGCTGCACGCCGTCCACGCCGCGTGCCTGCAGTACCGGCTGCTCGCCATCGAACGCCACGCTCTCCACCTTGACCTGTTCGCGCGCATCCACGCCAACCTCCCGCGCCCGCGCGAACAGCACCTGGTCGAACTGCGCACGCGGCACCTGGAAGGCGTAGTCGGCCTTGGCATCGAGCGCATGCGAAAAGCGGAAGGTATTGTAGCCGCCGGCATCATTGGGAAAGTCGGCGCCACGCTTGAGCACGCCAATGGCGCGCACCTGCTCCAGCACGCCCAGGCGTTCGAGGATCGGGATGTTCATCGGCAGCAGCGACTCGCCGATGTGGAAGCGCGGGTGCTGCTCTTTTTCCAGCAGGGTCACGGCCCAGCCCTGCTGCGCGAGCACGATGGCGGCGGCGCAACCGGCGGGGCCACCGCCGATGATCAATACATCCGGACACTCCGGCCCGGGAGCCTGCCCGGCTGCCGGCATGGCGGACGGGGTGGGGCGAACAACAGTGGAAGTCATCCTGGAACGAACCTGCAGCGGGCGAGCGTCATTGAGTCATGATAGCCTGCCCGGCGGCCCGGGACAGTTATGCCCTGGCGCCGATCACCGCAATCGTTACCCGCACCCCTCAGCCTGGAAGCTCTCTGGATGTCCTCGCAAACCGCTGCCGAACGTGAACTGGCCGAACTCCTGGTCGAAAGCCTGAACCTGGAAGACGTCCAGCCCGCCGACATCGATCCGGAAGCGCCACTGTTCAATACCGGCCTGGGGCTGGATTCGATCGACGCGCTGGAACTGGCGCTGGCGATCAGCAAGCGCTACGGCTTCCAGCTGCGTTCGGACAACGACGAGAACCGTCGCATCTTCGCGTCGCTGCGCGCATTGTCGGCGCATGTCGAAGCCAACAAGACCACCTGAAGACCCGGCCACGCCGCCTGCCGAAGCGGCGCCGTGGGTGTTGGGGCTGGGCGTGCTGCTGGCCGTGGCTTATTCGCCGCTGGCGCACTGGGCCAACGCCACGCATCGCTCGGACTTAGCCGTCATCGCCGGCGGCTTGCTGCTGGCCATGGTGTTGATCGAGCCGCTGGCCAGCCGCCGTTTGTGGGCGTGGGCGCTGGCGGCGCTGATTCTGGTGGGGCTGGGCGCGCTGTGGCACTCGCCCTATGCCATGCTGCTGCTGGCCGCGCCGCCGGTGGTGTTCACGGGCTGGATTGCCTGGTTCTTCGGCCGCAGCCTGCGCCGCGGGCGCACGCCGCTGATCACCCGCATCGTCGAAGGGCTGTACCGCCAGGCGGGCATGCCGATCACTCCTGCGCAATACACCTACACGCGCCGGCTCACGCTGGGCTGGGCGGTGCTGTTGTCGCTGCTGACCCTGGTCAATCTGGTGCTGGGGCTGTGCGCCGAGCCCAGTGGCGTGCTGGCGCAGCTGGGCTACGCCTCACCGCTGCCGATCAGCGACGCGCGCGCCTCGTTGTTCGCCAATCTGCTGGCCTATGGCGTGGTCGGCGGGTTCTTCGTTGGCGAATATCTGTTGCGCGGCCGCTGGTTTCCGCAGCGCCCCTATCGTAATCTGCCCGACTTCTTGCGCCAGATGGCGCAGCTCGGGCCGGAATTCTGGCGCGATTTGCTACGCTGACGGTGTAGCCAGGGGCACCGACGTACGTGCACATTTTCGGGGACAAGACAAAAATGCCGTTGGCAAGGATGCCGTCGCGCTTGGCGTGGGCTGTGTTCAACCTGCTGCAATTCGCATTCACGCTGGCGTTTACCGCCGGCGGGATCGTGTATGCGCTGGTGCTGCTGGCGATCACGCGCGATGCGGACCGGCTGCTGCGCATGGGCGCCTGGATGTGGGCGCCGGTGCTGTTTCGCGGCGCCGGTGCCAAGGTGATCGTGGAAGGCCGCGAGCGCGTGGACTGGTCCAAGAACTATCTGTTCGTCAGCAACCACCAGTCGATCATCGACATCTGCGCGTTGTTCTACGCCTTGCCGGTGCCGCTGCGCTTCCTGCTCAAGGAAGAAATGCTCAAGGTGCCGTTCGTGAACTGGTATGCGCGCGCCACCGGCATGCTGTTCCTGGACCGCGACAGCCGCCGCGCCGGTGCGATGGTGCGCCGGCAGGCAGCCGCCTTGCTGCGCAATGGCCAACAGTTGTGTCTGTTTCCCGAAGGCACGCGCAGCCGCACAGGCGCACTATTGCCATTCAAGGCCGGGCTACTGCAGGCCGCTATCGATGCTGGTGTGCAGGTGGTGCCGGTGGCCGTGGATGGATGCGGCAAGGTGTTGCCGGTGGACGGGCTGTTCCGGGTCAGGCCCGGCGTGATCCGCGTGCGCATCGGCGCGCCCATCCCGGTGACCGGGCCGGACGCGCCGGACCGCCAACAATTGACCGAGCAGGCACACCGTATGGTGGCTGCAATGCTTCAACCCAGGATCTGAGTTCCACGCTTATGGATTTCGTCGTGCCGCATGATCATCCCTCCCTGCCTGGGCATTTTCCCGGCCGCCCGGTGGTGCCTGGCGTGGTGGTGCTCGACCACGTGCTGCAGGCCGTGGAAGCGGTGCACGGTGCGCGTGCGCCCGCACGCTTGCCGCAGGTGAAGTTCGTGCAACCGTTGTTGCCTGGCCAGACGGCCTCGGTGACGCTGGAAGGCGATGGCCCGCGCTGGCGCTTCCGCGTGCAGCGCGACGGCCAGTTGCTGGTCAGTGGCGAGCTGGTGGCGGAGGCGGCGGCATGAGCAATCACTGGAAACAACGCCCCGAGGGCGGCGGCCGGTTCGCGCTGTGGCTGATCCGTGGCATTGCCCGGCACGCCGGGCGTTCGGTCGGGCGCGCGCTGCTGTACCCGATCACGCTGTACTTCCTGCTGGTGCGCGGGCCTGAGCGAACCGCCTCGCGCGCCTACCTGGCACGTGTGCTGGGCCGGCCGGCCACGGTGCGCGATGTGGCGCGCCATATTCATACCTTTGCCTCCACCATCCTGGACCGCGTGTACATGCTGTGCGGCCAGATGCAGCGCTTCCAGGTCGATATCACCGGGCTGGATCAACTGCACACGCAGATGGACCGCGGCCGTGGCGTGCTGATCTTCGGCTCGCACCTGGGCAGTTTCGATGCGTTGCGTGTGCTGGCCACCGAACGCCCGGACGTGCAGGTCAAGGTGGTGCTGGACAAGGCACATAACCGCGCCATGACCGATCTGCTGGGCGCGCTCAATCCGCAGCTGGCCGCCAACATCATCGATGCCGGGATGGACGCGACCTCGATCGTCATGGCGATCAAGGAAGCCACCGACGCCGGCGCGCTGGTGGCGCTGCTGATCGATCGCCCGCGCGAGGGCGACCCGGCGTTGCCGGCGATGTTCCTGGGCCGTAATGCGATGTTCCCGACCTCGCCGTGGCTGATTGCCGCTGCGCTCAAGGTGCCGGTGGTGCTGGCCTTCGGCCTGTACCGCGGCGGCAACCATTACGAGCTGGCGTTCGAGACCTTCAGCGAAGGGTTGGACGTGCCGCGTCGGCAGCGTGCGCCGGTGCTGGCCGTGCTCATGCGCGATTACGCCGCCAGGCTGGAACATTACACACGCTACGCGCCGTACAACTGGTTCAACTTCTACGATTTCTGGAACACCCATCATGCCGATGCGCCGCACCCTGCCGTGGATGCTGATACTGCTGTTCAGCGCCGCACCGCTATGCGCCGCACCGCCTGAGGCCCTGGATGTGGGACAGGTGCTGCAACGCCTGGCACGCCCGGCCCCGGTCAGCACCGAGTTCGTGGAGTTGCGCGGCTCGGCACTGCTGAAGACGCCGCTGCGCGTGCAGGGCCATTACCGCCGCCCGGATGCGCAAACCCTGGTGCGTGAGGTTAGCGCGCCGTATCGCGAGACGACCACCTTGCGCGGCGACGAAGGCGTGCTGGAACGCGAAGGCAAAGCGCCGCGTCGTTTTTCCTTGAGCCGCGTCCCCGAACTGGCCGGCTTGAAGTCCGGCTTCGGCGCACTACTCGCTGGCGACCGCGCCTTGCTGGAACAGCAGTACCGCGTCAGCGGGCAGGGCCGGCCGCAGGCCTGGCAGTTGCAGTTGCAGCCCAAGGATGCGGCCGTGGCCAAGCAGGTGCGCGAGTTGCGCCTGTACGGGCATGGCGATGAGCTGCGCTGCATCGAAAGTGTGCCGGTCAAGGGCGATGTGCAACGCACCTTGCTGGCCGGTGCGGCACGCGATGCGGCGGCCGTGACCGACGCGGCGGCGCTCACCACCTTGTGCCACGGCCCGGCGGCGTGATCGCGCCCATCGGCAGCGCACAGCGCCAGCACCTCTTGATGTCGCACCCGGCCGGTGCACGTGGTGCCATGACATTGGAGCTGGCACATGGCGTCTGAATTGAACGCCAACCGGCGCATCGGCTTGGCGTTGCTGTGGTTGGCGCTGCTGGCGGTGGTCGGTTTCTGGTTAAGCGAAATGCTCAAGGTGTCGGGCGATTTAAGGAAGTTCATGCCCGCCCTCAGCAAACTGAAAGCACTGTTGCTGCCCGATGCCGCGCGTGCGGCCGGTGCACGTTCGGCCACGCAGCGGGAGCCGGCACATGGCGTTTGAGTTGAATGCCAACCGGCGCATCGGCTTGGCGTTGCTGTGGTTGGCGCTGCTGGCGGTGGCCGGTTTCTGGTTGAGCGAGACGCTCAAGGTGTCGGGCGATTTAAGGAAGTTCATGCCCGCTCCGCGCACGCCGGCGCAGAAGCTGTTGATCGAAGAACTCGGCGAAGGCCCTGGCTCGCGGCTGTTGCTGATGTCGCTGTCCAACAGCGACCCGGCGACCTTGGCAGCGCAGTCGCGCGCGCTGTATCGCACACTGGCCGCGCAGCCGGACCTGTTCGAGCTGGTCGGCAATGGCGGTAGCGCTGGCCTGGAGGCGATTCCGCAGCGCCTGCTGCCGTACCGCTACCTGCTCAGCGACAGCTTCGATGCCGCACCCCTGGATGCCGCTGCGCTGGAGACGGCGCTGCAGGCGCGCGTGCAGGATCTGGGTTCGCCCGCCGGCGCGATGATGGAACCGCTGCTGCCGCGTGACCCTACGCTGGAAGTGCTGCATCTGGCCGAAACCTTGCAGCCAGCCGCCGCCCCGCAGACACGCGATGAGGTGTGGTTCGACCGTGCCGGCACCTCGGCGCTGCTGGTGGTACAGACGCGTGCCGCCGGCTTCGACCCGACCGGCCAGCAACTGGCCTACGACGCGGTGCAGGCGGCCTTTGTCAAGGTCAGCGCCGGCACTGCCACGCGGATGACGCTGACTGGCCCGGGGGCGTTCGCGGTGGAAATTACCGCGCGCACGCAGGGCGAGGCGCAGTGGATCGGCACGCTGGACACCGTGGGTCTGGTGCTGTTGCTGCTGGTGGCCTACCGCAGCTGGAAGATTCCGGTGCTCGGTGTGCTGCCGCTGGCCAGCGCCGGGCTGGCCGGCCTGGGCGCAGTGGCGCTGCTGTTCGACGGCGTGCACGGCATCACCGTGGCCTTTGGCTTCACCTTGATCGGCGTAGTGCAGGACTACCCGATCCACCTGTTCAGTCATCAACGCCCGGGCCTGGATCCACGCGCCAACGCGCGGCATCTGTGGCCCACGCTGGCCACCGGCGTGGTGTCCACCTGCATTGCCTATGTGACCTTCCTGTTTTCCGGTGTGGACGGCCTGCGCCAGTTGGCGGTGTTCACCATCGCCGGCTTGGCCACTGCGGCGGTCACCACGCGCTGGCTGCTGCCGTGGTTGATCGATCCGGCGCCGCGCGACTATGCCGATTCGCGCCTGCTGGCCGCGCTGTGGCGCGCGATTGCGCGGCTGCCACGCCCGCGCATCAGCCTGGCGGTGATTGCGGTGGTGGGCATCGCGGTGATTGCCTTTGCGCCTGGGCAGTTCTGGCAGAACGACTTGTCCAAACTCACTCCGGTGCCGCCCAAGGCGCTGGCGCAGGACACCCATTTGCGCCAGGAACTGGGCGCACCGGATGTGCGGTATGTGCTGGCGCTGTCCGCGCCATCGGACGAAGCCGCGCTGCAGGCCAGCGAGCGTTTGCGCCCGCGTCTGGATGCGTTGGTGCGTGAGGGTGCCTTGGTCGGTTACGACATGGCCGCGCGGTACTTGCCCAGCGCCAAGACCCAGCAGGCACGCCAGGCCGCGTTGCCCGATGCAGCCCAGGCCAGCGCGCTGCTGCAACAAGCGGTGGCAGCCACGCCGTTTCGCAGCGATGTGTTTGCGCCGTTCCTGCAGGATCTGCAGACCGCCAAGCAGGCCGCGCCGCTGACGCCGAAGGATCTGGCTGGCTCGCCGCTGGCGACGTCGGTCGGCGGGCTGTTGCTGGGGCGTAGCGACCGCAGCACTGCGCTGGTATCGCTCACCGGCCTGCGCGATCCGGCCGTCATCGCCAGCGCCGTGCAAGGCAGCGGCGCGCAGTTGCTCGATCTAAAGGAGGCGTCCGAATCGCTGGTCGCCGCCTACCGTGGGCGCGTGCTCGGCGCGCTGCTGCTGGCCGCGTTGTTGCTGGCGGCAACGGTGGCGATTGCGCTGCGCAGCCCGCGTCGAATCGTGCGCGTATTGCTGCCGATGGCACTGACCACCGTGCTGATTCTGGCGATCCTGCGCGGCATGGGCGTGGAGCTCAACCTGTTCCACCTGATCGCGTTGATCCTTGCCGCGGGGTTGGGCCTGGATTACGCGCTGTTCTTCGACCATGCCGGCGATGATCACGCCGATCAATTGCGCACCTTGCACGCGCTGATCGTCTGCAGCCTGATGACGCTGCTGGTGTTTGCGTTGCTGGCGGCCTCCAGCATCCCGGTGCTGCGCGCCATTGGCAGCACGGTCGCACTGGGCGTGCTGTTCAATTTCATCCTGGCGTTGCTGGTGTCGCGTGAGCCGGCGCTGGAACGCTCCGCAGGCGAGGTGACCGATGCTCGGACGTGAGGCGATTGCGGCGCTGATTCCGCACCAGGGTGCCATGTGCCTGTGGGAAGCGGTGCTGGACTGGGACGCGCAGCGCATCGTGGTGCAGAGCCGCGCGCATCACAGCGCCGAGCACCCGTTGCGTGCCGATGGACGCCTGCGCGCGCTGCATCTGTGCGAATACGGCGCGCAGGCGATGGCGGTGCACGGTGGGTTGCTGGGCCAGGCATCGGGCAAACCGGTGCGCCCCGGCATGCTGGTGGCGCTGCGCGGTGTGGATTTGCACGTGGCCTATCTCGATGACCTGCCCGATGCGATCAGCTGCGAAGCGCAGGTGTTGCTGCAGGGCGAGGACAGCCAGCAATACAGCTTCCGGCTCACCCACGGCGAGCAGCTGCTGGCCGAAGGGCGCGCCACGGTGATGTTGGGCGCCGCGCAGGCCTAATCGATCGCTGCTTAGAGCAGCTAACAAAACGTAGCGAGCAGTCGTCAGGTGGGTGCGGACGGCGCGGAGGAACCGGAGTGTACGTGGGTACATGCCGATTCCGAGCACCGGCCGCGCCCGCCTGACGGCTGCGCAGTAGTTTTTGATAGCTGCTCTTATTCGCGTAGGAGCGCGCTCGCGCGATAGGCATTCACGGGAACGCGTCATCGCGCGCAAGCGCGCTCCTACGTAGGGCGGCGGTTCCGGCGACGCGCGTGAATCGCTAGGATGGTGCGCTTGCTGCTGCCAATTGCGGCCCTGATGAGGTTTCCATGAGCACATCTGTTCCACAGCGCCGTGCGCTGGTCACCGGCGGTAGCGGCGATCTTGGCGGTGCGATCTGCCGTCAGCTAGCGGCGCAGGGCCGGCACGTCATTGTGCATGCCAATCGCAATCTCGCCCGGGCCGAGGAAGTGGTGGCGTCGATCGTGGCCGCGGGCGGCAGTGCCGAAGCGGTCGCCTTCGATGTGGCCGATGCGCAGGCCAGCGCGGACGCATTGGCGGCGTTGCTGGAGGTCGGGCCGATCCACATCGTGGTCAACAATGCCGGCATCCACGACGATGCGCCGATGGCCGGCATGAACGCGCAACAGTGGCATCGGGTCATCGATGTGTCGCTGCACGGCTTCTTCAATGTCACCCAACCGCTGCTGCTGCCGATGGCGCGCGCGCGCTGGGGCCGCATCGTCAGCGTGTCGTCGGTGGCGGCGGTGCTGGGCAATCGCGGCCAGACCAATTACGCCGCCGCCAAGGCCGCGCTGCACGGCGCCAGTAAATCGCTCTCGCGCGAGATGGCCAGCCGCGGCATCGCCGTCAACGTGGTCGCACCGGGCGTGATCGAAAGCGAGATGGTCGGCGACAGCTTCGCGCCGGAGATGATCAAGCAGATGGTGCCGGCTGGCCGCGTTGGCACACCCGACGAAGTTGCCGCGCTGGTGGCGTTCCTGTGCTCGGATGTGGCTGGTTACATCAACGGCCAGGTGATTGGCATCAACGGCGGTATGGGCTGAATTTAAGCCTCCGGGAACAAGCGAGCGGTCGCCCACGCCGGCGTGCATTCGCATGCGCTACGCAACGGGCTGCGACCATGCTGGCAAATCATGGCCTAGCGCTCGGCTGCGGCCGCACCGACAAAAAACGCGCCGGTTAGGCGCGTTTTGTGCACCTCACGCAGCGTCGGCATACCACGCGGCGGTGAGGATTGGGTCGCCGACGGCGTTGGCGGTGAGTGCGGCCAGGCCGTGGTCGGGCAGGGCAGGGTGGCGTTGGCGGGCCTGTTCCAGGATTTCGCGAGCCAGCACTGCCATGCGCGCGATGTTGGCGTGGATGCGCGCGGCAAATGCCTCGTCGTCTAGGGTGTCGTGCAGTGCGCCGTTGAGTTCATTGAACCAGCCGATCAGGTATTGATCGAGCAGGCGGCCGTCACCGGTAACCGTGCCCAGCGCGGTGTTGTGCTGGCCCCAGTCATGCAGCACGCGCTGCATGGCCAGATTCATGTCGCGCGCATAGAAGAAGTCCGCCTTCATGCGCGCCAGCAGGCCCAGGTCGGCGATGCGCCCGCTGCAGAACAGTGGCGCCAGCAACGACCAGTAATAGGTGTAGTCCCAGATCACCTTGACCGGCATCACCTGTGCATCGCCGAACAAGGCGTACTGGTCCTGATACAGGCTCAAGGTGTTTTCGTAGAACGAGAAGTACAGCTGCTCGTAAAGCTCCACGTAGGGACTGAGCGAGCGGCCGGCGCGGTCGCGGCCGATCAGTTCGCAGATGTAGGTGTTGGAGATGGCGATGAAGTCGCTGCCAGGCGAATAGAACGGGTCCAGAAACACGCCCGCCTCGCCGGTGAGCGCCCAGCGCTGGGTGGAAAACACTTGCTTGCAGCCGTAGGAGAAGTTGCGCAGGAACAGGAAGTCCTGCAGCCGGTAATCGGTCTGGTCCAGGGTGGCGGCAACCTGCGGCTGATGCGTGCGCAGCCAGGCCATCGCCTTGTCATGGGTGTTCATGGTTTCCAGCGGATGCATCGCCGCATCGCAGACGATGCCCAGCGAATGCGCACCGGACGACAGCGGAATCAGCCAGAACCAGTAACCCGGCCCGCACATGTGATTGGTCGAACGCCAGCGGTCCGGCGGCGTGCAGCGCTGCAGCCAGCTGCTGTCCTGCGACCAGGCATTGGGGTCGATCAGTCCTTCCACTCGCCACCACACCGCGTTGGCGTCGTGCGCGTTGTCCTGCGCCAGGCCCAACTTACGCTTGAGTAATCCTGCGCGGCCGCTGGCATCCACCACCCAGCGCGCGTTGAGCGTGCCGGCTTCGCCGCCGCGTTCGTAGCGCACGCTGTGGTCGCTGGCATCGTCATCGCTCAGGTCCACGCCCTTGACGCTGCAGCTATCCAGAAACGCGATGCCTTGCGCGCGCGCGCGCTCGCCGAGGAAGTTCTCGAAGCGGCCGCGGTCGATCTGCCATGACGGCGTCGGCAGGATCTTGCTGACGCCCAGTTCGGTGCAGCGGTCGATGTCGTCGCGCTTGTCGGAGAAGAAGAAGCGGAAACCGAACTTGCGGATCTGCTCGGCTTCCAGATGTTCGCGCAGGCCGAGCACATCGGCGAAGTAATGCGCGCCAATTTCCACGGTCGATTCGCCGACCTTGAAGGCCGCCTCGCGCACCGGGTGCGCGCGGCGTTCCAGCACGGTGATGGCCAGTGCCGGATCGCGTTGCCGCAACTGCAGCGCCAGGCTCAGGCCGGCCAGGCCACCGCCGGTGATCACGACATCTGCGCGTTGTGCACTCATGTGGATGGATTGCTCTTGGTGACCGCGGGCACAGTAGCAAATTCGCCGTCCGGGTCGTCAATCAGCACCGGGTGGGCGCGCACGCGGCGGTATTCGCGCCAGACGTGGCCGTAGGCCCACACCTGTTTGACCACATGCGAGGTGATGTTCCACAGATCGCGGACCAGCCGGAAATGGCTCTTACGGAAGGTGCCGGGCGAGGTGCCCGCGTACCGGGTTTCGATCGGCACCGCGACCACGCGCGCACCGGCCTGGCGCGCGGCGGAGATCAGCAATTGTGCTTCGAACACGAAGCCTTCGCCGGGCACGTTGGGCAGGGTGAACACCGAGGCCGGATACAGGCGCTGGCCGCTCTGGCTGTCGACCAGGCGGAAGCCGCAGGCCCAGGCGATGCCCCAGTCGCCGAAGTCGTTGCCGATGCGGCGGATGGTGGGCTGGGTGGCCCGCTTGCGCATGCGCGCGCCCACGATCACCGCGCCCGGGTGGCGGTTCGCTGCAGCCAGCAGGCGCGGGAAATCGGCCGCCTTGTGCTGGCCGTCGCCGTCCATCGTCATCACCGCGCGCATGCCTTGCCGCTGGGCTTCGGCAAAGCCGCTGCGCAACGCGGCACCCTTGCCCATGCGCTGCGGGTGGCGGATCAGGGTGACCGGCAAATCGGCGATGCAATCGGCGGTGCCGTCATCGGAGCCGTCGTCGATCACGATCACCTGCGAGCAATAGGTCAGCGCGTCGTTGACCACTTCGCGGATGCGCAGCGACTCGTTCAAGGCCGGCACCAGGATGGCGGTGTCGTCGCGGCTCAGCGGGATGCGGCTCATGGCTGCACCTCCACCTGCAGCACGCGCCCCGGGCCGGCGTACAGCGCGGTGTGGGTGCTGCCTGCGGCCAGTGCGTCGAACAGCGGCAGCATCGGCGCCATGGCGTTGGCGGCCATGTGGCGCGCCAGCGGGCCATCGCCCGGCGTGGGCACGCCGTCGTCGAAGCGAAGTGCCAGCTGCGGCTTGCCGGCCTGGCCGGGCGCACCCAGCACCAGTGCGGCGCCAAGCAGGCCTTCGCTGGGCGACACCCGCCCCAGCGGCCCGATCGAGCGCGCGTCGTAGCCCACCAGCAACACCGCATCGGCGCCGGCGCCCAGCTGCATCAGCGCCTCCAGCAGGCCCTGCGCGAAGCTGCCGGCGCCGGCGCTGAGCGCGGTGGTCGGGGTCATCGCCCCGGCACCGATGGTCCAGTAACCGGCGGCGGCGTTGTGCACCGAGTTGTGGAACTTGGTCGGCGAGATGGCCGTTGGGTCGCTGGCCAGGGTGGTGCACATGTAGTCGGTGATCGCCAGATCGCCGTGGGTGGAGGTGAACACAGATGGCAGCATGGTGGGGTCGCGGCCCGCGGCGTGGCAGGCGGCCAGCGCGGCGTCCAGCGACACCGCCACGGTGTCCGGCGCGCGCCGGCGCTCGTTGGGGGCCAGCAACTGGGGGGACGGACGGGCCGGGGTGTCCTGCAGGTCAGCGCCATGCGCGAATGCGACCGCGGCATCCCAGGTGGGCAGGCCCTGGGTCCAGAAACCGATGCCTTCGATGGTGGCCGCCAACATCAGCGTGCCTGCCCGAACAGCAGCGAGCAGTTGTTGCCGCCGAAGCCAAAGGAGTTGTTCATTGCGTACTGAATCCGGGAATGGGCGTTATCGAAGCGGATCTGCGGGCCGCAGGCGGAGTCGGGCACCGCACTGTTGAGCGTGCCCGGCAGCAGGCCGTCGCGCAGCGCGAGCAGCGCAATCACCGACTCCACGATGCCGGCCGCGCCCAGCGTGTGGCCCATCCAGGCCTTGGTCGAACTGGCATGCAGGGTGTCGGGGAAGATCGCCGCCACCGCGGCCGCCTCGACGCTGTCGTTGGCCGGCGTGGCGGTGCCATGCAGGTTGAGATAGCCCACCGCCGCGGCATCCAGCCCGGCGGTGTCCAGCGCGCCACGCATCGCCAACTGCGCGCCCAGGCCCTGCGGGTGCGGGGCGGACATGTGGTGGGCATCGCTGGATTCGCCATAGCCGTACAGCCACTGCGCGGCGTCCGGGGCGGCGGCGGGGCGTTCGAGCAAGGCAAAGCCGCCGGCCTCGCCCAGGCTCAGGCCGACCCGGCGTGCGTCGAACGGCTGGCACAGCTGTGGTGCCACCACCTGCAACGAGTTGAAGCCGAACAACACGCTGCCGCACAAGGTGTCCACGCCGCCGACCAGGGCCGCATCGACCACGCCGGCCGCCATCAACCGCGCCGCCTGGGCGAACACCTTGGCGCTGGACGAACATGCCGTGGCCACGGTGATCGCCGGCCCGCGCAGGCCGGTGGCGTGCTGCACGAAATCGCCAAGCGAATGCGGGGTGTGCACGATCGGGCGCTGCAGGTCGTCCGGGAAGCGCAGGCCGTGGGCGTCTTCGACCAGGCGCGTGTAGGCCTCTTCGCTGGCGCCCACGCTGGAGGTGGACGTGCCCATCACCACCGCCACGCGCTCGGCGCCATAGCGCTGCGCGGCGGCCTGCACGGCGGCGGCCATGCCGTCCTGTTGTAGGGCCAGCCAGGCCAGCTGGTTGTTGCGGCAGTCCCAGCCTTGCAGCGCGTCTGGTAGCACCACGTCTTCTACGCCGGCAACCCGGCCGATCCAGCATTCCAGCGGCTGCGGGCCGAAATCGTTGCGGCGCATGCCGCTGCGGCGCTCGCGCAGCGCGCTGGCCTGGGCGTCCAATCCGGCGCCGAGCGCAGTAGTGGCGGTGAAGGCAGTGATGGCGACCGGGGCCATCTGGGACGAACGATGCGCTTGGCTCACGGTGGTCTGGCTGGCAAAAAGTGACCGCAGTATATCGGTGGCGGGTAGACCACCCGTCGATGGCGCAACTGAACGTGACGGTCATGTGGCTGACGCGACTGGGATTTTCCGCGCGTGCCGCGCTTTCGCCATGGCCGCAATTGGGACACAATCCTGCGACCCACATCACCTAGAGCGCGACCACGCGCGCATGCACGCCTACGTCTATAAAAGCCAACGCAAGCAGGACACGTTCGTCTATCTCGCCACGCGTGACGATTTCTCCGTGATTCCCGCCGACGTGCAGGCGCGGTTGGCGCCGTTCGCGTTCGTGCTGGACGTGGCGTTGACGCCGGAGCGCCGCCTGGCGCAGGCCGACGTGGACACCGTGCGCGCGGCGCTGGCCAGCCACGGCTTCTATCTGCAATTGCCGAAGACGGTGGTGCTGGCGGGCGAGTGCGACTATGACTGAGCCGCAGCGAGCCGTGCGGCTGCGCGCTGCGGGGCTGGCCGCTGCGGCCGGCGTGGTGCTCACCCTGCTCGGCGGCATGGGCGGCGTTGTTGCCGCGCTGGCACTGTGGCTGGCGCAACCGGCCTTTGCGCTGGCGGTGTCGTGGCTGCGCGGCACCCGCGCATTGCCGTCCCACCCCCGCGCACTGCTGCCAGGCCTGCCGCCTTTGCTGACGCTGTGGGGCGTTGGGCTGCTCGCCCTCGGCGCGCTGATTACCTGGCCGCTGACCGCCCTGCGCGACAGCGGCAGCCTGGCCGCCGCGCTGGCGCTCAGTGTGGCGGTGAGCGCCGCGTTGCTCGGGCTGTGGCGTACCTGGCCGCTGTGGGGTGAGGTGGAACGCGACGGCGGCCCGCTGACGCCACGCTGGCATGCATTGGCCACGCAGGAACTGCACGCCTGGCGCGGCCTGTTGGTCGCGGCCCTGGTGCTGGCGGTGTGCGGGCTGGGCGTGGCGCTGGCATGGCCGGGCGGTCTGTCCGGCGGGCTGCGTTGGGGCCTGGCGGTCGCCGCGAGTGTGTTGCTGCCGGCTGCCCACCTGCTGCTGCAGCGCACCGTGCCGCCGGCGCGCACCGAGACGCTGGCGCCCCGCCAGGCCGCGGATTTCTTCTCCGAAGCCGCGGCCGAACCCGGCCCGCTGGAACCGGTGGCCCAGCATCAGCTGGTGCCGGAGCTGTATGAAGCCGCCCGCGGCGGGCGCGTGGATCGGGCGCTGCAACTGCTCGAGGCCGGCGCCGACCCGCAGGCGCTGCCGCTGCCGGAATGGCGCGATCAACGCAGCCTGCCGGCGCTGGCTGCCGTGCTGCCTGACCTGCGCCTGCTGCGCGAACTGATCACCCGGCGCGTGGACGTCAACCAGCCGCACCGCGGCATGACCCCGCTGCTGGCGGCCACCCGCGACAGCTGGCATGGCCGCCCGGATGCGGTGATGACGCTGCTGGCCAACGGCGCCGACCCGCGCGCCACCGACAACGATGGCAACACGCCGCTGCACCACGCGGTGCGCAGTTCCGACCCCGGCGTGGCCGCGCTGCTGCGCGATGCCGCCGCCGAACTGGATGCGCTGAATAACGAAGGCCACTCGCCGCTGGCAATGGCCTGCCAGGTCGGCAATTGGCGCCTGGCCAAGTTCCTGCTGGAACGCGGCGCGCAGTCCGAGCCGGCCGGTGGTGCGCCGGTGTTGCTGGCGGCCGCAGGGACCGAGGAAGACGACCCGGCCGGCGTCCAACTGCTGCTCAAGCACAAGGCGCGCGTGGATGCGCGCGACCGCCAGCGCCGCAGTGCGCTGCACGAAGCCGCGTTGGCCGGGCACGGCGACATCGTCGAGGCGTTGCTGGCGGCCGGCGCGAATCTGGAAGCGCGCGACCTGCTCGGCCGCACGCCGTGGCTGGATGCCGCCCGCCAGGCCCGCAGCGCGGTGCTGGAGCGGCTGGTGGCGCGCAAGACCGACGTGCTGGCGATCGATGGCGACGGCCGCAATGCGGTGATGCTGGCGTGCGCCGCCGACACCGTGTCGCCAGCGCTGATCCGCCGCCTGCTGGAGCTGGACGTCCCCGCCGATGCGCAGGACATGCACGGCCGCCGCGCCGTAGACGTGGCCGCCGAAGCGGGCCGTTGGGCGATCGTGCGCCTGCTCGATCCGGCTTATCCGCTGCCCTCGGCGGTGAGTGACGCGCACGGCGACGGTGTCGGTCCCACCACGCAGCTACCGGACCGCCCGCCGCTGGTGCTGTTGCGCGAAGGCCTGCAGCTGGGCCAGCGCGATGGCCTGGTTGCACTGGCGCGGCTGTGCGGCCCGGAAGAACTGGGCGGCCTGCTGCACGACGCGCACCTGGCCCTGAATGCCGACGCGGTCGACTGGCTGCTGCGCCACGGGGCCGATGCCGAGGTGCGCGATGCCTGCGGTGACGTGCCGATGTTCGCGCTGCTCTCGCGTGGCGTCGAAGCGATACCGGCGCTGCAGGTGTTGCTGCGCCACGGCGTCTCGCCGGCCGGTGCCGGCGGGCTGACCCGCCTGCTCAGCGCCTGCGTGCAGCACGACGCGGCCTCGCGCGGGCTGGAACAGTTCGCGCTGGAATTGCTGGAACGCGGCGCCGACCCGTTCGCGCCGTCGGCCGCTGGCGACCCGCCGCTGTCGCTGGCGGTGCGCCTGGGTTGGTTGCGCCTGCAGCAGTGGCTGCTCGAACACGGCGTGGACCGCGAAGCGCGCGACAGCCACGGCATGACCGCGCTGCATCTGGCCACCGCGCTGGGCCGCGAGGCCTCGCTCAAATTGCTGGTCAAGCAAGGCGCCTCGCCGGAAGCGCGCGCCGCCGACGGGCAGACCCCGCTGGGCGTGGCGTTGTCGATCGGCCGGCGCGATCTGGCCGATTGGCTGGACTGGCGCATCTGGTCGCTGCCACGCCGCACGCTGCGCGAGGCCGATGTGCCGGCCGCGGCGATGACCGGCGATACCGATGCGGTGCGGCGCCTGATCGACCTCGGCCTGCCGGTGGATGCGGTGGACGCGCAGGGCTGCACCGCACTGCTGCGTGCAGCCGGCAGCGGCCATCTGGCCGTGGTGACCCATCTGCTCGGCCGTGGCGCGGACCCGCAGCGTGCCGCCAACAGCGGCGCCACGCCATTGTCGGCGGCGGTGAGCATGCGCCAGACCCAGATCGTGGCGGCGCTGCTGGCGGCCGGCGCGCAGATCGAACACCGCCTGCCCGGTGGCGTCACCGTGCTGATGCTGGCCTGTGCGCTGGGCCTGCCGGACATCGTGGCGCGCCTGCTCGCCGCCGGCGCCGACGTGCATGCCAACGACGACCAGGGCCTGGCGGCGCTGCATTGTGCCGCGCTGTACGGTTTCACCGCGCGCGACAAGATCCGTCTGCTGGCGCTGCTGGACACCTTGCTGCTGGCCGGCGCCGACCCGGATTACCTGGCCGGCGGGCGGGTCAGCCCGCTGCTGATGTTGCTGGGCGCGCGCGCTGAACCTGGCACCGCCTGCGACGAGCAGGTTGTACTGGCCGGTGTGGAGCGCCTGCTCGACGAAGACGTGGCGCTGGATGTGGCCGATCAGCGCGGCTTCGGCCCGCTGCATCTGGCGGCCCTGCATGGGCTGCCCCTGCTGGTGCAGCGCCTGTTGCGTGCCGGCGCCGATTCGGACCGCCGCGACGCGCTCAACCGCACCCCGCGCGAGATTGCGATCATGCGCGGCTTCATCGACGTGGCGGGCCAGTTCGAACCGGCGTTGCCGGGGGTGTCGTCGATGGCGCGCTTCCTGCGCGAAGGCCGCTGAGCCAGCGCGCCTCCGCGCCGCTGCGGGTGCTGTTCGTGTGCAGCCGCAATCGGCTGCGCAGCCCTACCGCCGAGCACGTCTTCGCGCAGTGGCCGAATGTGCTCACGCAATCGGCCGGGCTGGCGCCCGATGCAGAGCAACCGGTCACGCCCGAGCTGCTGCACGACAGCGACTTGGTGCTGGTGATGGAGCGCCGCCATCTGCAGCTGTTGCGCCGGCGCTTCGCTGCGCACCTGCGGCACTGCCGTGTGGCCTGCCTGCAGATTCCCGACGACTACACCTACATGCAGCCGGAACTGATCCGCCGGCTGGAACACACGGTGCCACCACTGCTGCGTTTGCCGGCGCATTCGTAACCCGATCCCGACACCTCGCGTGCAACACTGAGGCTTGACTCGCACGAAGGAAGCGCCCACCCGATGAGCGTCCGTATCGAGGACCACGCCATGCTGGGCAATTGCCACAGCGCGGCCCTGGTCGACCACTGCGGCACCATCGACTGGCTGTGCCTGCCACGCTTCGATTCCGATGCAGTCTTCGCCTCGCTGCTGGGCATGCCGGAACACGGCCAATGGGCGCTGGCGCCGGCCGCCGATTTCCGCAGCGAGCGCGCCTACGAAGACGACAGCCTGGTGCTGCGCACCCGGCTCATCACCGACACCGGCACGGTGGAACTGGTCGACTTCATGGTGGCCAGCGACGACGGCGAGGTGCATCAGCATCTGGTGCGCATGGTGCGTTGCGTGCAGGGCGAAGTGCCCATGCACATGCGCCTGACCTTCCGCTTCAATTACGGCCGCACGGTGCCGTGGGTGACCAGCATCGATGGCGGCATTCGCGCCATTGCCGGTCCGGATCAGCTGGCACTGCGCACGCCGCAGACGCTGCAAGGCAAGGACCTGGGCACCGAAACCGACTTCACCCTGCGCGAGGGCGAGAGCACCTGGTTTCTGCTCAGTCACGGCCTGTCGCACCAGACCGTGCCGCCGGCCATCGACCCGGATGAAGCCCTGCAGCGCACCACCGCGTTCTGGCACGGCTGGGCGCGGCGGTGCACCGATGTAGGCCCGTGGACGCAGCAGGTGAAGCGATCGCTGGTGGTGCTGAAGGGGCTGAGTTATCTGCCCACCGGCGGCATTGTCGCCGCGCCCACTGCCTCGCTGCCCGAACACCTGGGCGGCACGCGGAATTGGGATTACCGCTATTGCTGGCTGCGCGATTCGGTGTTCACCCTGATCGCGTTGTTGCAGGCCGGCTACCGCGATGAAGCCTCGGCATTTCGCGATTGGGTGCAACGGGCCATCGCCGGTTCGCCGGATCAGCTGCAGGCGCTGTACGGCATCGCTGGCGAGCGTCGCTTGCAGGAATGGGAAGCGCATTGGTTGCCTGGCTACGAAGGCTCGACGCCGGTGCGGATCGGCAACGGCGCGGTAGACCAGTTTCAGCTCGATGTCTATGGCGAACTGATCGGCGCGTTTCACTACGCGCGCGAAAAAGGCGTCCCGCCGCCGGCCGATGACGACGGTTCTTCGGCCTCGTTGCTAGAGCATTTCCTGGAAATGCTCGAAGACCTGTGGCGCACACCCGACGAAGGCATCTGGGAAGTGCGCGACGAACGCCGCCACTTCGTGCATTCCAAGGTCATGGCGTGGCTGGCCTTCGATTGCGGCTGCCGCGACGGCATCACCAATGCCAGCGCCGAAAAACGCGCGCATTGGGGCCGTATCGCCGAGGAGATCCGCACCGAGGTGCTGGAAAAAGGCGTGCACCCGGATGGGTATTTCGTGCAGAGCTACGGCTCGGATCGGCTGGATGCGTCGTTATTGCTGATTCCCATCGTCGGCTTCCTGCCGCCGGATGATCCGCGCATTGCCGCCACCGCCGACGCCATCGCGCGCGACCTCACCATCGATGGCCTGGTCGAACGCTATCGCGCCGACGACAGTGCCGATGGCCTGCCGGCCGGCGAGGGCACCTTCATCGCCTGCAGTTTCTGGCTGGTGGAAAACTACGCCTTGCTCGGCCGCACCGAGCAGGCGCGCGCATTGCTCGAGCGCCTGCTCGGGCTGTGCAACGACGTGGGCCTGCTCGCCGAAGAGTACGACCCGCGTGGCAAACGCATGCTTGGCAACTTCCCGCAAGGGTATTCCCACGTGGCCCTGGTCAATGCGGCATTGCGCCTGCATGGACGCATGGGCGAGAAGGAGACGCATCCATGAGTGAGCAAGTGACCACCCCGCCGTGCATCATCGTGGTGTTCGGTGCGCGCGGTGATCTGACCCGGCGCTTGGTGATGCCGGCGCTGTACAACCTGCGCCGCGCCGGTGCACTTGGCGATGAATTCGCCATTGTCGGCATGGACCACGGCGACATCACCGAGCGTGCCTGGCGCACCAACATGGGCAAGGCGATGACCGAGCTGCTGAGCAGCCGCGATGCCGAGTTCCAGGCCGATGGATTCGATACCGATACCTGGGACTGGTTGCGCGAGCGCATGCATTACGTGCGCGGCGACTTCACCGACCTGCGTGCCTATCAGTCGCTGGACGGCGTGCTGGAAAAACTGCACAAGCGCTATGGCACCCGCGGAAATGTGCTGTTCTATCTCGCCACCGCTGCGCGCTTCTTCGAGCCGGTGCTGCTGAATCTGGGCGAGGCGGGGCTGGTCAAGCAGCGCGAGGGCGCCGGCTGGCGCCGGGTGATCGTGGAAAAGCCGTTCGGCCACGACCTACCCAGTGCCAAGCATCTCAATGCCACCGTTGCGCGCGTGCTGCACGAAGACCAGGTGTTCCGCATCGACCATTTCCTGGGCAAGGAAACCGTGCAGAACATCCTGGCGTTCCGCTTCGCCAATGGCCTGTTCGAGCCGGTGTGGAACCGCGACCGCATCGACCATGTGCAGATCACCGCCGCCGAAACCATCGGTGTGGAAGGGCGCGGGCGTTTCTACGATCCCACCGGCTGCCTGCGCGACATGGTGCCCAACCATCTGTTCCAGTTGCTGGCGATGATTGCGATGGAGCCGCCGGCCGCGTTCACCACCGAGGCGATGCATCGCCGCCGCGCCGAAGTGATCGAAGCGGTGCGCCCGATCAAACCTGAAGACGTGGTGCGCGGGCAGTACGCGTCCGGTGCGGTCAATCGCAGCGCCGTGCCGGGATACCGCGAAGAAGACACCGTACCGGACGAGTCGGAAACCGAAACCTTCGTGGCGATGAAGTTGCAGGTCGACACCTGGCGCTGGGCCGGCGTGCCGTTCTATCTGCGCACCGGCAAGCGCCTGCGCGAACGCACCACCGAGATTGCGATCCGCTTCAAGCCCGCACCGCTGGCGCCATTTCGTAGCACCGAAGTGGGTGGCTACGGCCCCGACTGGCTGGTGTTGCATATCCAGCCCGATGAAGGCATCTCGCTGCAGTTCGACGTCAAGCGCCCGGGTGCGCAAGTGGCGTTGGCGCCGGTGCGGATGGACTTCCGCTACCGCGACTGGTTCCCGAAGGAATACACCGTTGGCTACGAGCGTCTGCTGCAGGACTGCATGAATGGCGAGGCCGGCCTGTTCCAGGATGCAGCGATGGTGGAAGGCGCGTGGCGCATCGTGCAGCCGATCCTGGATGCGTGGAAGCAACCGCCCAGCGACTTTCCCAATTACGCGGCTGGCAGTGCCGGCCCGTCGGCGGCCGATGCGTTGCTGGCGATGAATGGCGGGCACGCCTGGCGTGCGCTCACCCCGGGCCGCAAACCGCCGCCGCGTCGCCCGCCTGAGGCACGTGCGGGTGCGGCGGCACCGGCGAAGAAGAGCGCCAAGAAGGCGGTCAAAAAGGCTGCGAAAAAAGTCGCCAAGGTGCCTGCCAAGCGCAGCGCTGCGGCGGCGGGTAAATCTGCAGCGGCGGCGTCGCCGAGCAAGGCGGCAAGCAAGGCGGTCACCAAGCGCGCTACCAAAAAGGCGACGAAGTCGGTAACCAAAGCTGTCAAAAAGAGCGCTTCGTAGAGACGCGGAAAGAGTGCGTAGGAGCGCGCTTGCGCGCGATGAGGCTTGATCGGGAATGCCTCATCGCGCGCGAGCGCGCTCCTACGTTGATGTGACTATCAACAGGCGTTCTTCGTTCTTGGTCCGCGGCGGCTTTGATGTTTTCTTTGAAGGTGCTCTGGAACAGAGGGATCATCTTTCGTGCGTATGGACTGACAGACATCCGGTAACGCCGCATCGCGCGCAAGCGCGCTCCTACGGGCTTCTCTCAACTGCGACTAAGTGCGCGTGATCGCATGTGCCGATGCGTGTCTTACCGCTCGGGCGTAACCGGTGCAGGCTCCGGATCCACTTCGGCCTTGACGTCGGCTTCGAACAGATGCATCAGGTCTTCGCGTGCATCGCGCGAGGTCTGGATCACCTTGGCCTCGTCGTCGTAGACCAGATGCTGGCGGCGCAGCAGGTCTTCGTCGTGGTGGCGGAAGCGTGTGACGTGCTCCTGCGCGTCGGCCTCGCCAAGCCCCAGCGAGGTCAATACGCGCCCGCCCAGCTCCAGGCTGGAAGCGAACACTTCGCGGAACGGCTCGGCACCCAGGTCCATCAGTTTCCAGGCGTGCTGGCGGTTGCGCGCACGCGCCAGCACCGTGGCGTTCGGGTACAGGCGGCGGATCAGCCGCACCGTCTTGATGTTGGTGTCCGGGTCGTCCACCGCGATCACAAAGACCTTGATGCGCTCGGCACCGGCGGCGCGCAGCAGCTCCGGGCGGGTCGGGTCGCCGTAGTACAGCTGGCTGCCGAAGCGGCGTAGATCCTCCACCGTGTCCGGGTTGTGTTCCAGCGCCACGAACGGCACGTGCCGCGCGGTGAGCAGGCGCGCGATCACCTGGCCGAAGCGGCCCATGCCGGCGATCAGCACCTTGGGCGTCTGCGTGTCGATGGTGTCGTAGGGGCGCTCGGATTTGGGCACCTTGATGCGCAGCGGGCCATTGAGCACACGCTGGATGCCGAGCAGCAACAGCGGCGTCAGCGCCATCGAAACACCCACGATGGCGACCAGGCGGTCGTGGTTGGCGGCGTCCAGCAGGCCGACGCGATCAGCCTCGTTGAAGACTACAAATGCGAATTCGCCGCCCAGCCACAACACGCCACCCAGCATCAGGCTGCTGCGCAGCGGCAGCTTCGCCACGGTGCCGATCCCCACCAGCAGCGCGAACTTGACCAGCAGCAAGATGCCCACGCCGGCGGCGATCAACCACGGTTCGGACACCACCCGGTCCAGATCGATGCCCATGCCCACCGAAATGAAGAACAGCCCAAGCAGCAAGCCTTCGAACGGCTCGATCTGCGATTCGAGCTCGTGGCGGAATTCCGAATCCGCTAGCAGCACGCCGGCGATGAAGGCGCCCAGGCTGGCGCTCAGGCCGGCCTCCTGCATGATCCAGGCAGTGCCCAGCACCACCAGCAAGGCGCTGGCGGTGAACACCTCGGGCATGCGCGTGCGCGCCACCACATTGAATAGATACCGCAGCACGAAGCGGCCGCACAGGATGACCAGCGTCAACGCCACCAGCGCCTTGGCCACGTCCTGCCAATCCAGCGTGGCGTTTTTGCTGCCGCCCAGCAGCGGAATGGCGGCCAGCAGCGGGATGGCGATCAAGTCCTGAAACAGCAGGATGGCGAAGGCCAGTCGTCCGTAATCGCTGCCCAGCGCCTTGCGTTCGGCCAGTAGCTGCAGGCCCACCGCAGTGGACGACAGCGCCAGCGCCACGCCGACGATGAGCGAGGTTTTCCAGCCCAGTTGCCCGGCCATCAGCAGGCCGCCCAGGATCAGCGCGGTCATCACCACCTGGGTGGTGCCGGCGCCGAACACCGAATGGCGCATCACCTTCAGCCGTGCCGGCGACAGCTCCAGCCCGATCACGAACAGCAACATCACCACACCGATCTCGGCCGCGCCGCTGATGCGTTCGGCATCCTGCACCACGCCCACGCCATCGGGCCCGAGCACCACGCCGGCAACCAGGTACGCCAGCACCGCACCCAGGCCGAAGCGCTTGAACACCGGCACGGCCACGATCGCCGCCAGCATCAGGACCAAGGCCAGTTCGAGGCCGCCGCTATGCATGTTGCACTCTCCGTTGAGGTGCGCATTATGCCGCGCAAGGCAGGCAGCCGGCTTGCATGCCTGTGCCGGGGCCGCTGGGGGCGGCCGTCACGCATGAGCCTCGACCCCGCCCTCAGACAATGGCGGCCGAGTGCTCTTGTTGCGTGCGGTGGAAGCGGAGTGTGCCCGTCTCCCCCAAACCCCGGCACGACGACGCAAGCCTCCGCGCGCCATCCGCACGCGTGCAACGCGCTGACCTCCGCTGCGCATGGCAGCAGCCAACCCGACAGTCAACGCACAACGGACGTCGGCTGTCGGTTTAGCGAGGAGACGCGGAGCTAGGAGCAAAACAGTGTTCAGCGCGCTGCGATGGCGGCAACGCGCTCGCGCCAGGCTCAGTGGCTCTTGAGCAGGAAGCGACGATCCAGCGGCTGCAGTGGGCGCGCGTTGAACGGGTACACGCGCTCGAACGCGTTGATCTGTTCCCTGGACACCTGCACCGGCTGACTCAAGACCACCCAGTCCACCGTTTCGCTGCAAGGCGGGGTGGTCAGCGAGCCTTCGTAGCGGTAGAAGCTGCGCTGAGTGGCGGGCGGGAGAAAATCGCTGGCGCGCACGAGTGCATCGGCCACCTGCCGGGTCTGGTTCTTGTCGCTCGGCATGGCGTCGAGCACGCGCTGGAAGGCCGGATTGGCCTTGCCGGTCTCGAAGAAGATCGCCAGCACGCCGAGCGTTCCGTCCGGGCCCTGGTGCACGATGTGCGCCTCCATCGGGAAGCGCCGGCCATTCAACAGGTGCTCGCTGGGATGATGGAAATGCAGCTGCAGGGCATCGTACTGCTTGCCGCCGACCCGCATCGTGCCGCCGGCGTGTAGATCCAGCTGGATGGAGTGGCCGGTGTTGCGCACCACCAGCGGCACTGCGCCGTAGTCCAGTTGCAGCTTGCCCAGCGTGGCGTCGATCGCGTCCTTCAGATCGATGGGACTGTTCTGCTGCCCATTGCCGCACAGCGCATTTTCCTTGGCCAGTTCGGCCCAGTGCTCGGCGCCCTCCGGGCCGGTGTAGCCCCACTCGTGCCCGTCATGCTGGGTGGTTTCGTGCGCGTGCACTGGCGTGGCGTCGGGCAACACGGTCTGCGCCATCGCCACCGTGCCCCAACCAGCGGCAACGCATAGGCAGACCGGGCTGACGCGGTGTAACAAAAACGACTTGAAAGACGGCATGAAAGGTTCCTGGCAAAGCAGCGGAGTGGCGTGAATGCGATGGCCGGTGCGGCTCCCGCAAACGCTGTGCGGGAACGGCAATGCCGGGAAGCGAACTGTACCGATTGCCGTGCCGCACAGCACAGGTTTGCGACAGCCGGTTCACTGCGGCCGATCAGCGCGTGCGCATCTATGTGCAGGATGCAACGGCAACCGATGGCAACGCTGCGCCTTGCCGCTACGCGTGCCTCGTCCCTGCGTGCGCGCCGTAGCAGGATCTGTGCGTGTCGCAATTTTGTTGCAGGCGAAACGCCGCTGCCAATCGTCGCGACGCGTGACAACGCCGGCCGCGCACAGCACGCGATTGCCCTGCCAAACGCGCACTTAAGCGCGGCGCACGCGAGGCATTGACCAGGCGGACACATGCGCGCAGACTGCGCCGCGCACCGACCGGAGCATCCGCTCGGCCGCACTTACGGAGCTCACTCTCATGTCCAGCGACAGTCACCCTAGACCCGGGTCGATGACCCAGCTGACGAGCGCCTGAGGCTTCAGGTTCGCCGGCTGTCATCGACGACGGTCGTCACCAGGCGAACCCCCATGTACAACGAAACCCTGCGCCTTGCCCAAGGCGTCGATGCATTGACCGCACCCCTGGCCGAACTCAACACGGCCGATGCGGTGGAATATCTCAACACCCTCGACCGCGACGATGCCGCGCATCTGCTGGCGGTGTTGCCGCAGCCGCGTGCGGTGAAGCTGCTCGAACAACCCGAGCTGCGCGATGCCAGTGCGCTGGTTGCGCAGCTGCCGGCCGAGCATGCCGCCGTGCTGCTCGGGCAGATGGCCGACGACCGCGCCACCGACATCTTCCACGGCCTGGACGCCGATCAACGCGAGCCGCTGTTGTGGCGGCTCAGCGCCGAAGCGCGGCTGTCGATCCAGGCCTTGATGCGCTATCCGCCCAACACCGCCGGTGCGCTGATGACCACCGAGTTTGTGGCGGTGCCGTCGGACTGGACGGTGGGGCGCACCTTGCAGCACATCCGCGATGTGGAGCGCAGCCGCGAGACCGTGTATGCGATCTATCTGCTGGATCCACACACGCGTGTGCTGCAGCAGGTGGTGACCATGCGCCGGTTGATCACCGGCGCGGCCGAGGCACCGATCCTGGAGGTGGCGCAGGTCAATCCGCCGGTCACCGTAGACCCGGCCCTGGATCAGGAAGAAGTGGCGCGGCTGATCCGCCGCCATGACCTGCTGGCGATTCCGGTGGTGGATGCCTGCGGCCACGTGCTGGGCATCGTCACCGTGGACGATGTGCTGGATGCGTTGATCGCCGAATCCACCGAAGACGTGCACAAGTTCGGCGGCATGGAAGCGCTGGACAAGCCGTACATGCAGATCGGCTTCGGGCAGATGATCAAGAAGCGCGCCGGCTGGCTGAGCGTGTTGTTTCTGGGCGAAATGCTCACCGCCAGCGCCATGCAGCACTTCGAGGACGAGCTGTCCAAGGCGGTGGTGCTGACCTTGTTCATTCCGTTGATCATGAGCTCGGGCGGCAACTCCGGCTCGCAGGCCACCTCGCTGCTGATCCGCTCGCTGGCATTGCGCGAAATCCGCCTGCGCGACTGGTGGAAGGTGGCGCTGCGCGAGTTGCCCACCGGGCTCACGCTGGGCGCCATTCTGGGCGTGCTGGCGATCGTGCGCATCGCCATCTGGCAGAACGCCGGCCTGTACGACTACGGCCCGCACTGGCAGATGGTGGCGCTCACCATCGGCGCGGCACTGGTGGGCATCGTCACCTTCGGCTCCTTGTCCGGCTCGATGCTGCCGTTCGTGTTGCAACGCTTCGGCTTCGATCCCGCCAGTGCCTCGGCGCCGTTCGTTGCAACGTTGGTGGATGTCACCGGCTTGGTGATCTATTTCAGCATTGCGGCGGCCATCTTGAGTGGAACGTTGTTGTAGGCTTTGCCAACACGACCGATAAGGAGATCGCGATGGGCAACAAGGCGCTGCGGTATGTACTTGGGGCGAGTGCATTGCTGGTCGCCATGTCGCAGCCAGGATGGGCCGAACAGGCCCATCCACCGGCCTGTGCCTATGATCGCGCCGCCATGCTGGCGCTGGATGAGAACGCCTTCGACCAAGACATGCAGGGCGGCTGGCGCACCATCGCCGACCGCCCCGGTTGCACCGTGGCGGCAGCCGATCTGCTGCGCGAGTATCGCCTGGCGCATGCGATCACTGGCGGGATAATGACCTGGCACGAAGGCCAGATGCGTGCAGACGCTGGTCAAACGGCACAGGCGATCGCCTTGTTCGAAAAGTCTTACAAGCCAGCCGCCGAGGATCTCGCCGGCTGGAATCTGTATGTGGATGCGATGCTCGCGTTCCTCAAACGCGACCGCGCCGGCCTTGATGCCGCACGTGCGCGGCTTGCGATGGTGCCCTATCCGCAGGCCAAGGATATGCCGCCGCTGCAGGATGGCTATATGGTTTTTCCCGCCGAGAAGGGCCGAGCTGAGATGAAGGTGCGCTGGCCACCAAACCTGGATGTCGTCGATGGCCTGATCAAATGCTACGACGAACCCTATTCGGTGGCTTACGGCGCCCAGCGTTGCCGCACATCGACCTCGACACTTTCAAAGTAGGCAGGCATCGACAGGGCGGCAGGCATGACGACGGTGCAGCCAGTGGTGCACTGACCAGCCAAAAAAAATCACCAACTCGAACAGTCTTCGGCGAAAACGATCGACGATTGTCGACGACGGCCATGCCGCGAGACGGGTGCGCCAAGTCCCTGCCCGCAGGGAGCACGCACACCGGTCGGCCGCCCCGCCATCTTGCGTTCGCCAACCTTGCCGCATGCCCTCGCACGCCAGTGCGTGTACCGTAGCGCGATGGTTTCCGCATCTTCTGCACGATGAGTACGTATCACCTGCAACAGGTGTTCCGCCCCACCACCGTCGCGGTGGTGGGCGGCAGCCCGCGCGAGCGCTCGGCCGGGCGCGCGGTGGTGCGCAATCTGCGTGCGGCCGGGTTTCCCGGGCAAATCGGCTGGGTCAGCCCGCGCTATACCGAAATCGACGGCGTGCGCACGGTGGCGCGGTTGACCGACCTGCCCTGGGTGCCGGACCTGGTGGTGATCACCGCGCCGGCACGCATCGTGCCGCGCATTGTCTCCATCGCCGCGCGGCGTGGTGTGGCAGCGGCCATCATTCTCACTGCCGGCCTGGGCAGTGGTGCCGGCTCGCCGGCCGCGCGCGTGGAAGCAGCGGCGCGGGCCAAGGGCATGCGCATCCTCGGCCCGCACTGTTTGGGCGTGATCGCCCCGCATGCGCGGCTCAACGCCAGCATCGCCGCGCATTGCCCGCAGGCCGGCGACCTGGCGCTGATTTCCGAATCCAGCGCCATTGCCGCGGCGCTGGTGGAGTGGGGCGTGGCGCGCTCGGTGGGGTTTTCGGCGGTGGTCTCGCTGGGCGACACGCTGGACGTGGATTTCGGCGATCTGCTGGATTACTTCGCCACCGACTACCGCACCCGCGCGATCCTGCTGTATGTCGAACGCATTGGCGATGCGCGCAAGTTCATGTCGGCGGCGCGTGCCGCCGCGCGCGCCAAGCCGGTGGTGGTGGTCAAGTCCGGGCGGCAGTTCCGCATTGATCCCAATGCCGACACCCACGCGCAGGCGCTGGCCGGCTCGGATGCGGTGTATGGCGCCGCGTTCGCACGGGCCGGGCTGTTGCGGGTGGGGGCGCTGGACGAACTGTTCGCCGCGGCCGAAACGCTGGGCCGTCTGGGCAGTTTTCCGGGCCGTCGGCTGGCGATCTTGAGCAATGGCGGCGGGGTGGGGCAGTTGGCAATGGACCAGCTGTTGCTGCGCGGCGGCACCCTGGCCGAGTTGTCGGCCAAGACGCTGGAGCGGCTGGATCAATCGCTGCCCGAAGGCTGGTCGCGCAGCAATCCGGTGGACATCATTGTCGACGCCGATGGCGAGCGCTATGCGGCCGCGATCGAAGCATTGCTGGACGACTCCGAGAACGACGCCTTGTTGGTGGTCAACGTGCCCACCGCCTTCACCTCCTCGGCCGATGCGGCCAAGGCACTGACCCGCGCGCTGGAACAGCGCAGCCGCTATCAGCGCGAAAAGCCGGTGTTTGCGGTGTGGCTGGGCCAGGACGACGCCGCGATTGCCGCGCTCAACGCCGCGCGCGTGCCCACCTATGCCACCGAGTCGGACGCGGTGCGCGGCTTCACCCACCTGGTGCGCTACCGCGAGGCGCAGGCCGCCTTGATGGAAACCCCGCCCAGCCTGCCGGAAGATTTCGTGGTCGATGCCGGCATCGGCCGAGCGGTGGTCAACGAAGCGCTGGCCGCCGGCAGGCGCTGGCTGGATCCGGTCGCCACCAACCGCCTGCTGGCCGCCTACGGCATCCCGATCGTGCCGGTGCAGGTGGCCGCCACCGCCAACGAGGCCGCGCTGCTGGCCGACCCGTTGCTGGCAATGGGGCGCACAGTCACCTTGAAGGTGCTCTCCAGCGAGATTGCACACAAGTCGGACGTGGACGGCGTGCGCCTGAACCTGTCCAGCGTGGCGGCAGTGCGCGAGGCGGCGGCCGGCATCCTGGCGCGTGCCCGCGCCGCGCACCCCAATGCGCTGATCGAGGGCGTGATCGTGCAGCCCACTGTGCTGCGGCCCAAGGCGCGCGAGCTGATCGCCGGCATTGCCGATGACCCGGTGTTCGGCCCGGCCATCGTGTTCGGCCGTGGCGGCACGGCGGTGGAGGTGATCAACGACCGCGAGCTGGCGCTGCCGCCGCTGGACCTGCGCCTGGCCCACGAACTGATCGGCCGCACCCGCGTTTCACGCATCCTCAAGGCCTACCGCGACGTGCCGGCCGCCGACGAGCGCGCGGTGGCGCTGGTGCTGGTCAAGCTGGCGCAGCTGGCCGCCGACATCCCCGAAATCACCGCGCTGGACATCAACCCGCTGCTGGCCGACCGCGAAGGCGTGATTGCGCTGGATGCGCGCGTGGCGGTGGCGCCGGTGCGCAAGCTGCACAAGGGCCGCGGCCATCCGCGGTTTGCGATCTTCCCGTACCCCAAGGAATGGGAGCGCCGCATCGCGCTGGGCGATGGCGCGCACGCGCTGGTGCGCCCGGTGCGTCCCGAGGACGACGCCCTGTTCCGCGCGTTCTTCGCCCGGGTCACCGACGAAGACCTGCGGCTGCGCTTCTTCCAGTCGGTCAAGCATTTCAGCCACGAATTCATTGCGCGGCTGACCCAGCTGGACTACGCGCGCTCGATCGCACTGGTGGCCATCGACCCCAAGACCGGCGACATGCTCGGCGCGGTGCGCCTGCATGCCGACGCCGATTACGCGCGCGGCGAATACGGCATCCTGATCCGCTCCGACCTCAAGGGCCACGGCATCGGCTGGCAGCTGATGCGCATCATGATCGAGTACGCGCGGTGGCTGGGCCTGAAACTGATCGAAGGCCAGGTGCTGCGCGAGAACCGCACCATGCTGGCGATGTGCCAGAGCCTGGGCTTCGGCGTGCGCCCGGATCCGGACGACCCGACCCTGATGGCGGTGACACTCCCTATAATGGGCGAGCCACGCCCGGCCTGACTCCCCGTCACGCCGCGGTCCCCCATCCTCCACCGCATGCCGGACCGGCCAGGCCTTGCCCTGGTGTCGCCGTCCGGCTGTCGTCTCGGCCCGCCTGGGAGTGTCAATGTTTCGCGATTTCAGAATGTCGTTTTTGGTCACTGCGATCTGCCTGGGCCTGGCCGCCTGGTGGGGTCACACCTCGTCGATGGGCATCTGGCAGGCGTTATGGCTGTGCCTGGTGCTGAGCGTGCTGGAGGTGTCGCTGTCGTTCGACAACGCGGTGGTCAACGCCGGTGTGCTCAAGCACATGAACGAGTTCTGGCGGAAGCTGTTCCTCACCGTGGGCATCCTGATCGCCGTGTTCGGCATGCGCCTGGTGTTCCCGATCGTGATTGTGTCGGTGGCCACCGGCATGGGCCTGGTGCCGGTGATGCAGATGGCGCTGAAGGAGCCGGACCGCTACAGCCAGGTGCTGACCGACCACTACCCGTCCATTGCCGCCTTCGGTGGCATGTTCCTGCTGCTGGTGTTTTTGAACTTCCTGTTCGACCAGGACCGCAAGCTGCACTGGCTCGGCCCGGTGGAGCGGCTGGTCGGCAAGCTGGGCAAGGCCGATGCGATGTCGGTGATCGTGGCGGTCTCGGTGCTGCTGGGCACCAAGCTGTTCCTGCCCGATGCGGTGTTCCAGAGCGTGCTGTTCGCCGGGCTGGGCGGCATCTTGCTGTACCTGCTGGTGGGCAGTGTGGATGCCTTGTTCGAGGCCGAAGAGAGCGAAGACGGCAGCATGGGCCCGGCCAAGCGCTCAGGCATTGCCGCCTTCCTGTACCTGGAAGTGCTGGACGCCTCGTTCTCGTTCGACGGCGTGATCGGCGCCTTCGCCATCACCCGCGACGTGGTGATCATCATGCTGGGCCTGGCGATCGGCGCGATGTTCGTGCGCTCGATGACCGTCTACCTGGTGCACAAGGGCACCCTGGACGAGTTCGTGTTCCTGGAGCACGGCGCGCATTACGCCATTGGCGTGCTGGCGATCATCATGCTGGTGGGTACCGTCTACCACGTGCCGGAAGTGCTGACCGGCCTGATCGGCGTGGCCTTCATCGCCGCCTCGGTGTGGTCGTCGATCCGCTACCGCAAGCGCCACCACATCGGCCCGACCGAGATCTGATCCCGCCACGGGCCGCGCTCTGCTTAAGAGCGGCTACGGAGCGCCTTCGTGGCTGTCGGATGGGTGCTGCTGACGGACCGGCGCCGCTCCTTCTGTGACTTGGCTGCAAGGCCCTTGCCCGCCCACCATCGCGGGACACGCTGCAAGTACGTCCTTGTAAGCTCTTACGCGGCATCCATGCCGCGTAAGGTCCCGCGACAGTGGGCGGGCAAGGACCAGTCGAGCTGGTCGGTGTGCATGTTTTCAACAAAGCCACCTACAAACTGTCTGGTGCGGTGTCCTCGCCGCTTGCGGGACCGTGTGGCGGCATGGATGCCGCCACCGAGCCCCCAGGGACGGGTTCACGGCGTGTCCCGCGAGCGGCGAGGGCATCGCGCCCTCGACCGCAACGCCCGGGAGAAGTCCGCTTCCCACCATGGATGCAGCAGCGGTTGCCGGGGCCAGAGCAGTCGCGCCAAGCCTGCGGTGACGCTTGACATAGCCACACCCAACTGTGACCAGCTTCAGCATCGGCCTGTGCCGCAGCTGACCTAACCGAACCCAACCAGTCGGCAAAACCGCCGCTCCAGGCCTTGACTGCGCACTCGGATTGGGCAGTTGGGCGCGCCGAAACGACCGTTCGTCAGACGACGCTTTGCGCCACAAGGGTTTGCGGGTTTTTCCCACATTATGTGTTGACCCCTCGGGAGCACCCCACTATCTTGGGGGAGTCGGTGGTTGGCCGCCCCAAGCGGCCGGACCTGAAAGAGCACAATCAGCGGGCATCCCGCGATTGATGAGCCTCCTCGCCGCAGCCGCAATCGGTTTCATTCAGTCATCCAGGGCAGTGCCGTGGAGCGAACTGCGTGGGGCCGGTGCGCTGCGGTTGTTTCGCCACCGACCACCACGCGACAGCACACCGCGCGGTGGCGGCCGTGGAATCTCCGGTGAGGAGATGGCGGGTGAGGGCGATGTCGCCGCGGACCACAGGTCTTGCGTGCTGCGCGCCTTGCACTGCCATCGCTGTCCAGGGACTCCGGATCCGGCCGCACCCCGTCCCCAGGCGGGTCCGTGTGCCTACGCATGGAGGACGCATGACCACCAACGACACCCTTGCCGCGATCGCCGCCGGTACCCTTGCACCCACCAGCGCTCCCGCCAGTGTGACCGTGCCCAGCCCCGCACACCCGGAGTTGAGTGACCCGTCGGACGTCGTGCCGCCCCCCCGCCAAGCCATTGCAATGCACGCACAGACCATCGAAGAACAAACCGTCTCCACCTGGATCACCAAGGAAGCCGGCAACCGCAAGATCCCGTTCGAGCCGGCGCGCCTGGAGCGCGCCATCGACCAGATCCATGCCGAATTCCCGCAGCTGGACGTGGGCGACTACAAGCGCTCGGTGTTCGGCTTCGTCGAGCGCAAGGACAGTGTCAACGCCGACGACCTGGTCGACCACCTGATCCGCGAGGCCGAGGCCCGCGTCGATCTGACCACCCCGGAGTGGGAGCACTTCGCTGCGCGTCTGTACCTGCGCCGCCTGTACAAGCGCGCCAGCCGCAACCGCTTCTACGACGCCGGCCAGAAGTACGGCTCGTTCGTGGGCCTGCAGGAAAGCCTGGCCGACCGTAACGTCTATTCCAACGACATCCTCAAGAGCTATTCCAAGGAAGAGCTCATCGAGGCGGGCAAGATGATCGCGCCCGAGCGCGACACGCTGTTCGCCTACAACGGCCTGTACCTGCTGGCCACCCGTTACCTGGCCACCGACAACTCACGCGGCGTGTTCGAGCTGCCGCAGGAGCGCTGGCTGACCATCGCCCTGTACCTGATGCAGGACGAGAAGCCGCGCGAGCGCCGCATGCAGCTGGTGGGCGAGGCCTACTGGGCGTTGTCCAACCTGTACATGACCGTGGCAACCCCGACGCTGGCCAATGCCGGCAAGGTCGGCGGGCAGCTGTCGAGCTGCTTCATCGACACCGTCGACGACAGCCTGCAGGGCATCTACGACTCCAACACCGACGTGGCGCGCGTGTCCAAGCACGGTGGCGGCGTGGGTGCGTACCTGGGCTATGTGCGTTCGTCCGGCTCGGCGATCCGCGGCGTGTCCAATTCGTCCGGCGGCGTGGTGCCGTGGATCAAGCAGCTCAACAACACCGCCGTGTCGGTGGATCAGCTGGGCCAGCGCAAGGGCGCCATCGCGGTCTACCTGGACATCTTCCACCGCGACATCGAATCGTTCCTGGATCTGCGCCTGAACAACGGCGACCAGCGTCTGCGCGCGCACGACGTGTTCACCTCGGTGTGCATCCCGGACCTGTTCATGGAAGCGGTCGAGCGCCGCGGCGACTGGTACCTGTTCGATCCGCATGAAGTCAAGCGCATCAAGGGCTGGTACCTGCAGGACTTCTATGACGAAAAGAAGGGCGACGCCAACAGCAGCTTCCGCAAGAAGTACGAGGAAGTGGTTGCCGACGAGCGCATCACCCGCAAGACCGTCAAGGCGATCGAGATCTTCAAGCGGATCATGGTCAGCCAGCTGGAAACCGGCAACCCGTTCATGTTCTACCGCGATGAAGTCAATCGCAAGAATCCGAACAAGCACGAAGGCATGGTCTATTCGTCCAACCTGTGCACCGAGATCCTGCAGAACATGAGCCCCACGCGGATGATGCAGGAAATCATCAGCGGCAATCAGATCGTCACCACCAAGAAGGCGGGCGACTTCGTGGTGTGCAACCTGTCCTCGATCAACCTGGGCCGCGCGATCACCGTGCAGGCCGACCAGGCCGATCTGCTGGGTGCCGACGTGCTGGAGCGGTTGATCCCGATCCAGGTGCGCATGCTCGACAACGTGATCGATCTGAATCAGTTGCCGGTGCCGCAGGCCACCATCACCAACCAGAAGTACCGCGCCATCGGCCTGGGCACCTTCGGCTGGCATCACCTGCTTGCGCAGAAGGCCATCCACTGGAATGCCAAGGAAGCCGAGGACTACAGCGACGAGCTGTACGAGCGCATCAACTACCTGACCGTCCAGGCGAGCATGGAGCTGGCCAAGGAAAAGGGTACCTACAGCGTGTTCCGCGGCAGCGACTGGCACACCGGTGAGTACTTCCGTGCGCGCGATTACAACAGCCCGCAGTGGCTGGAGCTGTCCGCGCAGGTGGCGGTCAACGGCGTGCGCAACGCCTGGATGCTGGCCGTGGCGCCGAATATGAGCACCGCGCAGATCGCCGGCTCCACCGCGTCGATCGACCCGATCTACAGCGCGTTCTACTACGAAGAAAAGAAGGACTTCCGTCGCCCGGTGGCCGCGCCCGGCCTGTCGCTGGACACCTGGCCGTACTACGAAAAGGGTGCCTACAAGGTCGACCAGTTCGCTAGCGTGCGCCAGAACGCGCGTCGCCAGCGCCACATCGACCAGTCGATCAGCTTCAACTTCTATGTGCCCAGCACCATCCGTGCGAGCACGTTGCTGGATCTGCACATGACCGCCTGGCGTGAAGGCTTGAAGACCACGTACTACGTGCGTTCCAACGATATCGATATCAGTGAATGTGAGTGGTGTTCGAGCTAAGCGCATTCGCGCTTAGCTCCCACGGTTCGCCCTGCGAACTGCGGGCCCCGGCTCATTAGCATCCACACCCCTGCGCCTTCGGCGCGCCCCCCTGACTCAGGGGGGGGCTTTCCTCCAGAATGATTTGCCGCCGTCGTTACCGCTCCATGCGTGCGCGACGCCAGGAACACGAGTAGAAATCCATGTCCGCAACACCGCTTGAGCGCATCAAGATCCTGGAGCCGCGTCACCCCAATCGCTCCACTGCCATCATCAATGGCTCCACGTCCGGCATCCTCAACTGGAACGACATTCCGTACCCGTCCTTCTATCGGGCGTACAAGGAGCTGTCGACCAACTTCTGGATTCCCGACGAAGTGGACATGAAGGGCGATGCGCGCCAGTACAACGAACTCTCGGCGCGCGAGAAAAATGCCTATGATTCGATCATCGGCTTGCTGGCCACGCTGGATTCGCCGCAGACGCGCTTCATCTACAACGTCGCCGAATACATCACCGACCCGGCCGCGCATGCCAATGCTGCGATCATCGGCCAGCAGGAAGTGATCCATAACGAGAGCTACAGCTACGTGCTGGCCTCCATCACCGGCCTGGCCGATCAGAACCGCGTGTTCGAGATTGCGCGCACGCACCCGACCATCATCAAGCGCAATGCGCCGATCATGGGCGCCTACGACGACTTCATGCGCGACAAGACGGCCGAAACGCTGATCCGCGCGCTGATCCAGTCCTCGATCCTGGAAGGCATCAACTTCTATTCCGGCTTTGCGTACTTCTACAATCTGGTCCGCCAGAACCGCATGACCGGCACCGGCAAGATCATCAGCTTCATCAACCGCGACGAGCTGGCCCACTCCAAGTTCATCAGCGAATTGATCCGCGCCATCATCGGCGAGAACCAGGCGCTGCAGGGCGACCAGCTCACCGATTACGTGCACAAGGCCTTCGAGCACGCGATCGACCTGGAAACGGTGTGGACGGCCGAAGTGCTGGACGGCATCGACGGGATCGACGTCGACGAAATGATCCGCTACGTGAAGTACCGCGCCAACAAGATGGCCGGCATGCTCGGCATCGAGAAGTTGTACGAAGGCGCCAACGACAACGTGATGCCGTGGATCAAGGCCTACGCCGACAACTTCACCGAGACCAAGACCGACTTCTTCGAGATGCGCAATGCCTCATACAAGAAGACCAACTCGGATAACGGCTTCGACGATCTGTAAGAATTTCTGCCGCTCATATCTCCAACTACCTGCGAACCCATATGAGATTTGAGGTGTACTGCGATGAGGCGAATCCAGACGTCCTAACGTCTGCTAATCCACGTGCGCGTTACCTCATGATCGGAAGCCTTTGGCTTCCACAGGAAGTTCGGAATGAGTTTAAGTCGCGAATTGGCGACCTTCGAAAAAGACATGAAGCCTGGGGCGAGATCAAGTGGAGCAAGGTTGCGCCTAATCGCCGCGACTTCTATGTAGAACTGGTTGACCTCTTCTTCGCATACGGCGAGAACCTTCGTTTTCGATGTATTGCGGTTGATCGGACGCAAATTGATCTTTCGTTACATGACGATGATGCGGAGCTGGGGTTTTACAAGTTTTACTACCAGCTTCTTCATCACTGGATTCTTGATTTTAATGATTATCGAATCTTCTGTGACGCGAAGAGCAATCGCGATTCGAAGCGCCTGCCTGTCCTCGCCCAGTGTCTGTCTCGCGCGAACTTGAGCTCGAATATTGAGAGTGTTCAGTCCTTACCGTCTAACGAAGTAGTACTGATCCAGATGTGTGATTTGTTGCTGGGAGCGGCTAGTAGCAAGATCAACTCTACCCTGAAGCCTAACACTGCGAAGTTCACTGTCGTTAGCCGTATTGAAAGCGCATTGGGTCGCGAACTTGGTCCAACCAGCAAGGGCGAGGAGAAATTCAACCTCTTCAAGATTCGACTTAACGGAGGGTGGTGATGTCGTTGCCTCCGTTAGTCAAGTACGAGACTTCTGCCGAGTACCGACAACACTACGAACGCGTCTACTGCCGTGGCAATATCCAGACACCAGACGAGATCCGAGTCTACTTCGATGCAAGAAAATTTGGCCACGCGTTCTACGAGAGTGCAGGGCGAGATGGACAGAAGGATACTTTTTCAGAAGTAAGGGCGCAGCGAATCGACTGGATTCAGGCGACCCTTACGCATCCGGACGCCATTCTATTTCAAGGCTGGGATAAAACTGCCGGACAGGTTGACCCCACCCGCCGAGTGGCGGTGGTCTATGAAGATTTTGTGGTCGTGATTGCACTGTCGCTCAAGCGAGATTCGGCACTAAAGGCCAACTTCATCACGTGCTACCAAGCAGATAGCAGCATAGGAAAGATTCGAAGTTCGCCGACTTGGTCTCGCGAAGAATGCGTCCGCTCGCTTACCAAAACCAAATAGCATGCAAAAAAAGGCCGCTGATTCGCTACGCGGGTTCAGCGGCCGAGACCTCGATAGGTTCAAAGCCGATGGGCAGTGAACTCGAGGCGGAGCTTAGCTCAGCCATCGTTAGAGTCAAGTGCGCTTGGCACAGCGCCGAAGCCCCAAGAAGACCCAGTAACCAAGGGTGGTTGCAACCTATTGTTTTTAATATAAATTTTTCCTGAACCTATTAAGCATTAAACAAGTGCGCATCCTCCTCGCCCACACATCGCTCAGCGGCAACACCCGCAATGTCGCGCGCGCGATCCACGCGCGCTGCGGAGAGCTGGGCCATGCGGTAACCTGGATCGATGCAGATATCCAGACGCTGGCGCAGGCGTGCCCGGACGGCGCCGTGCACGATCTCTACATCCTAGGCAGCTGGAGCATCAACGCCGGGCGTACGCCGCCGGAGATGAAGCGCTTCATCGAGGAGCTCGTTGCCGCGGTCGGCAAGCCGGAGCGCATGGCGGTGTTCGGCACCGGCGAGACGCAGTGGGGCGAGGAGAACTACTGCGGTGCGGCCCGGCGCATCGCCGCATTCTTCGGCACGCGCTACCCGCGGCTGGAGATCGAACAGATGCCCCACGGCGAACGCGACGCCACTAAAATCCAACGCTGGACCGACCACATTCTTGCCTGTACAGAGACACCCCCCCATGCAGACTCTCCACGCCTCCACGCCTGACGACTACGTCGCCGCCCTGGCTGCGCATCCGCGCTTGCTGGTCGACTACTACAAGGACAATTGCCCGGGCTGCAAGATGCTCGACATGTCGCTGGACAAGTTCTCCGCCAGCGATGCCGCCGCCGGCGTGGCCTTGTTGAAGGTCAAGCTGGAAGTGGTGGGCGAGGAATTCTTCCGCGATCTGGGTCTGCGCCAGACGCCGACCCTGGCGCTGTACCGCGACGGCAGCGAGGTGGCACGCCTGCCTGGCTTCCAATCGCCGGCGCAGGTGGAAACCGCGGTCAAGACCAGCCTCTGAGCGAGCTCTGGTGCGTTGCGTGCTTGCGCACGCAACGCGTGACTCGACGCTAGTGGGGAATCCGCGCTCGTAGGAGCCGAGCCGGCCGCGACAGCCGCCTACGGGTGCTTGTCCCGCGTACGCTCTTGCTGCATTCGCTGCATTCGCTGCATTCGCTGCACCTTTGCACCGACACCTTGGCTTTGCATGTGGTGACACGCAGCGCGTGTGGCTGTTCGTGCTCCAGCCGCAGCCGCCAGCCGCAGCGCAGCCGTGACGAACCCCAGACAGCACGAATGCCTCGCATTGCGTAGCACCATCGCCTGCACGTCGCGCGGATCAGGCTATCGTTGTGCTTCGACACGCGAGACATGTCGAACGCGTGCATGCCACACGGCCGCCACGGCCGCATCGCCCGCGCGCCGTTTGTTCCACCTTCTTCCTGGATCCCACGATGTCCGACAGCCCGCAGACCCCTCCACCGATCGAAGCGCGTATGGCCGAGATCGTGTTCCCCAATCACACCAACCACATGGGCACGTTGTTTGGTGGTCAGGCGCTGGCATGGATGGACAAGGCCGCGTTCCTGGCCGCCTCGCGCTATGCGCGTCGCACCGTGGTGACCGCGCGCTCGGATCAGGTGGATTTCAAGTTGCCGATCCGCCAGGGGCAGATGGTGGAGACCATCGCGCGCGTGGTCTCGGTGGGGCGCAGTTCGATCAAGGTGGAAGTGGAGTTGATCGCCGAAGATCTGCTCAGCGGCGCACGCGAACTGTGCACCCGCGGCCACTTCGTGATGATCGCGCTCGGCGACGACGGCAAGCCGACCTCGGTGCCGGCGCTGCCAGCAGCCTAGCGTCGAACCACGCGCCGTTGGCGATGCAGCCAACGGCCCGCTGCAGTGTCTCCACAAGGAAGTCGAGTGATGCAACACCGCCACCGCGTGCGCTGGGGAGCACCTTTGCTGGTGCTCACAGTGTTGAGTGCGTGCCGCTTGCCGATACCGGGGGAGAGTGACCAGGCCGTCGTGCCGATGGACGCGGACCGTGTGCTGATCGGTCGCGTGCAAGGCGTGGGCGCCAGCAGCCCGCTGCTGGGGCAAGAAGTGCGCATCGAAGGCATCGTGACCCGCAGCCTGGCCGGCGATGAGGACGATCTTGCGCAGGAAGTCGCCGAGACGGTGGGCGAGGGCACCCGCAGCAGGCCGATCGGTTGGTTCGTGCAGGACGAAGGCGATGGCGTGGACGCCACGTCCGACGCGCTGTTCGTGCTCGACCAGGGTTACGACACCGGTATCGGGATGCCCGGCGAGGGCGAGTTCACCCTGCGCTTGGGCACCCGTGTGCGCAGCGGCGACCGCGTGCAGGTCTGGGGCGTGGTGGCCGAGGTTGCGCAGGCCATTGCTGCCGACCAGCCCCGCAGTAGTGGCCACCCAGTGGGCCGTGGCGATGCGGCAGGCAGCATCACCACGCTCAAGGCGGGATCGATCAGATTGCTGTCGCCTCGCGAGCGCCGCCCGCCGATCGTGCCGAGGCAGACGCCGGTGCAGCGCAGCGGCGATGAATCCAGCGAGGGAATGCGGCTGCTGATTCCAGCAAAGGCCACCGCTGCAACCATGCGACCTTAAACACCAGCGGGGTGCGGTGATGCCTTGCGACGCTGTCGGGTTGTTGCACCGAACGCCCGGAGTGACGAACACCACGTCGCACGGTGTCGCAAAACACGTGTGGAACGCCGGCAAGCACCGCACTGACCCGCGGTCGATCTAAACGCCTAGCAGCCGTGCCGATCTGGCGAATGCATCGTCGCGGTAATTGCCGTGCTTACTCCTGCACTTCGTTGTCTTCGCGCTTGGTTTCGGCCATCGCTTCGGGTTCCAGCTCTTCGGCGCTGCGATTGAGTTTGACGAACACGCCCCAGGCAATCAGCAACAGGCCGGCACAGAAGCCCACCGAGGCGGCATACGGCAACTTGGCCGGGTCGTCGTGCATCAGCTCGAAGATCGACACCAGGGTTTCGATGGCCAGCGCGATCACGATCACCACGAAGAACCGCGACAGGTAACGACGTACGCGCGTGGGGCCGCTCACTTTGACGTCGCGCAGGATCTCTTCTTCGAAGATGGTCTGGCCCAGTTCCAGCGTCACCAAGGCCACGGTGAGCAGGCCGATGGCTTCCAGCACCACGTTGAAGCGGTCGCGGACCACCATGTCGCCGCCCGGGGTGAAGCCATGCCACAGCTCCAGCGCGGCCATGCCCACCAGCCCGCAGGCGCACAGCACGAAGAACGCCAGGATCACGAAGTGACCGGCACGGAACAGGTGGCTGAGCAGCTTCATGGCGGGCACGACGGGGGATGGGACGCAGAGCATCGTGTGCACCGCGTCGCGGCGGCGCGAAGGCACTCGGGCCGCCGAATCGTGCACGCGCTGCGCGCTGGCAGGGCGCGCGACGGGGCAGCTACACGGGCGAGGACGAGGCACGCCGATTCCTTGGCCCACCTGGAGAAACTGCCCAAAAGACCGATGGGGGCCGGTCTACACGCGACTCAGCGCCCCACCTCCATCCACTCAGCTATGCCGCAGTACCTGATACGCCTGCAGATGCACATTGGCCGCCATCAGTAGCGGCGCGTTGCGCCCGGTCTCGCGCACGCGCTTGAGCATGTCGCCGACGATCTGCGCCGCTTCCACATCCTGCCCGGCCTCCAGGTCGCGCAGCATCGAGGCCTTCAGCGGCGAGTCCACCTGCAGCAGCGTCTGCAGCGCCTTGGCGCGCGCGGGTTCGGGAATTGGCTGGCCGGCGGCATCGGCGGCCCACAGGCATTCGTTGTACAGGCCGTTGATCAAGGCGCGGCCGTCGTCGGTGGCCACAATCGCGCCAACCGGCGCACGCATCAGGCAGGTCGCTGCCGCCAGCGCAGTGAGGAAGCTGTACTTGATCCACTGCTCCTGCGCGATCTGGGTGCTGGCCACATGGTCGATGCCGGCCTGCGCGCAGGCCGCGGCAAACGCCTGCACGCGTGCAGAGGCCGCCTCGCCACTGCGCTCGCCAAACGTCAGCGAGGCCGGCTTGCCCAGGTGCAGGATCTCGCCATCGGCGCCCTTGGAGGCGCTGATGAAGCACAGCCCGCCAAGCACGCGGGCCGCACCGAAGCGTTCGTCCAGCGCCGCGTAATGGCGCAGCCCATTGAGGATCGGCAGCACCGTGGTGTGCTCGCCGACCGCCGGCGCAATCGCCTCCAGCGCGCTGTCCAGGTCGTAGGCCTTGCAGCTGAGGATCACCAGATCGAATGGCCGCTGCGCCACCAGCGCGGGCAGCGCCTGCGCGGTGACCGTGGCCACCGGCAGATCGGCATCGCCGAGGGGGCTGCGAATACGCAGGCCCTGCGCCTGCAGCTGCGCCGCACGGGCGTCACGCACCAGGAAGGTGACATCCACGCCAGCCTGCGCCAGCCGCCCGCCAAAGTAGCCGCCAGTGCCGCCGGCACCGAGGATCAGAATGCGCATAGGATCTCCGTTCAGTGTGATGTTTGGTACATGCCGGACACGGTGCTAAGCTTTCAGCCGGATCGGGGATTCTCGGTCGGCATCAGGCTCTGGCGGACTCGCCGGGGCCTTTTGTTTATGGGAAACACTTCAGGCCATAGCCCAGGTAACGACCTGCCGGATTCTTGTCGAGTTTCTGCTCAATCACCTGCCAGGCGCGATTTGGCTGCTCCGGTCGCAGCTGCCGCATGCCAATGGGGCGAGCGATCAGATCCGCAAGTTGTAGCCCGATCGCATTGCTCTTCTTGTCGCAGATCACCGGATCGAATGGCAGCTCCATGCCAGAGAAATTGTCTCCCCCACAGATCCGGCGAAACGCCAATTCCAGATCCTGGTCCTCGCTGCGCCCACGTGCCTCGCACAGCACGTGCGTGGTCAACGGCTCTCCCGCTTGCGCCACCTGTCCCTGCTTGCTGAGTTTGTAATACATCCGCTCAAGGCAGAAGCGCATCGAGATTTCATATGGGTTTTCACCGCGCTGGCGATCCTGAAGGCGGCGCTTGTCGATCACAGCGGCAAAGATCGTCATCGGCGCCAACGCCAATGCGTCTGTCAGCGCATCGAGAAATGCCTGTTTCTTGTCGCGATCACGCAACACGGCGAACGGCCCGATATCCCTGCGGATCTCGCGCTCATGCAGCACGACGGCGTCATGGCCAAACGTCGCGAACTTGATCCGCTGGATCGCAGGCACAACGGTTGCCATGTAATCGCGCTTGCTGATCAGGCAGCACGACAGCACAAACAATGGGAAGGCAGGATCAATACTCGCCATCCCGTGATCGCCACTCTCATCGACAAAGACGATGTAGTCGCTGAATTGCGCCATCAGCTCCGCAGTCCAACGCCACGGCGTAGCAGCCATAGCGCCAACGCGCTCAGCACTGCGACAAAGCCGAGCATCAGCGCGTAGGCCACCCAGATCGGCACGTCGGAGCTGCCGAGCAGGCCGTAGCGGAACGCGTTGACCATGTAGAAGATCGGGTTGGCGTGGGTGGCGGCTTCGGCCCAGCCGGGCAGCAGCTTCACCGAATAGAACACGCCGCCCAGGTAGGTCAGCGGGGTCAGGATGAAGGTGGGCACGATGGCCACGTCGTCGAACTTCTTGGCGTACACCGCGTTGACGAAGCCGGCTAGCGAGAAGATCGTCGCGCCTAGCAGCACCGTGGTCAGCGTCACCAGCGGGTGCGGGATGCGCACCGGGGTGAAGAACATGGCGATGATCAGCACCAGCGCGCCCACCATGACCCCGCGCAGCACCGCGCCTGCCACGTAGCCCCACAGGATCACCCAGTTGGGCATCGGGCTGACCAGCAGTTCTTCCACATGGCGGCCGAACTTGGCGCCGAAGAAACTGGAGCTGATGTTGCCGTAGCTGTTCTGGATCACGCTCATCATCACCAGGCCCGGCACGATGAACTGCATGTAGCTGTAGCCGCCCATGTCGCCCACGCGCGAGCCGATCAGCCCGCCGAAGATCAAAAAGTACAGCGTCATGGTGATGGCCGGCGGCACCAGGGTCTGGCCCCAGATGCGCAGGATGCGCTGCACTTCGCGGCGCACGATGGTGCCCAGTGCAACCCAGTTGCGCTGGCGGGAGGTAGCGGGAACAGCAGACATCGAAGGCTCCGGGGAACTCATGGGTGGCCTGCCGGGCGCGCTGGCGCCGCTGCAGCAGGGGGCGTAGCAACAGTGGTGTCGCCAGGCCCGGTCAGACGGACGAACAATTCTTCCAGCCGGTTGCTCTTGGTGCGCATCGAGCGCACCCGGATGCCGGCATCACCCAGAGTGGCGAACACGCGGTTGAGGTCCATCGCGCGCGGCATGTCCAGATCCAGCGTATGGCCGTCGATCGCGGTGAGCGTGGTGCCTTCGATCACCGGCAGCTGCGTCGGCAACTCACCATCGATATCGAACAGGAAGCCTTCCACGTCGAGCTTGGCCAGCAGCTCGCGCATCGGGCCCTGGGTGACGATCTGGCCGTGGTTGATGATGGCCAGGTTGCGGCACAGGTGCTCGGCCTCTTCCAGGTAATGGGTGGTCAGGATGATCGTGGTGCCGGCGGCATTGATCTCCTTGAGCACGCGCCACATGTCGCGGCGGATTTCGATATCCACACCGGCGGTGGGCTCGTCCAGGATCAGCAGCCGCGGCTGGGTCATCATGGCGCGGGCGATCATCAGGCGGCGCTTCATGCCGCCGGAGAGCGTGCGGCTCATCACCTGTGCCTTTTCCCACAGATGCGCGCGGCGCAGCTCGGCCTCCGCCAGGGCGGCAGCCTGCTCGCGCGGCATGCCGTAGAAACCGGCGTAGTTGACCAGGATGTCGAAGGGCTTTTCGAACAGGTTGAAGTTCACTTCCTGCGGGACCAGGCCGATCAGCCGCATCGCATCGCTGCGGTGGCGGACCAGATCGGTGCCGAATACCTCGACCTGGCCCTGCGAGAGGTTCACCAGCGAGCTGATGATGCCGATCAGGGTGGACTTGCCCGCCCCGTTGGGGCCGAGCAGGGCGAAAAAGTCGCCAGGCGCAACGTCCAGCGATACGCCCTTGAGCGCCTGGGTGCCGTTGTCGTAGGTCTTGCGCAGGTCGCACACGCGCAGGGCGGGTGCCGCGGTCGGAGATGGGGAATTCAAGATGGTCCTTCGCGTCAGCGTGACGGCGCAGCGAGTTGCAGCCGCTATTATAGAAGCCCGTGGGGGTTCGCCCCGATCACAGACTGTCCTAAATCCGTTCGTGCCCGTTCAATTCCCCCTCAAGCTTGTCGACAGGCGCATGCTCGCGCCCACCGTGGCCCACTGCCAGTTCCTGCGTGATGACGGGCAGCCGCTGGATTTCCAGCCCGGGCAGTTCATTCAGATCCATTTCCAGTACGCCGATGGCACCGATGCCAAGCGCAGCTATTCGCTGGCGACCATCCACGACCACGCGCTGGGACCGGGCGAGGCGGTGGAGATCGCGGTGAGTTTCGTGCCCGGCGGCTCGGCCACCGCGCTGTTCGAAGGCCTGGAGATTGGCGACCAGCTGCAGGCCAGCGGCCCCTACGGCAAGTTCTGCCTGCTGCCGGGCGACCACAACCGGCGCTACCTGCTGATCGCCACCGGCACCGGGGTGACGCCGTATCGCTCGATGCTGCCGCTGCTGGCCGAGGCAATCGCCACCCGTGGGCTGGAGGTGGTGCTGCTGCAAGGTGCACGCGCGCCCGCCGAGCTGCTGTACGGCGATGACTTCCGCGCGTTTGCCGATGCGCATCCGCAGTTCCGCTACGTGCCGTGCTTCTCGCGCGAGCTGCCCGAACACCCGCATGCCGACGTACGGCATGGCTACGTGCAGCAACATCTGGCCGAGTTCGCGCCGACGGCCGATGGCGACATCGCCTACCTGTGCGGCAACCCGGACATGGTGGACACCTGCGCGGTGGCGCTGCGCGAGGCAGGCCTGCCGAATGCACAGATCCGCCGCGAGAAATACGTGAGCTCATCACCGCCCAAGCCTGCGGCCTGAGCGCGGTGCGTTGAGGCGGCCGCCTGCAACGTGTGTGCAGGCGCAGCGTCAAGGCAGGGAGGCGGCAACGCTCAGCGCGTTGCCGGTTCCAGCGTCAGCAGCACCACATCGTTGCTGCGCATCGGCACCGTGACCGCAACCGCACCGTCGGCGCCCACGCGCACGCGGCGGTCCTGTTCGGGCACATCGCGCGTGGCCTGCTGCAGTTGGGTCAGCTGGTCTGCAGCAAGCTGCTTGGGCATGCCCATGTCGATGTAGAGCGACAGCGGGTCATTGCGGCGGTAGCCGGTCTTGCGCACCTGCAGCCGATAGGTACCCGCCGGCACATGCGCCAACCGGAACACGATTGCCTTGCTGTCGCTTGCCGGCACCTGGCGGGTATAGAACGGCGTATTGCTCACCGCCTGCACCGGCTGCTGCCAATCCCAGGCCACCGCGGCAATGCGCTTGCCGTCCACTGCGGCGAGCGTGTGCGCATCGTCCACCGCAAGGCTGCGCCCCTGCAGGGCATTCAAATACTTGTAGGCGAACCAGGCTGGCTTGCGGATGCCTTCGCGGTTCATCAGCCCGAAGCCGCCGTGGAAGGGCGTCGGCGGCGGGCCGGGCTCTTCGAACAGGTCGGTGTAGGTCCAGTAGCTCATGCCCTGCACCACGCCCTGCACCTGCTTGAGCTTGGTCAGGATGTACGGCGCGCTGATGTAGCTGTCGTGGACGAAATCGCGCGGCGTGTAGCTGCTGCTCCACTCGGTGAAAAACAGCGGCAGATCCGGGTATGGCGAGGCCTGGATCTGCGCACGCACGCGCCGCACGTCGCCCACGATGGCCTCGGGCGAGGCGGAGAGCTTGGTGTCCTGCTTGCCGTTTTCATCGAGAAACCCGCCATCCACGCCATAGGTGTGGGTGGTGACGAAGTCGATTGGCAACGTGTTTTTCTGCACGAAAGCCAGCAGCTCCGGCACCCACGCCGCGCCAGCGGTGGAAGGGCCGCCCACGCGCAGCTGCGGGTCGATGGCCTTGATGGTGCGCGCGGTGTTGGCGTACAGAGCGAAGTAGGCCTGCTGGTCGGCGTTCTCCCAGAAGTCCTTCAGATTGGGCTCGTTCCATACTTCGAAATACCACTGGCGCACTTCATCCGCACCGTAGCGCGCGCGAATGTGGCGCACATATGCGTCGATCAGCTGCGTCCACTTGGCCGGGTCCGGATGCGAGGTGTTGCCCTTCCAGTAGAACAGGGTCTGCTCAGAGGTCTTCATCGCGGTCGGGGTGAAGCCCAGTTCGACGAATGGGCGGATCTTCTTGGCCAGCAGTGCGTCGTAGAGTTTGTCCAGCTGCGTCCAGTCGTACACGAGCGTGCCGTCGACCTCCTTGACCGTGCCGAGCACGTCATGGAACACGTCGTGGAAGCGGATATAGCGAAAGCCCAGTTCCTGCACTGCGGGCACCAGATGCGCCTGGGTGTCGTCGCGGATCAAGGTGCCGGGAAAATCCGAGCCGACCGACAGCGCATAGAACCGATCCACCGGTGCGCCGGCGCTTGCGATGTCCAACTGGATCTCGCGTTGCGCGGCAGGTTGCGCCGAGGCCGCGGTTGCCAGGCAACATGCCAGCGTGGTGGCCAGTAACAGGGTCAAGCGCATCGCGGCTCCCGGGCATGAGTGATGCGCAAGCGTAGCGCACTCGTGCACGTATGACCGATGCGTGCGCATTGCTGCGCCCGCTGAAAAGCGCGCTCAAGCGCGCGTTGCACGGCGGTGGGTGATGCACTGCTGCCCTGCGTGACCGCACGGCGCATTACGCGTCTTACACCGCTGCAGAAACCCTGTCGGGGCGCTGCACTTCCACCGTGATGTGCACCAGTTCTTCGTGGATCTGCAGCGCGGCGCGGATGGCTTCTGCGGCGACGGTGGCTTCGGTGACGAGACTGATCAGACAGGCGTAGCGGTCTGTGCCGATGCGCCACACATGCAGGTCGGCAATGCGTGCGGAGTAGGGCAGCGCAGCGATCACCTCGCGGATTTCCTCCACCACCGGCGCATCCATCTCCGCATCCAGCAACACCCGGCCGGTGCTGCGCAACAGCCCCCAGGCCCATACGGTGACCAGCACCGCACCGACGATGCCCATGAGCGGATCCATCCAGGTCACGCCCCAGCGCATGCCGACCACCAGCGCCACGATCGCCAGCACCGAGGTGGCTGCATCCGCCACCACGTGCAGATACGCCGCGCGCAGGTTCAGATCGCCGTGGCCGTGCGCATGCGCGTGGCCATGTGGTCCATGTCGGTGCGCATGTCCATGCCCATGCGCGTGATCATGGTGATGCGCATGGCCGTGCGAATCGCGCAACCACCATGCACAGATCAGATTGACCAGCAGGCCGACGACCGCGATCGCGGTGGCTTCCGGGTAATGCACCGGTTTGGGCGAGACCAGCCGCTCCACCGACTGGAAGGCCATCAACCCGGCCACACCCAACAGCAGGATTGCGCTGGTGTAGCCGCCCAGCACTTCGACTTTCCAGGTGCCAAACGCGAAGCGCCCGTCGCGGGTGTGGCGGCGCGCGAACGCGTAGGCGAACAACGCCAAGCCCAGTGCCAGCGCGTGCGAGCTCATATGCCAGCCGTCGGCAAGCAGGGCCATGGAGTTGAGCACCCAGCCGCCCACGATCTCCACCACCATCATCAGCGCGGTCAGCACGACCGCCTTGCGGGTGCTGCGCTCGGCAAGCGGGTTGCCACCGACAAAGGCCTGCGGTTGCGCGCAGTGCGGGAGGGGCGGGGTGTTCGACATGGGCGAGGCGGCCTGACTAAGATACCCCCCGATGGTATCCGAAATACCCCTGGGGGGTATCTGCATGGCGCATTTACATCAGGACAAATCCAAGCTGCTTGCGCGGGTCCGCAAGATTCGCGGGCAGGTCGAGGCACTGGAGAAAGCGCTGGCGCAGGACGTGGAATGCACCGCCTTGCTGACCCAGGTCGCTGCCTTCCGCGGTGCCGCCCAAGGCCTGATGGTGGAGCTGCTGACAGAGCATCTGCAGCACCATGTCGCCGCACCGGACGCGCGCGGCACGCGCGAGCAGGCCGTGGACGAGGTGGCGGCGATTCTCAAGACGTATTTGAAGTAGCGCGCGGCGCGCGCTGCATGCGCCGATTGAAGCGTTGCATGCAATCGCGTGGCCGCGAACAACGACTCATCAATCGCATCGCTGCCGGCACGCGCGCTGCGGCGCTGGGGCAGAAGGTTTTGACTCGGCGGCTCCGGAGATATTCCCTCATCTTCGGGACGTCACGATCGCCTCGAAGCCGCTCCCACGTCGAATTCGTGCGTGCCCGGACCCGCAACGCTCAGCTCTGGCGCGTGCTCCACTAACCCGCGATCCAGGGTAGTCAGGACGCCCATGCGCCGCCTGCCGTATCGCGCAACATGTAAAGGACGCTTGACAGCGCGGCTGGTGCCGCGCATTGTGCCTGTCAAGTGAACTTGACAGGCATGTCGCATGCATCAGCAGCTCCCACCGCATTGGGCGTCAGCGCCTCCGGCAGCACGGCATCGTCGCAACCACGCGCAGGCTGATGCACTGCAATTGCATGCAACATCCGGAAAGGCGCAACGCGCATGAGCGGCTGCAAACGCAGTGCACTGGTGGCGTTGGGCATCAGCCTGAGCTTGCTGGGCAGCGGTGCACTTGGGTATTGGCGGGTGCTGCCGCTGGGCCAGTATCTGATTGGCCTGTGCGTCGGTATGGGAGCGGCGGGCCTGTTGATGGCGCTGATGCTGTGGCTGTCACCCGGCGGCATGCGCGACAGTGCACTGCCGGCGCTGGCGCGGCGTTACTACCGTGAATTCGGCATCCCCATGCTGTTCTATGTAGCGGTGATGCTGTGCTGGCCAACGCTGCTGGCGCGCGTGGGGCCGCAGTGGGCGCGCACGCTGATCGCGTTGTTGCCTGCGCTGTTGTTGATGCTGGTGATCCGTGCGGTGGCGCGTTTCGTGCGTGATTCGGACGAGATGCAGCGGCGGATCGAACTGGAATCGATCGCCATCGCTGCCGGGCTGGTGAGTGCTGCATACATGACCGGCGGGTTCCTGCAGGCGGCGCAGTTGATCGACATCCCGGCCACAGTCGCGATGTTGTGGGTGTTCCCGGTCCTGTGCGCCACCTACGGCATCACCAAGGGCGTCAACGCGCGCCGCTATCAATGAACAGCCGCGTGCGGGAACTGCGCGAGGCCAGTGGCTGGTCGCAAGGGGAGTTGGGCGAACGGCTGGGCGTGTCGCGGCAAACGATCAACGCGCTGGAGACCGGCAAGTACGATCCCAGCCTGCCGTTGGCGTTTCGCATCGCGCGTCTGTTTGGGGAATCGATCGAGCACGTTTTTCTGTTTGAAGACGGGCAGTAGCCGCAGCGGTCACGTCTGGCCGGATGCAACGTCACAGGACCATGGATCACACGGAGAGCAGCGGGAATGGCAAAGCACGTTAGGACAATAACGCTGGTGCTTGCGCTGGCAGTGGCGCTGGGCGGCTGCCAGCGCGCGGGCGAGGGCGCCGTGGCGGCCACTAGCAAGGCGCAGGCCGCGTCCACCACGGTGGCGGGTAATGCCTACGGCCGCCTGCAGTTTTCGCCATGCACGCTCAGCTCCGGCAGCGCCGCCGGTAACATCGAGGCGCAGTGCGCACAGTTGCAGGTACCTGAAAATCCGGCCGCGCCGAACGGGCGCAAGCTCGCGCTCAAGATCGCCTGGTTGGAGAGTGATGCAGGCGCCAGCCACGCGCCGGACCCGGTGTTCTTCATCGCCGGCGGGCCCGGGCAATCGGCTACGCAGGTGGCGGCGATCGTCGACATGGGCCTGCGCGAAGTGCGCAAGCAACGCGACATCTTTCTGGTTGATCAGCGCGGCACCGGCGGCTCGCATCCGCTGGAATGCCGCGATGCGGACGGCACGGCGCTGGCGCTGGAAAACGACAGTGCCGCCACCGCCGAGCAGCTGAGTGCCTATGCGGCGCGTTGTGCTGCAGGGCTGCGCAACGATGCCGACCCGCGCTATTTCACCACCAGCGAAGCCATCGGCGATCTGGATGCGGTGCGTGAGGCGCTGGGCGCGCAACAGATCAACCTGATCGGCGGCTCCTACGGCACGCGGGTTGCGCAGCAGTACGCGGCGCGCTACCCGCAGCACACGCGCACCGTGGTGCTCGACGGCGTGGCCCCCAACGATCTGGTGATCGGCGGCGAATTTGCGCGCACCTTTGAAGACGCGATTGCGTTGCAGACCACCCAATGCAAGGCGCAGCCAGCCTGCGCCAAGCGCTTCCCGGTGGACACGCGCACCCAGCTGCGCCAGGTGGTGGAGCGCCTGCGCCAGGCGCCGGTCGCGGTGGATTACCGCGACCCACGCACCGGTGAACTGCATCACCAGGAGGTCAACGCCGATACCGTGGCCGGCCTGGCATTCGGGTTTTCGTATGCGCCGGAAACCGCCTCGCTGCTGCCGCTGGTGCTGGACGAAGCCGCCGCGGGGCGCTACGCGTCGTTGATGGCGCTGGCGCAGATGAGCGGCTCGGACATGGCCGACCAGATGAATCGCCCGATGCAGTGGTCGGTGCTGTGCAGCGAAGATGCGGGGCGCTATCGCGCGCCGGCCGCGCAGGACGACACCTTGCTGGGCGCGCAGGTGGCGGAGATGTTCTTCGCAGCGTGCAAGACATGGCCGTCCAAGCCCACTCCGGCGGCGGCATTTGCGCCGTTCCGCTCCACGCTGCCGGTGCTGTTGTTGTCCGGCCAGCTCGATCCGGTGACCCCGCCGCGCTATGCCGCGCGCGTGCTGCAAGGCCTGCCCAACGGCCGGCATCTGATCGCGCCCGGGCAGAGCCACGGTGTGTTCCGGCTGGGCTGCATGCCCAAGGTGCTGGGGCAATTCCTGCAGACCGCCGATGCCAAGGGCCTGGACGCGCGCTGCGTGGACAGCCTGACCGATGTGCCCGCGTTTACCTCGTTCAACGGATGGGAACCATGAGCCGCATCGACCACGCCACGGAGGCGCACGCATGATCGTCGTCGACAGTTTGCACAAGTCGTTCAAGACCAAGACCGGCCTGGTTAAGGCGGTCAACGGGGTCAGCTTCAACGCCGCCGATGGCCAGATCACCGGCTTGCTCGGCCCCAATGGTGCCGGCAAGACCACCACCTTGCGCATGCTCTACACCTTGATGACGCCCGACCAGGGCAGCGTCCGCGTGGACGGCGTCGATGCCGCGCACGACCCGGTCGCGGTGCGCCGCGCGCTGGGCGTGCTGCCGGATGCGCGCGGCGTGTACAAGCGTTTGAGCGCACGCGAGAACATCGCCTACTTCGGTGAACTGCATGGCATGTCGCGCACGCAGATTGCCGAGCGCACGCGCCTGCTGTCGCATGCACTGGACATGGACGACATCCTGGACCGGCAGACCGAAGGTTTCAGCCAGGGCCAGCGCACCAAGACCGCGATTGCACGCGCGCTGGTGCACGACCCACGCAACGTCATCCTGGACGAACCCACCAACGGGCTGGACGTGATGACCACGCGCGCGATGCGCGGCTTCCTGCAGCAACTGCGCGCCGAAGGGCGCTGCGTGATCTTCTCCAGCCACATCATGCAAGAGGTGGCGGCGCTGTGCGATCGCATCGTCATCATTGCCAAGGGCACCGTGGTGGCTGCCGGCACCGCCGATGAACTGCGCGCGGCTACTGGCGAAGACAACCTGGAAGACGCCTTCGTCAAGGCGATCGGTTCGGACGAGGGACTGCACGCATGAGCAAGATGTCATTTTTCGCCACGTTGGGCACCGTGCTGCGCAAGGAACTGAGCGACATCGGCCGCGACCGCCGCACCCTGGCACTGGCGTTGTTGCTGTCGCCGTTGCTGTATCCGATCCTGATCCTGGGCATGGGCGCGCTCAGCGAAAGCCGCGTGCGCACGCAGATCGACAAGCCGCTGGACATCCCGGTGCTTGGCCGCGAGCACGCGCCCAATCTGGTGCGTTTTCTCGCCGCGCAAGGGCTCAACGCAGTGGACGCGCCGGCCGATCTGACCACCGCCATCCGCGACCAGGACGTGGACGTGGCGCTGCGCATCAGTGCGCACTACGCCGACGACTGGCGTGCCGGGCGGCCGGCGCTGGTGGAGATCATCAAGGACAGCACGCGCCGCGAAGCCGATGTGCCGGCGATGCGCCTGCAGGCCGCACTCAGCGGCTACAGCCAGCAGGTGGGTGCGTTGCGTCTGCTCGCACGCGGGATCGATGCGCAGGTGGCGCGGCCGCTGGAGATCGCCGCGCAGGACCTGGCCACCGCCGAGGCCAAGCGCGGGCAGATGATGGCGATGCTGTTGCCGGTGCTGCTGGTGATCACCTCGTTCTTGGGTGGTGCGTCGTTGATCCTGGACGCCACCGCCGGCGAACGCGAACGGCAGTCGTTGGAACCGCTGCTGGCCACGCCCGCGCCCCGCAGTGCGATCGTCAGCGGCAAGATCGCCGCAGCCTGCGTGATCGGTATGGTGTCGCTGTTGCTGACGTTGCTGGCCTTCAAGCTCAGCGCGCAGTTGTCCAGCTCCAACCTGGGGCGCCAGCTCAACGTGGGCTTCGTGCCGATCCTGCAGATGCTCTTCATCCTGGTACCGATGCTGTTCATCGGTACCTCGCTGCTGACCTACCTGGCCGCGGCTGCCAAAAGCATGAAAGAGGCGCAGGCGCACATGACCTGGCTGCTGCTGCTGCCAATGCTGCCGGGCTATGCGCTGATGGCCTATCCGCTGAAGACGCAGCTGTGGCATTTCGCCGTGCCGTTCCTGGCGCAGAACCAGATGTTGCTCAAGGTGATCCGCCACGAACAGATCACGCTGCAGACCTGGGCGGTGTACCTGCTGGCCGGGTTCAGTCTGGCGGGGGTGCTGTGGTACGCCGCGGTGCGTCGATATCACCAGGAGCGGCTGGCGATTTCGGGCTGATGTTCCTTCTCCCGTCGGGAGAAGGCGGCGCGCAGCGCAGGATGGGGGTATGGGTTGTTGGTGCGAATGCCTGTTACAGCTGTTGATGTTGATGTTGATGTTGAATGATTGAATGTTGCTGTCGCCGATGCAGTTCGTGATGTCCAATCTGCCGCCGTACACTCACCCCAACCCCTCTCCCGCAGGAGAGGGGCTTTAATCCTTCTCCCCTCGGGAGAAGGTGCCCGAAGGGCGGATGAGGGTACGGATGGCCAGCCCACAAAAAGCCCGCATCGCTGCGGGCTTTTTGTTTGGCGCTCGGCATGTGCCGGAGGTGCATTGCATCAATCATCAGCAGCATCAAGCAACGATCACCAACCAACGCAGTTACTCAGCCGCGCGTAGACCCTGCAAGCACCCAACCACTCACTCAGCCGCCCGGGTTGAACGACAGCGTGCGGCGGGTGGTCACCGGCGCGGCCACCGGCTCGAAGCGCCAGCGCTTCACGGCGTTGAGGGCTTCACGGTCGAACACGCGTGGCGGGTTGGCACGCAGCACGCGCGAGGCGGTGATCGAGCCATCGGTGCCCACGGTGATCTCCACCAGCACTTCGCCGGAGGTACCGGCGCGCAGGGCTTCGGGGGGATAACGCGGGGCCGGGGTGCTGATCGGGCGCAGCGACGCGGCCGCCGGAGCGGCAGCTGCAGCGGCCGGCGCCGGGCGTGGTGCGGCGGGCGTCGGTGCCGGCTCGGCCGGGCGCTTGGCGGCGGCCTGGCGTTCGGCTTCGGCCGCCTGCTGGCGCGCTGTTTCCTGCTGGGCGGCGATCTGCTGGGCCGCAGCGGCCTCGCGCGATTGCTGCTCGGCCAGGCGCTTCTGCTCGGCGGCCTGCTTGGCCTTGTCTTCGACCAGCTTCTTGGCCTGCTCGGCGTCCTGCTCGGTGCGGTTGGCAGCGGTCTTCATGCCGGTTTCCAGGCCGCTCTTCAGACGCGGCAGCGCCGGTGCCTTGGGGTCGACCTTTTCGATCAGCGCGATCAGCCGTTGCGCTTCGGGGAACTCCTCACGGCTGATGCCCTGTTCGGCGGCGATCAGCGTGTACGGCATCAGGTCGGTCAGCGCGCTGTTGACGGTGGCGTCCTGCGGCTGCTTCTCGCGCAGCGCCAGGTAGTACTCCACCGCGTTGTCGCCGGCCGGGGCGTACATGCGGTTGTCCTGCAGCGCCTTGGTGGCCGATTCGCGCAGCTGATCGGCTGCCATCGACTGCACCTGCGGGGAGACCGCGGTGGCTGCCGTAGGCGCCGGCGCGGTGGCCGGTGCCGCTGGCGTGGTGCCCGCGCTGGCGGCAGGTTTTTCTTCCTGCTTGGAGCAGGCGGCCAGGCCAACCAGCAAAATGACCGGCGCGATCCGGCGTGCCATACGGCCCTGTGTCAGATCCAACATGCGTCCCCCTTACCCCGAGTGCGAAAGATAACGTTGCTGCGGTGAGCGCCGGCCCTTGTTCCCGCAAGGGTCGGCAATGCCGCAATCTAGCATTGCTGGGGCGGTCTAAGCCAAGGGTTGCCGAGATGCCCGCGAAATTCAGGCAGCCGGTGCGGCGAGCGGCGTGCCCGGTGCCGGCTGTGGCATGGGCGCGGGCGGTGCCGGGGCCGGGCAATAGCGGCGCAGGAACTCGGCATGCGGCGGCAGGCGGGCCAGGGTGGCCTCCACGCGCTGGCGGATGCCCTCCAGGAACTGGCTCAGCTCGACATCGCCCATCAGGTCGGCCACCGGGTGGTGGTGCCGCGGCACGATGCCCTGGCCCAGCATCACCTGGATCCAGGAATTCTCCGCGAACAACTCATTGCCCTGGTGGAACACGCGCCCGCTCTGGCGGAACAGCTCCATGCGGTGGCGCAGGCTGTCGGGGATGTCCATACCGGCGCAATCGCGCCAGAACGCCGTGTCGCGGCGGTCGGTGGCGTGGTAATGCAGGATCACGAAATCGCGGATGTGCGCGATCTCCTCGGCCGCCTGTCGGTTGTATTCGGCGATGTCCACCGGGTCGATGACCTGCGGAAACGTCTGCAGCAGGCGGACAATGCCGCGCTGGATCAGATGGATGTTGGTGGACTCGATCGGCTCCAGAAAGCCGCTGGCCAGGCCCAGCGCCACGCAGTTCTTTTCCCACACGCGGTGGCGCTGGTTGGGGGTGAAGCGCAATGCCCGCGGAGTGGTGAGCGCGCGGCCCTGCAGGTTGTGTTCCAGCACCTGCGCGGCGCTGTCCTGGTCCATGTAGCGGCTGGAATACACGATGCCGTTGCCCACCCGGTGCTGCAGTGGAATGCGCCACATCCAGCCGGCGCGATCGGCGCGCGCGCGGGTGAAGGTCACTGGCGCGCCCACCGATTCGGTCTGCACGGCCAGCGCGCTGTCGGCGAACAACCAGCGCGACCAGTCTTCGCTGCCCACGCCCAGCGTCTGGCCGATCAGCAGCGCGCGGAAGCCGGTGCAATCCAGGAACAGGTCGCCCTCGATGCGGGTGCCGTCGTCCAGCACCAGGGCGGCGATGTCGCCGCTGTGCGCGTCGGTCTGCACGCTGCCGATGCGGCCTTCGATGCGCTGCACGCCGAAGCCTTCGCTGAAGCGACGCAGGAAGCGCGCGTACAGCCCTGCGTCCAGGTGATAGGCGTAATTCATGCCGCCGTTGGGCAGATGCGCAAAGCGGCCTTCCTGCGCGGCCCGCAGCTCCAGGCAGTAGTCGCCGAAGTCGCGCGCCACGCCGCGTGCGCGTGCCTTCAGCCAGAAGTGCTGAAAGCCCGCGCTCCAGTGATCGGTACCGGTGTGGCCAAAGGAATGGATGTAGTGGCGGTCCACATCGCGCCAATGTTCGAAGGCGATGCCCACCTTGAAGGTGGCCTGGGTGGCGGCCATGAACTGCGCTTCGTCGATCTCCAGCAGCCGGTGGAAGGTCACCAGGCTGGGGATGGTGGCTTCGCCCACGCCCACCGTGCCGATCTCGTCCGATTCCACCAGGGTGATCTGCAGCTGCCGGCCGAGCAGCTTGGACAGCGCGGCGGCGGCCATCCAGCCGGCGGTACCGCCACCGGCGATGACCACGCGGCGGACCAGGCGTTGCGACTCGGAGGGGACAGGGGCGTGCATGGGAGATCCTTAGCGATTCAGGCGTTGCAGCAGGCGCGCGCGCAAGGCGCGGGCGCGGGCGTCGTCCATCGGGGCGAGCACGCCGCGCGCGGCCTCGGGCAGATGTGCGGCGGTGTCGGCATCGGCGTCGAACACGTAGTGGCGGAACACCTCCTGCCAGGTGGCGCGTTGTTCGGCCGGCAGGTCGCGGATGGTGAGCAGCGCCAGCATCAGCGCGTTCATTGGCGAATCCATATAGGCCGGACTTTGCCGCCACCAGAAATTGACCAGCACGTTGAAGCCGTCCAGTGCCTGGATGTGGTGCCACCACATGCTGGGCATGAACACCGCATCGCCCGGTTCCAGGTCGGCCACCAGTGCGTGTTCCAGCGCCTGCGCATAGCGCGGGAAGCGCTCCAGGTCCGGCGCGGTGATATCCACCAGGCTGACCGGCTGGCCGGCCGGGGTGAGATCCAGCGGGCCGATGTAGAGATTGGCCAGCTGCTCCGGCGGAAACAGCGTGAAGCGGCGGCGCCCTGCCACCACGCAGGCCAGGTTGTCGGGCAGGTCCTGGTGAGCGGCAATGCGGGTGCGGTTGCCGATCCAGATGCTTGCCAGCGGCTCGGCCTGCGGCAGGGTGATGGGGTTGTCCGCGCGCAGGCCGGGCAGGTAGGTGTCCAGCGTGGTGGAGCCCACGTAGATCGCCGGCGGCTGCGCAACCTCCAGATCGCGCAGCAAGGTCTCCAGCACCACCGCCAGCGGCACCCGCTCGGGCCGGAAGTTGAAGCCGCTCATGTCGGCGTTGTAGAAGAACCGCCCCGCGATCTCCGGTGGCCCGACCTGCGCCACCACCGCCTCGCCGCGGTCGAACCTGCGCAGGTACTGGGCGGCGGCCTGCGCAGACTGCGCGCCGGCGCGGGCCAGCGGCCAGTCGCGCACCAGCCCGCGCAACACCAGCGGCGTGGTCGAGCGCAGCAGTGCCGGATCCAGTTGCTGTGGATCCAGCCCGTGCAGTTCGGAGATGGGGCGCGGCTCAGCCGGCATGGCGGCGGTTCATGCGGTCCAGCAGGTGGCGGAACTGCGCGATCGAGGCCACCGCCATGTACAGCGGTTCCAGATCGCCATGCTTGTGCAGGCTGAGCAGTGCTTCGTCACCCAGCGCGCGCAGGCGCTCTTCGTGCACGGCATACAGACCGGCGAGCCGGCATTCCACGCCGTTGTCCAGCGTGGCCTCGAACACGAACGGTTCCAGCAGGTCGTGCGCCAGCAAGCGGCTCATGAACTCCCGCGTGGCATGCAGCCCGTCATGCAGCGTGCGTAGCACCTGGCTGATGCGCTCCAGAAACTCGGTGGTGCCACCGTGCTCGCGGAACAGCGGCTCGCCTTCGGCGGTGCTGATGCGCGGGCTGTCCAGGTCCACATGCACCATCGGCCCGTCGGGCTGCTGGCCGATCAAAAACGGTTGGCGCTGGATCGCCAGTGGCACATATGGCGCATCCCAGCGCGCGCCGTCCAGGAACAGGTTTTCGCCCATGCGCAGGCCCAGCAGGGCCAGCGGCTGGAACTGCCCGTCGGCATCGCGATGGAACACGATTGGGTATTGCGCCTGAAGCTGGCGGAATTCCAGCGGAAAAGTGGCGGCCGACATCACGTTGTCGCCATAGGCGGCGCCGTGTGTGGTGATCACACGCAGGTCGCGGTGATCGAGATTGTTCAACAGCACGGGATCGGTCATGGGGAATGGCACAGCACGCGGGGCGCGTGGCCCATGCTTCAACGAATCGCCGTGCGACGGCAAGCCCCATGGCGCAACACCGCAGGGCCGGCCGCAACGGCCATGCACGCCACCCGGCAGCCAGGCTGCCGGGAGACGCGTTGGATCAACACAGCAACCGCATCAGAACCGCATCACCAGAACTTGTAGCGCACGCCCAGCATGTAGCGCGGGCCAGTCTGGGTGGCATAGACGATCTGGTTCGACTGCCTGCCGTGCTGGCGCTGCACCTCGTCGGTGAGGTTGATCGCCTCCAGGCTCAGCGACAGGTTCTCGGTCCACTGGTAGCCGATGCTCAGATCCAGCTGGCCATAGGCTTCGGTGTAGACCGGATTGGGCTGGCCGCTGCCATCGAAGCGTGCGGCCAGGAACTCGTCGCGCCAGTTGTAGGCCGCACGCACCTGCCACTTGTCCCTGTCGTAGAAGCCGACCACGTTGGCCGAATCGCTCAGCCCTTCCAGCGCGAACTGCTCGCCGATCACATAGTTGTCGTAGGTCAGGCCCGAGTCGACCATGGTGTAGTTGGCCGAGACGCCGAACCCGCTGTCGCCGAACATGTGCTGCAGGTTGAATTCCCAACCGTCCAGCGACGCCGAGCGCTGGTTGGCCGGCGCGGTGATGGCGAAGTTGGCCACCGGGTCGCCGGGCTGGCCGCTGATCACGCCAGTGGCGTTGCCGTTGGCATCGTCGGCCCCGCGTACCACGCCGGGCGCGCCGCCGCGGTTGCGGAAGATGTAGTTGCGGATACAGGTCAGGTCGGCCGAGGCGCAGCCGTTGCCGAGCGCTTCGTTCCAGTACGCGCCGCCCACCGGCGTGTTCAGGCCCAGCGAGGCGTCGTTGCGCGTGGTCACGCCGATGTAGTTGTCGATGTTCTTGCGGAAGAAGCCCACCGAGGCGTAGCTGGCATCGCTGTAATACCACTCCAGCGAGAAATCGATGTTGTGCGAGAGCAGCGGCTTCAGGCCGGGATTGCCTTCCTGGCCGGTGCCGCCTTCCAGACGTGCGATCTGGTTGAGCGTCTGCCCGCCCTGGATATCGCCCCAGCCGGGCCGGCCGATGGTTTCGCCGTAGCTGGCGCGCAGCACCAGGTCGTCGGTGAGCTTGAAGCTCAGGTCCAGACTGGGCAGCCAGTATTCGTACTTGCCGCTGCCGCTGGCGAACGCCGAGTCGGCCAGGCGGATCGGCAATTCGTTGTTGGCGACCCAATCGATGTCCACTGCCACCGGCACCAGTGCCTGTGCGTCCACCTTGGTTTCTTCGTAACGCACACCGGCGGCCAGACTGATCGGCACGCGCAACTCGTCCCAGCTGTTGTTCCACTGCAGATAGGCGTTCTTGGACTTTTCGGTCACGCGGCGGTCGGTGGTGAACACCGGCGAGATGCGGTACAGCGCGTCATCGCCCGCAGCTTGCGCGGCGGCCTGACGTGCGCGCTCGAAGTCGAACAGGAACAACTGGTTGAACTGCGCCGGGTTGCCGCTGCCGTCGATCGCATCGAAATACTGCGCAAACGAACTGGGAATCCACAGATCGTCCGGGTAATCGGCCGCGGTGCCGTTGCCGCCCCAGGTATCGCGCTGCACGTTGGAGAATGCCGAGCGGTTCTTGACCTCGGTGCTGCCGATACCGAACTTCAACTGCGAATAATTTTCGAAGGTGAAGTCGCCGTTGACCTGCGCCTGGTCGATCTCCGACTTCATGTAGCTATTGCGGAACGCCGAGCCGGTGACCAGCGTGCGCGAGGGGTCCAGCCCGTTCAGGCCGAAGCCCAACTGCTGCTGCAACACCGGGAAATCCTTGCTGAAATCCACCACCGAGGTGCCGCGGTAAAAGCCCGACACACCCAGCGAATTGCTAGAACCGTACGGGCTGTCCGCACCGGCTTCGGCCGTGGAGCGGTGGATATCGAAGTTGAGCTTGAACTGATCGTTCACCGCCCAGTCCACGTTGAAGCCCAGCGACTTGTTCTGGTTGCGCGTGGCCGCGTTGGAGCCGGCGGTGGCCAGATCGCTGGTGGCCGGATTGACGATTTCAGAATAGGTCACCGGGCCGGCGACCGGACCATTGGTCCAGGCGCTGGCCGAAGGCCCATAGTTGAACCACACCGACATTTCATTACGCTGCTGCTGGATCTTGTTTTCCGAGTACGTGTAATCCAGCGTGGTGGTGATGTTGTCCAGCGGCTTGTACTGCAGCACCAGCTGACCGTTGGTGCGTTGGCGTTCGACGCCGACCACGCGGTAGTTGAGGTTCTGCGGCACCGAGTAGATGTCGTTCGGGCCGGGGCGGTTGGTGATGTTCTCCGAGCCCGGCGCACCCGGCTGCGGGATGGTGCCGTAGGCGGTGGAATCGCCACGGAATGAGCGCCAGCCGTTGGGCACGCCGACCTGGCTGTAGCCGAAGTCGCGCTCCTGGTAGCTGCCGCTTAGCGACACGCCAAAGCGTCCATCAGCCGAGGTGTTGCTGAAGATGCCGGAGATTTCCGGCGTCAGCGCATCGCCCTGCAGGCGGCCGGGCAGGTTCTCGTTGGACGCATCGTGCACGCCCTTCAGCCCCACATTGGCATGCATGCCCGGGTTGTCCAGCGGCCGGGCGGTCTTGATGTTGATGGTGGCGCCAATGCCGCCGGTGGGCGTGCTGGCGCGGCTGGTCTTGAACACCTCGATGCCGGAGATCGACTCGGACGCCAGGTTGGCGAAGTCGAACGCACGCGAGTTGGACGCATTGGATTCTTCGATGCTGGCGCCGGGCATCTGCCGGCCGTTCAACAGCACCAGGTTGAAGTCCGGGCCGACGCCACGCACGGTGACGCGCGAGCCTTCGCCCAGCGAGCGGTCGATCGACACACCGCTGATGCGCTGCAGCGACTCGGCCAGGTTGGTGTCGGGAAACTTGCCGATGTCCTCGGCCACGATGCCATCGACGATGCCCTGCGCATCGCGCTTGACGTTCATCGACGAGGTGAGACTGCCGCGGATACCGCTGACCTGCACGGTATCGAGCGTGGCGGGGTCGGCCTGGCTGGAGCCGGGGACGGTCGAGGCCGACTGCGGCGCCGGCGCGGTTTGCGCGGCCAGCGGTGCGGACAGTGCAAACAGCAAGGCAGACGTCAGGCGTCGCGTACGCGGCAAGGTGCGTGGCTCTCTCACGGTGTTTCTTCCCCAAATGAACAAAACGCCGGTCCGAGCTGGACAGGCAAGGTTAATTAAGCAGTCGTGCATTTGTTAGCGCGGCTCTTAACAAGTCAACTTGCACTGCAGCATCGGCCGCGAGCCAATCGCGTCACACATCGTTCCAGCCGGCGCGGCATTGGGCACCGTTGCCTGGCTGCGCTTGGCCGTACCATCCGAAGTTGCCGGCGCGCCGCCGCGTGCATCTTCCTTCCGAACTGGAGCATCTAATGATCGACCTGTACTACTGGCCCACCCCCAATGGCCACAAGGTCACCTTGTTTCTGGAAGAGGCCGGGCTGGAGTACACCCTCAAGCCGGTCAATATCGGCAAGGGTGCCCAGTTCGAGCCCGCCTTCCTGCAGATTTCGCCCAACAACAAGATGCCCGCCATCGTGGACCACGCACCGGCCGGCGGTGGCGCGCCGCTGAGCGTGTTCGAGTCCGGCGCCATCCTGCTGTACCTGGCCGAGAAGACCGGGCGCTTTCTGCCGCGCGACGCACGCGGCCGCATCGCGGCGCTGGAATGGCTGTTCTGGCAGATGGGCGGGCTGGGCCCGATGAGCGGCCAGATGGGCCACTTCACTGTCTATGCGCCGGAAAAGATTCCCTACGCGATCGAACGCTACAACGCCGAGGTGCGCCGGCTGCATGGCGTGCTCGACAAGCGCCTGGCCGAGCACGCGTTCCTGGCCGGCCCGGAATACGGCATCGCCGACATGGCCAGCTACCCGTGGATCGAAGTGTATGGCGACCTCAAGCCGGACTACGCCGCGTTCCCTCATGTGAAGCGCTGGCACGACGCCATCGCCGCCCGCCCGGCCACCCAGCGCGCGTACGCGTTGAAGGACAAGGTCAACCCGGATGCCGGCAAACCGCTGAGCGAGGAAGAGCGCAAGCACCTGTTTGGCAAGCGCTGAGGCAAAGCGGTCGCGGCGGTCGCGCAACAGGACATGCGGCGAGAGCGGCGACTGTTGCAACTGCACAGCAAGAACCACCGCAAAACCGCATCAGCAAGCAACAAGGACAAGCAGCAACAGCAACAGCAAGCAGCAACAGCAAGCAGCAACAGCAAGCAGCAACAGCAAGCAGAATCAGGGGTTGGCAGCGGCACGCGCATACACCAACCGCGCACGACACAACCCGGCAGCTCTAGCCCCTCTCCCCCCGGGAGAGGGGTTGGGGTGAGGGCACGCAAGTGGCGCCAGACCCACCGCTCCCGCAACGTGCGCCGCATGAAAAAAGCGCGCCCCTCATCGGCAGCGCGCCAACTGCAGCCACCAGCTCACAGGCACGCCTGCTCGCCGGAAAGCAGCGCAACCACAACACCCCAGCACCACGCTGCAGCACACGCGCACCGCCGCAGACACCGCCCCTCATCGCACACGCGCACACGCGCACCACCACCGCGCTTCTCAAATACTCCACGCGCCCGCATCCTGTGTGCTGTCTCCAGACAGGATCTTCAATGCGCGCCCTGTTCGCCGCCCTTGCCCTCATGCTCAGCACCGTGCCCATGGCCCACGCCGAAAAGCTCACTCTGGAGGCCATCACCGGCCCGTTGCCGTTGTCTGGCCCGACGCTGATGAAGCCCAAGGTCGCGCCCGACGGCTCGCGGGTGACCTTCCTGCGCGGCAAGGACAGCGACCGCAACCAGCTGGACCTGTGGGAATACGACATCGCCAGTGGCCAGACCCGGCTGCTGGTGGATTCCAAGGTGGTGCTGCCCGGCACCGAGACCCTGAGCGATGCCGAAAAGGCCCGCCGCGAGCGCCAACGCATCGCGGCCTTCGCCGGCATCGTCGATTACCAATGGGCGCCGGATGCGCACGCGCTGCTGTTCCCGTTGGGCGGCGAGCTGTATCTGTATGACCTGCGCAAGACCGGCAGCGCTGCGGTGCGCCAACTCACACATGGCGAAGGCTTCGCCACCGATGCCAAGCTCTCGCCCAAGGGCGGCTTTGTCAGTTTCGTGCGGGCGCGCAATCTGTGGGTGATCGATCTCGCCAGCGGCAAACAGCTACAGCTGACCCGCGATGGCAGCGACACCATCGGCAATGGCGTGGCCGAATTCGTCGCCGACGAAGAAATGGATCGCCACACCGGGTACTGGTGGGCACCGGACGATTCGGCGATCGCCTTCGCGCGCATCGATGAATCCGCCGTGCCCATCCAGAAGCGCCCGGAGGTCTACGCCGATCACACCGAAGTGATCGACCAGCGCTATCCGCAGGCCGGCCAACCGAATGTCGCCGTGCAGCTGGGCGTGATCGCCCCGCGCGCGTCAGCGAAACCACAGTGGATCGACCTCGGCAAGCAAGCGGACATCTACCTGGCGCGGGTGGACTGGCGCGATGCGCAGCGGCTGACCTTCCAGCGCCAGTCACGCGACCAGAAAACCCTGCAACTGATCGAAGCCACGCTGGCCAGCGGTCAGCAACGCGTGCTGATCACCGAAACCTCGCCGACCTGGGTGCCGCTCACCAACGATCTGCGCTTTCTCAAGGACGGCCGCTTTCTCTGGAACTCCGAACGCAGCGGCTACGAGCATCTGTATGTTGCCTCCGAAGACGGCACCACGCTCACGCCGCTGACCTCCGGCGCCTGGGTGGTGGATGCACTGCTGGCGGTCGATGAGCAGGCCGGCATGGTGTACTTCACCGGCAGCAAGGACTCGCCGACGCAAACCCACATCTACGCGGTGCCACTGGCCGGCGGCGCCATCGAAAAACGCTCGGCATCCAACGGCACGCATGCGGCCAGCTTCGCCAACAACGCCAGCGTGTATGTGGATACGTGGTCCAACACCACCACGCCGCCGCAGATCGAACTGTTTCGCGCCAATGGCGAAAAGATCGCCACCTTGTTGCAGAACGATGTGGCCGACCCGCAGCATCCCTATGCCAAATACCGCCAGGCGCAGCGCCCGGTGGAATTCGGCACGCTCACTGCTGCCGATGGCAGCACGCCGCTGCACTACCGGCTGATCAAGCCGGCCGATTTCGACCCGTCAAAACGCTATCCGGTCGTGGTGTATGTCTACGGCGGCCCGGCCGCGCAGACCGTGGTCGATGCCTGGCCCGGTCGTAGCGATGCACTGTTCGATCAATACCTGGCGCAGCGTGGCTACGTGGTGTTTTCACTCGACAACCGCGGCACCCCGCGGCGTGGCCGCGCGTTTGGTGGCGCGCTGTACGGCAAGCAGGGCACGGTGGAAGTGGACGACCAGTTGCAGGGCGTGGCGTGGCTCAAGACGCAACGCTGGGTGGACGCGGCGCGCATCGGCGTGCAGGGCTGGTCCAACGGCGGTTACATGACCTTGATGCTGCTGGCCAAGCACAGCGAGGCGTATGCCTGCGGGGTGGCGGGCGCACCGGTCACCGATTGGGGCCTGTACGACACCCATTACACCGAGCGCTACATGGACCTGCCTGCCGGCAACGCGGCCGGTTATCGCCAGGCACGCATCGCCACCCACCTGGATGGCCTGCGCGCCAAGCTGCTGCTGATCCACGGCATGGCCGACGACAATGTGCTGTTCACCAACTCCACCGCGCTGATGAGCGGGTTGCAACAACGCGGCACGCCGTTCGAGCTGATGACCTACCCCGGCGCCAAGCATGGGTTGTCGGGCAAGACCGCATTGCATCGCTACAAGACGGCAGAAGCGTTCCTGGCGCGTTGCCTGCAACCCTGAGCACGCCGCCCCACGTTCGCCGTCGATAAGGAGCTCTGCGCATGTCCACGCCCCCATCGCTGCCGCATTCCGCAACACCGTCGCCACCGGCGAGGCGCGGCTGGTGGTCACGGCATTGGAAATGGGCGGTGCCGCTGCTGGCGCTGCTGTTGATCGTGATCCTGGCCGTCTCCATCGGCGCGCTCGTGGCAAGCATCGCGCGCGTCATGAAATCGACCGAACCCTACCGTGTCGGCGTGTTGACGGCGCAACACGATCCCCGCGTTGCCACCGCACTCGGCGCGCCGATCAAAGACGGCTTTCTGCCCAGCGGCAACATCGCGACCAGCGGTGGCGGGGGACACGCCACCCTCAGCGTTTCGCTGCACGGAGCACGTGGCAACGGCACCCTGTATATCGAGGCCGAGCGGCATGCCGGGCAATGGCACTACACGAGCGTGCAGGTGGTTCCGGACGTCGGCGACGCGATCGCATTGCTGGACGACGCCACGGCTGCCGCCGGCCGGCCACGCGCGACCGATGCCGGGACTGATCCGGACAGTGAAACGACCGACACTGTCGCGCCAGGGAAGGAGCAGGATCGGTAACGCGCGCCGGGCGCTCAGCGGCGCACCTAGCCGTGGCGGGTTACCTTTTGGTAGCGACGCTGCACACCAGGGTATGCGGCGCTGCGCGCTGTGGCGGCGCACTGCGTCTCACCCCACGGGCGCGGCTGCCGCCTGATCCGAGTACGCCGGCCATGACCTCCGGCAGGTTGCCGGCGCCGCGTGTGCCGCGTACGGTCGCGCATCTCCTGTTGGAAATCCGCCCGATGAAGCCTCTCGTGATTGCTGTCGCCCTGGCGCTCGGCGCCTCCCTGCCACTGCACGCGCAAAACAGTCCTGCCACCACCGGGACCACCAGCGCACCCGCCACTCCGGCCTGGGTCAAAACCAGCAACGGCTACGCGCAACTCCTGCTGAGCGCCCAGGCACCGTTCCAGCCGGAATACGCCAGCTTCTTCGGTGTGCCCGGCTACGACGATCAGGTGGTCGATCTGGGCCCGAACAATGCAAAGCGCTACCGCGAGGCGATGGCCACCGCGCGCACCGCGCTGCAGGCCAAGCTGGCCAGCGAGCGCGATCCCAACGTGCGCCAGGACCTGCAGATCATGATCGGTGCGGCCACCGACAACATCGAAGGCAGCGAGCTCAACGAGCGCTACCTGCTGCCATGGAACGATGCGCCGCAGCTGGTCTTCAGTGGTCTCAACGGGTTGTTGTCCGACCAGACCGCGCCGGATCGCCGCGCCAAGGCGCTGGACCGTCTCAAGCGCTACGTGGGCCTGGTCCCAGGCACCACTCCGACCACCACGCTGGCGCGCCAGCGCTACGAGGAGCAGCTGGGCAACAAGACCTTGCTGCAGCCGACCGAGCGCGAGGTTGAACAGGCTTTGGCGAACGTGGACACCTACGTGGCCGGCATCGGCGAGCTATTCGCCAAGTACAAGATCGCCGGTGCCGACGAGGCCCTCAAGGCCATGTCCACCCAGCTCAAGGACTACGCCAGCTGGACCCGCAGCACTGTGCTGCCAAAGGCGCGCAAGGACACCCGCCTGCCCGAGCCGCTGTATGCCTATCAGCTCAAGCAGGTGGGTATCGACATCGCGCCGCAGCAGCTGATCCAGCGCGCGCAGCTGGAGTTCATGGAAACCCGCTCGGCGATGCGCCAGCTGGCGCCGCTGGTGGCCAAGGCCAAAGGCGTGCAGGGCGAGGACTACGTGCAGGTGATCCGCGCGCTCAAGCGCAACACCATTGCCGATGACCAGCTGGAAACCCACTACCGCGGCGTGATCGACCAGATCGACCCGATCATCCGCCAGCAGCGCATCGTCGATGTGCCCAAGCGGCCGATGCAGATGCGCCTGGGCAGTGCCGCCGAAAGCGCCGCGCAGCCGGCGCCGCACTTCCTGCCCGCACCGCTGATCGGCAACACCGGCCAGCAGGGCCAGTTCGTGCTGCCGCTGGGCAACCCGTCCGCCGAGGGCGGCAAGAAGGAGCAGTACGACGACTTCAACTTCGGCTCGGCCGCCTGGACGCTCAGCGCCCACGAAGGCCGCCCGGGGCACGAACTGCAGTTCACCGCGATGGTGGAGCGCGGCGTGTCGCTGGCGCGCAGCATGTTCGCCTTCAACTCGGTCAACGTCGAAGGCTGGGCGCTGTACGCCGAAGCCGAGATGGTGCCGTACGAACCGCTCGATGGGCAGCTGATCGCCCTGCAGTTCCGCCTGCTGCGCGCGGCCCGCGCCATGCTCGACCCGATGCTCAACCTGGGCCTGATCGACCGCGAACGCGCCCGCCAGGTGCTCGAAGACGACGTCGGCCTGTCGGCCGCCATGACCCGCCAGGAACTGGACCGCTACACCGTGCGCGCCCCCGGACAGGCCGGCAGCTACTTCTACGGCTACACCCGCATCCTGGAACTGCGCATGCGCACCGAACTGGCCCTGGGCAAGAAGTTCGACCGCCTGGCCTTCAACAACTTCCTGCTCGACCAGGGCCTGCTACCGCCGGACCAGCTGGCCCAGGCGGTGGAAAAGCAGTTCATTCCAGCGCAGCAGTCCAAGCGCTGATCAGCGTGTAGCTGGTCGTCAGGAGGGACGTGATGCCTGCAGCCTGCAGGCATCACGTCTGCACCGCAGGCCTTCGTCCAGCTGAGCGAGGCGCTGCGCCCTGGTCTGGCGTATCACGCAGAGACTAAGAGCGGCTGCTACAAACGTAGCGAGCCGCCAGCAACGCTACGAACCACGCGCGAGCACAGCATTGGCTGCACCGTCCATCGTTCCCGCGCATCACTGCAGGCGGCTGATGCGCTTCGACAGCCGCCGAATGTCAGCGCACGGGCGGCGCTGACTGCGGTGCGTCACGTTGCTCGGCACCAGCCGGCACCCAGATCGCCATGCCTGCCGCGCGCTTCTGGGTGGTGGGAATGCCGATGCCCAGGCCGCCGCCGACGCGGCCGCCGTAGCTGCCACCGCCCACCGACAGCCCACCGCCGGAGCGCTCGGAGCCCACGCCGACGATCACCACGCCGTTGGCGCCGAGCTTGGCGGCTTCGCGCTTGAGGCGTAGCACCGCGGCGTCGGTCTGGCCTTGGGTGCCGAAGCCGGCGGCGCTGGTGGATTCGAGCTGGGCGATCTCGACCGAGCCCACTGGCGCGTTGGAGTAAACCTGCACCTGCGCCGGATCGATCGGCGCGCGTGGCTGGCCCAGCATCACCTTGGAACTACTCGCACAGCCGGCCAGCAAGGCCGCTGCGGCGGCACCGATGGCCACCTGCCTGATGCGTGACTGCATGTTCATACCTGGCCCCCCGTGGGTAATGGCAGTGATCATCCGGCGCCTGGACTGAATCGCGCCGGACTTTGCGCACACCCTAGGCCGGCCGATGTGAGCCCGCCGCCAAGCCGCCATTGGTCACGGTGACCACCCGCCCACGGCGCGCAGGCACCGGCGCCGCTAAGCTGGGCGCCTTCTGAGACACGTGTGAGGTGATGTGTGGGATTGATCAGCCTGCTGTGGGGCATTGTGGCGTTGCTGTGGATGGTCCTGGCCTTCATTCCGCTGCTGGGCTGGGGCAACTGGTTTCTGATCCCGTTCGCGGCCTTTGGTGCGCTGATCGCGGCCATCGCCTTGTTGTTCACCTCGGCCGGCAACCGTGGCCGGGCCAAGACCGGCCTGTTGCTCAACGGCCTGGTGATCGTGGTGGGCGTCATCCGCCTGAGCCTGGGCGGTGGGGTGATCTAAGCGTTGCAGCGCTGCGACACAGCGTCGCAGCGCATTTCGCCGCTGCTGGCGGGCGTAGACTTGTGCGCTGTCCATCGCCTGCCACCGCTGGCCTGCCACCGTGTTGCAGGCGACTTCGATGCTCTTCGCTCGTTCGTTCCATGCACTGCTCTGTCTGTCAGTACGTTCGCGTCTTTCGCGGCGACTGTTGTGGTTAGGCAGCGGGGTCAGTGCGCAGTTGCCAGGCGCCGCATTGCCAGCGGTTGCGTGCGCGGGGCGTCCGTGCCGGCAGGCTGGAGCGACGCACGGCAGTGCCGTGCGGACGGCATGCCCCACTCTTTTCTTCGACTTCAGGAGCCCGTGATGGCCCACCCCCACTACCGTCCACGTCGTATGCGCCACGATGCGTTTTCGCGCCGATTGATGCGCGAGAACACGTTGACCACCGACGATCTGATCTGGCCGGTGTTCGTACATGAGTTGCCAGGGCGCGCGCCGATTGCCTCGATGCCCGGCGTCGAACGTCTGTCGCTGGACGAGTTGCTGCGCGAGGCGGAAAACGCGCTTGAACTGGGCATCCCGGTGATCGATCTGTTCCCGGTGATCGACCCCGCCGGCAAGAGCCTGGACGCGGCCGAAGCCTGGAATCCGGACGGGCTGGCGCAGCGCGCGGTGCGCGCCCTCAAGGCGCGCTTCCCCGAGCTGGGCATCATGACCGACGTGGCGCTGGATCCGTACACCACCCACGGCCAGGACGGTTTGATCGACGTCAAGGGTTATGTACTCAACGAGATCACTGTCGAGGCGCTGGTCAAGCAATCGCTGTCGCATGCGCAGGCCGGCGTGGACATCATTTCGCCCTCGGACATGATGGACGGGCGCATCGGCGCGATCCGCCGCGCGCTGGATGCCGACGACCATCTCAACGTGCGCATCATGGCGTATTCGGCCAAATACGCCTCCGCGTTCTACGGCCCGTTCCGCGATGCGGTGGGCAGCGCCGGCAATCTCGGCAAGGCCGACAAGACCACTTATCAGATGGACCCGGCCAACAGCGACGAGGCCATGCGCGAGATCGCGCTGGACCTGGAAGAGGGCGCGGACATGGTGATGGTCAAGCCGGGCATGCCGTATCTGGATGTGGTGCGGCGGGTCAAGGAAGAGTTCCGCGTGCCGACCTTCGCTTACCAGGTCAGCGGCGAGTACGCGATGCTGAAAGCCGCCAGCGCCAATGGCTGGCTGGACGAACGCAAGTGCGTGCTGGAAGCGCTGATGGCGTTCAAGCGCGCCGGTGCTGATGGCGTGCTGACCTACTTCGCGCCGCAAGTGGCGCGCTGGCTGCGCGAGGACTAAGCGCAGCCCTAAGTGCACGAACAGGCGCCTGCGGGCGCCTTTTTTTTATGTAGTGAGCGGTTGAATGCGGTGCGGGGCGCTCCCGCGCCTGCGCAACTGCGATAACGATTCTCATCTACAATGGCGAGCCCTCTGCTTCAGGCTGCTCGCGCGTGTTCAAGACGGTTGTATTCCAACTGCACTGGTTGCTGGGCATCACTGCCGGGCTGGTGCTGTCCGTCATGGGACTGACCGGCGCGCTGATGTCCTTCGAGAATGAGATCGTGCGCCTGGCCAACCCGGCCATCGCGCAGCTGGCCGAGCGGCATGCCGCCGGGCAGGCGCCACTGCCCGTGGATGTGCTGGTGCGCCGGCTCGACCTGGCGCCGGGGCAGGGCATCACCCGCATGCTGATCGACCCGACCGGTGGGCGCCCGTCCACGGTGCGTCTGGCCGGCAAGCCCGGCGGCCGTGTGTATTTCGATCCCTACACCGGCGCGCGCGTGGGCGCGCCACGGCTGAGCGGGGCATTCGCCTTTATCGAAGACCTGCACCGGCATCTCACCGCCGGCGAGCGCGGCCAGGCCATTACCGGCGCCAGTACGCTGATCCTGCTGTTCTTCTGCGCCTCGGGCCTGTATCTGCGCTGGCCGCGTCGCTGGTGGAGCCTGCGGACCTGGTGGGTGGTGGAATGGCGGCGGCAGGGGCGCAGTTTTCTGTGGAGCCTGCACGCGGTGTTCGGCACCTGGTGCCTGCTGGTGTATCTGTTGATTGCCTTGACCGGGCTGACCTGGTCTTACACCTGGTACCGCGACGGCATGGTGGCCCTGCTGGGTACTGAGCCGGCGATGCGCGGCGATGGACGCGGGCACCGGCCGCCCCCGGTGGATTTCGCTCGTGTGCAGCGCACCCTCGACGGGATTGCGGGAACCCGCAGCGCGGCGATGGATCTGCGTATTCCCACCCGCGCCGGCCAGCCGCTGAGCGTGCGTTTCCTGCCGGATGCGCCCGCCCATGATCGCGCCTACGACAACCTGGAGCTGGATGCGCACAGCGGCGTGCTGTTGCGGCGCCAGGACTACGCCCGGCTGCCGCTTGGCCAGCAGCTGTTGGTGAGCATGTTCCCGCTGCATTCGGGTAGTTTCTTCGGCCTGCCCGGGCGCATCGTGGTGCTGCTGGCCAGTGCGGGCATGTCGGTGTTCTTTGTGACTGGCTGGATGCTGTATCTGGATCGCCGGCGCAAGAAGCGCGAGCTGCGCGCAGCGCGCGAGGTGCTGCAGAGCGCGCCGCCCGCCTCGCAGGCCGCGCCGTGGCTGATCGGGTTTGCCAGTCAAAGCGGATTTGCCGAGCGGCTGGCCTGGCAGGCGGCCGGCCATCTGCAATCGGCCGGGGTACCGGTGCAGGTGCGCTCGCTGGCACAACTGGATGCGGCGCAACTGCAGCAGTCGCGGCATGCGCTGTTTGTCATCAGCACCTTCGGTGACGGCGAGCCGCCGGATGCGGCGCGCGGATTCGAGCGCGAAATGCTGCGGCAGACACTGGCATTGCCGCAGTTGGCCTACGCAGTGCTGGCGTTGGGCGACCGGCAGTACGCGCGGTTTTGCGGGTTTTCGCGGCGTATCGAACAGTGGCTGGAGGCGCAGGGCGCACGTGCGCTGTTCCCGGCGGTGGAAATGGACCAGGCCGATCCGCAGGCCCTGGCGCAATGGCACGCGCAGCTGGCGCAGGTCAGCGGCGCGCCGGTGGCAGCAGTGCCGCTGGCCCGCCCGGCGCTGATGGACTGGCCGGTGCTATCGCGGACCCAGCTCAATCCAGGCAGCGTGGGCGCACCGATCTGGCAGGTGGACCTGCAACCGCCGGCAGGGGCGCAGTGGTTGGCCGGCGACATCCTGGAAGTGCAGCCTGCGCATGCCGCCGCCGCCGTGCGCGCCTGCCTGCAGGCCTGGGGCTTGGCGGCCGATGCGCTGGTGCATGTGGACGCGCAATTGCTGCCGCTGCACCAGGCCGCCGCCGAACGCGTGCTGCCCGAGCCGCCTGCGCAGCCGCCGGTGCCCGGCACGGTGGCGCAGGCCTGGCTCGATGGCTGCGCGTGGCTGCCGACGCGCGACTATTCCATCGCCAGCGTGCCCGCCGATGGCAGCGCGCAGGTGGTGGTGCGGCTGACCACGCGCGCCGATGGCAGCCCGGGCCTGGGCTCTGGCTGGCTGGTCTGCCATGCGCCGCTGGGCGCACCGGTGCGCGCACGCCTGCGCACCAATCCCGGCTTCCACCGTGTGGAAGGTGCACCGCTGGTGTTGATCGGCAACGGCACCGGTATCGCCGGATTACGCGCGTTGTTGCGCGACGCAGAGCTGGCGGGCGTGCACGGCCACTGGCTGCTGTTCGGCGAACGCCATCGCGCGCACGACCGCTTGTTCGGCGATGAATTGCAGGCCTGGCAGGCCGCCGGACATCTGCAGGAACTGGATTGGGTGTTCTCGCGCGAACAGGCCGACAAGCGCTATGTGCAGCACCGCCTGCGCGAGCGCGGCGAGACGCTGCGGCACTGGATCGACCGCGGCGCCGTCCTTTATGTGTGCGGCAGCCTGGACAGCATGGCGCGTGAGGTGGATGCGGCCCTGCGCGAGATCCTGGGCGAGACGCGGCTGGAGTTGCTCACCGCCGCCGGCCGGTATCGACGCGACGTGTATTGAGTGCAGTCCGTATCGCAGGCGCAGAACTGCGCGGCCACCCAGGACGACCAGCGCATTGGCGTTGCAGGTAGTAAGAAGCAGCGTCGATGGATCGAACGTGCTTCAGGCAAACCTCATCTGCGCTGGCAGCGTGGCGATGACATCGACATCGACATCGACATCGACATCGGGAAAGCCAACACCGCCATTCCCGCGTGCATTGAGAGGATGGCTTCCCACGCAGCGTGCACACCAAGCCAATGCCTGCGACACACGCCTCCCTCAACACGGTCAACGCAGCATCACCTGACGCAGCGCACGACCACACTCGACCAACTCACCGACACCCCATCTCGCCATCCGCCACCGGCGCCTTCATCCGGTAGATATCCAGCTGGCCGGCGCGCGGTGCGCGGGCGCTGCCGGTCACCAGCAGTTCGCCCGGCTTTGCTGCGTCCACCACTGCGCCGAAGGTGCGTTCCTGCGGGCCGTTGAACGACAGCGGTAGCGGCTGGCCCTGGCCGTAGTGGCCGCCCTTGCAAGCAGCCAGCAACAGCTGACTCGGGCCTGCGGACGTCCCGCGCGCCCATACCAGTGCGCGGCCATCGCCCAGCCAGGCCGCGTCGCGTTCGTCCTCGGCGCTGTTGACCTCGCCCAGCGCTGCCGGGGCGATGAAAGCTGCTCCATTCCAATGCGCGACGAACAGATCCAGGCCGCCGGCACCGCCATGGCCGTCGCTGGCGAACAGCAGGGCGATGCCGTCCAGCGATAGCGTCGGCGCGGTCTCGTTGCCGCGGCTGTTGATCGCCGGGCCCAGCGATTGCACCGCACCCAGTTGCCCTTGCGCGTCCACCGGCACGCGATACAGATCGCTCCCTCCGGCGCCGCCGGCGCGCGTGGAGGCGAACAGCAACCAGCGCCCGTTGGCACTGAACACCGGCGTGGTCTCGTCCAGCGCCGTGTTCAACGGCAGCGGCGTGGCCTGCTGCCAGCGTCCGCCGACCAGCTGCGCCTGCCACAGGTCCCAGCCACCGGCGCCGCCTGCCCGATCGCTGGCCCAGACGATGCGCTGGCCGTCGGGGCTGAGCGTGGCGCGTGCCTCGTTGGCGGGCGTGGAGACCACGCCCATGCCCTCGATGCCGAATTCGGCAAGTCCCGAAGCAGACGGGACGAAGAGTAAACTTGCCGCCAGCGCGAGCAGCGTCACTCGAAGTTGCATGGGGTGTTCCTGCCTGAGTCGCGCCCAGTCTAGTCAACCCAGAGAGCGTTTCATGCCCGTATCCCGTTATGCCGTGTTCGGACACCCCGTCGCCCATTCGCTGTCGCCGGCCATCCATGCCGACTTCGGGAAGCAGACCGGCATCGCGCTGGACTACACCGCCATCGACGCCGCGCCGGAGCAATTCACCGCCGCGCTGGAGCGCTTCGCGGCCGACGGTGGCAAGGGCGCCAACGTGACCCTGCCGCTGAAGGAAGCCGCGTTCGCCCTGTCGGCGAGCCTGAGCGACCGCGCGCGCGTGGCCGGTGCGGTGAACACGCTGGTGCGCAACGACGGCCAGTGGCAGGGCGACAACACCGATGGCGCCGGCCTGGTGCGTGACCTCACCGAGCGGCACGGCCTGGATCTGCGCGGCCGCCGCGTGCTGCTGCTGGGCGCCGGCGGTGCCGCACGCGGCGTCGCTCCGGCGCTGCTGGAGGCCGGCATCACCGAGATGGTGGTGGTGAACCGCTCGCCCGAGCGCGCCGATGCGCTGTGCGATGCGCTGGGCGAACCCGGGCGCGTGGTGTCGCGCTATCTGGAAGACCTGCGCGAGCTGGGCGACTTCGAGCTGATCGTCAATGCCACCGCTGCCGGCCGTGATCGCGACGCCGGTGCGTTCGCGCTGCCGCTGGGCCTGGTCAACAGCCTCACTGCGGCGGTGGACCTCAATTACGGCGCCACCGCCATCGCGTTCCTGGCCTGGGCACGTGCGGCGCAGTGCCGCTACGCCATCGACGGCCTGGGCATGCTGGTGGAACAGGCCGCGGAAAGCTTTGCGCTGTGGCACGGCGTGCGCCCGCAGACCGACCCGGTGTACGACGCGCTGCGCGCGCGTGACGCCGTGCTGGTCAGCGCCGACTGAGCGCGTTGCGATGACCACCACCGATCTGCTGTTGTCCATCGTCACCAGCCTGCTGTCGCGGGTGCCGGTGCTGATTGCCTTGGTGCTCGGCTTGGTGCTGGTCTGGCGCACGCCGCCGGTGGCGGCACGCCGGGCCGCGCTGGCGGCGCTGTGGTTGCTGCTGACCTGCTCGGTGGCCGAAGTCGCGATTCAGGCGGTGGCGTTGTGGTTGATGCAGCAGGGCAGTGTGGCGCGCATCTCGATGGTGATGAGCGTGTCGCGGCTGGTGCTGGTCAGCGTGCAGGGCGTCGCGCTGGGCGTGCTGGTCTGGACCCTGGCCAGTAGCCTGCAGCGGGCGCGGGCTACGCCGGAAGCGTTGCAGTGATTCCGCTCAAGGCGATCGCGTTGACCCTGATCGGGCTGGTCTGTGCCGGGCAGGGCGGTTGGACGCTGCTGCACCCGGAGCGGCTGGCCACGGTCAACCGCGGCGGCCTGCTGTACGAACGCTTCGGGCCAAACGGCGTGGGCGTGGGCATGCTGCTGATGGGCCTGGCGATGCTGGTGATCGGCCTGGTCTGGGCCCGCTACGCCTGGCCGCGCCGCGTCTGACGCAGGCGAGCGACAGTGACAGGAGGTGATCGCGCCCGAACTGGCGGCACGCCGGCCCGGTGGCGCGTGGTGCTCAGGCCCGCGGCAGCGCGTGCCTGATCGCGCCACCCCAGCACTTTGCCCAGCGGTTCAGCCGGCGCGCGGCGCGGTCGCAGGCGCTGCGTCGGTCCGTGCGAAAATAGCGCGATGAGTGACATTGCCACACCGGCCGCCCCGTCGGCGCCCGTTCCTACCCAGCGCACCCTGACCGAGCCGGTCAAGGCCGGCATCCGCGAGGCTTATGCCAAGCTGCAGGCCAATACGCCCGGCTTCGCCACCCGCCGCGCGCAGAGCCAGATGATCGGCCTGGTGTCGCGCGCGCTAGCCACCTCCGGCGGCATTGGCGTGGCCGAGGCGCCGACCGGCGTGGGCAAGAGCCTGGGCTATCTGACCGCCGGCGTGCCGATCGCGCTGGCCACCAAAAAGAAGCTGGTGATCAGCACCGGCACGGTCGCACTGCAATCGCAGTTGGTGGAACGCGACATCCCCGCCTTCCTCAAGGCCACCGGCCTGGAGGCGACCGTCGCGCTGGCCAAGGGCCGCACCCGGTACCTATGCACGCGCAACGCCGCCGAACTGGAGGGCGAAACCAGCCAGAACGGCATGTTCGAGGACGAGCAGGTGCTGTACGACCGCCCGCTCAGCCCGGCCGATGCCGACCTGGCCAAACGGCTGGCCAAGGCCTACGCCGCACGCACCTGGAACGGTGACCTGGACGACGCCCCCGAGTCGGTGTCGGTGCCGCTGCGCATGCGCGTCACCACGCCGGCCTCCGGCTGCGCCGGACGTCGCTGCAGCTATGCGGCGCAGTGCCCGGTGCTCAAGGCGCGCACCGATGTGCGCGAGGCGCAGATCGTGGTCACCAATCACGCCTTGTTGCTGTCGTCGCTGTCGTTGGGCGATGCCGAGAACGGCCAGCCGTTGATTGCGCCGCCGTCGGACATGTTGCTGGTGCTCGACGAAGGTCATCACATTGCCGGCGTGGCGATTGACCAGGGCGCGGCCAATCTGCCGCTGGACGACATGGCCAAGCGCACCGGCCGCATGCAGATCCTGATCGCCGCCGCGTACCGCGCGGTGGACAAGGACAAGATCGGCAACCTGCTGCCCAGCGAAGCCATCGAGGTGGCCGCGCGCGTGTCCAAGTTGCTCAAGGCGTTCCATACCGAAGTCGAACGCGTCTGGAAGCCCGAACCCGGTGAGCGCGATCCGTTGTGGCGTGCGCCCAACGGCAAGCTGCCGCCGCAATGGGGCCCGGCGATCGAAGAACTGGGCGAAGAAACCCGCGCGCTGTTCAACTGGGTGCACGCCGCACACGGCACCGTGGCCAAGGGCAAGCAGGACGATGCCGCGCGCGAGCGCCTGCAGCGCAGCCTGGGCATGGCGCTGGAGATGGCCGAGCAGCAGCACAATCTGTGGAGCGGTTGGCGCCGCGAAGACAAGGACGGCCAACCGCCGATGGCGCGCTGGATCACGCTCTCGCGCGATGGCGATCTGATCTGCCACTGCTCGCCGGTCTCCGCCGCCCAGGTGCTGCGCACCCTGCTGTGGAACGAAGTCGATTCGGTGGTGATGACCTCGGCTACGCTGACCGGCGGCGGCGATTTCCAATCCTTCGCCATCGACAATGGCTTGCCCGACCATGCCGAAATGGCCTCGCTGGCCTCGCCGTTCGATCTGCCCAATCAGGCCGAATTGATCGTGCCCAATTTCCCGGTCACTCCCGACGATCGCGAAGGCCATCCGAAGGAAGTCGCCAAGTATCTGGTGCGCGAACTGGACTGGGCTGCCAAGGGCAGCATCGTGTTGTTCACCTCGCGCTGGAAGATGGAAAAGGTTGCTGACTTGCTGCCGCTGGCCCAGCGCAACCGCGTGCTGGTGCAGGGCGAAGGCAACAAGTCGCAACTGATCACCGAGCATCTGCGCCGGATCGCGGCAGGCGAGGGCTCGGTGCTATTCGGCTTGAACTCCTTCGGCGAAGGTCTGGATCTGCCCGGCGAAGCCTGCACCACGGTGGTGATCACCCAGGTGCCCTTCGCCGTGCCCACCGACCCGCAGACCTCCACCTTGAGCGAGTGGCTGGAAAGCCGCGGCCACAACGCCTTCAACCTGATCGCCATCCCGCACGCACTGCGCACGCTCACCCAGTTTGCTGGCCGTCTGATCCGCAGTTCCAACGACCACGGCCGCGTCATCATCCTCGATTCGCGCCTGCTCACGCGCCGCTATGGCAAACGCATCCTCGATGCGCTGCCGCCGTTCAAGCGGGTGATCGGGCGCTGAGCTGGTGTGCGTGCATCGGCCTGCACGCTTGACGGATGCGCGCGGCGCGCAGTGCAGCGGATGGATGCGCGATGGCAGGCACGGTGCAGATCCACGCACCCACACTGCTGCTTGGCGAGGTGGGCGTGAGCTAGTCTCGCGCGCAGCCATGGTGATCGTTGCGGCATCAGTGGCAGCTGGGCGGGCGTGTCGTAAGGTGATGCAGGCGAAACAGCCTGCTTCCATGCAAGAAGCGAGCAGCTCGCTGGAGCGTGCGTCTCGCAAGCGCACCGTATGTCGCTGTCGCGCGTTTGAGAAATGCGGTGCCTGCTTCGTTATTCGAACGCACACCCGCGTATCGCTGCCTTGATCAAGCCTGCCAAGTAGGTCACCGTCTTGACCAGGCACGCATGCGTGCAGCGCAGCATTTAAGCGCGCAGCGCACGCAACGCACGGCAGCCGCTGACCATCGCCGCGAGATGCTCAACGCAAAGACGAAGCATGCAGCGACGATCTGCAACACGCTGCCGATGCATTTGGCGATGCATATCACGCTACGCAGTCATCATCATGTTCCCCTATCGCAGCGATCAGAACTAACGACTTCTCACGCATCAGCTGGCTAGCCATGATTCAGCACCTTCAACTCGAGCTGACGCCATGCGCCCTGGATCCCTCATGGTGCTAGCCCTGCTAGCCCCCACGCTGATCGCCCCGCCGGTCTTCGCCCAATCCGTCCTGACCCGCGACAATGGCGCCAAGGTTGGCGACAACCAGAATTCGCAGACCGCCGGTGCCACCGGCCCGACGTTGCTGCAGGACGTGCAGCTGATCCAGAAGCTGCAGCGCTTCGATCGCGAGCGCATTCCCGAGCGCGTGGTGCATGCGCGCGGCACTGGCGTCAAAGGCGAGTTCACCGCCACTGCCGATCTGTCCAACCTGACCAAGGCCAAGGTGTTCAGCGCCGGCGAAAAGACCCCGGTGTTCGTGCGGTTCTCCTCGGTGGTGCACGGCAACCATTCGCCGGAAACGCTGCGCGACCCGCATGGTTTCGCCACCAAGTTCTACACCAGCGAAGGCAACTGGGATCTGGTCGGCAACAACTTCCCCACCTTCTTCATTCGCGATGCGATCAAGTTCCCCGACATGGTCCACGCGTTCAAGCCGGATCCGCGCACCAACCTGGACGATGATTCGCGTCGTTTCGATTTCTTCTCGCACGTGCCCGAATCCACCCGCACGCTGACCCTGCTGTATTCCAATGAAGGCACCCCGGCCGGCTATCGCTTCATGGATGGCAACGGCGTGCACGCCTACAAGCTGGTCAATGCGCAGGGTGAAGTGCATTACGTCAAGTTCCACTGGAAGACGCTGCAGGGCATCAAGAATCTCGACCCAAAGCAGGTTGCCGCCGTCCAGTCCAAGGACTACAGCCACCTGACCAACGATCTGGTCGGCGCGATCAAGAAGGGCGATTACCCGAAGTGGGACCTGTACGTGCAGGTGCTCAAGCCGGACGACCTGGCCAAGTTCGATTTCGACCCGCTCGATGCCACCAAGATCTGGCCGGATGTGCCGGAACAGAAGGTCGGCCAGATGGTATTGAACAAGAACGTCGACAACTTCTTCCAGGAGACCGAACAGGTCGCGATGGCGCCGGCCAATCTGGTGCCGGGTATCGAACCCTCGGAAGACCGCCTGCTGCAGGGCCGTATCTTTTCGTACGCCGACACGCAGCTGTATCGCATCGGCACCAACGGCCTGAGCCTGCCGGTCAACCGTCCGCGCGTGGCCGTCAACAATGGCAACCAGGACGGCGAAGCCAACACCGGGCACACCACCAGCGGCGTGAACTACGAGCCGAGCCGTCTGGAACCGCGTCCGCAGGACAGCGCCGCGCGTTACAGCGAGCTGCCGTTGTCGGGCACCACCCAGCAGGCCAAGATCACCCGCGAGCAGAACTTCAAGCAGGCCGGTGAGTTGTATCGGTCCTACAGCAAGAAGGATCGCGCCGATCTGGTGCAGAGTTTTGGCGAGTCTCTGGCCACTACCGACACCGAGAGCAAGCACCTGGTGCTGTCGTTCCTGTACAAGGCCGACCCCGAGTACGGCGCCGGTGTCACCCGCGTGGCCAAGGGCGATCTGGCGCGCGTGAAGCAGCTCGCGTCGACCCTGCAGGACTGATCCACCCGACGGCATCGCGGCGCCATGCCGCGGTGCCGTCCTTCGTTTCGGGAGAGCGAGATGCGCACTCTGTTGTTTTTAGCGTGGTCGGCGTTGGCCGTGACCGCCAACGCTGCCTCGCCGGCACCGGTCGCCACCAAGGCGCCGACAGCGGCGGCAACGCCTGCACAGATCAAGACACAGCTGCAGACCTACTTCTTCGACGCCGCGCGTGAGGGGCGTCAGGACATGCTGGGCGAATTCATCCGCTCGCATTACGACCTCAATACGCGCGACGAAAAGGGCTACACCGCGTTGATCCTGGCCGCGTATCACGGCCAGGGCCCGGCAGTGGAGCAGTTACTGCAGGCCGGCGCGGACCCGTGTGCGCAGGACAAGCGTGGCAACACCGCGCTGATGGGCGCGATCTTCAAGGGCGAGCTGGCCATCGCCAAGCGGCTGATGCAGGCCGACTGCGCCCCGGACCAGCGCAACAATGCCGGCCAGACCGCGGCGATGTACGCCGCGTTGTTCCAGCGCACCGATGTGCTCAAGGATCTCGCCGCCAAGGGAGCGGACCTGAGCATCAAGGATGCGCAGGGCAATGAAGTGACCAAGCTGCAACGCGGCGAATTCGCCACCGCGCCGACACGCTGAACGCGCAGCAGCGCTTCAGCGTGCGAGAGGGTAATCGTTCGTGTGCGTGCCGAACGATCCCGCAGGCGGACTTCGGCGGTGGTGATGTCGCCCTGCCCCTGCAACACGCCAGGCGACAGCCAGGGATGAGGGTCCCTGCTGCTGGCTCCTCTTTGCACCGTCGCAATGATCTGGCGCTCCGGCATAGACATCCACGGTGGCGCGCAGCCCGTCTACCACCCCGATTTCCGCCGACCAAACCTCACCAACAACGCCGTCGGTTTTCCGCCGCACGTGCGTTGGAATGCCGACACGCGTGGTCGTTTTTCTGCGCTGCTGTCGGGGAATTTCTGACGCGCAAACCCTTGCACGCCAAGGGTTTGACATTTATCTGAGCGCCCGCTGACTTGCGAAAAAAGCGGCGATAAAAACCTCAAAAAATCCTTCAAGAAAGGCCGGCGAACGCCGATGCTGGAGCTATCGCACCCTGGAACCCCCGGACCATGAAGCTCGATCCCTCCATCCCGTTTCTGATGTCCCTGCTGGCCATGGTGCTGTGCACCGCGACAGCTGTCGTGGCCCTGGTGTTCGGTCAGGTGCATCTGCTGGCCAAGTCGTGGAGCTTCTACACCGTGATGGGCACCGCCCTGATCACGCTGGTCGCCTCGTACCACGCACTCGGCAAGCCGCTCAGCATTGAAGAACGCGCCAGCATCCGCAGCTGAGGCGGATGGTGATGGGGAGCGCCGCAGCGCTCACCCCGGTAGCGGACGAAAGAAGCTCCGCTCGTCACTGATGATGCACCGCGTGTGCTCGGCATACGCAAACGCCGCCAGGCACTCCGCGTCCTCTAGCGAAGCGCTCCGATAGCGCTCGTACGCGGCAAGCGACGCTGTTGTTCGCCCTTCGGACGGCAGCAAGTCGCCATGATGCTGGCCGCCACAGCGCGTCACCAGCGGGATCCGCAAGCGCGCGTACCGTTCGAACTCGGCCAGCAGGTAGGGTCGATCACATAACGCAGCGAACAGCTGGTTCTCGAGCAGGGCCCGACAGCAAGGGGCGCCAGCATGCACGCCGCGCTGCCGCAGATTCAGCGCCTGCCGTGTAAGCTGTTGATCCTGCTCCGCATTCCAGGCCGCCGGTTGCGCGGCCCACCGTCGATGACTCTGCCCCCTCCCGCTGCGTACGCCGATTCCCTGCGCCTGTCCGTCGCTCCAATGATGGATTGGACGGACCGTCATTGCCGGGTCTTCCACCGGCTGCTGGCGCCGTCGGCGCGGCTGTATACGGAAATGGTGCACGCCAACGCGGTGATCCATGGCGATCGCCAGCGCCTGATCGGCTTCGATGCGGTCGAGCACCCGCTGGCCCTACAACTGGGCGGCAGCGATCCTGCGTTGCTCGCCCAGGCGGCGCAGATCGCCCAGGCGTGGGGTTATGACGAGATCAATCTTAATTGCGGCTGCCCATCCGATCGGGTGCAGGCCGGGCGCTTTGGCGCCTGCCTGATGCGCGAGCCGGCGCTGGTGGCGGACTGCGTCGCGGCCATGTGCGCGGCCACCGCCCTGCCGGTTACGGTCAAGTGCCGCCTGGGTGTGGACGACGATGAGGACTACGCCGTGTTTGCCGGCTTCATCGACCAGGTGGTCGGCGCCGGCGCCGCCATGGTGGTGGTGCACGCGCGCAACGCCTGGCTCAAGGGCCTGTCGCCGAAAGAGAACCGCGAAGTCCCGCCGTTACGGTATGACTGGGCCTACCGCCTCAAGCAGGAGCGGCCGGCCTTGCCGGTGGTGCTCAATGGCGGCATCGCCAGCGTCGAGGCCTCCCTGGCACATCTGCAGCACACCGACGGAGTGATGCTGGGCCGGGCCGCCTATCACGACCCGTACGTGCTGCATCAGCTGGAGGCTGCCTTGTCCGGGCGCCCCGAGCGCGCGCGCGCAGACCTGCTGCAGGCCTACCAGCCCTACGTGCAGGCGCAACTGGATCAGGGGTTGGCCCTGAAGCACATGACCCGGCACATCCTCGGCTTGTTCCACGGGCAGCCCGGCGGCCGGGTGTTCCGCCAGGTGCTGAGCGAGGGCGCCCACCGCCCCGGCGCGGGTTGGGAACTGGTGGAACAGGCGTTGCAGCGCACCGACGATCAGGCGCGGCGTATTGCTGCCTGAACAGACGGCACCTCCAGGACGAAAGTTCGGCCCGGTTTTTGCAATCTTCGGGTATGGGCAGCTGCTGTACGGTCGAGGCTGCCAATGGCATGTGCCATCGCGATTGCGCCAGAGATCCACTCCCGTCCTTACCCGGAATTGCCGCCTAGATGTTCATTTCACTGAATGGCGTTAACACCGAGCTAAAAAGTTCAGATCGGATTCACCCCGAAAAATCAAGAATTTGGCTCGATTTCTGCGGCTGGCATCGGTGTGACGCGGTGCTAGTTTCACGAATTTTGAATGTTCCTGAACAACCCGCTAGGATTCATCCGTGACCCAGCCCTTCCACACGTCCCGTCGTCTCGCCCTGGTGGCCCTCTGGGTTGCTGTGGTCGCGCCGTCCGCGTGGGGGCAGGGATATCCGATGGCGCAGGCCGGTCGCGAAGGCGTTGGCCCGCGCGACAGCCGATCTTTTTCGGACACCATTCGCCGCGTGCAGCGGTCTACCGGTGGACAGATTCTTGGCGCGGAGAGTGTTCCGTTTGGCGATAGCCGGCTGACGCGCGTCAAGTACATGGACGAACGCGGCCGCGTGCATATCGTCTACCACCCCGAAGGCGGGCAAGGCGGACCACCGCCTGCCAATGCACGCAGCCCGGCACCATCTCCGTCCGACGCGCCACCACCACGCGCCGATCACCAGTAAGCGCAGATACTTCTGCGTTCAGTGACATAAATCCCCTGGCCTGTGGCCACACAACGTAAGTAGGGAGAGTGCATGCGTATCCTTTTGGTCGAAGACGAAGCTCCGCTGCGCGAGACCCTTGCCGCGCGCCTGAAGCGCGAAGGCTTTGCTGTTGACGCTGCCCAGGACGGCGAAGAAGGTCTCTACATGGGCCGTGAAGTGCCGTTCGATGTCGGCATCATCGACCTCGGTCTGCCCAAGATGTCGGGCATGGAGCTGATCAAGGCGCTGCGCGACGAGGGCAAGAAATTCCCCGTGCTGATCCTGACTGCGCGTTCAAGCTGGCAGGACAAGGTTGAAGGCCTCAAGCAGGGTGCCGACGATTACTTGGTCAAGCCGTTCCACGTCGAAGAGTTGCTGGCGCGCGTCAATGCGCTGCTCCGTCGTGCGGCCGGCTGGAGCAAGCCGACGCTGGAATGCGGCCCGGTGGCCCTGGATCTTGCTGCGCAGACGGTGAGCGTCAACGGCGCCAACGTGGATCTGACCAGCTACGAGTACAAGGTGCTGGAATACCTGATGATGCATGCCGGCGAACTGGTCTCCAAGGCCGACCTCACCGAGCATATCTATCAGCAGGATTTCGACCGCGACTCCAACGTGCTGGAAGTGTTCATCGGTCGCCTGCGCAAGAAGCTCGACCCGGATGGTGAGTTGAAGCCGATCGAGACCGTGCGTGGTCGCGGCTACCGCTTCGCCATTCCGCGTACCGAAGGCTGAGTCAGCGCAGCGGCGATCGGCCAGTGTCGGGACGTTCCAAGTGGTATCGGCGCTGGCGGCCGCGCTCGTTGCAGGCCCGTCAGCTGCTGGCCGCCAGCCTCAGCCTGGTGGCCTTTCTGGCCTTGGCTGGCTACGCACTCGACGTGGCGTTTGCCGACACCGCAGAGAAGAATCTGCGTGAGCGGCTGAAGAACTACGCCAACGCCTACACCTACAACATCGACTTCGTCCGCGATGGCTCGCTGTATCTCGGCGGCCAGCCGCCGGACCCGCGCTTCGACGTGCCGGGCGGCGGGCTGTATGTAGAAGTGGTGCGCCCTGATGAAAGCTATACGTCCGTATCGGCCGAAGGGCCGAGCATTCCGCATGGGCGCATGCTGGAGCCGCGGCAGGAAGAATTCATCGGCCCGCTGGAAATGACCCAGATCGACGGCAGCCTTGGGCAGGTCTATCGCTACGGCCTGGGCGTGAGCTATGTCGAGCGCGAAAACGGCGGCGAGATCCCGTACACCATTTACGTGATGGAAGATGCGCGCTCGATGGGCGCGCAGTTGCGCGTGTTCCGCGGCGCGGTGTGGTTCTACCTGGGCAGTGCCGGTGTGGTGTTGCTGGTGTTGCAGGCCTTCATCCTGCAGTGGAGCCTGCGCCCGCTGCGGCGAGTGATCAACGAGCTGACCAAGGTGCAGCGCGGCGAGATCCAACGCATGAGCGAACAGCATCCGCGCGAGCTCGAACCGCTGACCGAAAGCATCAACGCCTTCATCGAAAGTGAGCGCGACAACCTGGATCGCCAGCGCAACACGCTGGCCGATCTGGCGCATAGTTTGAAAACGCCGCTGGCAGTGCTGCGCACCCAACTGGACAGCGGCGCCTCCGAGCGCGATCTGCACGAAGAAATGGACGTGCAACTGCGCCGCATGAACGACCTCGTCTCTTACCAGCTGGCGCGCGCTGCTTCCAGCGGCCACAAGCTCTTCGCCGCGCCATTGCCGATCGAGCCGACCGCCGAGGAAATCGTGCGTGGCCTGGAAAAGGTCTACGCGGCCAAGGGCGTGTTGTGCGAATTCGATATTTCGCCCGATGCGCGTTTCCACGGCGAGCCGGGGGACTTGCAGGAGCTGTTGGGCAACCTGCTGGAGAACGGCTTCAAGTGGGCGCGCAGCCGCGTGCTGCTGACCGCCCAGCCGGGCCCAACCACCGGCAGCCGACGCGCCGGCATGATTTTGTCGGTGGAAGACGATGGCCCCGGCATTGCGCCCGAAGATGTGGCCAAGATCCTGCAGCGCGGTGTGCGTGGCGATGAGCGCGTGCAAGGCCATGGCATCGGCATGTCGATCGTGCAGGACCTGATCAAGGCCTACCGCGGCGAGCTGCAGGTGCTGCGCTCGCAGGAGTTGGGCGGCGCGCGCTTCGAAGTCACCCTGCCGCCAGGCTTGTAACTGTCACCCCCGGTTGCATGAACCCGTTGCGACTGCCGCGCGGCGCACCGACAACCGTTTAACGCCTCGCGCGTTGTCTTGACCATACTGGGCCGGTATTCGGCCGCCATGATGGAGAGCGACGCCATGCAGAGTGAAGCTGCCACGTCCACGCGGGTGATACGCGGCCGCGATTGGGTTGGCGTGTTTGCCGCGGGCTGCCTGCTTGTCTGCAGCGCGGTGGCCACCGCCGCGCCGGCGCCGACACCGCAGCAACTGCAATGGCTGCAGCGCGCCACCTACGGCGCGAGTGCGGAGAACGTGGCGCAGTTGCTGCGGCTGGGCCAGGCGCGTTACAGCGCGGCCCTGCTGCAACCCAGCGACGATGCAGCGTTGCCTGCACCGGTGCGCGCGCAGCTGCAGCAGTTCGATGCATTGCATACCCCGCTCGACACCTTGCTGGTGCAATACGAGGCCGACAAGGCGCGTTTGCAGGCGATGCCCGATGGCGATGACAAGGTGGCCGCGAGCAAACAGTGGCGCGCGCGCGGTGGGCGGATGCTCACGCAGGCGCGCCAGGCGCAATTACTGCGCGCGGTGTACGCGCCGGATCAGATGCGCGAGCAACTGGTGTGGTTCTGGCTCAATCATTTCAGTGTGTATGCCGACAAGGGCCGTGTGAAGTGGATGGCCGCCGATTACATGGAAACCGCTATTCGCCCCAATGCCACCGGCAAGTTCGCCGATCTGGTGATGGCCACGCTGCAGAGCCCGGCGATGCTGGAGTATCTGGACAACGCCAAGAATGCCAAGGGCAAGGTCAACGAGAACTACGCGCGTGAGCTGATGGAGCTGCATACGCTCGGTGTGGATGGCGGCTACACGCAGCAGGATGTGCAGCAGCTGGCCTTGATACTCACTGGCGCCGGCCTGGCGCAGGTCAAACGCGAAGGCCTGGTGCCGCCGCCCGGCAAGGATCAGGCACCGGTCGTGCGCAGGGGACTGTTCGAATTCAACCCGGCCCGTCATCAGCCCGGCGACAAGACCTTGCTGGGTCAGCGCATTGCCGGTGGCGGCCTGGATGAGATCGAACGGGCCGTGCAACTGCTGGTGCGGCAGCCGGCGTGTGCGCAGTTCATCTCGCACAAGCTCGCCGAATACTTCGTCAGCGACAAGCCGCCTGCGGCGCTGGTGAAGCGCATGGCTGCCACGTTCCAGCGCAGCGACGGCGACATCGCCCAGGTGATGCAGACCATGCTCGCCGCACCGGAATTTGCCACTGCGCAACCGCGCAAATTCAAGGATCCGAATCGTCTGGTGGTGTCGGCGATGCGGCTTGCCTACGACGGAGAAGTCATCACCAATGCCGCGCCGATGGTGAGCTGGGTGCAGCAACTCGGTGAGCCGTTGTTCGGGCGGATCACGCCGGATGGATGGTCGCTGCAATCGCAAGCCTGGACCAGCTCCGGGCAGCTGGCGCGTCGGTTCGAAGTGGCACGCACGCTGGGCAGCGCACCGGTGCAATTGTTTCAAGGTGACGATGTGCCGCAAGAGCTGAGCAACGCGCGCAAACCACCACTGACGCGCATCGATGTGCGCCCTGCGTACCGCTGGCTGCAACCGTCGCTGTCGGTGCAGACGCGCCAGGCGCTAGAGCAGGCGCGCACACCGCAGGAGTGGAATGGCTTCTTGCTGTCTTCGCCGGATTTCAACTATCGCTGAGCGGGAGTGCACCAATGCAACGACGTCAATTTTTGCTGGCCTCCGCTGCCGCCGCGAGTCTGCCGTGGAGCGGCCGCCTGTTTGCTGCCCCACGCGACAGCGCACGCATGCTGGTGGTGTTCCTGCGCGGCGGCTACGACAGCAACAATCTGTTGGTGCCGCATGGCAGCGATTTCTATTACCAGGCGCGTCCGACGCTGGCGATCGCCCGGCCAGACACAAACAATCCGCGCAGCGCGCTGGCACTGGATGCGCAGTGGGGTCTTAACCCGGTAATGGGTGAGTCATTGCTGCCGCTGTGGCAACGCAAGCAACTGGCGTTCGTGCCGTTCGCCGGCACTGACGATCTGTCGCGCAGCCATTTCGAAACCCAGGACGATATCGAATCGGGCCAGGTGGCCACGCAGCGCCGCGATTACCGCTCCGGCTTCATGGCGCGGCTGTCGGGTGTACTCAGCGGCGTGCCGGCGATCGCCTTTACCGATTCCTTGCCGCTGACGTTCCAGGGCGCTGGCGATCTGCCGAATGTCTCGCTCAAGGGCATCGGCAAGCGCGGCCTCGATGACCGCCAGGCGCAGATCCTGGCGCAGATGTATGGCGCCACGCCGTTGGCCGCGGCCGCGCGTGATGGCCTGGCGTTGCGGCAGCAGGTGACCACCCAACTGCGCGAGGAAATGGAACAGGCCGGCCGCGGTGCGGCCAGCGCACGCACCTTTGCCGACGAGACCCGGCGCATGGCGACCTTGATGCGCGACCGCTACCGGCTGGGATTTGTGGATGTCGGCGGGTGGGATACGCATGCCAACCAGGGCAGCGTCGAAGGTGGGCTGGCCAATAACCTGCGCAACCTCGGGCAGGGCCTGGCCGCCTATGCGGACGCCCTGGGACCGGCATGGCAGGACACCGTGGTGGTGGTGATTTCCGAGTTCGGGCGCACTTTCCGCGAAAACGGCAGCAAGGGCACCGATCATGGTCACGGCACTGCGTACTGGGTGCTGGGTGGCGCTTTGCATGGCGGGCGCATCGCCGGCGAGCAGGTCGCGGTGGCGCAGGCGCAACTGCTGCAGAACCGCGATTACCAGGTACTCAACAACTACCGCGACCTGTTTGGTGGCCTGTTGGGCCGGCTGTGGGGGCTGTCGCCATCGCAGTTGGAGCGGGTATTCCCCGGTGCCAGGCCGCGCGATCTTGGGCTTGTTTAAAGGCAAACCAATGCAGTCAAGATGATGCAGAACCTGCGGCACGGCGTATCAGGTGCGCGTGCGTTGCAGGCACTGCGGCAGTGATCGCAAGCGATGCCGCGGCCGTCGTGTTACCTCAGTTTGGCGGCGTGTGCGCGAACGGCGAGGCGCCGTAGAAACGGGTCAAATGTGCGGCCACGCGCGGCATCTCGCGTGCGATCACCTGCGGTGCGGAGAAGTGATACTCACTGAGCACGGCGAAGAATTCTTCGGGCGCTTCGGCGGCGTACGGGTCGATGTCGGTCTGCGTGCCTGCGTCAACCTGGCGGCAGAACGCGGTATAGGCCTGCTGGAAATCGCGTGCCCAGTCGCGGTACTGCGCTGCCGGCAGCGGCGGCGTGCCGTCGAGCGCGCCATCCAGTGCATCGAGCTTGTGCGCCATCTCGTGCACCACCACGTTGAAGCCAGCGATGGGATCGGCCAGATCGGCCTGCACATCGGCCCAGCTGACGATCAGCGGGCCATGCTCCCAGGCCTCGCCGATCAGGGTGTCGTCCCAGGCATGCATGACGCCGGCGGCATCCATGTGGGTGCGCTGCACGCGAAAGGCATCCGGATACACGATCAATTGCGACCAGCCGCGCCAGCCGGCGGCGCCGATGTTCAACAGCGGCAGACAACAGGTGGCCGCCAGCAGCACGGCATCGTGCGGGGTCAGGGTCAGCCCATGCACCGGCGAAATGGTCTTTTGCTGCAGAAATTGCGTGGTCAGTGCGCGCAGGCGGCGTTGCCGCGGCGGATCGAGCGCGGCAACCCAGGCGCACTCGGTGCAGACCGCCTGCCACAGTGCATCGTCAAGGGCAGCAGGTGGCCGGCGTAGCCAGCGCAACACCCACTGGATCAGCGGAACATGCCCGGCAGGAAGCTGTGCCAGCGCGGCATCATGCGCATGCGCGGGAATAACGCATCGCCTTCGCCACCGCCGCCATTGGAGGCGGGTGCAGGCTTGTGGGCTGGTGCGCGCGACGCGGCGGGTGCCTCGCCATTTGGCGTTCTGCCGCGTGCTGCCGAGTTGCTGCTGACGCAGCTCTCATGATCGCCGTCGGCCAGCTGGTCCGTTGCCAGGGCGGCGAGCGGAGCCAACAACAAGAGCAGGCAGAGCGTAAGTCGGCGCATCGTCCACATCCAGGGCAAGCGGCGTAAGTCCCCGATCATAACGTGGTTTTCACCCCATCACGCAAGCCGCGCTGGGCGCCTGGGGGAGCTTGGCGCATAATTTCACGGATCGATTTGGGGACCTTGCCGTGGACGACCGCGCGTTGCTGGCCAAACTTGCGACTGGCCGGCTCTCCGGCGACACGCTGGCGCGCGAGGCCGGGCTGACCCGTGCCGCGGTGTGGAAGCGCATCCAGAACCTGCGCGCGGCCGGGGTTGCGATCGACGGCCAAGCCGGCGAGGGCTACCAGCTTGCCGCGCCGCTGGACCTGCTCGACGCCCAGCGCGTCCGCGCCGCCCTGCAAGCCGATGCCGCCGCCGGGCTGGCGGCGCTGGAGGTGGCCTGGACCGTGGACTCCACCAACACCAGCCTGCTGGCGCGACCAGCGCCCGAGCAGGGCGTGGCGGTGCTGTTGGCCGAGCGGCAGACCGGCGGGCGCGGTCGCCGGGGCCGGCAATGGGCCTCGCCGTTGGGCGCGCACCTGTACCTGTCGGCATCGCGTCGCTTCAGTGGTGGGCTCGGTCAGCTGGCCGGGTTGAGCCTGGCGGTCGGGGTGGCGGTGGCCGAGGCCTTGCGCGGCTGCGGGTTCGACGAAGTCGGGTTGAAGTGGCCCAACGACCTGCTGGCCCGCGGACGCAAGCTTGGCGGCCTGTTGATCGAAGGCGGCGGTGAGATGGCCGGCAATGCGCGCGCGGTGATCGGGCTGGGCTTGAATGTGCACATGCCGCCGGCTGCGGCTGCCAGCATCGACCAGCCCTGGGTAGACCTGGATACCCTGGCCGGCCGGCCGGTGTCGCGCGACCAGGTGGTGGCGGCCGTGCTGTCCGGGCTGATCCCGGCGCTGGCGCTGTTCGAGGCGCAGGGACTGGCCCCGTTCCTGACCCGCTATGCCGCGCTGGACCTGCTGAGCGGGCGCGCGGTGCAGGTAGAGGAAGCCGGCAGCCTGCACCGCGGCACCGCGCTTGGCCTGGCGGCCGATGGCGCGCTGCGTGTGCAGATCGGCAGCGATGTGCGCCTGTTCCACTCCGGAGAAGTGAGCGTGAGACCTGCATGAGTGAGTGGCTGTTCGACCTGGGTAATTCGCGTTTCAAATACGCGCCGCTGGACGGCACTCGCGCCGGTGATGTGCAGGCCTGGGCGCACGGTGCCGAGGCGATGGATACCGCCGCGTTGTCGGCGCTGCCGTCGGGCAAGGTTGCGCACGTGGCCAGCGTGGCCGCAGCGGGCCTGACCGAGCGCGTGCTGGCCAGCCTGCGCTCGCGCTTTGAGCAGGTGCGGGTGGTGCGCACCACCGCTGCCTGTGCCGGCGTGCGGATTGCCTATGCCGACCCGAGCCGGTTCGGGGTGGACCGCTTCCTGGCCCTGCTGGGCGCGCGCGGTGATGCGCCGGTGCTGGTGGCCGGGGTCGGCACCGCGCTGACCATCGACGTGCTGGGCGCAGACGGCCAGCATCACGGCGGGCGGATCGCTGCCTCGCCGACCACCATGCGCGAGGCGCTGCATGCGCGCGCCGTGCAGTTGCCGCCTACCGGGGGTGCCTATGCCGAGCTGGCCAACGACACCGACGATGCGCTGGCCTCCGGCTGCGATGGCGCCGCGGTGGCCTTGATCGAACGCAGCCTGCAACACGCCGCGCGCACCCTTGGCATGCCGGTGCGCTTGCTGGTGCACGGCGGTGGCGCGCCGCCGTTGCTGCCCTTGCTGCCCACGGCTGAATTTCGCGCCGCGCTGGTGCTGGACGGCCTGGCGACCTGGGCGACGCATTCGGCCGCGCCGTAGAATCGGCCGCATGTACGTACGCGCACTCATCGTTGTCCTGATCATCCTCAACGCCGGCGTGGCGCTGTGGTGGGCACTGCAACCGGCGGCTGTCCCGCCGGCAGCGCCGTCGCAACCGGCAGGTGTGGCGCGGCTGGAGCTGCTGCCCACGCCGCCCACCGCTGCCGCGCCCGCCGTTGCCACGGTGGCGCCAGCAGCAGCGCCCGTGCCGCCCCCGGCGGCCCCTGCAGCGCAACCAGTTGTTGCAGCGGTGGACAAGGCGCCGCCGTCCATGCCGGCGGCAACCGCCGCTGTCACCCCAGCGGTGCCGGCCGCAAGCCCGGCGCCCGCGGTTGCCGCACCCGCCGAGCGCTGTGCCAGCCTCGGGCCGTACGCGGCGCGTGCCGAGGCCGATGCGGCCTTGCCCGCACTGCGCGGGCAGGCCAGCCGTGCCAGCGTGCGCGAGGACAAGGATGCAGGAGTGAGTACCTTTCGGGTGATGCTGCCGAATGTCGGCGACCGCGCCGCGGCGCAGGCGCTGGTCAAGCGCATTGCTGCGGCCGGAATCGGCGACTACTACGTCATCGCCCAGGGCGAGGACAACAGCATCGCGCTGGGGCAGTACCAGAGCCGCGAGCGCGCAGAGCGGCGTCAGGCCAGCCTGGTCAGCGCGGGGTTTCCCGCGCAACTGGTGCCCAGTGGCACCGGCCAGTCGCGCTGGTGGATCGACGTGCGCAGCAGTGCGTCGGTGTCCAGCCTGCAGCGCAGTGCGGGCGCGAGCCGGCAACGATCGCTAGACTGCACCGCGCTGCGCTAGAATGCGCACCCTGCGCGATGCGCGCACGCCTTTGCCGGCATAGCTCAGTTGGTAGAGCAACCGCCTTGTAAGCGGTAGGTCCCCAGTTCGAATCCGGGTGTCGGCACCATCCCCGTTCTTCAGTCACCACAGTGCGCACCGTCTGGCGCGCGCTGATGTGTTGTGCGTGGATGTCTGGTTCCATGGCGCGCAGCGGGCGATGCTTGGTTTGGGCACGGCGCAGGTGACGTGTCGACAACCGCTAGAGCGGTTGTCGGTGAGGCCAGCCAGCGCGTTGGCCGGCGGCGACCTCGGCTCAGGCCGGGCGGCCGGCCGAGAGCAATCCCAGTACGTCCTGCTCGGTGCCTGCGCCATGGCCGGACACGCGTTCGGCCAGTGCGGCCACCACCAGCGCATGCGCCTGGCGCAGCACGCTGTCCGCATCGGTGCTGGCGTCGATGACGTGCTTGCCCGGCAGCTGCAGTGCCGCAAAGATCGCGCGGCAGCGTTCCAGGTTGTCCTGGGTTTCGAAATGATTGGGGGCATCGCCGCGTGCGCGGATGCGCGCCAGACCGGTGGGCGGCGGCAGGTCGAGCAGCAACAGCAGGTCAGGCCGCGGCGCAAAATCGTTGGCGGCCAGCAACGTATCCAGTGGCAGGCCGGCGGCGCCCTGGTAGGCAACCATGGACGGGAAATAACGGTCCAGGATCACGATCTCTCCGCGCGCCAGCGCCGGGGCGATCAGGGTCTCCACATGCTCGCGGCGGTCGCGGAGCAGCAGGTCGACCTCGTCCTGGGCGCTCAGCCGCCCGGTGGCGGCCGACTGCCGCAGCTGTGTGCCCCAGGGGCCGTTGGTCGGTTCCTTGCTCAGCACGACGCGCGCGCCGGCCTGCTCCAACAGCGTGGCCAGGCTCCTGGCGAGGGTGGTCTTGCCGGCTCCGTCGATCCCTTCGATCGCGATCAACAAGCCGCCTGGCGTGAGTTCGATAGTCATCACGCTACTTTAGCCGATCCCCCTGAATCCGCCGATTGCTGCGTGCAGTCGCGCGCTGGTCAGTGCACCGACAACCGCATGCAGCATTCGCTGCCGTATGTGTCAGGAATGTCCCGATGCCGCCGCTCGTGTCCGGTTGTCATACTGAACAAGTCAGGCACGGTGCTCAACCGTGTGGCGTTTGAGCGACGCTTTACTGACTTCAAGGATGAAGGACGCGTCGCCGCCACCCTAGAGGCGGCATCCCCCGCGTGACGCCCTCTGCAGGCACCGTCGTGACCGGATTCCTTGACTCACTTTGTGTGCGCGTTGATCGCGCACGGCCACCTTCCGCTCAGACCGGCGCGGAGGTGTAGCGATAGGACAGCAGCGTTTTCACCAGGAAGGTGATCTGGGTGGCCGAGCGCGCATCCACGCGCATGACCGGGATGCGGAAGCCTTCGGCCACCAGCGCTTCGCGGAACGGCGGCAGCAGGAATTCCTGCACCTCGTCGGTCATGGTGACGCCAACGGCCAGGCTGGCCTCTGGCGCAATCCGCGAAAATTCGCGCAGCAGCTCCAGCGTGGTGTCGCGCATTTGCGTATCGCGCGCGCTGGTCAGCACGATCACGCCCAGGGCGCCGTCGCACACCAGCGGCCACATGAAATCCAGGTATTTCTGGCCGGGTACGCCGTAGACGTGCAGCAGCTCGCCGTCTTCGAGCTCGATCGAGCTGTAGTCCAGCGCCACGGTGGTGTAAGTCTTGTCGCCGTAGGCATCCTGGCTCAGCGGCATTTCGGTGCTGACCGGTTCCACGTCGGAGATCGCACGCACCGCGGTGGTCTTGCCCGCGCCCATGCCGCCCACGAACACCAATTTGTTGGCCGGAAGGCTCATGACTGTGCCTGGGAGAGGGTGAGACCGAACCGACGCGCAACCCAGGAAAAGAACCGGGAGTTGCTGCTGTTCTGACGACGCGGCGTGGACGGCACGGCAATCTCCGCAGTCTGGGCAAGGCCGCTGGCCAGCGCGGCGGCGAACAGGCATTCCACCGTTTGCAGCGGCAGCTTGCAAGCATTGGCCAGCGCCTGCGGGCGCCACGGCCGGGCATGCAGGTGCGCGATGGCCAGCAACTGTGACGGCGTGCTGATATCGGCGCTGAGTTCCGGCCATTGGCGCAGTTGCAGCGCGTGGCCCGGTTCCACCGCCGGCAGTGCCGGGCGCAGGTGTTCGGGCAAGGCGAAATACAGCGCTTCCAGCGAGATGCGTCGGGTGGCGGTGGTGCCGATGTCGCCCATTGCGCGTTGCCAATCGGGGCGATCCAGCGCAGCCACCAAGGCGGCCAGCGGCAGTGTGGCGGGCAACTCCAGCCAGCCATTGCCCGGGTCCACACGCACGCGCAGCTGCGCCTGTTGCAGCACTACCGCATCGGTGCCGAATTCGCCGCGGCAATGCCGCAGCAACAGCGCCGGCTCGGTGGCCGGGGCGTGCTGTGGCGAGGACAGCAGCAGGCGTAATTGTTCGTTGAGTTCGCGCACGGTGGCACCGTGCTTGAGCCATGCGCCCGCCACCGGCGTGCGCGACACCACCAGTACCCGCACCGGCTGGCCTTGCAAGGCCTGCCACGCGGCCAGGCCATCGGCACTTTCCAGACCCAGCACCACCACATCGGCGGCGTGCTCGGGCCACTCGCCCAGCTGCACGTCGATGCGTTCGGCGAGCAGCAGCGAGCAGGCCAGTTTCAGGCGCGTGGTGTGCAGCAGGTCCAGGCCGGCCGTAGCGACCCGCATGGTGTGGATGGGTGTGGTCATGATCTGGCGCCTGGCGGCGCATCGAGGCAGCAACGCCTGCCGGCGGGCGCCGGCAGGCCAATAGCAACGGCGCAGTGGCGCCGTTCTTTAACGATCAGCGGATCAACCGAAGTCGAGGGTCTTCTCGAACGCCTTCAGTTCGTGACGTGCCATGGCCAAGTTGGCCTTGGCGCGGTCCAGCACCACGTACAGAAACAGCGCGCCGTTGCTTTCCAGAGGGCGCAACAGGTGGTACTGCTTGCTCAGGGTGATCAGGATGTCTTCGATGGTGTCGTTCAAGCCCAGCTGTTCGGCGATGCGGCGCTTGGCGCGCACTACTTCAGTGTTGCCTGCCGCGGCCAGTTCCAGGTTGAGCTCGGTACCGCCGGTCATGCCCAGCGCCATGCCGCTGTCGCTATCGACCAGCGCGGCGCCAACGAAACCGGCCAGCGAATGCAGTTGTTCCAGATTGAGTTTTGACACGAGTCGTCCTTACCAGCGTTGAGAAATGAGTGGGCGGATGCCGTGCGCACACGCAAGCACGAACAGTGCCAAGCGAGCAGTGCTACGCGGCGGCCGGCGGTGGCGTTGCCAGCGCCGTGGCCAGCCGGCCTGCGCAATCGCGTGCGTTGAACAGCAGCGCGGCGGCATTGAGATCGCTGGCGCCCACGGCGGTCAGCGTCAATGGTTTGTCGGCACGGATGCGGATCAGCACCAACTGCCCGCCACGGGTGCTGATGGTGGCGTAATCAGCTTCGCTCAGGCCCGATTCGCGCGCCAGCGTCTCGCCCAGCGTCAAAAACGAATTGGCCATGGCGGCAAGCCGGCGGCCATCGGCGTCGAGGCTGGATTGCTCGGTGATCGCGCGCCCGTCGGCGGTGGACAACATCAGCAGCCGGATCCCCGGTTCGCGCTCGATGGTCTGCGCAAATTCGCGCCCGATGCGCTGCAGGTCGTACTGATGCGACGCCCGCGCGACTTCGCCCACGGCAGCCTTGACGACCTGGTTGACGGCGTTGTGCGGCATGAAAATTTTCCCCCTGTTGCGAACGGCCTGCGCGAATAAGTGACACCGGTCCTGCGCTGGCGGGCGAACGATACCATCGGCATATGAGGGCAAAGTCATACCGGCCTCAGCTTCTTAACTGTGCGGTCAGACAAGCACAGTCCGCAAAGCTGCGCGTGCCACAAACTGCCCCGCAACGTCACTTATGACGGTGCTCACGGCAGTCATGATGACTGCGCACCACGATGCAAGCGGTGTGCCGTGCTGCGCTGCCGCGCGTAGTTGCGCGATGCGACGACTAGACTGCGCGGCTTTCCCGATGCTGGAGCAATGCATGGCAACGCAGTACGTGCCGGTTTCCCTGATTGGCGTGCCCACCGACATCGGTGCCGGCCACCGTGGTGCCCGGATGGGGCCGGAGGCATTGCGCATCGCCGGGCTGCAGGAGGCCTTGGTCGGGCGCGGCGTCGAGGTGCGTGACCTGGGCAATCTGGATGGCCCGCGCAATCCGTGGCAGGCACCGCAGGCCGGGTACCGGCATCTGGACGAGGTGGTCGCCTGGAACCAGGCGTTGATGGACGCCAGCTACGCGGAGCTGTGCGCAGGCCGCATGCCGGTCATGCTGGGCGGCGACCATTGCCTGGGCATCGGTTCGATCACCGCGGTGGCCAAGTACTGCCGCGAGCAGCATCGCCCGCTGCGAGTGCTGTGGCTGGATGCGCATTCGGACTTCAATACCAGCGAGGTAACCCCGTCCGGCAACGTGCACGGCATGCCGGTGGCCTGCCTGTGCGGCCTTGGCCCGCAGGCGCTAACCCACCTGGGCGGCAGCGCGCCGGCCGTGTTGCCCGAGCAGATCCGGCAGATCGGCATCCGCTCGGTGGACCCGGACGAGAAGCGCCTGATCAAGCAGCACCGCATCGACGTCTACGACATGCGCTACATCGACGAAGCCGGCATGAAGCGCACCATGGAAGCGGCCCTGCAAGGCATGAGCGCCGATACCCACCTGCATGTGAGCTTCGATGTGGACTTCCTGGACCCCAGCATTGCGCCGGGCGTAGGCACCACCGTGCCGGGTGGGCCGAACTACCGCGAGGCCCAGCTGGTGATGGAGATGATCGCCGACACCGGGCGAATGGGGTCGCTGGATATCGTGGAGCTCAATCCGGTACTGGACAACCGCAACGCCACCGCCGAGCTGGCGGTGGATCTGGTGGAAAGCCTGTTTGGCAAGTCGACGCTGATGCGAGATTGATCGGTGCCTGAACGTTTGGCCCGGCGTTCACATCAAATCCACGGTCGCGCAGTCAGATTTGGCGCCAAGCGGGGTGCATCGGCACCGGACGCGGAACCGAGGAAGACCAAATGAAGCGACTGCTGACACTGATGGTGCTGGGCCTGTTCTCGGCCGGCATGATGACTGGCTGTAACACCATGGCTGGTGCCGGAAAGGACATGCAGGGTGCGGGTGACAAGGTCGAGAAGACCGCCGACAAATGCAGCGACGGTAAGTGCTGATCATCGGTTTTGTTTGATCTGTTTGGTTGGTCTTGATTGATCTGCGGCAACCGCCGCGTGCCTATGAAGGAGTGAGTTTATGAAGCGTGCAATTGCATTGTTGGTGCTGTCGATGTTGTCGGTTGGAATGCTGGCGGGTTGCAACACCGTCGCAGGTGCTGGCAAGGACGTGCAGGGCGCTGGCGAGAAGGTGGAAGACGCCGCGCGCAAGTGATCCACTTGCTGCATCGGTGAACAAAAAACGGGCCGAAAGGCCCGTTTTTTTGTGGGTGACGCAATGGCGCGCGGCGCTATGTGCCGGTGCAGTGCACCTCCGTCGCACGCCGCTGCGATGGCAACCGTTCATCGCGGTGAGTGCGCGCTCGACATCTTTTGACCTGTGCCGAACGCGGCCAGAATCAAGCTGGCGCCACGGTCAATCGCGGCCGCAAGCAGCGGAGAATCGCAATGAACACTGACATCATTTCCGGCAAGTGGACCCAGCTCAAGGGCCAGATGCAGGCCAAGTGGGGCGACCTCACCGACGACGATTTCAAGGTGGCCGAAGGCAATGCGGAATACCTGCAAGGCAAGCTCCAGGAGCGCTATGGCTGGGACCGTGACCGCGCACAGACCGAGGTGCGCGCCTTCGAGAAGTCGCTGCGCGACGACCGCTAAGGCACGCCGCGCCCGCTCGCCGATCGGCTGAGCAGCGTGTGCAAGGGACGGGCCGCACTGCGGCCCGTCTTTCGTTGTACGCGGCACCGGCGCTAGGCGCTGCCGGATGCCCTGGCGCGGAACCGTTAAACTTGCAGGCTGATTCCCTGGCCTATGCAGATGACCACTCGCGTTCTTACCGGCATCACTCCCTCCGGCACACCGCACCTGGGCAACTACGTCGGTGCGATCCGTCCTGCCATCCAGGCCAGCACGGCCACCGATGCCGAGAGCTTCTACTTCCTGGCCGACCTGCACAGCCTGATCAAGGCACAGGACCCGGCGCGGACGCAGCGCTCCACGCTGGAAATCGCAGCCAGCTGGCTGGCCTGTGGCCTGGATCCGGACAAGGTGTGGTTCTACCGCCAGTCCGATGTGCCGGAGACCACCGAATTGATGTGGTTACTGACCTGCGTGGCCGGCAAGGGCATCCTCAACCGCGCGCATGCCTACAAGGCGGCGATGGACAAGAACCGCGCCGAGGGCGAGGACGAAGACGCCGGGGTCACCGCCGGATTGTTCATGTATCCGGTGCTGATGGCCGCCGACATCCTGATCTTCAATGCGCACAAGGTGCCGGTGGGACGCGACCAGATCCAGCACATCGAGATGGCGCGCGATTTCGCGCAGCGCTTCAACCATGTGTATGGGCAGGACTATTTCACCCTGCCCGATGCGGTGATCGATGAGCAGGTGGCCACCTTGCCGGGCCTGGATGGCCGCAAGATGAGCAAGAGCTACAACAACACCATTCCGTTGTTCGCCCCGCGCGAGGAATTGCGCAAGCTGGTGTTCTCGATCCTGACCGACTCGCGTGCGCCGGGCGAGGCCAAGGGCACGCAGGGCTCGGCGCTGTTCCAGCTGTATCAAGCCTTCGCCACGCCGCAGGAAACCGCTGCGTTTGCGCAGGCGTTTGCCGATGGCATCAGCTGGGCCGATGCCAAGCAGCAACTGTTCGAACGCATCGATCTGGAGATCGCACCGCTGCGCGCACGCTATGAGGCATTGATGGCCGAGCCGGCCAAGATCGAGGCGACGCTGCGTGCCGGCGGTGCGCGCCTGCGTGCCCGTTATGCCACGCCGCTGCTGGCGCAACTGCGCGATGCGGTGGGCTTGCGCGATCTGTCCAGCCAGGCCAGCGCAGTGGCTCCGGCGACGACGGCAAAGGCTGCATTACCGGTGTTCAAGCAATACCGCGAGAGCGATGGCCAGTTCTATTTCAAGTTGCACGACGCGGCCGGCACCTTGCTGTTGCAGAGCGATGGCTTTGCATCGCCGCGCGAGGCGGGCCAGCTGATTGCGCGCTTGAAACAGGCCGAAGACACCACCCAGCTGCAATTGCCGGGTGTGCAGCTGCCCGCCGATGCGGCGCCGGTGCTTGCCGCATTGCGCGCGCTGCGCGAGGCGTGATTGTCGCCGCTTGACGTGGTCCACAGCGGCCCGCTGCGCACGCGTCTACACTTGAGGCTGCGCATGGCAATCGTGTGGTGGGCATGACAGAACCCGTCGAGCATGGCATCCAGACCATCGACACCGGCTTTGGCGGCGCGAACTTCGATGCTGCCTACCTGATCGTCGACGAGCAACGCGGCGCATTTGTCGATTGCGGCACCAGTTTGTCGGTGCCGCACATGCTGGCGGCGTTGCCCCATGCCGGGCTGATGCCGGCGCAGGTGGAGTGGTTGATCCTGACCCACGTGCACCTGGATCACGCTGGCGGCGCCGGTGCCTTGCTGCAGCACCTGCCCAACGCGCGCGTGCTGGTGCATCCGCGCGGCGCGCCGCATCTGATCGATCCGGCGCGTCTGATTGCCGGCGCCACCGCCGTCTATGGCGTCGAGGCGATGGCGCGCAGTTATGGCGAAATCCTGCCGGTGCCGGCCGAACGCGTGGTGCAGGCACCGGACGGGCACACGCTGCTGCTGGGTACACGTGCGCTGCAATGCATCGACACGCCCGGGCATGCGCGGCATCACCTGTGCCTGTGGGATGCGCGCAGCCGCAGCTGGTTCACCGGCGACACCTTCGGGTTGTCGTATCGCCAGCTCGATAGCGCGCAGGGCGCCTTCATCCTGCCGACCTCATCGCCGGTGCAGTTCGAGCCCGACGCCATGCTGCAGTCCATCGGACGGTTGATGGCAATGGCGCCAGAGGCGATGTATCTCACCCACTATGGTCGCGTGACCCATCCGCAGCGATTGGCGAAGGCGCTGGTGCAGCAGATCCATGCGATGACCGAGATCGCGCACGGCTGTGCCGAGCGTGCCGACCGCCACCGCTGTCTGGTGGCCGCATTGACCGCGCTCTACCTGGAGCGCGCACGCCAGCATGGCTGCCCGTTGGACGATGCCGCGGTGGAGCACTTGCTGGCCACCGATATCGAACTCAATGCGCAGGGATTGGCCTGCTGGCTGGATCGGCCGGTGCGCGCGGGCTGAGGCAGCGTGTGGCGTGTGGCTGCGCTGCAAGTCATGGCAACCGCGTACGAATCACTGCGCAGCACGCTTGCTCGTATCGCGCAGCAACACAGCGCTACGGTTTTGCGCGCGCGCTTTGTAAACTGTTGGTCATCTTTGAGTTGCAAGGCCACGCCGTGAATCCGATGCGCATCCTGCTGTTGTCCGCCTGCCTGTTTGTGGGAGGTGTGGCGCAGGCCGCCAACGATCTGCCCGGCGGCGGGATCGATGCCGAAGCGCTGTCGCGGCATGTGCGCCTGCTGGCGTCCGACGATTTTGAAGGTCGTGCACCGGCCAGCGCCGGCGAGCAGCGCACCGTGGATTATTTGGTCGAGCAATTCAAGGCCGCAGGGGTGCAGCCCGGTGGCGAGCAGGGCGGGTGGACCCAGGCGGTGCCGCTGGTGCGTGCGCAGGTGGATGGGCCGGTCCGCGCGACGTTGCATGTGGGCGGCAAGGACCAGACCCTGGTCAACGGCACCGATGTGACCTTGCAGAGCCTGCGGCCGATCGACACGGTGGCATTGAAGAATGCACCGCTGGTGTTCGTGGGCTACGGCATCAGCGCGCCGGAACGGCAGTGGGACGACTACAAGGGCGTGGACCTGCGCGGCAAGATCGCGGTGGTGCTGATCAATGATGCCGACTTCGCTACGCCGCAGCCGGGCGCATTCGACGGCAAGGCGGTGACCTACTACGGCCGCTGGACCTACAAGTACGAAGAAGCCGCGCGCCGCGGCGCTGCCGGTGTATTGATCGTGCACGAGACCGCGCCGGCCGCGTATGGCTGGGCCACGGTGCAGAGCTCCGGCCTGTCGCCGCTGTTCGATATCGAACGCAGTGATGCCGACGCCCGCGCGCAGCACGTGCCGGTGCGTGGCTGGATGCAGCGTGCATTAGCGGAATCGTTGTTCCAGCGCGCCGGCCTGGATTTCGAGCAGGCCAAGCAGCGTGCGCAGCAGCGCGACTTCGCACCGATCGCGCTGGGCGATGCGCGCCTGTCGGTGGACTTCAAGCTCAAGCGCGAGCGGGTGGTAACCCACAACGTGGTGGGCAAGCTCACCGGTAGCCAGCATCCGGATGAGACGGTGATCTTCTCCGCGCACTGGGATGCGTTTGGCGTTGGCAAGGCCGATACAAGCGGCGACACGATCCGGCGCGGTGCGGTGGACAACGCCACCGGCGTGGCCAGCGTGCTGGAACTGGCGCGCGTGTTCGCTGCCGGCCCCAGACCGCAGCGCACGCTGTACTTCATTGCGTTGACGGCCGAAGAGAAGGGCCTGCTGGGTGCCAACTACTACGCGGCACATCCGCTGGCGCCGTTGGACAAGACCGTGGCGGTGCTCAACATGGAGATGTTCAGCCCGGATGGCCCGACCCGCGACATCGCCTCGTGGGGCCGTGGACGGGTGTCGCTGGAGGGCGATCTGGAACAGGCGGCCAAGGCGCGTGGGCGCACGTATTCGCCGGACCCGAATCTGGAAGCGGGCTTCTTCTACCGCGCGGATCATTTCGCGTTTGCCCGCATGGGTGTGCCGGCGATCACCGCAGGCCCGGGCCTGGACATGCTCGATGGCGGCGTGGCTGCCGGCAAGGCGCTGCGCGATACCTACTTTGCGCAGTGCTATCACCAACCCTGCGATCGCTGGACCCCGCAATGGGATGCCAGCGGCCATGCGGCCGACACCACGCTGGTCTATGACGTGGGCGTGGCGCTGGCCAACAACCGCCAATGGCCGAGCTGGCAGGACGGGTCGGAATTCAGGGCGATCCGCAGCAAGAGCGATGCGGCGCGCAAGTAAGCGCGGCGCGGTGCAGGTGCCCGGCGCGGTGGTCAGGCCCGGGCATCGCTGAGTGCAGATGCACCTTCAGCTGTATCGCGCACGCCGCCGAAGGATTGCGGCAGTGCCCAAGCAATCTGACCCTCAGCGGCACGGATAGCGTTTGGCCAGCGCCTGCAGGATCAAGCCGGGAGCGGGCTCTTCCAGACGCTTCAACGGCAGCGCCGCAAGGTCGGCAATGATGGCCTGCAAGTCCGGCGGGCCGGCCTTGCCTGCGGGCATGCACCACTTGGTGCGATAGCCGGTGCTGGCGACGCCGAGCACGTACGCGCCGGCGCGGCTGGCCGAGACCATGACCTTGAGTTCGGGCTGCCCGGGTGCGTCGATTTCCGGTGCCAGCGAACCGTCCAGTCCGGCATCGATCAGCGCCTGCCCGGTGAGTTCCCAAGGCTCGGGCGTGCGCGCCGCTGCAGTGGTGGAGAGCAGGCTCAGGGCGGCCAGGGCCAGCAAGGTGATGCGACGCTGCATAAGCATTCCATCGTGATGAGAGTCGGTAGGCACCATAACGTGCGCGGCAGGCGAGCGCATGCGGCACGTGGGCGTGTGCAGGTGCTCTAGAATTGAAGCTTCCGCTGCACTTGGCATGTCCGATGTCTTCCTCTCACAACGCTGCCGCGCCTGCGCCTGCGCGCAACGGGCTGGTCGTTCTCGCGCTGCTGCTGGTCTACGTGGTGTGGGGCTCGACGTACCTGGTGATCCGCTTCGCCCTGGCCGGCGGCGCGCAACCGCTGACGATGGTGTCCGGCGCGCGCTTCATCGTTGCCGGCACGCTGTTGTATGCGGTGCTGCGCTGGCGTGGCGTGGCCGCACCGACACCCGCGCAATGGAAGAATGTGGCGTTCATGGGCGCGGCACTGTTGCTGTTGGGCAACGGCATGGTGGTGCTGGCCGAGCGCAGTGTGTCGTCGGGCCTGGCGGCGACCGCGGTGGCATCGGTGCCGTTGTGGATGGCCTTGTTCGGCGCGTTGCGCGGCCAGCACGCCAGCCGCGGCGAATGGCTGGGCATCGTGATCGGATTTCTTGGCGTGGTCTGGCTCAATGCCGGCAGCAGCCTGACCGCCACGCCGGGTGGGCTGGTGTTGTTGCTGATCGCGCCGATCGGCTGGGCGTTCGGCTCGGTGTGGTCGCGCGGGCGTGATCTGCCGACCCCGTTCATGACCGCCGCCGGGCAGATGTTGTGCGGCGGCGTGTTGCTGGTGAGCACCGGCCTGTTGCTGGGCGAACGCCCGCACGCCTGGCCCACCACGCAGGGCCTGCTGGCGGTGGCCTACCTGTGCGTGTTCGGCTCGATCGTGGCGTTCACCGCGTACGTGTGGCTGTTGCATCACGTGCGCCCGGCACTGGCCGGCAGCTATGCGTACGTCAACCCGGTGATTGCGGTGAGCCTGGGTGCCTGGCTGGGCCACGAACGTTTCAGTGCGCACGATATCGGCGCGATGGCGGTGATCCTGTGCGGCGTGCTGGTGGTGACGCTTGCCAAGGCGCGCCGATGAGCGCGGTGTCGCCGGCCGAAGCGCGCCGTGGGTTGTTGATCACCGCCTCCACCTTCGTGTTGTGGGGCGTGATTCCGCTGTACTGGCATGTGCTGAAGGCGGTGCCGTCGCTGCAGATCATTGGTCATCGCATCGTCTGGAGTGCACTGCTGGTGGTGGCGTGGCTGGTGGCCACCTCCGGCTTGCGCTGGTGGCGCACGATCGCCGCGCAGCCGCGCGCGCTGGCGATGCTGGCCGGCAGCAGCGTGGCGATTGCCTTCAACTGGGGCCTGTATATCTGGGCGATCAACGCCGGGCATGTGATCGAAAGCAGCCTGGGCTACTTCATCAACCCGCTGCTGAGCGTGCTGCTGGGCGTGGTGGTGTTGAAGGAGCGCCTGCGGCGCCTGCAATGGGTGGCGGTGGCATGCGCGGCGCTGGGCGTGCTGTGGCTGACGCTCGATGCGGGCGCGCCGCCGTGGATCGCGTTGGGGCTGGCGAGTTCGTTCGGGTTGTATGGCTTGCTGCGCAAACTGGTGGCGGTGGATCCGGTGGCCGGCCTGGGCGTGGAAAGCGTGTATCTGTTCGTGCCGGCACTGCTGCTGGTGGGCTGGGGCGAGTACGGCCACGGCGGCGGTTTTATCGGTAGCTGGAGCCTGGGCACCGACGCGATGCTGATCTTCGGCGGCGTGGTCACCGCCTTGCCGTTGATCGGGTTCGCCTACGGTGTGCGGCGCATTCCGCTGTCGCTGGTGGGCATCCTGCAATACATCGCGCCGAGTCTGCAGCTGCTGCTGGGCGTGTGGTTCTTCCATGAGCCATTCGACCAGGGCCGTGCGATTGGATTTGCCGCGATCTGGCTGGGCTTGTTGTTGTTCGTCGGTGACAGCGTGTGGCGTGCGCGCAGGCCTGCGGCGTCGCGCTGAGCGCAACGCGTGACGCATGCAGGTGTGAGAGTGCGCGCGGACGTGGTCGCGTGCTTGATGTACCTGCGCACGCGGGACTCGATGTGCGATCTGGTTTCGCTACGCGCGTATCGCCGCGCAGTGCTCTGAAGCGACGGCCTGCCCTGCGATCAGCTACGCGGCGGCGTTGCCGCTGCCGCGACAGCAAGCGTGGAGGCTGGAAGCGCCTGCGGGGCCGGGCAAGTGCCGCGGTCCTGTTGCGTTTGCGCCAGCCAGGCATCGATCGGCTGCGCCAGCAGGTCCAGGCGCAAGGGCAGGCTCAGATGGTCTTCGTCGTGCAGCTCAAGGTAGTGCGCGCGCGGGCTGGCCAGGGCGAGGGCGCGGCCATGCGCCACCGGAATGTGCTGATCGGCATCGCCATGCAACAGCAGCACGCAGCTGCGCGTGGCGGCCAATGCCTGGGTGACGTCGACATGGTCCAGATCCAGCTGCAATTGCGTGTCTGCCGCGGCAATCACCGCATCGATGTCCTGGCCGCCATAGCGCCAGCGCGCATACGCTGCCACCGCCTGCCCACGCCAGCCGTTGGGCTGGCTGGCGAGCAGGTGCGGCACCATGTCGCGAATGCCGCGCCCGGCATTGGCGAAGGATTCCATGGCCACCACGCCGGCCACGCGGTCGCCCAGTTTGTCGGCGGTGAACAGCGCGGTGGCCGCGCCGTAGGAAATCCCGAACAGGTACAGCGGGCCCTGGATCTCGCCGCGCGGCTGCAGTGCATTGATCACATCGATGACGTCGTCGGACTCACGCGTGCCGTAGCCGGACGGGCCACCGCCGGAATGGCCGTGGTTGCGCAGGTCGATGGTGACCACGCGGTAGCCGGCCTGCGCCAACTCCAACGACCACGGCAGCAGCGAATCGCCATCCATCATCCAGCCGTGCAGCAGTACCACGGTGCCGCGCGGTGTGGCCGGCGCGGCCGCGGCGGGCACGGTAAAGCTGAAATCCACGTCCAGCGCATGCGCCGGGTCATGCCGCTGGCCGCGGTAGCGGTAGCGCATTGCGTATTGGCCCGGATCGATTGCGCGCCAGAAGATCGGCACCTGATCGCGGGTGACCACGTGCCCGCTGCGGCTGGGCACGCTGGCGATGGTGGCGGCAATGCGCTCTTCGTCCAGCAACGGCGAGGTGCCGCCGGGCGCGACCAGGCGCTCGCTCAGCGAGGTGGAGGACGAGGAACAGCCGGCCAGCCAAAGGCAGGCGCAGGCCAGCAGGAGCAGGCGCGTCATGGCAATGCATCGAAGGGCGAAGCGGCCGAGCAGACTACGGCCTGCCTGGCGCGCGCATCTACCGCAGTGCGGTGACAAAACGATGACAGTCCGCCCGGCGTTCAGCCGCAGCCAGATGGTTTGCCCTGGCTGTTACGCATCCCCATTCCCCACTCCCGGCGGGCCACCGCCCGCCTCACACCTCGCGCAATGCCGTGGTGATCGGCAAGCGCGCCGCGCGTAATGCCGGGAACAGCCCGCCCACCAGCCCAATGCCCAGCGCCCATTTCAGCCCGCTCCACAGCAGCTCTGGCGACACCTTGAACTGGAACACCACCTGGCTGAAGTTGTTGCCCAGCGTGGAGACGGTGTAGCCGTTGAACACTGCCCAGGCGATCAGCCCGCCCAGCAGGCCGCCGAGCAGGGCGAGCAGCATGGTTTCCAGCATCAGCGCCATGATCACCGGCAGCCCGCGGAAGCCGATCGCGCGCATGGTGGCGATCTCGCGCGCCCGTGTGGCTACGGCGGCATACATGGTGTTGAGCGCACCAAACACCGCACCCACCGCCATGATCGCGCCGATCACCGTGCCCAGAATGCTGATCAACTTGTTCAAGCCGCCGCCCTGCTTGCCGTAGTACGCACGGGTGGTGTCCACATCCAGTTTGAGCCGTGGATCGGCGGCCATGGCGGCCTTGAACTGGGCAAACCCCGGTTTGCCGGCGGTGCGCGCGGTGATCGACTGGTACGCGCTGCGGTTGTAGGTGGTGGCCAGGGTCTGCGCGTCGGTCCACATCTCCGAGTCGTGCGCATCGCCGGACGCGAATACGCCCACCACCGTCCACTGCTGGCTGCCCAGGGTGAGCGTCTTGCCCAGTTCCAGTCCGCGGAACTGATTCAACGCGCCCTTGCCGACCACGATCTCGCGCAGGCCGGGCGTGAAGTGGCGGCCCTGCACCAGCTTGACCTTGGTGTGCACCGCCCAGGCCTGTTCGCCCACCCCGCGCAATTGCGCGTTGACGTCGGTGCCATCGGATTTGGAGGCGATGTTGACCACCTGCGCCAATTCCGGCGACAGCAGCGGGCGCCCGTTGGCATCGGTCGCAATGCCGGGCAGGTTGCTGATCAACGGCACCAGATCGCGGGTAATCACCGAGTTGGTTTCCGCTTGCGAGCCGCCGCGCAACACAATCGCGGTGCTGTCGTCGCCGGTGTTGTTGAGCGTGGCCTGAAATCCCTGACCCATCGCCAGCATCGCCACCAGCACCCCGACCACCCCGGCGATGCCGACCACGATCACCGAGCTGGAGCCCCAGCGTTGCGGCAACGTCGCAATGCCGATGCGTGCCGCCGCCAACGACAGCCGGCCGCTGCGTGTGACCACCAACCACACCGCCAACAGCGCGGCGATCGGCAGCAACAACGTCCATGGCAAGGCGATCCACGCAGCCAGGCCGATTGCCAGCAGCACCACCGACAGCAGATTGACCAGACGGTTCTTCCATTTGCTTTGCATCTGCGTGCTCCTGTCAGCGGCCGGCGAGGGCATCGACGATCTTCAAGCGCTGCGCGCGTAACGCCGGCAGCACACCCACCACGATGCCGATCCCGGCCATCAGGCCCAGGCCGACCAACCAGGTCTGCAGCGGCACCGTCTGTGTCGGCATCAGGCCACCGCTACGCGCGGCCACCATCGGAATCACCAACGCCGACAGCCCCATGCCGATCAACCCGCCCAGGCCAATCAGCAACACCGATTCGACCATCACCAACGTCAGCACGGTGCGGTCCTGGAATCCCAGCGTCTTGAGCGTGGCCAGTTCCGGAATGCGCTCGCGCACCGCCTGCGCCATGGTGTTGCCGGTCAGCAGCAGCAAGGTGAAGAACACTGCGGCCATGATCGAGGTGACGATCAAACCGATGTCGGCGAACTGCTTGAGAAAGGCCTGCTGGAACGCTGATTCGGTCTGCGACTTGGTTTCATGATCGGAGTTGGCTGACAACGCATCGATCGCCAATGCCACGCGCGAGGCCTGGTCGGCACTGCGCAAGGTCACCGTGTACCAGCTCACCTGGTTCTTGATGTAGTCGTTGGATTCGTCGAAATATTTCCAGTTCATCATCAACTGGCGTTCCTGGTTGGCTGCCACGGTGCGGTCCTTCATGCGGAAGATACCGACCAGTTGCAGCGGCCAATCGTTGCTACCGCTGCGCGGGAAGATGGTGGCCTGCAGCGGAATGGTGTCGCCGATCTTCCAGCCGAATTGCTTGGCCAGCGACTCGCCGACCACCGCGCCGGTGCGCGTGGTCTGGAAGGCCTTGAGCTGGTCCTTGGGTAGCTGGTATTCGCTGTAGACGTCGAAGAAGTTCGGCGCCACCGAAAAGTTCGGGAAGAAATTCTTCGGGTCCTGGTAGATGCCGCCGAACCACATCGCCGAGGTCACATCGCGCACGCCCGGCACGCTGCGAATCTGGTTTTCCAGGCGGATCGGCAGCGATTGGGTGATCGATAGCCGCGAGGCCACCACCAGCCGGTCCACGCCGCTGACATTGCCACCGGAGGTAAACGCCACGCGCACCGAATCGAGCATGCCGAACAACAGGAACGCCGCCACCACCGACAGCAGCGTCAGCAACGTGCGCGTCTTGCTGCGGAACAGTTGCGCCCACACCAGCGAGAGATACTTCATGGCAGCGCTCCTTTACAGCGCGAGGGGCGCGTCGGCCAGCTCACCCTTGTCCAGGTGGATGGTGTGGGTGGCGTATTCGGCGGCCTTCGGGTCGTGGGTGACCATCACGATGGTCTTGCCGTGTTCGCGGTTGAGTTCCTGCAGCAGGCGCAGGATTTCCTCGGCGTTGTGGCGGTCCAGGTCGCCGGTGGGTTCGTCGCAGATCAGGAAGGTGGGGTCGGACACGATTGCGCGTGCAATCGCCACGCGCTGCTGTTGGCCGCCGGACAATTCACTGGGCTTGTGGTTGCGGCGTTCCTGCAGGCCGACCAGGGTCAGGGCGATTTCCGCATTGCGCTTGCGTTGGGCGGCGTTGAGCGAGGTGAGCAGCAAGGGCAGCTCCACGTTCTTCTGCGCGGTGAGCATCGGCATCAGGTTGTAGAACTGGAACACGAAGCCGACATGGTGGCTACGCCAGGTGGCGAGCTGGCCGCCACTCATGCGGTCGATGCGCTCGCCTTCGATCTCGATTTCGCCGCCGCTAGGCGTGTCCAGCCCGCCGATCAGGTTGAGCAGGGTGGTCTTGCCGGAGCCGGAGGGCCCCATCATGGCGACGAAATCGCCGCGGGCGATTTCCATGTCGATGCCGTGCAGCACCTGCACTTTTTCCGGGCCGCGTTGGTAGGTCTTGGTGATGTTGCGCAGGGTGACAAGGGCGGTCATGACGGTTCCTGACGGGGCAATGGCGGGAATGAAACGGCAAGGCAAAGCGACAACGCATGGCAGGACGACGGTGCAACACCGCGGCTACGCGCTGCGGCCAACTGGTGCTACACACGGTGGCCGCGATGCAGCGCCACAACGGCAAACACGGCGCACAGCGCGATCCAGCAATTCAACGGCGGGCACGACACAGCAAGACACACAGCACACCACGTTCGGCAGCTGCTGATTTCGACAAACGCCGCAGCGCTGCGCTGCAACCAGGTTGCGTCTGCTTAGAGCAGCTATCAAAACGACTGCGCAGCCGCCAGGCGGGCGCGGCCGGTGCTTGGAATCTGCATGTCCCCCGTACACTCCGGTTCCTCCGCGCCGTCCGCACCCACCTGACGACTGCTCGCTACGTTTTGTTAGCCGCTCTTAGTGCAAAGGCGCCATCGCGTGCGTCACTCGCTCTCGGCGGCCACCTCGGCCACCGTGTCGCCATCCTTCAACTGCGCCGGCGGCTGCAACACCACGCTGTCGCCGGCGGCGAGGCCCTTGCTGACCTGCCTGTCCTCGCCCAGGGTGATGCCGGGGGTGACGGTGTGCGCCTGCACGCGGTTTTTCGCATCGACCACGAAGGCAACCGTGGCGCCATTGCGCTCCACCAGCGCGGCGGCGGGCACGCGCACACCTTGCGGCGTGGCCGCTTCCTGCGGTTTGGCCGGTTCCAAAAAGCTCACTCGCACGCCCATTTCCGGCACGATGCGCGGGTCCTTGACCTTCAATGCCACGCGCACCTTCACCGTGGCCTTGCCGCGATCGGCGGTGGGGATGATGGCAATCACCTCGCCGGGAATCTTCCACTCCGGGTAGGCATTGAGCACCGCTTCGACCGGCATCTTCGGCTGCACCCGGCCGATGTAGGACTCGCCCACTTCCACCTCGATTTCCAGCGATTCCATGTCGACGATGGTGCCGATACCGGTACGGGTGAAGCCGCCGCCGGCCGACAGCGGCGAGACGATTTCGCCCGGCTGCGCGGCCTTGGCAGTGACCACACCGGCAAACGGCGCGCGCACCACGTTGAAGTCCGAGCGGATCGCCGAGATCGCCAGTTGATTGGAGGCCACCTGCACATTGCGCTGCGCATTCTGCAGCTGCGCACGCAAGGCATCGCGCTGCGCGGTGGCCTGCTCGTACTGCGAGCGCGAGACCAGTTGCGCCCCTACCAGCGATTGCAGACGCGAGGCATCGGCATTGGCCACTGCCAGCTGCGCCTGCATGTTGTCCACCTGGCTGCGTGCGGCCGACAGTTGCGAGGCGGACAAGGTGCGTTGCGCATCGGCGTCCAGCGGGTCGAGCGTGGCCATCACCTGGCCTTCTTCCACGCGCATGCCTTCTTCGATCATCACCTCGCGCACCTTGCCGGTGACCTGCGCCGACACCGTGGCCATGCGCCGTGCCACCACATAACCGGAAGCATCCAGCACCGAGGCGCTGCTGCTGCCGGCGCTGATCGCCACCACCGGTGCGGTCTGCACTTCGATGACCTGGCGCCGGTTGAACCACCACAACGCGGCGGCAACGATGACGACGAGCACGATGGCCAGGCCGATCCACAGCCCACGCCGGGACGGGGCCGGTGGTGGGGTCTGGCGATCGATACGGAGTTGCTTGAGCAGATCGGCGGAAGTGTTCATCGTTGACCGTGACGGGGTGCTGCGCGAAATGTGACCGGCCGGGCGCCGTGCCGCAAGCTGCCGGAAGTCACCAGCAATACGAAGGCGACCAACGGGGTTGGTGCCGCGCAGCATGCAACCGCTGCATCGTGCCCGCCAGTGACAGCTGTCACCTGCCGCACATGACAGCGGCAACTGGGCGCGGCGGTGGCAGTGGGCGATGCTGGGCGCGTGCCAGGCTGTCGTGTTCGCCAGGCATGCGGTGCCAGCGCTGCGCCCGTCGCATCGCAGGTGTACGCATTGGCGCACGCGACAAGCGGGCCGTGCCTTACAGACCGGCTGCGTGCTCAACTGTTCCAGTCCACTGCGCGCACCGCAGTGGCAGACTCCAGCTTCCTCACCGGACTCATCCAGATGCGCTTTCCGCTTCCTGCCTGGTTACGCCCCGCCGCCAACTCGCAGGTCAGCGCACGCCTTGCGCAAGGGCAGTCGCCCTGGATGGATTGCGTGCACCTGCTGTGGTCGGCCTGGATCTTTGTGGTGCCGGTGTTTTCTTCGCGTGGATACGATGCCACCTGGCTGCTGTGCACGCTGCTGTCGTATCCGGTGTTCCTGCTGTTGTACGCGCGCATGCTGCTTGCCCCGCGCGGCCAGTTGTATCGCTACGCCTGGGCCATGGGCGTGCTCAGCGCGGCCTTGCTGCCGGTGTATTCCTCCGGCATCAGTTATTTCGTGTTTGCCTGCCTGAGCCTGCGCCCCTCCACGCGGCACGCACTGTGGCGGCACTTCGGCATGCTGGTGCTGATGAACCTGCTCTACCTGGCCTGGGCGCGTTGGCTGGGGCTGGGCTGGCAATCGCTGGTGTGGTTGCCGGTTTCGGTGCTGGGCATGGCGGCGGTTGGCGCGGTGTACAGCGTCAACGAGCGCAAGGACATGCTGCTGCGGCTGTCGCAGGATGAAGTGCGGCGGCTGGCCGCCACTGCCGAGCGCGAGCGCATTGGCCGCGATCTGCACGATCTGCTCGGGCACACCTTGTCGCTGGTGGCACTCAAGTCGGATCTGGCCGCGCGCCTGATCGAGCGTGATCCGCAGGCGGCGCGCAGCGAGATCGATGCGGTGGCGCAGATCTCGCGTGATGCGCTGGCACAGGTGCGGCGCGCGGTTACTGGCATCCGTGCGGCCGGGCTGGTGGCCGAACTGGCCTCGGCGCGGGTGTTGCTGGACCTGGACGGCATCGTGCTGGAGCAGCACCTGGAAACGCTGGCCTTGCCAGCCGAACACGAGACCGCGCTCGCCCTAGTCGTACGCGAGGCCGCGACCAATGTGCAGCGCCATGCGCAGGCCAAACGCGTGCGGGTCCGCCTGCAGGCACAGGACGCGCAGGCAGTGCTGGAAATCACCGACGACGGGCGCGGTGGCGTGATCGTGCCCGGCAACGGCCTGGACGGCATGCGTACGCGCCTGCAAGGCCTGGGCGGTGCACTGGATGTGGAAGCGCTGCCGCGTGGCATGCGCTTGCGTGCCAGCGTGCCGCTGCCGCGCCCCACGCTGGCGCCGGCCACTCCGCCGCTGCCGGTGCCACTGATGCCACAGTCGCACTGACGGCGCATCGGTCGGTGCGCGTGTCGCATACACGCCAGGCGCCCGGCTGCTATCGTGCGCAGCCGTTGCATACATGCGAGCGCGAGCGATGATCCGTGTCCTGTTGGCCGAAGACCAAGCCTTGCTGCGCGGTGCGCTGGTGGCCTTGCTCGGCCTGGAAGACGACATCACGGTGGTCGGCAGCGCTGCCGATGGCGAAAGCGCCTGGCGCGAGCTGCAACGCCTGCAGCCGGACGTGCTGGTCACCGACATCGAGATGCCGGCCCTCACCGGCCTGGAGCTGGCGCAGCGCATCCAGCGGCAGGCGTTGCCGGTGCGCGTGATCATCGTGACCACCTTTGCGCGCCCCGGATTCTTGCGCCGCGCCCTGGATGCCGGCGTGGCCGGCTACCTGCTCAAGGATGCGCCGGCCGAACAATTGGTGAGCGCCTTGCGCACGGTGCAGCGCGGCGGGCGGGTGATCGACCCGCAACTGGCAATGGATGCCTGGGTGGAAGCCGACCCCTTGAGCGAGCGCGAGCGCACCGTGTTGCGGCTGGCCGGCGAAGGCCGCTCGGCCAGCGAGATCGCACAACAGCTGCAGTTGTCGCACGGCACCGTGCGCAATTACCTGTCCGAATGCATCGGCAAACTGGGCGTGGCCAATCGCATCGAAGCGTATCGCCTGGCGCGGCAAAAAGGCTGGTTGTGAGCAAGTGATGCGCTGATACGCGTGCATGCATGCGCGATGTTTGGCCGTTGCACGCGCGATGTAATGCGGTGACGTCTGTGGTGCAGAACACGCATGGACACCTATTCCAAAACGCAGGGAAAGGCATGCCACGCGTGCGCAGGTACACTCGTTGATGGGTGATCAACGCGAGCGCATTGCATGAAACATCTGTGGCTGTTGGGTCTGCTATTGGCCTGCGCATTCAACGCATCTGCCGAGCAATTCAAGATTCTGGTGGCGGCCATTCCCAACCAGTATCACCACGACTACATTCCCGTCGCCAAGCCGCAGTTCGAAGCGATGGCGCGCAAGCATTATGTCGAACTGGTGTGGGCCTGGAATGCCAAGGCCTTCGATGGCGATCTGTCGCAGTACGCGGCGATCGTCTTGCTCAACACACCGGCCACCGATCTGGATCCCGCCCAGCGCGCCAACTTTCAGAAGTACGTGCGTAACGGCGGCGGTGTGGTTGCCGTGCACAAGGCGTTTGCGATCAAGCGCGGTGACTGGGAGTGGTACGACCATTTGATCGGGCGGTCGTTCCGCACCCATCCCTACATGCAGACCGCCATGGTGGATGTGGTGGACGCCAATTTCCCCGCCACGGCCGGCTTGCCTGCGCGCTGGGTGTGGACCGATGAGTGGTACGAATACGACCCGCCTTACAGCGATGAGTTAGTGACGCTGATGACGGTGGACGAATCCAGCTACGACCCCACCTTGATCTGGCCCGGCCAGGTCGCCAAGGGCATGGGCAAACAGCACCCGGTGGCGTGGTACCACCACTTCGAAGGCGGCCGCGTCTTCGCCACGGCATTGGGCCATCTGGCCGAGGCCTACAACGACCCGCGCTATCTGGAGCATCTGTACGGCGGGATTTACTGGGCCGCGACCGGCAAGGGCATCGACGCATCTGCGCCAGAGGCCAAGACAAAACGCCAGCGCTAGCCCCTCTCCCGTCGGGAGAGGGGTTGGGGAGAGGGTACGCGGCAAAGCCACTCCAGACGGCGGCGAACCCGATGCTTCGCCCGTACCCGCATCCGCCCCTGCTGCGGAGCATCTTCTCCCGGCGGGAGAAGGGAGCGCCCCCCATCCATCAACGCGCCGAGCGCTCCCCGCGTGCCATGCTGGAAAACACGCCATCGCGGCGTACCCAGGCATGGAACAGCGCTGCGCTCAGATGCCCCAGCACGGTGGCGAACAACAGATACGCCAGCCAGCCATGCGCACTGCGCAGCCAGGCATAGAGCGCCGGGTCATGCGGCGCGATCGGCGGTAACTGCGCGCCCGGCCACAACACGATCGGATACGCACCGGCCGACAGCATTGCCCAACCGATCAGCGGCATGCCCAGCATCAACGCGTACAACAGCCAGTGCGAGGCGATGGCTGCCACCTTCTGCCAGGCCGGCAGATCGGAGGGCAGCGGCGGCGGGCGGTTCCGCAGGCGGTTGATCAACCGCAGCACGGCGAGAATCAAAATGGCGATGCCCAGCGGGCGATGCAGGTCGATCAACCACGGCCGCTGCGTCACCGAGGCCACCATGCCCACGCCGACAAACAGCATGGTCAGGATCATCGCGGCCATCAGCCAATGCAGCACGCGTGCGGGCAGATTGAAGTGGGTACGGCTGCTCATGGGTGGGCTCCCTGGCCGGTGGCGGCGCTGCCTTTGCCGTTGGCGATCTCGCGCTCGCGTCGATTGAACGATTGCGAATACACCGACGAGCGCGCCGCCAGGATCGGGTCGTTGGAGGCGGCAATGCCCTTGGGCAGGATCAGCGGGTCGTAGTTGAGATCGCGGCATGGGCCGCTGGCCTGCGGCTGCGCGTGGTCGAGCGACAACGTGCCGGCCACGATCTGGCGGCGGCTCGCCGGCCATGGCTGGGAGGGGTCATCCACCGGGTCGCCGGGCTCGGCGACGGTCAGCACCATGTCCCAGCGCAACGGCCCCTGCGCCAGGCGCGCATCCAGATCGGTGGCCAGAAAATCGCCATCGGCCTGCGCGCGTTGTTCCGCACTCAAGCCCTTGAACGGCGTGTGCGGGCGCATCGACCAGCGGATGTAGCGCTCGCGGCCATCGGCGGCCACCGCGCGGAAGGCGTTGACGCCGTTGTACTGGGTATTGGCCCAGCTGTCCGACCACGGCGCGGTCTTGGCCCACTGCTGGAATTTTGCCGCCTCCGGGTACTGTTTGCCGAACGCCGCCAGCTTGGCCGGATCGGGTTTGCCGGTGGCCGGATCGGGCTTGGAGGCGACGTTGAGCGCCTGAAACCCGGCCGGTGTGGCCACCACGAAAAACGGAAAGCTGTTCATGGCGGTGCGCCATTCCTGCCCGTCATCGCTGCGCAGCTGCAATGCCATGCTGCGCACGCGCGCCGCACCGTCGGCGCCATGCGGGTCGCCGCCGCCAATCGACATGCGGCCCAATACCGGTGTGCTGGGCTGGCTGAAAATGCGTGCCGACGACAGCCAGGTGGCCTTGCCACTGGACTGGAACTGCCCGCTCACGCACACGCCCTTGGTATGCGCACGCCGGAAGCCCGGATGCGGCGGCCCGCTGGATTCGATGGTGTCGGTCATGCGTGCGGCAGTGAGCCGGTCGCCGCCAATCCAGCCGGCGGTCCAGGCGAACGTGATGGCGATGCCGCCGGCAATCGCTGCGATACCCAGCAAGGGCACCACAGGGCTGCGTGCGCGGTGTGGCGAGGGAGGTGGCAACGACATGGCTGGCTCCGGGTGATGCGAGAGGTGATGTGGCGGTCGCCCGGGTCGGCCGCGCAATGGCCGCGGCAGAGGACGCCTGCGCCGCATCATCCGCAGGGCGCTGCTTGTAGCGTGTGATGTTGGCAACGCGCGGACAAGTGCCGGTGTGACCGGCGCTTGCAACGCGTGCGCCTGCACTGCGTCCCGCACGTCTCAGCGCGGTATCCGACGATGCCGGGCGCGCGCCGCGCCGGCCGTGTGCCTCAGCCGCCGTAACGCTGCTGCAGCATCGCGAAGGCCGAGCGCAACGCCAGTGCTTCGCCGCCGGCAGGGCGGCCTGGGCGGTCGCTGTCGTTCCAGGCGTAGACGTCCAGATGCGCCCACGCCAGGCCCGGGGCGATAAAGCGTTCCAGATACAGTGCCGCGGTCACCGCGCCGGCCATGCGCGAGCCGGCGTTGGCCATGTCGGCGACATGGCTGTTGAGATACCGCAGGTACGGGCGCCACAAGGGCATGCGCCAGACCGGGTCGCGGGTGCGTTCGCCAGCGCCCAACCAGGCCTGCGCCACTGCTTCGTCGTTGGCGAACAGCGCCGGCAGGTCCGGGCCCAGCGCAATGCGCGCCGCGCCGGTGAGCGTGGCGAAATCCAGGATCAGGTCCGGGCGTTGCTCGCTGGCGTAGCTGAGCGCATCGCACAGCACCAGGCGGCCTTCGGCATCGGTATTGTCCACTTCCACGCTCACGCCGGCGCGGGTGATGATCACTTCGCCAGGACGGAATGCATCCGGGCCCACGGCGTTTTCCACCGCCGGAATCAGCAACGTCAGCTGCACCGGCAGCTGCTGCGCCATCACCAGCCCGGCCAGCGCCAGTGCATGCGCGGCGCCGCCCATGTCTTTTTTCATGTTGCGCATGCCGTCGGCCGGTTTCAGGTCCAGCCCACCGGTGTCGAAGCACACGCCCTTGCCGACCAGCATCAGGTGCGGGTGTTCCGGCTTGCCCCAGCGCAGCACGATCAACCGCGGCGCCCGGTGCGAGGCACGGCCCACTGCATGGATGGTGGGGAAGTTCTGCGTCAGCAACTGCTCGCCGACAATCGCCTCGACCTGTGCGCCGTGCGTCTGCGCCAACGCGCGTGCGGCGTCTTCCAGATGCTGCGGGCCCATGTCTTCGGTGGGTGTATTGACCCAGTCGCGCACCTGCAGGCAGGCCTCGATCAGCGCGCGGGTATGCGCAGACGGCGCGGCGGCCAGTTCGGCCGGCGCACGCGGCACCTTGCGGTAGCGTGCAAAACGGTAGGCCCCCAGGCCCCAGCCCAGCTGCAGCAGCGCCTGTTCGGCTTCGTTCAACGGCGTGGCCAGCATCCAGCGGCTGGCCGGCGGCAGCGCCATCGGTGCATGCGCATACGCATAGGCGTCGGCGCGGTCACCAATGCCCAGCACCGCACCGGCCAGGCCCTGCTCACCGGGCAGCAGCAGCACGCTGCCGGGTGTGGCGTCGAAGCGTTGCGCCTGCGCCCATGCCAGCACCTGGGTGGGCTGGTCGGCACACCAGCTGGCAAACCCTTCGCGGTCGAGGACATGCAGCGGCAACGCCGCCGCGCTGGGGTCGGTGAAACCGGTGAGGTGGGACATGGGAATCCTCGAATGCGGCGCGGCATGCCGCGCAAAAGCTGCGGAAAGAAGGCGCCGGGTTTAGCCGGGCACGCACACGCCAGCGTGCGCCGCCGGTGTGTGGTGCACGTCCAGCCAATCGGCCAGCCCGGTCAGGCTGTCGAACTCCAGGTCCGGCTGCTGGGTGGAGTGCGACCACTGCGCCTGCTCGCGGTTGATCCAGCACGCGCGCAGGCCGGCATCGAGCGCGCCCAGCACATCCATGCGCACATGGTCGCCCACATGCAGCACCTGCGCGGGCGGCGCCTGCAGGCGCGCGCATGCGGCCAGGAAGATGCTCGGGTCGGGTTTTGCGCTGCCGTGTTCGCGCGAGCCAAGCTGGAAGGCGAAATGGTGCATCAGGCCGATGCGTTCCAGATCGGCATTGCCATTGCTCAGCGCAGCCACCGGCACGTGCGCGGCGATGCGTGCCAAGGCATCGAGCGCATCCGGATAGCATTCCACCTGATTGCGCGCGGCATAGAACACGTCATAGGCCGGCTCCAGCAGCGCCAGATCGCCGCCGCTGTCGCGCAAGGCCATCTCCAGGGTGAGCCTGCGCAGCGCGCTCAGGTCGTGATGCAGATGCGGGTTGTCGGCAAAGCTGCGCTCACGCAACTCACGCATCGCCTCCACCGGGAACCGCGCTGCGGTGACCGGGCTGTGCTCGCACATCCAGTCGTACAACACCTGATCGATGCGCGCACCGATCGGAGCGAAGGGCCACAACGTGTCGTCGAGGTCGATGGTGATGGCGCTGATTTGGAAACTCATCGCGAGATTGTAATGCCGGGAATGGGGAGTCGGGAATCGAGAATGGGTAGAGCGCAGCCACTGCTCTTGCGATTCCCGATTCCCGGCTACTCCAACAACCGCGCCCAGCGCTGCATGCCTTCCACCCGGCTGAGCACCATCTTGATGCAGACCAGCAGCGGCACCGCCAGCAGCAGGCCGACCATGCCCCACAGCCAGCCAAACAGCATCAACGCCAGGATCAACATCAGTGGCGAGATCGCCATGCGCCGGCCCAGCACGATCGGGGTAACCACCTGGCCTTCGATGGTGTGCAGCGCCAGATACAGGATGGCCGGCAGCAGCGAAGACAACGTGGTGCGGAATTCCACAAAGCCCATCAGCAACATCAGCATCACGCCGATCAGCGGGCCCACGTACGGCGCGAAATTCAGCAGCGCCACCACGGTGCCCCACAGCAGCGCTTCGGGCAGCGGAATCTTGAGCACGTACAGGATGCCGGCAAATACCAGGCCCACCAGCATATTGATCACGCTGATGGTGAGCACGTAACGCGAGACCTCGCGCTCGATATCCAGCATGATTTCGGTGGTGAAGCGTTGCTGCTGACGATTGGGCAGCAAGGCAATCGCATGCCGTTGCAGGCTCTCGCCATACACCATGAAGAAGAACGTCAGCAGCACCACCGCCAGCACCGAGGCGGCGAGCTTGGGTGTGCGGGTCAGTGATTTGTACGGGTCATCCAGCTGCGTGCGCACGATCTGGATGCCGCGTGCGCCTTCACCGCCGGCGGCGCGGGCAAAATTTTCCGCCGCCTGATTGGCCTGCTGCACCGGCTTGGTGAAGTCGCGCACATCGCGGGCGATCTGGCGCATCTGCCGCGGTGCCTGCTGCACCCATTCGGCCGCCGGGCCCGCCAATTGCGCAGCCAGTGCCACGGTGCCGGCCAGGCCCAGGCACAGGATCATCAAGGCGCCGAGAAAGCGCGGGATGTACAGCTTGCGCAGACCGCGCAGGATGGGGTTGCCGATCAGCGCGAAAAACGCCGCCAGCATCACCGGCAGGATGATCGTTTGCGCGGCCCAGAGCGTGTAGCCCACTGCCAGCGTGGCCAACACCACCAACGAGGCGGGTGCACGCGGGCGTGGCGCCGGTGGTGGCGGAAGCGAGTCTGCCGGTTCGGCGGCATCCAGTGAGTCAACGGGGAAGTTCATGCGCGCCCTGGCAGCAGCCGGCGAGGTGCCGGCGGTGGGCCATTATCAGCAGAACGTGTCAACGCCGCGCACAGAACTGTGCGCGGGAATTCAATGCTCGGAGAGCTCGGTAGCGGCCTCGGCCGCACGCGGTGCGCCACGCGGGTAGGTCGCCTGGGCCGGCGCCACAGTGGCCGTGGCCAGCGTGCGTTCGTCTACAGGCACCGGGCCCATGGCAGCACCTGCGCTGTTGTCGGCGGCAACTTCTTCGGCGTTGTCGGCAGCGCGCTCGGCCTGCTCGGAGGCTTCCTGCGCGCGGTGCGCAGTAAACAGCGCCGAGATGGTGCTGATCATCTGCAGAATCTTGGGGATGCCGCCCAACTTGCTGGCAATGCTGCCCAGCGCGGCCTGCGGTTCGTTGCGGCCGACGACAAAGCCCAGCCCGAAACCGGCGACCAGAATCCGCACCGGTGACCAGCCACTGGTCCATGCCTGACGCAGCTCCGCCCAATGCTGGCGGGTTTCGTCACTGCGGCCCTCGACCAGCAGTTCGGCGCGTTCAACGCGATGACGCATGGCGCCGAATTTCATGGGCGGCCTCCGGTTGTGGACGATGGCGCTGCCGGCGAGGCCGGGCTGGTCTCATCGTCATTGCCGTCATCGAAGATGCCCAGGCGCACCAGTTGTCGGCGCGTGGCATTCATGCCGGTGTGGTCGAAGTAGAAGAACACCCGCCATGCGGCGAGGCCGGTGACCAGCAGGCTGGCCAGCGCGGTAAAGAACATCGCCTGGAACCAGGACAACCCTGCACGTTGCAGCAGCGCGATGATGGCACCGGCCAGCAGCAACCAGGACGAGGCGCCAAACACCACCGCCACACATGCCCAGGCCAGGCCGCGGCCAAAGGCGCTGCGTGCCAGTTGCAGGTCGGCCGACACCAGCCGGCGCAAGGCACGGCTGGTGTCTCTGGCCGATCCCAGCGTCGCCCGGCCGGCAGCACCGACCTGACGTACGCTTTCGTCCAATCCTGGCGTTTCCGGACGTGCGTCGTGCGCGTCCGGGCCGCCAGCAGTAGAGGCCTGATCGCTCACGACTTAGTTGTCGTTGCTACGGGCCAGCTTGGCGATGATCCAGCCAGCAGCAAATGCCACACCAAAGGCGGCCAGCGGACGCTCGCGGATCAGATCGGTGGCGCTGTCGAGCAGGTCGTTACCCTTGCTGACCAGCACGTCCATCTGTTCCTTGGCAGCGGCACCACCGAACTCGGCAGCGGCCATGCCCGCAAGCGCGGTGTCGGACAGTTCGGCCTTGACGTTGGCACGGCCCAGCTTGAGCTCATCGCCCGCGGCGCTGGTGGCACCCTTGACCGCTTCACCTGCTGCGCTGGCGGCGGACTTCAAATGGGTGCCGGCTTCGCTCAGGTTGTCCTTCAGCTGTTCGGTATTGGTGGGGCTCATGCGATATCTCCTACGGTCGTTGAGGGCAGCCGCGAAAGCGTGCGGTCGTGCGGTAGCAATAGCATCGGCAGGGTGTAGGGGGTGTTAGGGCAGGCGCTCGCCAGTGCACGCCGGATCAACGCATGAGCGCGTCGTACTGGGCGTTTCCGCGCAGGATGCGTAGCACCAACTGTTGCGGCTTGCGCTGGAAATTGGCCCGCCAGCTGGCCAGGTCGGCGAACTCGCCCACGCTGCTGGCCACGATCACATCGCCGCTCACCAACCCGTTGGCAGCCGCGCGCCCGCCGCGTTTGACCTCGCTCACCATGACCCCGGTGACACCGGACTGACGCAGCGATTCGGGCAGGTCCACGAAGGTGGCGCCGCCCAGGCGCGGGTCGAGCATGTCGCCGGTGACTGCGCGGTCCTGTTCCTTCAAGGTGGCCTTGAGCTTGAGCGGCTTGCCGTCGCGGCGGATGTCCAGCGTGACCGCACTGCCTACTGCCTGCAGGCCTTCGTAGTTGTGCAGCGCCTGCGCGCTGTCCACGCGTTGATCGTTGGCTGCCACGATCACATCACCGGGCTGCACGCCAGCCGCTGCCGCCGCCGAACCCGGCAGCACGCGCGTCACCAGCGCACCGCGCAGCGAATCCACGCCCAGGCCTTGCAGCATCTGCTGGGTGAGGTTCTGGGTTTCCAGGCCAAGCGTGCCGCGCACCACCACGCCCTTGGTCACCAATTGCTCGACCACGTTGCGCGCCAGGTTGGACGGGATCGCTAGGCCCAGGCCGATGTTGCCGGCCATGCTGCCTTGCGGATTGAAGCTGGCGGTATTGATGCCGACCAACTGGCCCTGCAGATTGACCAGCGCACCGCCGGAATTGCCGGGGTTGATCGACGCATCGGTCTGGATGAAGTTCTGGTAGCCCAGCCCACGGATGCCACTGCGGCCCACTGCCGACACGATGCCCGAAGTGACCGTTTGGGTGAAGCCGAACGGGTTACCGATCGCCACCACAAAGTCGCCGACGCGCAAGGCGTTGCTGTCAGCCAGTTTGATGTCGGTGAGGTTGTCGGCCTTGATGCGGATCAGCGCGATGTCGGTATCGGCATCGGAGCCAATGAAATCGGCCTTGACCGTGCGCCCGTCGCCGAGCGTCACCTGTACGTCGTCGGCGTTTTCGATGACGTGGTGGTTGGTCAGCACATAGCCTTTTTGCGCATCGATGATCACCCCCGAGCCCAGCGACTCGTTGATGCGGTCCTGCGGAATTTCCGGAAACAACCGGCGCAGGATCGGATCATTGAAGAACGGGTTGCGTACGCGCACCACCTGCTTGGTGTTGACGCTCACCACCGCCGGCATGGCCTGCTGCAGCATGGGCGCCAGTGAGGGCACCGGCTGCCCGGCGACCGCCGCCGGCAACGTGGCGGCGGTGGGCAGCGTGAACGCCGCACCGGCAGTGGGCGCGGCTTCGGCGCGGTTGTCCAGCCAGGCATTGATGCCGCTGGCAGCGAAACCGCCGAACGCGGCGGCCAGCGAGAGGGACAGCAGGGTGGGCAGCGGTCGCATGCAACGGATTCCGGGTTACGCGGTGGAAGAGGAATAGGGCGTCTGACTGCGTAAATCAAGCTGAACGAAGATGCCAGTGCGCGATTTAACCGCTGGTGAAAGTTGCGCGCAGGCCTTGTGGGCATTGCGTTGACAGCCGCTTGAGCCCGGCGTAGCGTCCGCTCGGACAGCCCCACATTCAGCAATACGGCGTGCCTGTGCGCACCGCCCCGGGTTTCCACACTGACGCCCCGAAGGAGGGCTTATGAGCAATGGCAATGGTGTGACGGCAACCCTGTCCGACGCCGTCGACAGCGTGAAAAGTACGGCCACCGAACTGGGGCAAAGCATCGCCAGCACCACCAGTGACGCGGTCGCCAGCGTGCAGGACGCCGCCGATGGCGCGGTGACGCAGGTCAAGCAGCGGGTCAGCAAGGCGCGCAAGGCCGTGGTCAAGGTCGAAAAACGCGTGGTCAAGAAAGCCGGCGCCGCCGCCAGCGCGGTGAAGCGCAGCGTGGCCAAGACCCGGCAGTCGATCGAGACCGGCACGGCGGCAGCCAAGCACAAGATCGAAACCACCGCGGCCACGGCCAAGCGCAAGATCGCTGGCACCACCGCCACGGCGAAGAAGAAAATCGCCACTACCAAGGCCGCGGCCAAGCAGAAGATCGCCAGCACCAAGGCCACTACCAAGTTGAAGCTGGAAACCGCCAAGGCCAATGCCAAGGCCGAAGCGGCGGCACTGAGCACCAAGACCGCTGCCAGCAAGGCCGCGCGCAAGGCGGCGGTTGCCACGGCCGGCACCCGCTCGGCCGCCAAGAAGGCGCAGGTGAAGTCGGTAGCGGTGAAGAAGGCGATCGCCAAGAAGATCGCCAAGAAGGCGCCCGCGGCCAAGCAGACCGCCACCCGCCAGGTGGCGGTGAAAAAGGCGCCACTGAAGAAAGCCGCCACCGCCAGCGCATCGCCGGCCAAGCGCGTGGTCGCCAAGAACAGCGTTGCGCGCAAGGCCGCGGTCAAGAAGGCCCTTCCGCGCGGCACGCGCTGAAAACCACAGGCCGGCGCTGCAGTAGCGCCGGCCTGTTTCATTGTCAGTGGCGGCGGTGACAGCGGCGCACCAATTGATCGGTGTGCAAGACGCTGCGCGCACATCGGCCGCGGAGCCTAGGTAAGCGCTACGTTTGGATGCGGCACGCCACTGCATTTGCGCAGGCCGCCGTCGACGTTAGCCGCCTCGCGCTGCGCAGCGCAGCGCAGTCACGGCATCACTCACTGCAGGCCTTGCACAAACTGGTCGGCGCCTTTGCGGATGCCGGCCTTGGCGGCGTCGTATGCGCCCAGGCTGGCCTTGATGTTCAAGGCGCTTGGATATTGCTTTTCGACGTAGGCGGCCAGCAGGCGATTGCTCTGCGCATCGAAGATTTCCACCGCGTAGCTGACCGAGCCTGAAAACGCACCTTCCTTGCCGCGTGCGGCCTGCACCGCGTTGTAGGAGCCGCCACCGATATCCACTTTCATGATGGTGCCGATCACCCGTTTGTTGGGCTTGGCACCGGTGAGGGTGATGCGGATGCGCACGGTGTCGGCCAGGGGCGTGGTGGCGCGTTGCCAGCGCTGGGTGATGGCGCCGCTGAATTCCTGTTGCATGTACTCGGCCAGCATGCGCTTGTCCTGCTCGGGTACGTCTTCGAACTGCGCATCCGGTCCGCGATAGATGCTGACCGGCTCCACGATCGCTGCGCGGTAGCGGCTCCAGTCGGCATCGCCTTGATACGCGTAGGGCATGCGGTCGCCGCGGCTCCCGTCATGCGGACGCAGATAGCTGGACGAGGGCAACTGGCTATACGGCAGTGGCCGGGTGCTGGCGCAGCTGCATAGCAGCAGGCCGACCGATGCCACTGCGCACCAGCGAACAACAGGAGAGCTCGACATACAGGGGTACCTGATTGGAAGGAGACAACGAATGGATCAACAGCACCAGCGCGGCTGGCACGCGGATTCAATGCAGCAGCAAGCGACAGGCAGCCATCACCAGCACACCAGTGGCCGCCAGGCACAGCAGCCCGCAGTGGCGGTGCTGCAGGCGACGCGCATCGCGCGCGCTGCGGATGTCCGGCAGCGCACTCCAGATGTCGCGATTGCAGATGCCGGTGCGGGGGCAGCGATACGGCGGTGCCGGGTGCAGACCGGTGGTGGCGGCCGGCGCACTATCGTTGGCGGCAACTGCGGGGACGTGCAGCACCAGCGGAGCGGGAGCGGGCGGGGTAGAACGGATGGAGTGGAACATGGGCGTGCATCCTGGATGCGAGCGGTTCCAGGCACTGTAGGCAGCACTGTTTGGGACGGTATTGGTGCGCGCGCCGAGGGCGCCGTGCGTGCTTGCGTGTTCAGCGCGCAGCGGGGCCGCTGGTGGTGCCGGCCGGGAACAGCACGCGGATGCACAGGCCACGTCCGTCGCCGCCTTCGCAGGTTTCAATGCGCGCCTCGTGCAGCCGCGCAATGCCGGCCACCAGCGACAACCCGATGCCACTGCCTTGCACCGCGTTGCCGGAAACACGGTAAAACCGCTCGAAAATCGCGGCGCGGGCCTCCTCCGGCACGCCGGGGCCATCGTCGCTGACCTGCACGAATGGGTGCAGCTGATCTGCGCGCAGGCAATACCCGCAACTCACTTCCACCGTGCCGTGCAGGCGCCCGTAGCGGATGGCGTTGTCGACCAGGTTGCGGATCAGGATGCCTACCGCGTCCACGTCGCAGCGCAGCACGCACGGTGCGGCTTCCACCTGCAGATTGATATGGCGTGCCTCGGCCTGCACGCTGAATTCGTCCAGCACATGCGTGATGAGTTCGGCCATTTCCACCTGGTGATACGCCGCCGAGCTCATGCCGGCATCCAGCCGGGCCAGATCCAGCAGTTGTTCGGCCAGGCGATTGCTGCGACGTGCGGTTTCCAGCAAGCGTTGCAGCGCGGCGTCCTTGCTTTCCAGCGTGGTGGCGCGCAGGGCGACCTCGGCGTAGGCATGCAGCGCGGAGAGCGGTGTGCGCAGTTCGTGTGCGGCGTCGGCAACGAAATCGCGTTCGGCTTGCACGGCCTTTTCCACGCGTGCCAGCAGCGTGTTGAACGATGTCACGAGTGGGCGGATTTCGTCGGGCACCTGCTGCAAAGGCAGCGGCTCCATGTCCAGGCCCTTGCGTTGCGCGATGGCGTGCGAGATGGCGCGCAGCGGGCGCAGCGAGGTGCGCACCGCCAGCCACATCAGCAGGCCCAGGATCGCCAGCTGGCTGGTATTGAGCACGATCGCGGTGAGCGTGCGTTCCAGTTCGGCGCGGGGTGATTCGGCATCGACGGCAGCTTGGTCGTGGGCGCGGGCATTGCGCCTGGCACGTAGATGCGCTGCATCGACAGTGGCGATCTGGCGTTCGATCGGGTCCGGCAGCGCCGCCAGCAGCTGCGCACCGAAATGGGTGAGTTCGTGTTCGAGCGCGCTGTCCTTGCCATGGAACATCAGCGCCACGATGATCCAGATCGAGGCTGCCCAGCTCAGCACCACGATTGCCCCCAGCGTCGCCAGCATGCGCGCCTGCAGGGATCTCATTCGGGCGCCTGGCCGATCATGTAGCCCTGGCCATAGATGGTGCTGATGACCTCATCGCCGAGCTTGCGCCGCAGCTGGTGCACGTACACCGCGATCATGTTGCTGCCGCCTTCCGACGGGCCGCCATACACGCCTTCTTCGAGCTGGTCCTTGGTGACCACGCGCCCGGCGCGTTCCATCAAGGCCAGCAGCAGGCGGTATTCGTGCGCGCTTAGCGCCACCCATTTGCCGTTGCGGGTGACCTTGCGGCTGCTCGGGTCCACCGACACTTCGCCCTGGGTGAGCAACGGCACCACGCGGCCCTGGCTGCGCCGGGCGATGGCGCGCACGCGTGCCATCAGTTCATCGAACTGGAACGGCTTGACCAGGTAGTCGTCTGCGCCGGCATCCAGGCCGCGGATGCGGTCGGTGAGCTGGCCGCGCGCGGTCAGCGCGATCACCGGGGTGGGGTCGTAATGGCCCCGCATGTAGCGGATCACCGTGAGCCCGGAATCGCCGGGCAGGCCGATGTCCAGCAACACCGCGGTGTAGTGGTGTTCCACCAGCGCGGTCCTGGCCGCAGCGGCGGTGCCGACATGGTCGATGGTCCAGGACTGCTGGCGGACGCCGTCGCAGATGGCGTCGGCAAGCATGGTGTCGTCTTCAACGAGGAGCAGGTGCATGGTGGGTCCGCCGGGCACTGGGGCCAGTCCGATCTCCGCAGCACTGTCGGTTGTGGTCGTTAGGCAAATATTAGTGCATCGCCACCGCGGGCAACCTGGGCAGCAGACCAGAGGCGGCCCGGCCAGTGGTATCGACGTGCGCAGTAACGGGCTCATCCGCGAGAGGGCGCGCCTGGGCTGCCTATACTCGCGGCGATCGCGGCCGTGTCCGAGCCTGGCTCGCACCGACGCGGCATCCCGCTGATTTCACGAGGAGTGGTTGCATGGACCTTCTCCCTGCTGCGTTGTTGCTGGGTGTGGTGGCCGGGCTGCGCGCGATGCTGGCGCCCGCCCTGCTCAGTTGGGCCGCGGCCCTGGGCCACGTGCACCTGGCCGGGACGCCGCTGGGCTGGCTGGGCTGGCGCTACACCCCCTGGGTCGTCTCGTTGCTGGCGCTGGGTGAGCTGATCACCGATCAATTGCCCAACACGCCCAGCCGCAAGGTGCCGGTGCAGTTCCTGACCCGGCTGCTGAGCGGTGCGCTGTGCGGTGGGGCAATTGGCCTGCAGGCCGGGCAGTGGATGCTCGGCGCAGCGGCCGGTGTGGTCGGTGCGGTGCTGGGCACCTATGGCGGCGCTGCCGCACGCGCCGCCGCGGCACAGCGGCTGGGGCGCGACCGTCCCGCCGGGCTGCTCGAAGACGGCATTGCGCTGCTGCTGGGCGGTGTGGCCCTGGTGCTGCTGCCATGACCGCCACGCGCTACGACGCCATCGTGGTGGGCGCGGGCCAGGCCGGCCCGTCGCTGGCGGTGCGCCTGGCCGAACGTGGCCAGCGGGTGGCGGTGATCGAGCGGCACCTGGTGGGCGGCACCTGCGTCAATACCGGCTGCATGCCGACCAAGACCCTGGTGGCAAGCGCGCGCGTGGCGCACCTGGCCCGGCGCGCGGGGGACTATGGCGTGCGCATTGCCGGCCCGGTGGAGGTCGACCTGCCGCAGGTGATGGCGCGTGCGCACGCGATCAGCGATGCGGCGCGCACCGGCGTGGAGCAGTGGCTGGCGCATACGCCGGGTGTGCAGTTGATCCGCGGCCATGCCCGGTTTGTCGCGCCGGATCGGCTGCGCGTCGGCGCGCAAGAACTCACCGCACCGCGCATCTTCCTCAACGTGGGCGGACGCGCACGCACCCCGGAGCTGCCCGGGCTTGATCAGATCAATACGTTGAACAACACCTCGATCCTGCAGCTGCGCACGTTGCCGCAGCATCTGGTGGTGATCGGCGGCAGCTACATCGGCCTGGAATTTGCGCAGATCTTTCGCCGCCTGGGGGCGCAGGTCACGGTGGTGGAGCAGCACGCGCACCTGATCGGGCGCGAGGATGCCGACATCTCCGGGGCCATCGCCCAGATGCTGCAAGACGAGGGCATCGCGGTGCGCACCGACGCGCGCTGCATCGCCTTCGCGGCGCATGCCGATGGTGCGGCCGTGCAACTGGAGTGCGCGCAGGGTGCGCCGCAGATCGTGGCCAGCCACGTGCTGCTGGCCCTCGGGCGGCAGCCCAACACCGACGACCTGGGGCTGGAGGCCGCCGGCATCGCCACCGATGCGCAAGGCTATGTGCAGGTCGACATGCAACTGGCCACCAACGTGCCCGGCGTGTGGGCGATGGGCGACTGCAACGGCCGCGGCGCGTTCACGCACACCGCCTACAACGATTACGAGATCCTGGCCGCCAATCTGCTCGACGGTGCCGAGCGCCGGCTCAGCCAGCGGGTGCCGGCCTATGCGCTGTTCACCGACCCGCCATTGGGCCGGGTGGGCATGAGCGAAACCCAGGCGCGTGCCAGCGGGCGGCCCTTGCTGGTGGCGCAGCGCCCGATGCAGCAGGTGGGGCGTGCGCGCGAGAACGGGGAAACCATCGGCATGATGAAACTGGTGGCCGATGCGCAGACCCGGCGCGTGCTGGGCGCCGCAATTCTGGGTCTGCACGGCGACGAAGCCATCCACGGCATCATCGACCTGATCAACGCCGACCAGCCGATCGACACCCTGGAATGGGCGGTGCCGATCCACCCAACAGTCTCCGAGCTCTGGCCGACCCTGGCGCGCGCGCTGGCCCCTGCGCAGTAACGCGACGACGCGCACTGCTGGGTGCCGCGTGTGGCCGCGTACGCGCGCTCAGCGCTGCAGGATGGCGCGCAAGGCCGCGTCCAGGCGCACGTACTGGAACTGAAAACCCGCATCGAGCGCGCGTTGCGGCAGCACACGCTGGCTGACCAGCAGCAGATCGGCCATTTCGCCAAAGCCCAGTCGCAACACGCCAGCCGGCAACGCCAGCAGCGCGGGGCGGTGCAGCGTGCTTGCCAGCGTGCGCGCGAATTCTGCGTTGGTCACCGGCGTCGGTGCCGTGGCGTTGTAGGCGCCGGCCTGGCCGTGCTCCAGCAGCCATTGCAGCAGGCCCACCATATCGGCGCGATGGATCCAGCTCATCCAGTGCCGCCCATTGCCGAACGGCCCGCCGCCACCCAGCCGGAACGCCGGCAGCATGCGCGCCAGCGCGCCGCCATCGCGGTCCAGGACAATGCCGGTGCGCACGCAGCTCACGCGCGGGCCCAGCGCGGCAATCGCCATGGCCGCGGCTTCCCAGTCGCGGCAGAGCGCTGCAGAAAAGTCATCGCCGGGGCCATCGGCCTCGGTCAGCACGGCATCGTCGCGTTCGCCGTAATAGCCCACCGCCGAGCCGGACACCAGCACGCGCGGGCGTTGTTCGGCCGGCTGCTGGGCGATCCAGGTGTGTAGCTGCTCGGTGGTGCCGATCCGCGATGCACGGAAGCGCTGCTTGCGCGCGTCGGTCCAGCGCCCGGCCGCCAGCGGTTCGCCGGCCAGGTTGATCACTGCATCGGCGCGCAAGCTGTTGCTGAGCGTGGCGACCGTGGTCACGCCGGGGAGTGTGTGCGCCGCACGTGGCGGGTCGCGGGTCAGCACGCTGACCTGATGGCCGGCCTCCAGCAGCGCCGGACACAGTGCCTGGCCGATAAAACCGGTGCCGCCAGTGATGAGCAGATGCATTGCCAGGCTCCAGTGCGCCGTATCGATGCCGCACCATAGGCGATGGCGGGCGCGAGTGGAGTGAAGCCGTGCGGGGGCGTGTTTGTCACTGCGGCTGCGTGATGCACTAGAAGCGCGGCACGCCTGAAACGCAAACGCGCCGGACAAGCCGGCGCGTCGTGATGCAGGTACCGCCTGGCGCGTCAGCGCGAAGAAGACACCGAATGCGCCCGCTCGAAATGCGCCGAAACCACGCGGCGGGTCTCTTCCAGGTGCGCCTTGACCGGGTCGGTCTCCGCGGCCGGGATCAGCTCCGCATCCAGGATCTTGATGGTGTCGGCGTGGTCGGTGACCATCGTGCGCATGAAGGCGTTGCGGTACGCGTCCTTGCCGTCCGGCAGGGTGAGCGTCTTTTCCAGTGCGTCCACCGCGGCCTTGCCCTTGGCACGCATCGCATCGGCGCGCGGCGAATCGGTTGCGCCCAGGGCCTTGGTCTTTTCCAGATTGGCCTCGTGGTCGTGCAGCATCTGCTTGGCGAATTCGTCGTTGGCGCCGCCCAGATCCTGTGCGATGGCCTGCTTGGCCAATGCGATTTCGTTCTCGTCGATCGCCGCAAGCACGCCCAGCGCGCCGCCGTCGCCCTTGGCCAACTCGGTTGCGCCAGTGCCGCTCACCGGAGCAGCGGTGGGTTCGGGCGAGACCGCCGGCGCGGTCCGCGAGGCGTCGCCACCGGGGCGATCACAGGCACTGAGGGAGAGCACGGCCAACAAGGAAGCAGCAATAAGCGTGAGTTTCATGAAAGTCCTGGGAACGGGGGAATGGCGGCGGCCGTCGATGGGCCTATAAGAGCGGCTGCACAGTAGTTTTGATAGCTGCTCTAAATGCAAAGGAGCCGCTGAGCGGCTCCGGTGTCGCATGGATCAGGCCCACTGCGGCTGGGCGACGGGTTGCATGCCCAGAGGTGGTACAGGTGCACGTGCTGCAGCCTGCCCGGTCCGGCACATCCGCGCCATGTGCGCGGTGCGCTCACGGATCAGCGCGTGTTCGCTCGCCGGTGCGCTGCCCAACAAACTGGCCACATGGAAGCCAAGGATCTCCTCCGCGCGGTCGCCCTGGTCGCTGATGATGTGCGGCACCAGCCGCTCCAGTCGTTCCAGCTCCTGCTGCACTTGATACGGGGTTTTCATGACGATCTCCATTGGATTACAGGTCTTGCTCAACGATTGCGATCAACTTGTGCGATTGCCCAGACGCTGCCAGCAGTCAGTGGCCAACTGTTCGTAGTTCGACTGCGTGCTTGACGAAATGAAGTGATGTTCCAGACGGTCGCGAAACAGCCTCAAACGTTCCTGGTCGCTGGAACGCGGTGCCTGCAGATAGATGTCGCAGGCCATCTTCACAACCGGCGACAATTCGCTGAACTTGCCGGCGCCGAGATTGCCTTGGGCATGCCGCGCCTGCCAATGCGCGATTTCGGCTTGTACATCGATGACGGAGGGATCTCTGCTCATGACTTGCATGTTCCGGGTTAAACAAACTTGACGCGCAGAGTAACTGCAGGTATGTCAACAAATGATCATCGAACGCGACAATTCAGCGCGGCGTTTGCCAGGGTTTGCTTAATTGGTCAGCTTTTTGCGCCGCGCCTGCACAGCGTGCCAACGCAACTCACCTGCGAACACCTTGCGTGCACATGTGCCGCACCATCCACCAGGCACTGCGGCGTTTCAGTGCCGATTGCAGCCACGTTACGGCGCATCGATGAACTGCGCACTGCGCGGTGGAGCAACAGCGTCGCGTCGCCTGCATTGATTGCGCGAAATAGCGCGCGCACTGCGCCATTTCACGGAAGATTCTGAACCGCTCCACACCTGTGTAACGTCTGATCGTTAAGGTGGACGCTTGGAGCGATGGAGAGAGCACTCAGGATGCAGGACAGCAATAACCGCAGTTCAAAGCCGCATCACGCAAGCGGCACCCCCGAAGCACGCGTCTGGTGGCACGCACTGTTGGAGCTACGTGGCGGCCGCATGTTGGTCAGCCTGGTCGTTGTCCTGCTGATCGTGTTCGGGTTCTACCTGTTGCTGAAGTAGCTGACACGGCGCGGTAGACAGCGGGCATGGCATGCGATGCGTGCATCAACCTGCCATGAGGGGAACGCCATGCAACACACGCACTACCGGCAGGTGCTGGGGCACACGCTGCGCGACGTACCTGACGATGGTCACGAGCGTGCCACCCATGCCTGGGTGTGCGCAGAAGTGGCGCGCCTGCTGGGCGTGCGCACCATGCACGCCGACAGCAATGAGCGCGTTCAACACGATGGCGGCGCGGCAGCGCACACGCTGCATATCCCCGACGAAACCCTGACCATTGCACAAGCACGCACGCTGGGCATTCAGGACACGCGTGACGTGTTGGGCGGCGTGGTGCCTTACGCCTTTCTGGCCACCAAGGTCATCGGCCATCCGTTGATCACAGAGGCGGCGCAGCGTGCGGACGGTTGGAATCAAGCCCTGGCCACGGCCTTGATGCCCGCCACGTTGCCGGGGTACACGGTGTTCTCGCGTGCAGATGCCACGCAGGCAGCAGCGGCGTTGCGTGCAGGCGGTGGCGTGCGATTGAAACTTCCTACCGGTGTGGGTGGCAACGGCCAGTGGCGGATCGACGATGCCGCGCAGCTGGATGCCGCACTGGACGCCTTGCCGCCTGCGTATCTCGCCACCCATGGTGCGGTGCTGGAGCGCAATGTTGTGCAGCCGCACACCCATAGCGTGGGCGAGCTGTGCATCGGCGGCATCCAAATCGCCTACTACGGCACCCAGTGCAGCGTGCGCGATGGTAATGGTGCAGAGGTGTATGGCGGTTCCAGCTTGCGCGTCTACCGCGGCTCGCTCGAAGCGCTTGCCGCCAGCGCGTTGCCCCCGCTTGAAAAACAGGTGGTCGCGCAGGCCTGCATGTACGATCGATTCATCACTGCCGCGTATCCTGCGTTGCAGATCTCGCGTCGCAATTACGATGTCGTGAGTGGGCAGGACGCGCAGGCCGGCCCGGTCTGTGGTGTGCTGGAGCAATCCTGGCGCGTCGGTGGTGCCACGCCGGCAGAGCTCGCTGCCATTGCCAGTTTTCAGCAGGACCCGGCGCTGCAGTGGGTGACCGCCTCCACGCATGAACTGTATGAGGGCGATGCGCCGGACGACGCACAGATCTACTACCGCGCGCAGCGGCCCGGGCCCGGGCCGCGCGTCAAATACCGGAGGGTGTCTACGGACTGATGGAAGCCAAACTATCCAGTATCGAAATCCCCGTTGGCCAGGATGAACTCAGCGGCACCTTGCTCACGCCGACCGGCATGCCGGGTGTGTTGTTCGTGCACGGGTGGGGTGGCAGCCAGCATCACAGCCTGGTGCGCGCGCGCGAAGCCGTGGGCCTGGGCTGCATCTGCATGACTTTCGATTTGCGTGGCCACGAAGGCTATGCCTCGATGCGCCAGAGCGTGACGCGTGCGCAAAACCTGGACGATATCAAGGCCGCCTACGATCAGCTGGCAAGCCTGCCGTATGTGGATGCGCATTCGATTGCGGTGGTGGGCCTGAGCTATGGGGGCTATCTCTCGGCATTGCTGACGCGCGAGCGCCCGGTGGAATGGCTGGCGCTGCGCTCGCCTGCGCTCTACAAGGATGCGCATTGGGATCAGCCGAAAGTGAGCCTGAATGCCGACCCGGACTTGATGGATTATCGCCGGCGTGCGCTTGCGCCCGGTGACAATCTGGCGCTTGCCGCGTGCGCGCAATACAAGGGCGACGTGTTGCTGGTGGAGGCCGAGAACGATGTGATCGTGCCGCATCCGGTGATGCGCAACTATGCAACTGCCTTCACCAATGCGCGCTCCCTGACCTCGCGTGTCATTGCCGGTGCCGATCATGCGTTGAGCGTGAAAGAGCATCAGCAGGAATACACCCGTGCATTGATCGATTGGCTGACCGAGATGGTGGTGGGGCGTCGCATCGCATTGGCCAAGGAAGTGGTGGCCGCACGCAAGCAGTTACTCAAGGAACAGCAGGGCGACGCGGTGTCGTTGCCGGGGCAGGGCTCGCGCGAATTTCGTGGCGATATTCGTGCGGTGGAAAAGACGTCGGGATAAGAGCAGCTATCAAAACTACTGCGCAGCCGTCAGGCGGGCGCGGCCGGTGCTCGGAATCGGCATGTACCCACGTACATTCCGGTTTCTCCGCGCTGTCCGCACCCACCTGACGACTGCTCGCTACGTTTTGTTAGCCGCTCTAAGTTGCACTTGCCGAGGCGGTTCAAAACACGCACGTCGCCGCGCAGCAAGACAGCCTCGCAAGACTTGAAAACAACAACGGGCCCATTGGGCCCGTTGTTGTTAGCCATCCACGTGCAACGCATTGCGCTGCACGTAGCGCGCTCCTTTAGAGACGGGTGTCATCGGTGCGGCGCACCGAGCCGTCGTGACGATCCGAGTCGAAGGCCTCGCGCACCGCATGCTTGGCTTTTTCCCAGCTCAGGCGCGAATCGGCCTTGAAGCGGTCCCAGCCGTCGCCCAGGTCGCGCTCCAGATGGTCATCCCATTGGCGGCCGGCATGCTGCTGGCGCGCCTGCATGCCATAGCGGTACGCAGGGCGATAGTCATCGTAGGAGTAATCGGCTTCGCGGTAGCCCGCGCTGTCGAAGCGGCTCTGGTAGTGGGTGTCGTTGTCGCGGTACACGGTATGAGTGCGATCCGCACGGTCCCAGGCATCACGCGCGGCGAGGCGGGCTTCGTCCCACTCCAGGCGCGATTCACCACGGTTGCGCGGCCATTCGCCTGCCAGCGTGGCTTCGGTCTCTTCCCAGGTGCTGGTGGGGCGGGTTTCGCGCGCCTGCAGGCCGAATCCGTAGACGGTGGCGTAGTCGCGATCGTAGTCGGTGCCTTCCTTGTAGTACGGGCGGTTGCGATGCTCCTGGCGCCAATATTCGGTTTCCACCGTTGGGTCTAGCCGTTCGGCGACGCCTTTGCCTGCGGCAGCGCCAGCCACCACACCTGCCGCGGCGCCGATCAGCGTGCCCAGCGGGCCAAACACCGTGCCCGCCAGCGCGCCTGCGGCCGCGCCACCGGCAATGCCGCCCACGCCCACGCCCACCGGATGGGAGCCGGGCGTGCCGGAGATCGGGTCGCGGTTGAGATCTTGCGCTTCTGCCTTGCGTTCCTGCTTGTCGTAGCTGGTCATGTCGCCTCCGGGTTGCTTCAAGGACGCGTCCTGATACTGCAGGTCCGCGAATGTGGCGTCACGATGGCGTCGCAGGAGTGAAACGTGTGTGCGTGGATGTGAGTGCGGCCACGACATGACTGAACTGTGCACGCGCAGACACAGATGAGTTCGCTGCCTTCGCGCGCGCAATGAAAAAGGGCCGCTTGCGCGGCCCTTGCTCATCCCTTGATGCACACCACCTGGCGCAACGTGTGCAGCACTTCCACCAGATCCTGCTGCGCGGCCATCACGGCATCGATCGACTTGTACGCCGCCGGCGATTCGTCGATGACCGCCGCATCCTTGCGGCATTCCACGTGCGCAGTGGCTTCGCGGTGCTGCGCCAGCGTGATCTGCTGACGCGCGGCGGTCCGGCTCATGACTCGGCCCGCACCATGGCTGCAGCTGTGGAAGCTCTCCGCGTTGCCGAGCCCGCGCACGATGTAGCTACGCGTACCCATGCTGCCGGGAATGATGCCCAACTCGCCGGTGCGCGCACTGACCGCGCCCTTGCGGGTGATCAACAGTTCCTCACCGCCGTGCGTTTCCTTCTGCACGTAGTTGTGGTGACAGTTCACCGCCAGCTTTTCCAGCTGGAACTTCGGCAGGCGGTGGCGCATTTCCGCCAATACCCGCGCCATCATCGCCTCGCGGTTTTCGCGGGCGTAATCCTGCGCCCACGACACCGCTTCCACGTACTCATCGAACAACGGCTCGCCCTGCATGAAGAAGGCCAGGTCCTTGTCGGGCAAATGAAAGCCCAGCACGCGGTGTGCCAGCTGCTCACGCGCCCGCTCGATGAAATAGGTGCCGATCAGGTTGCCGGTGCCGCGCGAGCCGCTGTGCAGCATCACCCAGACCGCATCGGTTTCGTCCAGGCAGATTTCGATGAAGTGATTGCCACTGCCCAACGTGCCGATCTGGCACTCCAGCTTGTCGGTACGGATGCGCCGATGGGTCTGCTTGATCGCTTCCAGGCGCGGCACCAGCCCGGACTGTGCAATGCGCGTGGCGATGCTGTCCGGAAGATTACGGTGTTCGCCACCACGGCCATTGCCCACCGGCACGCTGCGCTCGATGCTGGAGCGCAGCTGGGCCAGGTTGTCGGGCAAATCGTTGGCACGCAGCGTGGTGCGCACTGCGGCCATGCCACAGCCGATGTCCACTCCGACCGCGGCCGGGATGATGGCGCCGCGGGTCGGGATCACCGAGCCCACGGTTGCACCCTTGCCCAGGTGCACGTCGGGCATCACCGCCACCCACGGCCCAACAAAGGGCACGGCGGCGATGTTGCGCAGCTGTGCATGCGCCTGTTCTTCCAGCGGCACGCCGCGCACCCAGCCCTTGATCGGCGTGGAGGTGCCTTCGGCATGCAGAAATTCATAGGTGTGTGTGTTCATTGTTCTCATTCCTTTGGGGCCGTGCGCGGCGGATCCGTCCACCGCACACGGCGATCATCAGCGCAGCGTCACCAGCTGCTTCAGCACGCCATCCAGGCCGCCGAACACGGTGAGCGTGTCGATCTTTTCGGTGACCTTTTCCAAGGCCTCCAGTTCCTTCAACCGCATCAGCACGCTGCTTTCCTCGATCAACTTTGCAGTGTTGAGCAGTGAACGCGTGGCATTGGCTTCTTCGCGTCGGCGGATCACATTGGCTTGCGCCTGCTTCTCTGCCTGCACCACGGCATTGAGGATGGCGCGCATCTCGCCGGGCAGGATCACGTCCTTGACGCCCACGCCCAGCACCTCGATGCCGAAGCCGTGCACGCTGCTACGCACATGCGCCACGATGTCGGCGTCCAGCGATGCCTTGTCGCCCAGCAACTCGTCCAGCGTCTTGCTGGCCACCGCACGGCGCAGCCCGTACTGCAGTTCGCGATACAGCAAATCGCCGGCCTTGGCCACGCGGGTGCGCATCGCCACCGCATCGGTGATGCGCATGCTGGCAGCCAGGTTGACCCGCAACGACACCTTGTCGCGGGTCAGCAGCTCCTGGCCGGAGACTTCGACCGATTGCACACGCAGGTCGATCACTTCGGTCACCACGGTGTTCTGGAAATTCCAGAACGCATACGCCCCGGGTGGCAGCGGTGGTGCGAGCGTGCCATCCACCGAGACCAGGCCGACCGAATCGGCCGGCACCTCAACGCAGCTGGCTACCTTCGACAGCGTGCCGAGCTGGCGCAGCCGGCGCTGCACATCCGTTGGCACCTGCAGCCCATCGCTGAGCGGCAGCACCTGCACGGACAGGGGGGTGGCCCCACGCCAGTACAGCGTGCGCGAGCCCGGCGGCAGTACGCCGTCGAGGACGCCGTTGCGCAGCAGCAGGCCGACCTGATGCGCACGGATGTCGGCGAGCACACAGTGCGTCTCCAGCTGCGGGCCCAGCGCCTCGATCAGCCGCTCGGCCTCGGCCCCTACCGGGGCGCCATTGCCCACCGCATGCAGCGTGATGGTGAGGCGATGCAACGGGTCGAACAGGCGATAGACGCCGGGCATGAGCAGGCGCGTAAAGCGCCGGTCGCGATACACCAGGCCGCGTTCGCCGTCACCGATCACGACCTTCTTGGTCCAGAACATGGCATGTCTCCTTGGGTTGGCTCTGGTGATCCGATCCGGGCACACACACACGCCTCGTCCCCCGGATCGGAACCGGGACGAAGCCATTGCCGACGCAACGCGGCGCAAGCGGAAAGAGAAGGAAACGCCCGTGACAGCGCGGTGGCGGAGCATGGTGGGCTGGCGCTGCCGCCGCACCGCACATGACCAACACGGCGAACCGCACGGCCAGGCGCACTGCAGGGAAGGCAGCGTCAGGCCACAGGCCCGGCGACAGCGCCGCTGTCTGGTGGCCGCGCACGGCTATGCGCTTACACCAGGCAAGGGCATTTCCTGGGGTTGGGACATGCGTCCCGTGGTGCATGACGTGAAAGGTCATGGTGGAGCGGGATTCGAACCCGCGACTCACGGAGGTGACTCCGCTGCTCTACCCAACTGAGCTATCCAGTGGTGGATGTGCCGGAATCGAACCGACCCTATGGCTGACGCCACCGCTCCCACCAGGAGCCGACATCCGATGTCAGAAACTGCATCGGAGTTTCCGGTATATGCCACGGCACGCCGCGCACACCAGCTGGAATAAACTCCAGACCGCTGGAAACCTTTCTGCATTGTTTCTGATTACCGTTCTTTAGGAACGATAATCCATGTGTACGCATGATCGCCTGCCGCCCGTGCCCGACACCTGGGCACAGCACTTGCGCGCCTCGCAGCACTGCAACTTCCGTGTTGCCGGGCGTTCCCTGCCCGGGTGTCTTCGGCGATCAGCCGCACCAACCTGTTGAGCGAACGCATAACGAAAACGCCCCCGGATGCAGCATCCGAGGGCGTTCGCAAGCCTCGGAGATCGGGTGACCGATCTCCTGTGGCTGAAGATCAATCGAAGGTGTGCATCCGCGCTGCCAGCACGGCGACACGCGTCTGCGGAACGCGGTTGGCGCGTTGCAGTCGGTCCTGTTTGCTGGGGAGATGAATGGTCATCTGCGCGGGAATCCAAAAAGTGCAGGGCGTACCTGCCGAGGGCGCGAACATTACTCGCGTTGTTTTTCTTGTGCAAGGACTTTATGCAAAAAAAATAATCGGGCCGATTATCTCCGGGCATCATCGGAGGTAATCCAGTGCGGCCGCGACCTGGGCCAGATCCTCACGAAGCAGCGCGTGCGTGGCGGTGCGCTCGGGCTCACGCATGCGCAGGATGGCGGACGGGTGCCAGCTTGCCAGCGCAGTGGTGCGGTCATCCAGCGCGCGCCATTGCCCGCGTTCGGTGGTCAATCGAAACGCGTTGCCGAACAGGGTCTGCGCCGCCATCGCGCCCAGCGCCAGCACAATGCGTGGGCGTATCCGTAACAGTTCGGCGGCCAACCATGGCCGGCACGCGGCCTGTTCGCCGGCGGTGGCGCGCTGATGCAGCCGGCGTTTGCCGCGCGGGACGAACTTGAAATGCTTGACCGTGTTGGTGACGTAGGCCATCGCCGGATCCAGGCCCACGTCGGCCATCAGCGTGCCCAGCAACTGGCCGGCCGGGCCCACGAACGGGCGGCCCTGCTGGTCTTCCTGGTCCCCGGGCTGTTCACTAATGATCATCAACGGCGCGCGGGCAGGGCCGGCGCCAAATACAACCTGGGTGGCCGGCTTCCAGAGATCGCAGCGACGGCAGTGCTGTGCCTGCGCTCGCAGCGCGGTCAAGGTGCCGCTGGGCACGGTGTCCACCGGCTTGGCTAATGGAGTGGTGGGCGCAGAAGGGATGCGGTGCGCAGGCATGGGCAGCGGCAAGGCAAGCGGGTAGCCGACGCTAGGGCGCGGCCCGCGGAGACGCCGTGAATCACCCAGCGGTGTGTGCGGGCATGCTCACGGGGTGGCGATGGTGCGCGTGCGTGTTCGGCCATTGCTGCAACGGCGGCCTCGGCAGGCGCGCGAAAAACGCGCTGAGGGCGCTCTCAACGCAGCTCAATCGCGACAGCTGGTCGCACTGTGAGCAACGCATCGCGGTGCCGCTTTAATGCATGCACCAGTACGCATCAACGGTTTGCAGGCGACTAAAGACGCATTCGCGCAGGGATACCGGTGCCGCACCACAGCGGCAATGGCGCACGCAATCCAGCGTGCCGACAAGGAACCACCCGCCGTCCCGCAACACTCAGTGGCCGTGCGAGCCCAGCGTGCGGGCGCCGGTGAGGATCATGCGCAGCATCTGCGAGATCTGTTCGACCAGCTCGGGATCTTTCTCCGGTGGCAGGTCCATCGCCGTGGCGCCCATCGCAAACACCAGCCGGGTGATCGCCTTGGAGACCAGCGCCGGCGCATGCAGCGTGGCGCCATCGGCAGCGGCCAGGCGGATCAGGTCCACGCGCAGCTCGTCTTCGAAATAGCTGAGCTCGCGTTCCACCGCCTGCTTGAAGGCATCCGAGCCCACCGCACCCTCGCGCAGCAGCACGTGCAGCAACTTGTCGTCGGCGCGCAGCTGTTCCATGAAGGTTTCCACCGACACCCGGATCACGCTGCGGTCGGTGGAGGTGGCCCGCCGCCGTGCCTGGCCGATGATGGTGCGCAGCGAGCGCCCGGCCAGATCGATCAGCGCCACGGCGAGCTCGTCCATGTCGCGGAACTGGCGGTAGAAGCTGTTCGGCGCGATGCCGGCCTCACGGGCCACTTCGCGCAGGCTCAGTGTGGACAGGCTGCGGTGGGGGCCAATCAACGACAGTGCCGCGGCGATCAGGTCCTCGCGTGAAATCGCCGGCTTGCGTGACGGCGGCGCGTCGTGGGATGGCAGGGCGATGGAGGTCATGAGGCGGCAGCCGGGCGTGGGCCTGAATCATAGCCCCTCTGGCCGATATACAACTGTATACACGCCTGTGCATGCGTGCGTATAGTGCACCCCATGAACTCGGCTCCTGCTCGCATGCCCAAGTCCCCGCTGCCCACGCGCCTGGCGCGCCGGCTGGTGTCGCCCCAGCTGTTCGACTTCTGGGCGACCCGGATCAACCCGTTGTGGACCCTGGAGCGCCCGATGGCGCGGCTGGTCGCACGCACGCCGGCCAGCCGGGATGCAGTGACCTTGCTGTTCCAGCCCAATGGGCATTGGCAGGGCCTGCACGCCGGCCAGCACGTCAGCATCGGCGTGGAAATCGACGGCCGCCGCCTGCTGCGCAGCTACAGCCCCACGGTGCTGGCCGACGGCCGCCTGGCGATCACCGTCAAGGCCATCACCGGCGGGCTGGTCAGCACGTATCTGGCCAGTGAGGCGCCGCTGGGTGCGGTGGTCTCGTTGGATCCGGCCTTCGGCGACATGCTGCTGCCCACAACGCCCGCACCTCTATTGCTGTTGGCGGCCGGCAGCGGCATCACGCCGATGCGCGCGCTGCTGCAGGCCGCTGCGGCGGCAGGCATGCCGATGGACGTGGACCTGATGTACTGGGTGCGCCAGCGCGACGAGGCCTGCTTCCTGGACGAATTCGAAGCGCTGGCGGCCGTGCATCCGCGCCTGCGCGTGCAACTGCTCACCACCCGCGAAGGCGCCGCGCCTGCGCCGCGTATCGACACCTTCCCGCTGGAGCAGATCACCGCCCTGCAGGACCGGCATGTGATGGCTTGCGGGCCGGGCGGTTTCGTGCAGGCCGCACGCGAGCGCTTGCAGGACCGTGTTGCCCGGTTCCAGGCCGAAGCCTTCAGCGTGCCGGCACTGGACGACGGCGAAGCCGGCCAGGTGCAGGTCCAGCTGTCACGCAGCGGCCGTACGCTGACCCTGCCGCGCGGCCAGTCGCTGCTGGAAGGGCTGGAAGCCCAGGGCCTGCGTCCCAAACACGGCTGCCGCATGGGCATCTGCAATAGCTGCGCGTGTGCGCGCCAGTTCGGCACCACGCGGCACCTGCTGACCGGCGAGCGCAGCAGCGAACCTACCGCACAGGTGCGCCTGTGCATCAGCGCCGCCAGCACCGACCTGATCCTGGATCTGTAAGGAACCCTCATGAGCCGAGTCCATAACCGCGCCCTGTCCGCCGCCGAATTGCAGTCCTTCGGCGACGAGCTCGATGCCGTCCGTGCCCGCGTGCTGACCCAGGTCGGCGCCGCCGACGCGCGCTACATCCGCCGCATCGTTGCGGCCGTGCGCTGGACCGGCGTGGCCGGCCGGGCGCTGCTGTTCCTGGGCGCCTTCGTACACAGCGTGTTGATCCCGGCGTGGATCGCCGGCGTGGTGCTGCTGACCCTGTCCAAGATCCTGGAGAACATGGAGTTGGGCCACAACGTCATGCACGGCCAGTACGACTGGATGGGCGACCCGCAGCTCAACGGCAACACCTACGAGTGGGACATCGTTGCCACCGGCGACAACTGGCGCAAGACCCACAACTTCAAGCACCACACCTATACCAACGTGCGTGGCATGGATGACGACATCGGCTACGGCTTGCTGCGCATCTTCCCCGAGCAGCGCTGGCGCCCGTTCTACCTGCTGCAGCCGTTCATCGCGGTGGTGTTCGCGCTGCTGTTCGAATGGGGCGTGGCAATCCAGGACCTGCGCCTGGGCCGCTGGTTCGCCGGCAAGATGAAGGCCGCCGAATTGCGCGCGTCGTTCCTGCCGGTCGGCCGCAAGATGGGCCGCCAGATGCTCAAGGACTACATCGTGTTTCCGTTGCTGGCCGGCCCGTTCTTCCTGACCGTGCTGCTGGGCAACCTGGCCGCGAACATGCTGCGCAGCATCTGGACCTTCGTGATCATCTTCTGCGGCCACTTCACCGCCGATGCGGAAGTGTTCCCGAAGGAATCGATCCGCAACGAGTCGCGTGGTCACTGGTATCTGCGTCAGCTGCGTGGTTCGTCCAACCTGACCGGCGGCAAGCTGATGAATGTGCTGTCGGGCAACTTGAGCCACCAGATCGAACACCACTTCTATCCCGACCTGCCGGCCAATCGCTATGCGCAGATCGCGGTCGACGTGAAGCAGATCTGCGCGCGCTACGGCCAGCACTACAACACCGGCTCGCTGCCGCGTCAGTTCGGCCAGGTGATGTGGCGGATCGTGCGGCACGCCTTCCCGAGCCGCCCGGCACCGGTGCGGCAGAACGACGGCGCACTGCAACGCGCCTGAGGCTTGCGACCTGATACAAATGATCGGCCTGTCGCGCGTGCGGCAGGCCGATCATGTTTGTGGGGTGCGCAACTGTTTGGCTGACCGTATTGAGGAGCAGCTGCGCTCGTTGGCACGTACAACAGAAACAGGTGTGGCAGGGCTCGCGCCATCGCTGTCGGCTTTGCTTGGAACCGCGATGTGATGCGATGTCGCCGGGACGGAAGGGCGGTTGCGTTGGAGTGCATGCGGTAATGCGTAACAACTGTCGTGTCGCTATTTCAGCGCGCAGCATGTCCGCTGATCGCGACCCAACGACCCAACAATTCATTAGCCGATTAGCGCTACAGCGATCAGCCAGTCCGCTGCAGTGCATTGCGGTAGGCCATGAATCCGCCGCCGGCAATGCGCGCGCGAACAGCCAGCCCTGCGCCGTCACCGTCATCTGGTGAGTAGCTGGAAGCGACGGCGTGATGGGTTTGGCGAGGTACGAACCGGTGGTTGCGGAGCGCATGCAGGTGCATGAGGCGCACGCGATGGCTTTGCAGCGCACAGCCTGTCCGCTGATTGGCGAGCCAACGACCCACTGCGCAGATCAGCGATCCGACGCTCAGCCAGCCCGTCGCAGCGCATTGCGATAGGCGATGAACCCCGCCGCCGGCAAGGCGCGCGAGAACAGCCAGCCCTGCGCCAGGTCCACGCCGTGGGCGCGCAGATAATCCAGCTGCTCCTGCCGCTCCACGCCTTCGGCAATGGTGCGCAACTGCAGGGTCTTGGCCATTTCGATGATGTGCGAGGTCACCGCGCTGGTGGCCGAGTGCGTGCCGATGGTGTCCACGAAGGATTTGTCGATCTTCAACGCGTCCAGCGGCAACCCCTGCAGGTATTGCAGGCTCGAATAGCCGGTGCCGAAGTCGTCGATGGACACGGTGTGGCCGGCGCCGCGCAGATGCATGATCGTGGTGCGCGCCGCATCGATATCCATGAGGCTGCGCTCGGTCGCTTCTACCCACAGTTGCCCGCTGTCCACGCCGGTGCCGGCCAATGCATCGGCCAGCACGCTCTGCACGCGGCCGCTCTTGATATCGCCGGCCGAGACATTGATGGCCACGTGCAGGGAGCGGTCGGCCGCCAGCATCGGGCCGAGGTCGCGGATGACTTCGGCCACCACCAGGTCGGTGATCGGCAGGATCAACCCACTGTGCTCGGCCAACGGGATGAAGTCATCCGGCGGCACCAGCGCGCCGCCGGGCTGCTGCCAGCGCACCAGGGCTTCGGCGCCCACGCAGTCCCCGCTGTCCAGCGCGATGATCGGTTGGTAGTGCACCACGAACTCGCCACGCTGCACGGCGATCTCCAGCCGCGCCAGCGGGGACAGGCGCCGCCGCGACACCCACACCACCGCGCCCACCAGCAACAGCGCCACCAGGATGCCGACCGGCAGCAGCTGCAGGCGCAAGGCCGCCAGCGGCCCGCGCAGATAGGCGGCCGGCTCGGTGACCACGGCCACCCAATCGCCGCGCCGCGCCCGCCCGGACAGCACTTCCGAGGCCGGTGCGGCATGCGAGGTGGCCGCCAGCGCCTGCCCCTGCAGCAACTGTTCGGCGGCGGTGCCGGTGCTGCTGAGGATCTGCCCGGCCGGCGTGCCGATCGCCAACTGCAGGCCGGGTGGGACGTTGATGTCGGTGAGCGTGGAGGGGTTGATCAGAACGTTGTAGTCGCCCAGGTGCAGGGCCATCACCGGGTGCTGCGGGCTGGCCAGCGGGAGCAGGCGGGTGGTTACGGCGATCCCGCGCGCGACCGTGAAGTCCGCAGGCGTCTGTGGCACTGCCGCGTCCAGCGTGCCCCACGAGGTGCAGCGCAGCTGACCTTGCTGGAAATGGCCGAGTTCAACGATGTGGTGGCTGCTCAGCACCAGCGCGCGCATCTGCGCCAGGTGCGCGGGCGAACAGGAGGGCAGCGTCGATGCGGCCATGCTCAGCAGCGCGCCATGCGCCTCGTCGAAGGCGGTGTCGGTGCGGCGGATCGACAATTCGGCCAGCCTGCTCAACTCGGCCTGCTCGCGCGTGAGCGCCAACCGCCACGCCAGGTAATACGACACGCCGGTGGGAAGCGCCGCACACAGCAGGGCAAGCAGCACGGTGACGCTGATGATGCGGTGCCGCTTCACTTCAGATCCTGACATGGGTGGCCAGCATTGCCGGCTGGCCGATGGCAGGGTGGGCAGCCGCGCACGGCGCGCTCGAGAGTGGTCTGCGCTGTGGCGTATGTTCGGCCACGCAGCACCGCCGCATGGGGACGGAGATGGCGGGCGGCGGTGACAGATGAGGCTGCACGTCACGAATGTACGACACACACGTGCATTGCGGGCAGCGTTTCGGCGAAGCGGTCGCGTTTTTATGCTCGCGGCCGCTTGTGTCGGTGTTGAGAGGTCCGGCCCTGTTAGGTTCACGCACCCGCGTCGGGGCAGCGGGTAGGGTCAGGTGGTCGGCAGTGCTGCACTGATCCGACACCTCGGCGCCATGCTGGCGCCCTCGATGGAGAACGACCCATGACCCAACAGAAAGAACGCGTCGGCGGCACCGATGCAGTGCCGATCTTCAAGATGCAGGAGGCCACCCGCGACGGCGAGGTGACCAAGTACGTGGTGGGCGACACCGGCGTCGCCTTCGACAGCCTGGAGGGCGCGCAGGCCGCCGCCAAGGACCTGGGCACCCTCAACAACTAGCGGTGCCGCGCTACGGGAGCGGCTGCTCGGTCAGCCGCCCCGTATGCGGGGTGTGGATCAGCGGCGCCAGATCGAAGCCCTGCTCGCGTGCATGGGCCAGATAGGTCTGCGCGATGTTTTCGTCCAGCTGCGGCAAGCGCGCCAGCAACCACAGGTATTTGCGATCCGGGCTGCCAACCAGCGCAGCGGTGTAGTCGCTATCGATGCGCATCACCCAGTAGTCGCCTTTGGTGAAGGGAATCCAGCGCAAGCCTTCCGGCAAAAAGGTGACTTCCAGGCGTGCGTGCGTTTCATCGATCGCGCGTGCCTGCCCAACCGCTTCCTCGAGCTCGCCCTTGGCGGTGAAGCAGCGGTTCTGCACGCGGATGCCGCCGTCGGCGTCCAGCGAATAATGCGCAGACACATCGGTGCAATCGGCATCCTCGAAACGGATCGGCAGGCGGGCGATCTCGTACCAGGTGCCGAGATAACGGCTCAGGTCCAACGATGCGACGGTGGACAGGTCGGGATGTCGGCTCATGGCGGCCTCTGTGCAGTGGGATCGCCGCAGTTGTACGCGCACCGCCATGAATCGGGTGTCGGCATGTGGTGCGGGGTGGCGTTACGCGCCCGTTGCGGGCTCCTGCGATTGACCGCAGCGGGCTGTTTTCGAGCAGGCGCCGCGCAGTGCGCGTGCCGAGCAGATCAACGCAGCCAGGTGCAACGCAGGCGTGTGGTCAGGCAGCGCAGACTTCTAGCAGCGCAGAACAGCCTGGCTACCCGCCCAGCAGCGTCACCGCAGCGACCACACATCTGCCTGCACCATGAGTCCCGCACACTGATACCGCCGGTCGCGTTGCCAGAGCCATCCATCAAGACACGTCATGCGGCGCTGGAGGTATCAAGGGCACGGTCGAGTTTGCGGTAGCCGATGGCTTCGGTGAGGTGACGGGTGGCGATGTCGGCGCTGTCGTCGAGATCGGCGATGGTGCGCGAGACGCGCAGAATGCGATGCATCGACCGTGCGGACAGCTGCAGATGTTCGATGGCGCGTTCCAGCAGCAGCTGATCGTCATTGCCCAACCGGCAGTGGCGGTCGGTGGCGGCCTGGTCCAGGCGGGCATTGGGCACCTGCGCACGTGCCTGCTGGCGTTCGCGTGCAGCGGCAACGCGTGCGCGAACGCTGGCACTGTCCTCGCCGGTCGCACCGCTGCGCAGTGCCTGCGGCGGCAGGCGCGGCACGTCGACGTGCAGGTCGATGCGATCCAGCAGCGGCCCGGAGATGCGGCTGCGATACCGGCGGATGGCGTCACCACTGCAGCGGCATCGCCCGCTGGCATCGCCGGCCCAGCCGCACGGGCAGGGATTCATCGCGGCGACCAGCTGGAACCGCGCCGGGAAGTCCATGCTACGCGCGGCCCGCGAGATGGTGACCACACCGGACTCCAGTGGCTCGCGCAGCACTTCCAGGGTCTGTCGCTGCCACTCGGGCAGCTCGTCCAGGAACAGCACCCCGTTGTGCGCCAATGAGATCTCACCCGGGCGCGGATGGGTGCCACCGCCCACCAGCGCCACCGCGCTGGCGGTATGGTGCGGGGCGCGATAAGGGCGTTGCCGCCAGCGCGCCAGGTCCAGGCCGCGTCCGCTGATGGAGGTGATGGCGGCGGTTTCCAGCGCCTCGGCCTCGCTGGCGTCCGGCAACAGACTGGGCAGGCGCGAGGCCAGCAAGGTCTTGCCGCAGCCAGGGCTGCCGACCAGCAGCAAGTGATGGCCGCCGGCCGCGGCGATCTCCAGCGCCCGGCGCGCATGCGGCTGTCCGCGCACGTCGGCCATGTCCGGTAGCGCGCGGGCGCCGAGCGCGACGATCGCCAGTTCGGCGGCCGGTGGTGGCTGGGTGCCGTTGAGTGCGGCGCACACTTCCAGCAAGGTGCGCGCGGTAAAGGCCTGCACGTGTCCGGCGATGGCCGCCTCGGCGCCGTTGGCCAGCGGCACGATCAGGCGCCGCCCGGCCTGCGCGGCGGCCAGGGCCGCAGGCAGCACCCCATCGATGCCGCGCAGCTCGCCGGTGAGGGCCAGCTCGCCGAGGAATTCGTAGTCGGCCAGGGCCTGGCGGTCGATCTGCCCGCTGGCCGCAAGGATGCCGAGCGCGATCGGCAGGTCGAAGCGCCCGCCGTCCTTGGGTAGATCCGCCGGCGCCAGGTTGATGGTGATGCGGCGTGCGGGGAATTCGAACTGTGCGCACAGCAAGGCGGCACGGACCCGTTCGCGTGACTCGCGCACCGCAGCCTCGGGCAGGCCCACGATCTGGGTGGAAGGCAGGCCGCCGGAGAGATGCACTTCCACCCGGACTTCAGGCGCGTGCACTCCCACGCGGGCACGGCTGTGCACCAGCGCCAGACTCATGGGGGCGGCCTTGGGTCAGGGGGTTGGGGAGGTGGGCGGCGCGGTGCCGCTGCGCGCTTCCAGCGCTGCGACCGTCTGCTCAAGCGCGTCGAGTTTTTCGCGTGTGCGCAGCAGCACCGCACGCTGCACATCGAACTCTTCGCGGGTGACCAGGTCCAGCTTGCCCAGGCCGGCCTGCAGCGCGCCCTTGAAGGTGCTCTGCAGTTCTTCGCGCGACTGGCGCAGGCCCGGCGGCACCAGGTCGCTGAGGCGGCGGGCAAGGTCGTCGAGTTGGTTGAAATCGATCATGGCAGTTCTCCGCAGGTCCGTAGGAAGCCTAGTGCAGGCCGGACATACGGGACATCGGCAGGGCAGTCGGCAGGTGGTAAGGATAGTCCCATTCGGCTGTCGGCCGTGGCGGCCCCTGCCATCGGATGGGATGAGTGTTGCGGCGGTCCACGGTATGCTGCGCGCCCGTCATTCCTGGGACTTGCCCCCGATGAAAATGATCATGGCCATCGTCAAACCGTTCAAGCTGGACGATGTGCGCGAAGCACTCGCCGGCTGCGGCGTCGCGGGCATCACGGTGACCGAGGTCAAGGGATTTGGGCGCCAGAAGGGCCACACCGAGCTGTATCGCGGCGCCGAGTACGTGGTCGACTTCCTGCCCAAGGTGAAGATCGAAGTGGCGGTGACCGACGACCAGGCCGAGCAGGTGGTGGAAGCCATCGTCAAGGCGGCCGGCACCGGCAAGATCGGCGACGGCAAGGTGTTCGTCTACGACCTGGGCAGCGTGGTGCGCATCCGCACCGGCGAACTGGACGGCGACGCGCTGTAAGGCACGTTCGTCCGTAAGGCGAATGCCACGCTCCCAGTAGTGCTTGGTGCTGAGCAGTGGGTGGAGGCGCTGGTGGACCTCGCCACGACGTGATCGACGGCGCTGCCATGCGCGCATGCACGTGCATCTGGATGTGAGCGTCGGCGGACGACCGCAGCAGCCCGACTTATCTACGGGCACATACTTATCGCAGTCCGCAGTCCGCAGTCCGCAGTCCGCAGTCCGCAGTCCACGGCCAATCCTGTGGATCCCACCAGCCTGCGATCAACAACGCACCGCAAGCCCACCCCTGCCGGGTCTCAGGCAGCGCCACCCTTCAGCCGCCGATACAGCCGCTTCCAGCCGTTACGCACGCCGCGCACCCAGCCCGGTTCGGCAGTGAGCGCAGCTTCGGCGTCGCTGGGCGCGATGCCGACCAGGCGCCGACGCATCTTCTGGAAGTTCGCCACATCGCTGCGCTGCAGCTGCCGCGACAGCGTGCTGCGGCGTAACCAGCGCGGGAACCGCCACGCCGAGGTGAAATCGATCAGCACCGGCACCCCGGCGCTGACCACCACGTTGGTGCCGTGCAGGTCGTTATGGGTGATGCCCACTGCATGCAGGCGGCGCAAGGCGTGCTGCAGCTGCTGAAAGACTTCCTGCCCTACCACCGCGCTGGCGCTGAGCGTGTCGCCGGGAATGAACTCCATGCCCAGCGCCAGGCCGCCCAAGGTGCCGAGCAAGGCCGGCGCATGCTTCCAGCCCTGCAGGCGCCGCAGCATGTTGGCCTCGTGGCGCACCATCAGCCGCGCGATCGGCGCGAGCAGGGTGCGCCGGTAGCGGCTGTAGTCCTTGACCACCGCCAGCTGCCCATCCAGATGGGTGCGGTAGACGGTGGGCTCGAGCAGGCGGGTGCCTTGCTTGAGCAGCACGGGGGTGGCGATGGTCAGGCTGGCGGTATCCAGCGCTTGGTAGTGCATGACGGCTCTCCGGACCCTGAGGGCGCGGGAGTGGTCACGCGTCTGCAGGTCCACGGTGATCATTAGATCGGGACCGGACAATTTTAGAACTTCCAAGTTCTGAAATTAGATTTGTTAAAAAAATGAAATGTTCCGGAGGTGGAACGCTCTGCCAGATCAGTCACTTGGGCGATCGCGCAGGTGCAGGCGGTTGCTGGCAGTAAATGCCGAGGAGGCGCAGCACAACGGCTATGTTGAGACGAGGCACAACTGACAGCCAGGCAGAAGCGGCATCGCGCCTCAACCGTCCATCGGAAACCGGTCACTTAACGTCTTGACCGCAAATGAGACTCCAGGCACTGTGCCGCTGCGGTCAGGGGGCTGCATCACCCGCGCGCATGCGAAGGCGTGCGCGCCGCGTGCCATGCGGTGATGTGGGGAACGCCTCCAGCTACTGACGGCAACTGCGCCACTTCCGGACGCCGTTGGGCCATGCCTGCGCGCGCAAGGATGCGGAAGACGATGGAGTTCCACACATGGGGATGCGATGAAAAGGACCGCAACACTGCTGTTGGCCTGCACGGCGCTTGGCGTCACGGCACAGGCCTCGGCGCAATCGTTATCGCGCGGCTGGGACAGCTACCGCCAGCAGCAAAAGCAGCAGCAGGCCGGTACGCAGAGTGCGGAGGCGCCTGCCTCAAGTACGCAGCAAACACGCGGCACGTCGGCGCAGTCTGCCGATGCGAGCGGGACCGCCAGCGATGGAATGACTACCGCCACTGCGCCGTACCCGGTCGTGGACCCGACACCAGCACCAGCGTATGCACCACCGCCACCACGCCAGGAAGAACAACGCCTGAAGAGTGGTGCGTTTATTGGTGTGCAGGGCGGCCAGGGCAAGGTGTACGAAAGCATCGACCAGGACATGCTTGGCCTCAACGCCGGTTATCGGTGGCGGGCAGGTCCGGTGACGTTGATCGGCCTCGAGGCCGCAGTTGGAAAGCTGGCCCGTATCAGTGATCACGACGGCTACTACGTTCCTAGCGTGGAATTCGGCAGTCTGGGCGGCATGGCGCGCTTCAACTTCGGCGACAGCCCACTGTTTGCCGTCGTGCGGCTGGGATACTGGTCGGCTAATTCACAGGGCGACTCGAACGAGCGCGTTTCCGGCGGCTATGCCGGTGCGGGCGTTGGCGTCGACCTCGGCCGGCACGCGAGCTTGAGCGTGCTCTATACGAACTATGTGTACGCCAACGATTACTACTACTCGGATGAAGACATCACCATCAATCGCGCAGAAGTGCTGAACGTTGGTGCCGAAGTGCGCTTCTGATCAGACGCGCGTCGGAACTGCAGATGTGGCAACGGGGCGGATGACAACATCCGCCCCGTTCTCGTTTCACACGACGCCGGCAAGCGCGTACTCCATTGCCGGCGCTTATGACGCTTACTCGCCCAGCGCCTTGGCCACAAACGGCGGTGCCACCAGCACGCCGGTGTGCAGATGTGCGGTGTAGTACAGCGTGTCGAAGCCCTTGGCCTGCGCGTCGGCCTGGCGGAAGGCGAAATCCGCGTTGGCCTGCTTGCTGGCCATGTTCACGCTCCACCAGCCGGTGGGGTAGCACGGCTGCGGGAACGGCAGGGTCTTGAACGACTGGAAGCCGGCCTTGCCCATTTCCGTGCGCATTTCCTTGATCAGGTCCAGCAGCGCCAGCGGCGATTCGGATTGCTGCACCAGGATGCCGTCGTCCTTGAGTGCCTTGAAGCAGCTCTCGTAGAAGGACTTGTTGAACAGGCCTTCGGCCGGGCCCACCGGATCGGTGGAATCCACGATTACGATATCCACGCTGCCGGCCGGGCAATTGGCCATGTAGGCCACGCCGTCGTCGAACAGCAGCTCGGCGCGCGCATCGTCATTGGAGTCGCACAGCTCGGGGAAGTACTTCTCCGACATGCGGGTGACCTGCTCGTCGATATCGCACTGGGTGGCACTTTCCACGCCGGGGTGCTTGAGCACCTCGCGCAGCGTGCCGCAGTCGCCGCCACCGATGATCACCACGCGCTTGGGGGCGGCATGGGTGAACAGCGCCGGGTGGCTGATCATCTCGTGATAGAAGAAGTTGTCGCGGCTGGTGAGCATCACCGCGCCGTCGATGATCATCAGCTTGCCCCAATCGGTGGTCTGGTAGATCTCGATCTTCTGGAACGGGGACTGCACCTCGTCCAGCTTGCCGCTGATGCGGTAGCCGATGGCCGAGCCGGTGGGCTGGAAGTGTTCGATGTACCAGTTGTCGTTGGTGCTCATGCGGACGTCCTAATCGAAAAGAAACGGGCTGTTCCTGCTCCCGGCAGGAGAAGGTGGCGCACGGCGCCAGGTGAGGGTCGGGGCGCAGCCTGGTGCAGCCATGCGGCTGATGGCCAGGTCCGAGCCCTCGTCAGCCCCGTTTCCATCGGGAACAGGGCGTCAGATCGGCGCGGATTGTAACGGACCCTCGGCATGCCAGGCGTTACAATTCACGCCCTTTTGCCCCAGCCGAGACAACGAAATGAGCGATTGGTCCCTCGACCAAGCCCGCAAGACCTACTCGATCCCGCATTGGGCCGATGGGTATTTCGATGTGAACGACGCCGGCCATGTGGTGGTCAAACCGACCGCCGACGGCCCTGCGGTGTCGCTGCCCGAAGTGGTGGATGCCGCGCGTGCGGCGGGCGCCAAGCTGCCGCTGCTGGTGCGCTTCCCCGACATCCTGGGCCAGCGCCTGGGCAAGCTGCAGGCAGCCTTTGCCCAGGCCCAGGCCGATTGGGACTACGCCGGTGGTTACACCGCGGTGTACCCGATCAAAGTCAACCAGCACCGTGGCGTGGCCGGCACGCTGGCCAGCCACCATGGCGAGGGCTTCGGCCTGGAAGCGGGCAGCAAGCCCGAGCTGATGGCGGTGCTGGCACTGTCGCGTCCGGGTGGGCTGATCGTCTGCAACGGCTACAAGGACCGCGAGTACATCCGCCTGGCGCTGATCGGCCGCAAGCTCGGCCTGCAGACCTTCATCGTCATCGAAAAGCCCTCCGAGCTGAACCTGGTGCTGGAAGAGGCGCGCGCGCTGGACGTCAAGCCGGGCCTGGGCGTGCGCATGCGGCTGGCGTCGCTGGGCGCGGGCAAGTGGCAGAACAGCGGTGGCGACAAGGCCAAGTTTGGGCTGTCGCCGCGCCAGGTGCTGGACCTGTGGAAGTCGCTGCGCGACACCGAATACGCAGACAGCCTGAACCTGCTGCATTTCCATATGGGCTCGCAGATTTCCAACGTGCGCGACATCGCCAACGGCATGCGCGAGGCCACCCGGTATTTCGTGGAACTCTCGCGCCTGGGCGCGAAGATCAGCCATGTGGACGTGGGCGGCGGCCTGGGCATCGACTACGAAGGCACCCGTTCGCGCAGCTATTGCTCGATCAATTACGGCCTGCATTCGTACGCCAGCAACATCGTGCAGCCGCTGGCCAGCGCCTGCGAAGAACACGGCCTGACCCCGCCGCGCATTGTCACCGAATGCGGCCGCGCGATGACCGCGCACCATGCGGTGCTGATCGCCAATGTCTCGGAAGTGGAGCAGGCGCCGGAAGGCCGCGTGCCGGATGCGCACGACGACGAGCCGGCGGCGATCCGTCACCTGCGCGAGATCCACGACGAGCTCGATGTGCGCCCGGCGGTGGAACTGTTCCAGGAAGCGCAGCACTTCCATGCCGAAGGGCTGAGCGCCTACGCGTTGGGCCAGATCGATCTAACCCACCGTGCGCGCATCGACGACCTGTTCTACGCCATCGCCCACGGCGTGCGTGCGCGCCTGAGTTTCGACGAAAAGAGCCACCGCCCGGTGCTGGACGAGCTCAACGAGCGGCTGGTGGACAAGTACTTCGTCAACTTCAGCGTGTTCGAATCGATTCCGGATGTGTGGGCGATCGATCAGGTGTTCCCGATCGTGCCGATCGAGCGCCTGAACGAGGCGCCGCAGCGGCGCGGCATCATCGCCGACATGACCTGCGATTCCGACGGCATGGTCAAGACCTACGTCGAGAACGAAAGCCTGGACAGCTCGCTGCCATTGCATGGCTTGAACCCCGGCGAGAGCTATCGCATTGGCTTCTTCCTGGTGGGTGCCTACCAGGAAATCCTGGGCGACATCCATAACCTGTTCGGCGATACCGATGCGGTGGAAGTGGCGGTGGACGGCACCGGCTACCGCATTGCGCAGCAGCGCCGTGGCGATACCACCGATGTGATGCTGGATTACGTGGGCTATCAGCTGGACACCCTGCGTGCCACCTACGCCGAACGTATCGCCGCGGCACAGCTGCCACCCGAGCGCGCGCAGGAATTGCACGACGCCCTGGAAGCCGGCCTGACCGGCTACACCTATCTGTCCGACGAACCGTTGGGCTGATGGGCAGCTGCGCTGCGGCCAGTGCCGCAGCGCAGTGGGGTGGTGTGTGCGCAGGCCTGTCACGGAGCGGGGTGCACTTGTCAGCGTTCTCTAAGCCGGGTAATGCATTCAAACGCCCGCGCCACGCGCGATGCGCATCGACCGATTAGAGTGACCAAGGCCGCACTTTCTTGTGCGTAAGGCCTGCCATTGGCCGCATGCGTGTGCCGAGAAGGCGTAGACAATCGCTGCGCGTTGTTCCCGAAGGCTGCTGCCTGCTGATGACAGTTCGGCGACTGTGGTGATCGTGCGAGGACACGCCGTGCTTGCTAAAAACGTTCGCCGCTCTCTGGAGCCAGTCCGATTTCGGTAAGTGATTCGGTCTGCGGCGCAGTTATACCAATAGCTTTACGCAAAGTGGTCTTATCAGCGCCTGCATTCGATGCGTTGCGATGGATGAAGATTCCGAGTGTGCTTAGACGCTTAAATGCACGAATGCGGCCTTTATCAAGCGCTTCTGCGGCAGCAGCCATCGCGATATGCGCGCGCGCTACCTATGCATCAAGAACACTAGTTCAAATCACGCTTCGGTAAAAATATTTGCGCACGACGCGAAAATCGTGATTTTTGCACGGTTCATTGTGCACGCAGATTGTTAGTGTTTATTAACTTGCAGCGACGCAAGGGGCTTTATCAGTCAGCTGTCATGCGAGCGACTGTGCGTCGCGTCAGTGTGCGTCTCTATTGTGCGTTTCCATCGCGTATTGCCGGCAGATGCTGGTGATCGGTGGTGTTGCTTACCCCACGATTCTTAAAAGGCGGCTCGGTCTTGCCCGCGTCCTGATACCGCATTGCGGTGAGGATGCGCTGCATCACTGCGCGCCAACAACAAGGAATGCACGTCAATGCACGCTGACTCGTCCCCGGTGTATCCCCTGACCAGAGCGCAGCGCGGGCTGTGGGTGGCCAGTAAGTTGCATACTGACAACACCTTGATGTTGTCCGAAGCGTTGGAGTTGTTCGGCCCGCTCGATCCTGAAGTGTTGCTCCGTGCCAGCCTGCAGCTCACGCGCGAGTTCGACACGCTGCGGCTATGCATCGTCGAGCACGACGGCGTGCCCAGTCAGGTGGTGATGCCCGAGTACACCGCGCCGATCCATTATTTCAACTTCAGCGACGATCCTGCGCCACGGAATGCGGCCGAGCATTGGGTGGAAGAGGAGATCCGCAAGCCGGAGGAGCTGCAGAACGGGCCGTTGTGGCGATGTGCAGTCTTCCGTCTGGGTGAAGACCATCACATGTGGGTGCAATGCGTGAGCCATCTGGTGATGGACGGCTATTGCGCTTCGATCATGATGCAGCGCATGGCGGTGCTGTATACCGCCTACGCCACCGGGTGCGAGCCGGCACCTGCCGAGTACGGCAGCGCGCTGTCGTTGATCGAGCTGGAGCAGCAGTACCGCGACTCTGATCGCTTTCAGCGTGATCGCAATTACTGGATGGAGCAGCTGGCCGACCTGCCACCGCCGGCGACCCTGGCGCGCCCGGGCAACCACCTGTCCACCGGGTTGTTGCGTGGTACCGGGGAATTCTCCCCGCAGCAGGTGGTGCAGCTGCGTGCGCTGGGCAAGCACTACGGTGCAAGCCTGCCGCAGATGTTGATTGCGCTGATTGCCACGTATTACTACCGCTGCACCGGCGCAGAAGACCTGGTGCTGGCCATGCCGGTGACTGGCCGGATCAATGCACGCTACCGGCAGGCCGCCGGGTTGGTGGCCAATGTCATTTCGCTGCGTCTGAAGATGGACCCGCAGCAGCCGGTACATGCACTGTTCGCACAGGTGGCCTCCGTGGTCAGAAGCGCGTTGCGGCACCAGCAATATCGCTTCGAGGATGTGCGCCGCGATCTGGGCCTGTTCGGCATCGAGCAGAAGTTCGCACGCCTGGCCGTGAATATCGAAGCCTTCGACTATGCACTGCGCTTTGGCGAGGCCTACGCGGTGCCGCATAACCTGTGCAATGGCCCGGCCGATGATCTGACCATCTTCTGCTACGAGCGTGGCGACGGTGCAGCGTTACGCTTTGATCTGGATGCCAACCCGGCGTTGTATGACAGCGACGAGCTGGCCGAACATTGCCGCCGCCTGACCCATCTGACCGATGCCGTGCTCGCCGATCCGGAGTGCGCGCTTGGTCAGGTCGATGTGCTGGGCGATGCCGAGCGCCAGCGTCTGCTGCACACCTGGAACGCCACTGCCGCGCCATTGCCGCAGCCGAGCACCTTGCTGCACGGCATGCTGCAGCGTGCCGAGCTGATGCCCGCTGCGGTGGTGGTGCAGTACGACAACCGCACGCTGGATTACGCCACGCTGTGCGAGCTGGCCGCGCGCATCGCCGCGCAATGGGTGGACGATGGTGTGCGCCCGGGCGATGTGGTCGCCATCGCGTTGCCACGCAGCGAGCAGTTGCTGGTGGCATTGCTGGCGGTGATGTGGAGCGGGGCGGCGTATCTGCCGCTGGACCCGGAAAGCCCGGCCGCGCGTAACCGGCAGATGCTCAACGATTCCGGTGCCATCGCGCTGGTCTGCGAGCCTGCGTTGTGCGAGCGCTATCTGCTCGGCGGCATGGTCTGGCTTGACCCGCGCCCGGCCGTCTTGCCCGCCGCGATCGCCCCGCTGGCGCAGCCGGATGGCACCGCCTACGTGCTGTACACCTCCGGCTCGACCGGTGTGCCCAAGGGTGTAGAAGTCAGCCATCGCAACCTGGCCAATTTCCTGCATGCGATGGAGCAGGAACTGGCATTGCGCCCGCGCGATCGCGTGCTGGCGGTCACCACCATCACCTTCGATATCGCCGGGCTGGAACTGTATTTGCCGCTGCTGACCGGCGCGCGCGTGGTCATTGCACCTGCGGGGATTACGCACGATCCACGTAGCCTCTCGCGCCTGATCGCCAACGAACAGATCAGCGTGGTGCAGGCCACGCCGTCGTTGTGGCGCATCCTGCTGGCCAACCAGGAGCTGGCGCTGGACCGCGTGCATGCGCTGGTCGGCGGCGAGGCCCTAGTGCCCGAACTGGCCGCGCAACTGCTGAGCCGCGTGGGCCGTTTGACCCAGCTGTACGGGCCCACCGAAACCACCATCTGGTCGACCATCATGCCGCTGCAGCTGAGCGACGCGGCGGCGCCGCCCATCGGCCGGCCGTTGCTCAATACACGCGTGTACGTGCTCGATGCGCAGCGGCAGCCGTTGCCGACCGGCGCGGTCGGCGAGCTGTACATCGGGGGCGCGGGCGTGGCCAAGGGCTATCGCGGCAAGCGGCAGCTCACCAGCGAGCGGTTTGTGCACGACCCGTTTGCCGATGACGGCAGCACCATGTACCGCACCGGCGATCGCGTGCGTCAGCGCCGCGACGGCCTGCTGGAATTCATCGGCCGTGCGGACGGGCAATTGAAGATCCGTGGTCACCGCGTGGAGCCGGCGGAAATCGAAAACGCACTGCTGCTGCATACGCAGGTGGCGCAGGCGGTGGTGGTGGGGCATCACGATGGCGCCAACGCGTTGCAGCTACTCGCCTACGTGGTTGGCAAGCACGGCACCGCACCGTCCACCGAGCTGCTGCGCGCGCATCTGCAGCAGCGCCTGCCGGCATCGATGATTCCCACGCTGTGGATGCAGTTGCAGGCGCTGCCACTCACGGCCAATGGCAAACTCGATCGCCGCGCGTTACCGGCGCCGGGCGCTGTGCCGCAGCGTGCGCATCTGGCCCCGCGCGATGCACTCGAACATCAGCTGGCAGCGATGCTGCAGGACGTGCTGGGCATTGCCGTGGTGGGCGTGGACGACAACTTCTTCGAGCTTGGCGGCGACTCGCTGCGCGCTGCGGAAATGGCGGCACGCTTTCCGCAGCTGTTTGGGGTGGAACTGCCGCTGGGGACGCTGTTCCATGCGCCGACCATTGCAGGGCTGGCCGAGGTGGTCCGGCGCAGCACGCACACGCCGAACGATCCACTGGGCGTGCTGCTGCCGCTGCGTGCCGGCACCGCAGGCGTTACGCCGTTGTTCTGCATCCACCCGGTGGTGGGGCTTGGCTGGTCGTATCTGACCTTGTTGGGGCAGCTCGACCCGCAGTGGCCGGTGTATGCGCTGCAGTCGCCTGGCCTGAGCGACCCGCTGCACCGCCCGGACAGCATCGAGGCGATTGCGCGCGATTATCTGGCGCGGCTACGCGCAGTGCAGCCGCACGGGCCCTATCGCCTGATGGGCTGGTCGCTGGGTGGGCTGATCGCCCATGCGATCACCGCCGAGCTGCATGCGCTTGGCGAGGAAGTCGAGGTGCTGGCCATGCTCGACAGTTACCCGCATCGCCAGCAGGCCGCCGCGCTGCCGGAATCCGAAGGCGTGCGTGCCTCGGTGCATGCGCTCAATCTGAACCTGGCGCACGGACAACCCATGCCGACCACGGTGGCCGAACTCGCCAGCCTGTTGTGCGATCACTACGGGCTGATGTCGGTGCCGGCGGTGCGCCAGCTGCTCGATCAACGCCCCACGCTGCTGGATGATCTGGGCGCGGTGACCCAGCATCACCTGCACCTGGCACGGCGCTACCAGCCGCGTGCATTGGCGCAGGATGTGCTGTTCGTCGAAGCCAGCGTGCGCATGACCTCCGGCGGCGACGATGCGCTCTGGGTGGACTACCGGCCGCAGGCATGGCGCCCGTATGTGCGCACCCTGCAGCTGCACACCCTGGAGAGCGATCACCACTCGATGCTGTCGCCTGCGCACTCGGCCACGCTCAGCACGCTGCTGCATGCGGCGACCGCGAAAACCGCGCGCACCGACGGCTGCATCACCACCGCCAGCAGCGACGGGGTGGCCGAATATGCCTGAGTCCTCCACAGCGTCATCCCAGCGCCCGGTGGTGATCGCCACGCTGGGCACGCATGGCGATGTTCGCCCGATCATCGCGCTGGGCCGTGGCCTGCAGCAGCGTGGTTATCGGGTACGGGTGCTGACCAGCGCCAACTTTGCCGCGTTGATTCTTGCCAACGGGCTGGAGTTCTATCCGCTGAGCGGCGATCACCAGAAGCTGTTGCAGGGGCATCCGGACATCGCCGAGATGCGTGGCGGCTGGCGTGGCATCTGGGGCAAATTGCGTGCGCAGCTGATGGAGTGGGCGCGCGATTGGGCCGACCAAGGCCGCGCCGCCTGCGCCGATGCCGGCCTGATTCTTGGCGTGGGCAGCGCCAGTTTCCTGGCCCATAGCCTGGGCCAGCGGTATGGCCTGCCGGTGGTGTTCGCGCAGTTGCAGCCGCTGACCGCCTCGCGCCATCTGCCGTTGATGGTAATGCCCACCGTGCGCCTGCCCGGGCTGGTGAGCGTGGCGCTGCATCATGTGGTGCGCTTTGCCGGCTGGCAGTTGATGCGCCCGGCGCTCAACGAGGTGGTGCGCCCGGCATTGGGGTTGCCGGCGTACCCGTGGAGCGGGCCCGATCGCAGTGCATTGCGGGTGCTATACGGCTACAGCGCGCACCTGTGTCCGCGTCCGCCTGACTGGCCGGAGAGCGCGCAGGTTTGCGGCTTCTGGCAGTTGCCGCAGCCGCAGTGGCAACCGCCGGCGGCGCTGCAGGCGTTTCTGCAAGCCGGGCCGCCACCGCTGTACATCGGCTTCGGCAGCATGACCAGCAACGATGCCGCGCAACTCACCGCCACCGTCAAGGCGGCGGTGCGCCTGACCGGCCAGCGTGCGCTGCTGGCCAGCGGCTGGGGCGGGCTGGCGGCCGGGGAAGACGCCGACGACGATGCCACGCGCTTTTTCCATCTGGAGCAGGCGCCACACGACTGGTTGTTCCCACGCGTGGCGGTGGCCGTGCATCACGGTGGCGCCGGCACCACCGGTGCGGCGCTGACCGCGGGGATCCCGTCGGTGGTGCTGCCGTTCGGCTACGACCAACCGTTCTGGGCGCATTGCCTGGCCCAGCGCGGTGTGGCGCCGCCGGCGTTGTCACGTAACGGGTTGCTGCCGCAGACCCTGGCCGATGCCATCGACCAGGCCAGCACGCCGGCCATGCGTGCGGCCGCAGCTGCGCTGGGCCAACGCATTCGCGACGAAGACGGCATCCGCCGGGCCGTGGACCAGCTGGAGGCGTGGGCGTTACTGGAGGCCGGCGCGCCCGTGAGTGCGGATGCGCAGAGTGCGCAGCCGGCGATGGCCTGAGGCACGATGGCAATCGGCATGGCGGTGCTGATGGGAGCAGTGCCGCAATGCATTGCCGCAGCAGGCACGTTTGTCTGCCCGCTGAAGCGCCGGTGCTGTTCGCAAGGCTATAGCGCACGCATCAATTGGCCACCGTGTACGCATTCTGTTCCTTGTTGGGTGTGGGAGGTGTGCCTGCGCTGCGTGCTGGATCCATGCGCAGGCAAGGCCATCTAACGTGAGAGCACTGCGAGCCATCAGGGTTCATCGGGCCACTGGCTGTGTCTTCATGTTTGGCCGCGTGATGCGGCGGTGCAGTACGTTTCTGTATCCGCCGTCTGCTCCATGCATGCGCTCGCGACCAGTGTCCAAGCAAACGTGCGCCGCTGACATCGGCACTGCGTTGCTTTGCATCATTCGCCCGTCATGCTGGGCCGCCAGTTGGCGCGCGATCGCCAGCATCGGATGCGCGCTGGCAGCGCGATGTGCGCATTGGGGTGTCTTTCAAGCGTGCACAGACGTCCTCCGATCCAGACATGCATGCACTTGCGGCGCATTGCCACATGCACGTGCGTCGCTAACATCGGTAGTGCATTCCTCTGCGTGCCGGGGCGTCTGCGCCAATGCATGCGCACCCATCCGTAACGCCGCGATGGTTAGGGCACAATCGGGGTTCTCCCGACCGCCCCTACCGCATGCGCTATCCGGCTCTCGATCTGTTGCGTGGTATCGCCATCGTGTGGGTGATGCTGTTCCACGCGTTCGTGGTCGGTGGTCTGGGGCCGGAATGGGCATGGCTGTCGCGCTACGGCTGGATGGGCGTGGATCTGTTCTTCGTGCTGAGCGGGTTTCTGATCGGCACGCAGGTGCTGATGCCGCTGGCCAGTGGGCAGCGTCTGGATTTCACCGACTTCTACCTGCGCCGCGCTTTCCGCATCTTGCCGGCCTTCCTGGTGGTGCTGGCGGTGTACCTGTCATGGCCGGGATTCCGCGAGTCGCCGGGCCTGGCGCCGTGGTGGATGTTTGTGACCTTTACGCTGAATCTGCTGGTCGATTACGGCCGTGACGCCGCGTTTTCGCATGCGTGGTCGTTGTGCGTGGAAGAGCATTTCTATCTGGTGTTTCCGCTGCTGGCCACGGTACTGCTGCGGCGTCCGTCGGCGTTGCGCTTTGGTGTGCTGTGCGTCGTGGTGGTCGCGGCAGGCATCGCGCTGCGTGCGGGGGTGTGGCTGCATGACAGCGCGCTGGATGCAGCCGGCGCCGGGCTGCAACGCAACTGGTTTATCGAAGACATCTATTACCCCACCTGGAACCGTCTGGACGGCCTGCTGGCTGGCGTGGTGCTGGCGGTGGTGAAGGTGTTCCGCCCGCATACCTGGCAGCGCCTGCAGCAGCGCGGCAACGCCTTCGCGCTGGCCGGCGTGGCGGTCATGGCGCTGGCCCTGTGGCTGTTCCGCGACCGAACCGGCCTGCTCGGCAATGCAGTGGGCTGGCCGGTGTTGTCGCTGGGCCTGGCATGCTTGGTGTTGGCCGGTACCGCCACCAACAGCGCGCTTGGCAGGCTGCATGTACCGGGCGCGGCCTGGCTGGCGGGCATTTCGTACAGCCTGTACCTGACCCACAAGGCGGTGTTCCATGTCACCCAGACCTGGCTGGGAGAGGCGCTGGACGGGCGCGGCATCCTCGCGTTTGCCGTTTACGGCGTCTGCGCACTGTTGGCCGGGGCGCTGTTGCATTACGCGGTGGAGCGGCCCTTCCTGTGCCTGCGCGGCAGGGTGCTTCGCCGGCGCAGTTCGGCCGTGGTGGCCGAGCCGGCATAGCGAGGTGCACCGCGTTGGCGCTCCTGTGCTGGGTATGCGCTATACCGTTGTTGGCCGAACGCGCGCAGCCGTGCGCTGTGTCTGTCCGCATCGCGCCAACAAGCAGCGGCCACCGATCGACCAACCCACCGATCTCTCGATGTATCGACGCGAATGAAGAAAGCCGCGCAATGCGCGGCTTTCTGACTTCAGCAGTCGCGTTCATGGACGAGAGCATGTGCAGCCACGGCCATGCACCGGCACGGCTTCAACACGCCGCAAACGCGGCGTTCGTTCTGCCCACGCAGCGCAGTGCGGCAGCGTGATCACCGGCAATGCGCTTGGCATGCAAACCATGCTCGCCTGACCGCACGCATCACCGCCTCACTGCGCGTCGCGTGCCACCTGGAAGCCTGCAAACGACTGCGTCACCGGCATGATCTCCAGCCGGTTGATGTTCAAGTGCGGCGGCAGGCTGGCCACATAGAAGATCTGCTCGGCGATGTCCTCGGCCGTCATCGGTGTGGCACCGCGGTACAGCGTGTCCGAGGCGGCCTGGTTGCCGCCGGTGCGCACCAGGGTGAATTCGGTTTCGGCCATGCCCGGTTCGATCGAGGTCACGCGCACGCCGGTGCCGTGCAGATCCGAGCGCAGGCCCAGCGAAAATTGCTGCACGAACGCCTTGGTGCCGCCGTACACATTGCCGCCCGTGTAGGGGTAGGTCGCCGCGACCGAGGCGATGTTGATGATGGCGCCGCGGCGCGCGATCAGCGCCGGCAGCAGGCGATGGGTGAGCGTCACCAGCGCGGTGACATTGGTGTCGATCATCTGCTGCCACTGGGTCAGGTCGGCCTGCTGCGCCGGTGCGGTGCCCAGCGCCAGGCCGGCGTTGTTGACCAGCACGTCGATGTTGGCGAAGTCCGCCGGCAGCGCGTCGATGGCAGCGCCCAGGGCCTGTGCATCGCGCATGTCGAAGGCGGCGGTGTGCACCTGGCCTGCGGGGAGTTCAGCGGCCAGCGCCTGCAGGCGGTCGGCACGCCGGCCGGTGGCGATGACGTTCCAGCCGGCTGCGGCAAAACGGCGGACGGCGGCACTGCCGAATCCGGAGGTGGCGCCGGTGATCAGGACGGTCTTGGACATGGGGGAACTCCTGGGGACATGGGTCAGGGATGGGGAGCGGCACGTTGCGCATCGGCGGCGGCGCGCCGCGCCTCCAACATCGCCGCGCTGAGCGGTTCGCGCGCGGTGACCTGGCCGTGCTGGACGTGCAACAGCAGATACGGCAACGACTTCGAACTGGCCTGTGCAGGAGCCGCCGCTACGTCGTGTGCGTGCTCATCAGGCAGGGCGATGAGCAGTTCGCCGTCGACCCAGTCTGCCAACAGCGGCGCCTGGCGCTGCGGAAACAGCACCTGCAGCGGCAAGTTCGGCGGTGTTTCGGCACAGGCGCCGATGACCACGCGATCCAGCAGCAGGCGCACGCCGTCCAGTCGCCAATAGGCCTGGTAACCACGCCAGTTGGCGCTGCAACCGCCCAGCGCCTGGTGCGCATGGGCGACGAAACGCTGCCAGGTGGCCTGGTCGTCGAGCACCGCAGATAACGGTTCGGCCAGCAGCGCTGCATCGCGGCCATCGATCTGGATGCGGTCGGGAATCTGCTCGGTGGCGTGCGCCGTGCCGATCAGCCCCCACAGCAGCAGCGCGGCGACCCGGCGCATCACTGGTGTTTACTGCGCCTTGATGGCGATGGCCGGCAGCCCACTGCCGGTGAGCTTCTGCTTGGCCTCGGCCAATTCGCCGGCACTGCCATACGGCCCCATGCGCACACGGTAGACCGTCTTGCCAGCGATGTCGGCCGACTCCACGCGTGCGGCCAGGCCCATCATCGCCAGCTTGGCCTTGGTCGACTCCGCATCGCCCGAGGCGCCGAACGAACCGGCCTGCAGGATGTAACGGGTGGTGTCGGCCACGGCCGGTGCGGCGGCCGCGCTGGCCGCCGGTTTGGCGGCGCTTGCGGCTGCCGGCGTGGTGACCGCAGCAGTGCTGGCCGGTGCCGGCGTCGCGGCCGGCCGCGCGGACGCGGTTTCCGGCAACGGCTTGGGCGTGCTGGCAGCGGTTTCGTTCAAGGGCACCGGCACGCTGGTCGTGGGTGTGGCGGCCGCGACGCTGGCCGCTGGCGCCACCGGCTTGCCTTCCAGCGCGGCGCGCGCACGCGCGGCCTCTTCGGCACGCGCGCTGGCGGCCAGTTCGGCATCGGACATCTGCACTTCCTTGCCTGGTAGCAGGGTGTAGAAGTCGTACTGCGTCTGCGCATCGCCGGGCTTGACCGCCGGCTTGGCCGGCGGCGCGCTGGGCTTGGGCAACTCGGCCGGCGTGTCGACATCGGTGTCGGCCACCGGAGCGGGCTGCGCATCCGGATTGGGCCGTGGACCCACGCGCAGGAACCCGTCGCCGTCCTTCTTGAACAGGTTGGGGGCCGCCAGGAAGATCACGGCCGCAATCGCTGCGCCGGCGACCAACCAGACCCATCCCGGTGTGCCATTGCTGGTATTGCGTCGCGCCTGACTCTTACCGCGTCGTGCTGCCATTCACCACTTCTCCGAATCACGTCATTGCGGGCCATGCGGCCGCTGATTACATCTTTTCTGGGGCGCTGACGCCGAGCAGTTCCAGGCCGTTGGCGAGAACTTGCTGGGTGGCCACCGCAAGGGTGAGCTTGGCGTCACGCTCGGCGGCATCGTCCACCAGCACCTTGCTGTTGTGATACCACGTGTGGAAGGCGTGCGCCAATTCACGCAGATACTGCGCAATCTGGTACGGCTCCAGCGTCTGGCCCGCCAATTCCACCACTTCGGCGTAGCGCGACAGCTCCAGCATCAGCGCCAGCGAATGTTCGTCGTCCAGGCGTGCAAGCTCGGCCATGCCGTGGGTCTGGTCGTACTTCAGGCCCTTTTCCTGCGCCTGGCGCAGCACGCTGCAGACGCGGGCATGCGCGTACTGCACATAGAACACCGGGTTGTCGTTGCTCTGCGCACGCGCCAGGTCGATATCGAAGGTGAGCTGCGAATCGGGCTTGCGCGCGATCAGGAACCAGCGCACCGCATCGGCGCTGGTTTCTTCGATCAGGTCGCGCAAGGTGACGTAGCTGCCGGCGCGCTTGGAAAGCTTCACTTCCTCGCCGCCGCGCATCACCGTGACCATCTGGTGCAGCACGTATTCCGGCCAGCCCTGCGGAATGCCCAGCTCCATCGCCTGCAGGCCGGCGCGCACGCGCGTCAGCGAGCCGTGGTGGTCGGCGCCCAGCTCGGTGATGGCGCGCTCATAGCCGCGCTGCCACTTGGTCAGGTGATAGGCCACGTCCGGCACGAAGTAGGTGTAGGTGCCGTCGGACTTGCGCATCACCCGGTCCTTGTCGTCGCCGAAGTCGGTGGACTTCAACCACAGCGCACCGCCTTCCTCGTAGGTGTGGCCGGAGGCGATCAGCTTCTGCACGGCTTCGTCGACCTTGCCGTCCTTGTACAGCGAGCTTTCCAGGAAATAGATATCGAAATCGACGCGGAACGCGGCCAGGTCGTGGTTCTGCTCGTTGCGCAGATACGCCACCGCAAAGCGACGGATCGATTCGAGATCGGCCGGATCCTTGGTGCCGGTGACCAGGTGGCCTTCCAGGTCGACGGTGTCGCCCGCCAGGTAGGCCTTTGCGACATCGGCGATGTAATCACCGCGGTAGCCGTTTTCCGGCCAGCCGGCGCTGTCCGGGGTGAGGCCCTGCGCGCGCGCCTGCACCGACAACGCCAGGTTCTCGATCTGCACGCCGGCATCGTTGTAATAGAACTCACGCTTGACGTTCCAGCCATTGGCATCGAGCACGCGCGCCAGGCTGTCGCCGATCGCCGCCGCGCGGCCGTGGCCGACATGCAGCGGGCCGGTCGGGTTGGCCGAGACATATTCCACACCCACCGAGCGGCCGTTGCCGGCCAGCCCGCGGCCGTAGTCGTGCCCCTGCTTGATCACATGGATCACTTCGCGCTGGTAGGCGGCCGGGGTGAGATGGAAATTGATGAAGCCCGGGCCGGCAATCTCCACGCGCGCTACATCGTCACTGGCCGGCAATGCGGCCAGCAGCGCCTGGGCCAGCGCACGCGGGTTGCTGCGCGCAGCCTTGGCCAGCAGCATCGCCGCATTGGTGGCGAAATCGCCGTGCTCGCGGGTCTTGGGCCGCTCGACCACAAAATCCGGCGGCAGGGTGTCGGCGGGCAGGGTGCCATTGGCGCGCAAGGCTTCGATGCCTTGGCCGATCAGTGCGCGGAGTTGGGCTTTCACGTGGGATCTGCTTGGAACGAAACCAGCGATTTTACCCGACCGGGCGGCCGCGGGTCCGAGTGACGATTCAGGTCCCGGCGCGCACGCTCACGGCACCCAGCCGCGCTCGGCCAGCGAGACCGGCCGGCCATCCCCGATCACGAAGTGGTCGAGCAGCCGGATATCCACCAGCCCCAAGGCCTGCAGCAGGCGCTGGGTGACCGCGCGGTCGGCCTCGGACGGCTCCGGATTGCCGGAGGGATGGTTGTGGCCCACCACCACCGCCGCCGCGTTGTGCAGTAGCGCTCGCCGCACCACTTCGCGCGGATGGATCTCGGCCGCATCGATGGTGCCGGTGAACAACTCCTCGAAGGCGATCGCGCGATGGCGGCTGTCCAGGAACAGTGCCGCGAACACTTCGTAGTTGCGCGCCCGCAGCCGCTGCGAGAAGTAGCGCCCCACGCTGCTGGGATCGCTCAAGGCCTCGCCGCGCTCCAGGTCGCTGAGCAGGTGCCGGTTGGCCAGCTCCAGCGCAGCGCTCAGCTTGCAGGCCGACGCCGGCCCCAGTCCGGGCAGGCGGGCCAGCGCCTTGGCCGGGCGATCCAGCAGGCAGCGCAGCGGGCCGTGCCGGTGCAGCAGGTCGCGCGCGGTGCGCACCGCGTCCTGGCCGCGCAACCCCGAGCCGACAAAGATCGCCAGCAGCTCGGCATCGGAGAGAACAGCGGCGCCGCGGGCCAGAAGTTTCTCGCGCGGGCGTTCGTCGGTGGGCCAGTCGTTAATGTGCATATGGCCAGATTGCCGGTGCTCATCGCCGACGCCTATCAGGCCGAACGGGGGCATCGGCTAATCTAGTTGTCCTTGTAACGGTAGGACGACTCCGACGTGACCGGCTCCACTCAGGCCCGCCCCCTGGACGGACAGCGCTTGCTGCTGTGCGTCGGCGGAGGCATTGCCGCCTACAAATCGCTCGAACTGGTCCGTCGCCTGCGCGACGCCGGTGCGCAGGTGCAGGTCGCCATGACCAGCGGCGCGCAGCAATTCGTCACCCCGCTCAGCTTCCAGGCGCTGTCCGGCCAGCCCACCCGCACCACCTTGTGGGACAGCGCTGCCGAGCAGGCCATGGGCCATATCGAACTGGCGCGTTGGGCCGACCGCGTGATCGTCGCGCCGGCCACCGCCGATCTGCTGGCGCGCCTGGCGCACGGCTTGGCCGACGACCTGGTCACCACCCTGTGCCTGGCCACCACTGCGCCACTGACCGTGGCGCCGGCGATGAATCACCGCATGTGGCTGCACCCGGCCACCCAGGCCAATATCGCCACCTTGCGCGCGCGCGGCGTGGCGGTGGTCGGCCCGGATGACGGCCCGTTGGCCGAGGGCGAATCCGGTCCCGGCCGCTTGGCCGAGCCGGCCGCGATCATCGCGGCGCTGGCCGGTGACGATCTGCGTCAAGACGCTGTTGCCGCGTCGCCGCCGGTGTTCGTTCCCAGTAGTGCTCAACTCGAAGGCCTGCGCATCGTGATCAGCGCCGGCCCTACCTTCGAGGACCTGGACCCGGTGCGCTACGTCGGCAACCGCAGCAGCGGCAAGATGGGCTACGCGCTGGCAGCGGCGGCCGCACGCCAGGGCGCCGATGTGGTGCTGGTCAGCGGGCCGGTGCACCAGACCACGCCCGACGGCGTGCAGCGCCTGGATGTGCGCTCGGCCGCGCAGATGCGCGATGCGGTGCTGGGCGCGTTCCCGGCCGACATCTACATTGGCGCGGCCGCAGTGGCCGACTACACGCCCAAGCGGGTGGTGTCGCAGAAAATCAAGAAGACCGGCGAGACGCTCACGCTGGAACTGGTGCGCACGCCGGACATCCTGTCCGAGGTCGCCGCGCAGACCGGCGCGCTGAAACTGGTGGTCGGTTTTGCTGCCGAAACGCACGACGTAGAGCATTACGCCCGTGGCAAGCTGGCGGCCAAGCGGCTGGACCTGATCATCGCCAATCAGGTGGGGATCGCCGGCGGTGGCTTCGAAAGCGACAACAATGCCGCCACCGCCTATTGGCAGGGCGGCGAACGTGCGTTTCCCAGCAACAGCAAGACGGACCTGGCCGAGCAATTGCTGGCCCTGATCGCGGAGAGATTGCAGGCATGACCCAGTCCTTGCAGGTGAAGTTGCTCGACCCGCGTTTCGGCGACCTGTGGCCGCTGCCGGCCTATGCCACCGAGGCCAGCGCCGGAATGGACCTGCGCGCGGCACTGGAGGCGCCGATGACGCTGGAGCCCGGCGATGCGGCGCTGATTCCCAGCGGCATCGCCATCCATCTGCACGACCCGCAGGTCTGCGCGGTGATCCTGCCGCGCTCCGGCCTGGGCCACCGGCACGGCATCGTGCTGGGTAATGGCACCGGTCTGATCGATGCCGATTACCAAGGGCCGCTGTTGATCAGCACCTGGAACCGTGGCCGTGAGGCCTTCACCATCGAGCCGGGCGATCGCATCGCGCAGTTGGTGATCCTGCCGATCGTGCGCGTGAGCTTGCAAGTGGTGGATACTTTCGTGGACAGCGCGCGGGGAGCGGGTGGATTCGGCCACACCGGCGTGCGCTGACAGGGGAGCTTGACGATGAGCAAGGCGAACGAGCGCAGGCAGGGGATGTCGGGCGTGCGGACGAGTGGACCGGTGTTGGGCGGCATGCTGCTGCTGTTGGCCGCCTGGTTTGGCTGGAACAGCTACGCGCAATGGCGCGAGGACGCGATCGCGCAGACGCTTGAGCAGGCGCGCGACCGCGCCGTGCAGGACGTGCGTCAGGCCATGACCTCGCAGGCCGGCCAGCTGGACGCCGTGCTCAAGCAACCTCAGGTAGTGGCCGCGCTGGCCGGCGGCGATGCACTCGCCGCTGCCTCGGCGATCCGCGAGCGCTTCAAGGGCGCCGAGGATGTGCAGGTGCTGCGCGGCGACCTCAGCGCGGCGTACGACAACCCCAAGGACTTCGGCTATGCGCGGCTGAGCTTGCTCGAGTCGGCGCTGGTCGGCGAACGTGCCCAGGTGCGCGTGGTGCGCGACGCCAAGCAGGTGCGGCTGGGCGTGGCCGCCGCGGTCGCCCTGGGCGGCCAGCCGGCGGTGGCCTACGCACGGCTGCCGTTGCTTCGCCTGACTGGCCCGCTCGATGCCATTGCCGTGCCCGGGCAGGCCTATCTGGCGTTGCGCCAGGGCAGCTTCAATGTGGTGGAGCAGGGCGATACCGCGCTGGCGGACGCCGCCGAAACCCTGGCCCGCCCGTTGGGCGACAGCGGCCTGCGCATCGCTGCGGCGGTGCCGCAAAGCGACAGCGGCCCGCTGGGGCTGGGCGCGCTCGGCTGCGCGATCGTGGCGGCACTGCTGCTGGTGATCGCGGTGCTGTTGGTGCTGGCCAGCCGGGGCCAGGTGGCCTTGCCGCGCCGCCGGGTGGCCGGTGATGCGGCCGCAGACGAGCCGACCTTCCGCCAGAGCCTGCAGCAGGACGCCAGCGTGGCCGGCGAGCCCCGCGCGCTGGACGCTGCCACGCCAGCGCCCGCGGTGCTGGTCCCGGCCGTGCAGGTCGCCGCGGAGATGTTCCGCGCGTACGACATCCGCGGCGTGGTGGGCAAGGATCTCAACCCCGGCATCGCCGCGCTGATCGGCCAGGCCATCGGCAGCGTGATGCAGGCGCAAGGCCTGCGCGACATCGTGGTCGGCCGCGATGGACGTTTGTCTGGCCCGGAACTGACCAACGGCCTGATCGAAGGCCTGCGCCGCGCCGGTTGCAACGTCACCGACATCGGCCTGGCGCCGACGCCGGTGGTGTACTTCGGCGCCTACGAATTGCGCGCCGGCAGCTGCGTGGCGGTGACAGGCAGCCACAATCCGCCCGACTACAACGGTTTCAAGATCGTGATCGGCGGCGAGACGCTCTCCGGTGCGGCGATCACCGAGCTGCACCAGCGCATCAACGAAGGCCGCCTGCATACCGCAGCCAGCCCCGGCGAACTGGAGCAGCGCGACATCAGCGATGCCTACATCCAGCGCATTGCCGACGACGTACAGCTGGACCGCCCGATCAAGGTGGTGGTGGACGCCGGCAATGGCGCGGCCGGCGAGATCGCGCCGCGCTTGTTGGAAGCCATCGGTGCGGAAGTGGTGCCACTGTATTGCGATATCGACGGCACTTTTCCCAATCACCATCCCGACCCGAGCGAGCCGCACAATCTCGGCGATCTGGTGCAGATGGTGCAGCGCTTCGATGCGGATATCGGTGTGGCTTTCGATGGCGATGCCGACCGCCTGGGCGTGGTCACCAAGGAAGGCGCCATCGTCTTCCCCGACCGCCTGCTGATGCTGTTTGCCGCCGACGTGCTGCAACGCAATCCCGGCGCGCTGGTGATCTACGACGTGAAGTGCACCGGCAAGCTGTCCGACTACGTGTTGCGCAACGGCGGCAGCCCGCTGATGTGGAAGACCGGGCATTCGCTGATCAAGGCGAAGATGCGCGAAACCGATGCCGAGCTGGCCGGTGAAATGAGCGGGCATTTCTTCTTCAAGGAGCGCTGGTACGGCTTCGACGATGGCATCTATGCCGCTGCGCGCCTGCTGGAAATCCTGGCCCAGCGCGAAGAGACCCCGTCCGACGTGCTCGGCGAGCTGCCCGAAAGCGTGTCCACGCCGGAGATCAAGGTGCCGGTGGACGGCGATGCGCATGCGTTGGTGGCCCGGTTCGTGGAGCGTGCGCAGGCCGGCGAGGAGTCGCCGTTCGATGCCGCGCGGTTGTCCACCATCGACGGGCTGCGCGCGGATTTCGGCGACGGCTGGGGCCTGGTACGTGCGTCCAACACCACCCCGATCCTGGTGCTGCGCTTCGAAGCCGACACCGCTGTGGCGCTGGAACGCATCCGCGCGCTGTTCCGCAGCGAACTGCAGGCGCTGCTGCCGGATCACCCGCTCGCATTCTGAGCACGGCAACCGCCGAGGCACTGCGCTGGCCGCATCGACCGCGGCCAGCGCGCTGGTGCCCTCGGCCAAACTGCGTTTTGTTCCGCAGTATCCGCACGTGAGGCTGCGTGTGCGTTGCTCGGCGGTGAGGAATAGCCACCCCGCCGCGGCGACGCAGCACTGACGTGTTTGCGCGACTTTCCCAGCGCACTCGCGCTGATTCCGCAGCTCAAGACGCATGGGGAAGAGCACCCGCCCGGTCTGCCGGGCACCATGGCCCGCGAGCGCAGGCCTCTTGCATTCGCTGATCCACGCCGCGCTGATCTGCACCGCACAGTCACCCGGCCCGCCGCGTCATCGCCGTGATGCCTGGCACCGCTATGCCACCTGCCTCGTGCGGCAGCCAGACCGCATCCCAGTACGGGTAGGCGCCCACGTGCGCGGCCAGCCCGGCGCGCACCGGCGCGGCCACCAGCGCACGCGCGAATTGCCGATGGTCGTTGGGCGCAGCCAACGGCGTCAGGGTGGGGTGCGGTTGCCAGACCGTACCGCCGCGTCCGCGTGCGCGATTGACCGCCTCTGCCGCCGCCTGGCACGCGCTGCCGGCGCGGTGCAGCAGCAGCGCCGGCTGATCCGCCTGCAACAACGCGCTCCAGTGATCGGGCAGCAGCACCCAGCACAGCAATCGCGTGCCATGCCAATGGCCACTACGCGACAGGCACGCCGCTGCAGCGCGCGCGCAGCGCCAGTCAGCGAACAGCGCCACCTGCTGATGGGTGTGCACCTGCAGATGCCAATGCCGCGCGGCGTTGGACGGCGGAGGTAGAGCGGGCAGGGGCTGGGCGCTGGGCATGCCCACAGCCTGCGTGGCAGCAACGTCGCCGCGCATCAGCGCGGCACCCACGCGCGATGAGGCAAACCCGGCAGCGCAGTGTCCGAAGAGGCGCCGTTTCAGGTGCGCGCTGGCGGTGCGCCAGCAGGCGCAGCAAACCTATCCAGTATTCAGTGCGAGGCGCGCTCGCGCTTCCAGCCGCGATGCTTGATGTCCAGGTATAGGCTGTAGAACGCGGTAAAGGCCGGGAACATGTTCTGCAGCACGCCCACCGAGTCCTGCTTGGCCGAAAACACGAAGTAGCTCAGCGTCATCAGGCTGCCGACCACGCTCATGTACCAGAACATGCGCGGGATCACCGGCTTGCCGGCGCGCTTGGAGGCCACGAACTGCACCAGCCAGCGGCCGCCGAACATCAGCGCGCCCACATAGCCGATCAGCTTCCAGCCGGTGACGTGCAGCCCGGTCCAGTACAGCCAGGTCAGCGGTTGATCCAGCCAGTGCAGCTCCATCAGCGCTCCTCCACCGCGGTGCGCTTGCTACGGGTGATCAGCCACGCCACGCCGCGCAGGTCGCGGATGCCCACCAGCGCCCGGTTGAGATTGTTGTACTTGGACACGCCGGCGGTGCGATGGCGGTGATGCACCGGCACGCTCACCGTGCGCCAACCGGCGCGCTGCATCAGCGCCGGCAGGTAGCGGTGCATGTGGTCGAAGTAGGGCAGGTCCAGGAAGGCCTCGCGCTCGAACAGTTTGATCCCGCAGCCGGTATCGGGGGTGTTGTCCTGCAGCATGCGCGAGCGGATCGCGTTGGCCCACTTGCTGGCCCAGCGCTTGGAGCCCGAATCCTGGCGGTTGACCCGCCAGCCGGCGAACAGCTTCACCTGCGGCTCGGCCTCGGCACGCGCAATGAGCAGTTTGGGGATGTCGGCCGGGTCGTTCTGGCCATCGCCATCGAGCGTGGCGATCCAGCTGGCGCGCGCGGCCTTGACCCCGCTGCGCACCGCCGTGCTCTGCCCGCTCTGGGTGACGTGGTGCAGCACGCGCAGTTCGGGGGTGCGGGTTTTCAGCTCCTGCAGCACCGCCAGCGTGTCATCGCGCGAGTGGTCGTCGACATAGACGATCTCGAAGGCGACCACGCCGCGCAACGCGGCCACGATCTCGCCGACCAGGGGCGCCACGTTGTCGCGCTCATTGAACACGGGGACGACGACGGAAAGCTGAGGTTGGCTCATGGGATCGTGGTGGCCCGGATGCAGGCGGAGCAAAAAAGATCGCGCATTGTGCCCTGACCATCTGAGCCGGGCATGAAGCTCAAGCGCGCGAGGCGAAATAACGTTGGCACCACTCCACCACCTGTGGCAGACCGAGCTCGACCGGCGTGGCCGGATCGAAGCCGAATGCCGCCTGCGCCCGCGAGGTGTCGGCCATGGTGCGCACCATGTCGCCTGGCTGCATCGGCCGGTACACCTTTTCGGCGGGCCGGCCGGCTGCCTGGGCGATCACGTCGATGAAGTATTCCAGTTCCACCGGGGTGTGGTTGCCCAGGTTGAACACGCGGTGCGGCACCGGCTCGCTGCTGGGGGCGTCCAGCGCGCCGAGCACGCCGGCCACGATGTCGGCCACGAAGGTAAAGTCGCGCTGCATCTTGCCGTGGTTGAACACCTCGATCGGGCGCCCGGCCAACACCGCGCGGCTGAAGATCAGCGGCGCCATGTCCGGCCGGCCCCATGGCCCATACACGGTGAAAAAGCGCAGCCCGGTGGCGCGCAGGCCGTACAGCTGCGCATAGGTGTAGCCCATCAACTCGTTGGCCGCCTTGGTCGCGGCATACAGCGAGCGTGGCTGGTCCACGCGCTGGTCTTCGGAGAACGGCGGGGTGGCCGAATCGCCGTAGACCGAGCTGCTTGACGCATACACCAGGTGCTGCACCCCGCGGTGGCGGCACAGCTCGAGCACGTTGACGAAGCCGATCAGGTTGCTGTCGACATAGGCATGCGGGTTTTCCAGCGAATAGCGCACGCCGGCCTGTGCAGCCAGGTGCACCACGCGGGTGGGCTGGATCTCGTCGAATAGCGCGGCCAGGCCTTCGCGGTCGGTGAGGTCCAGCGTGCGGATGTCGATCTGCGGGCACAGCGCGGCGACGCGGTCGTGCTTGAGCTGCGGGTCGTAGTAGCTGTTGTAGTTGTCCAGGCCCACCACGTTCTCGCCGCGCGCAGCCAGTGCGCGGCAGGTGTAGGCACCGATGAAACCGGCGGCGCCGGTGACGAGAATGGTCATGGCAATGGTCCTGAAAACGTCAAAGGGAAGGAGACAACAGCGCTCAGAACAGCCCGAAAAAGCGCTTCTTCGCCACGTTGCGGCGGCGCAGGTCGATGTCGTCCCGAATGTTGCCCGCATCGAGGCGATCCAGCAGTGCATCGCTGCCGTGGCTCAGCTTCAACGCCATTTCTTCCGGATACAACGGCACCACCGTCATGAAGGCGATGGTCTTGTCGGCATCGATGCGCAGCTGGGCAAATGCTTGCGGCGTGCTCACCGGCGGTAGCACGATCGCGCCGTCGAAGGCGACACCCGGCGCATACGGCTCGGCCGGGTTGCCATTGGGAACGGTATGGCCGAACCCCAGCCAGGTGTCGAACTTGTGCGGCAGCCGCGCCAGGTTCTTGAGCAGGCGGATGGGCCAGTAGTGGCGCTCGTCGTCGAAGTCGCGCTGGTCGACCGGCCAATCGCCCGGCAGGCTCAGCATCAGCTCCATGTAACGCGGCGCCTCCACCCCGTCGGGCAGCGTCATCGGCAGATCGCTCATGCCCGAGGTCACCAGGCGCAGATGCGGCGAGTGCGCATTGGGCGGCACGATGTGCACATCCACATGCACGGTATCGGAGAGGATTTCGTGGAACACACTCGCAATCGGCCCCAGGTGCTGCTCGATATGTGCGCTGATCTGCGCGAGGCATGCTTCGCCGCGTGCCGGCTCGAAGTCCTTGGCCTGCGCGTGGTGCAGGATCGGGCTGCCGGATGGGCTGATCGTCTCGTCGGCGTGGCTCATGGGCGGTGTTTGCCGTCGCTGCTGGCGCCAGTGCCGGTGCTGGTGTTGGCGACACGGCGCCCCGGCGGCGGCGCGGTTGCCCGCGTACCCGTGCGCTCGGCCGCTAGGGTTGCCTTGCGCTCGGCGCTGAAATCCCACCAATTGCGTGCCGGCTCGCCCTGCATGAAGCGCACCAGCGACAGGAAGACATCGATCACGCACGGGTCATGGGTGACGCCGGTGCGCAGGCAGAGCTGGGCGTACATATCGTAGGCATCGCGGCCGTGCAGCTGCGCCGGCATGCGGATGCCGATCTGCTGCAGGTCCTTTTCGCAGGCCGGCCCCACATTCGGCAGGTCGGTCAGGCGCAGCAGATGCGCGCGGTCCACTTTGGCGGGATGCATCGCTGATCCTCCTGCGCTGGCCGCATCACCCCGTGCGGGCGCGCAAGCGTTCCAGCACGCCGTCCAGGGTATCCAGATCGGTGTAGTGAATCACCAGCTTGCCCTTGCCGCCGCGGCCGTGGTTGAACACCACCTTGGTGCCCAGCGACTCGGACAGTTCGGTTTCCAGCGAGGCGATATCGGCCTGCGGCGCAACCGCGGCCGGTTTGCCCTTGCGCAGCGACCCCGGCACCTTGCCGGCGGCGAACTGCTGCGCGCGGTGTTCCACCTCGCGCACCGACCAGCCCTGGTCGGCCGCTTCCTGCGCCAGCTTGCTGGCCAGTTCCGGCGCCAGGGTGAGCAACGCACGCGCGTGGCCCATTTCCAGGCGGCGGGTTTCCAGCAGCACGCGGATGGCCACCGGCAATTCCAGCAGGCGCAGCAGGTTGGATACGGACGCACGCGAACGGCCCACCGCTTCGGCGGCCTCGGCGTGGGTCAACGAGAACTCGTCGATCAAGCGCTGCAGCGCCTGGGCTTCTTCCAGCGGGTTGAGGTCTTCGCGCTGGATGTTCTCGATCAGCGCCATCGCGATGACGGTGCGGTCGTCGAGCTCGCGCACCACCACCGGCACCTCGGTCAGCCCGGCCAGCTGCGAGGCGCGCCAACGGCGTTCGCCGGCGACGATCTCGAACTGCCCCGGCGCCAGTTCGCGCGCCACGATCGGCTGGATCACGCCCTGCGCCTTGATCGACTCCGCCAGCTCGGCCAGCTTGACCTCGTCCATCTCCCGGCGCGGCTGGTACTTGCCCGGCTGCAGCTGGGTGACCGGCAACTGGCGCAAGGTATCGCCGGGCTGCAGGGTGCTTTCGTCGGCGCCGGTCGGTGCCGCTGCGGCTGCCGCGCCCTTGGGTCCCAGCAGCGCTTCCAGGCCGCGGCCCAGTCCACGCTTCTTGGCAGGGGTCGGCTTGCTCATCAGACGGTCTCCATGGGCCGGACGGCCTTGTTGCGGTCGTTCTGGCGGCGCACGATCTCGCCGGCCAGGCCCAGGTAGGCCACCCCGCCGCGCGAGGTGCGGTCATAGCCCACGATGCTCTGGCCATGGCTGGGCGCCTCGGCCAGGCGCACGTTGCGCGGCACGATGGTGCGGAACACCTTGTCGCCAAAATGCTCGGTCAGCTCGGCCGACACCGCATTGGCCAGGTTGTTGCGGATGTCGAACATCGTGCGCAGCACGCCTTCGATCTCGAGCGCCGGATTGAGGTTGGCGCGCAGCGCTTCGATGGTTTCCAGCAGCGCGGTCAGCCCTTCCAGCGCGTAGTACTCGCACTGCATCGGCACGATGATCGAATCGGCCGCGGTCAGCGCGTTGAGCGTCAGCAGCGACAACGCCGGCGGGCAGTCGATCAGGATGAAGTCGTATTCGTCGCGGATCGGCGCCAACGCGCGCTTGAGTCGCTGTTCGCGCTCGCCCTGGTCCATCAGCTGGATCTCGGCGGCAGTCAGATCGATGTTGCCCGGCAGCAGGTCGAAGCCTTCCGGCGCGGTGACCCGGATCTCGGCGGCGGTGTTTTCACCCAGCAGCAGGTCGCAGGTAGAGGCGGCGACCTCGCGCTTGTCGATGCCGCTGCCCATCGTGGCGTTGCCCTGCGAGTCCAGATCCACCAGCAACACACGCTTGGGCGCGCGCGCCAGGCCGGCCGCCAGATTGACCGCGGTCGTGGTCTTGCCGACGCCGCCTTTCTGGTTGGCAATGGCGATGATCCGGGCCATGCGGGAGAGCCTCGTGGGCAAGGAGTAAGACCGGCCATTATGCGGGCTGGGCGCCGGATCGGGAAATGCGCCCCGACGGCGCTGCGTCACCCCTGCGGGCGGCGTCCGGCCGGCTCAGCCTGCCGGCGTGGCGGTGTCCTGCGCGCCCTTCATGGCCCGGTAGCGCTGCAGGATGTCGGTAATTTCCCCATCCAGCGCAGTGCGCTGCTGTTCGAAACTGCCCTGCAGGCGCAACTGCGCCATCAGCTCGCGATGGCGCTGCTGGATGTCGCCGGCCAGCTTGTCGGCCACCGCCTGGCCGGCCAGCTCGCGGTCACCGGCGGCACGCAGCATGCTGGCCAGGCCTTCGCGCAGGCTGGTCACGTTGAAGCGCGCGGTGTGGATGTTGTTGTCGACAATGGCGATGCGCTCATTGAACACCCGGCGCAGGTCGTCCTCGCTCTGGTACGACATCAGCATTGCCTGGTCGGTGCGCTTGCGCATCTGTTCGGCGGCCAGGTCGGCCTGGCGTTGCTGCTCGCTGGCCGCGGCGGCGGCGCGCTCGTCGCTGCTCATCGCGCGCTGCACCTCGGCGCTGCGCATGCCGCTTTTGACGTTGAATTCGTCGCGCGCCTGGTTCACCGCCTCCGGCGGCAGCGTATCGCTACAGACCCGGGCGCCGTTCTGGTTCCAGCAATAGAGTTTCTTCGCGGCCGGCTTGTCCTGCGCAACGCCGGGTGCGGCCACCACGGTGGCCGCAACGGCGGCCAGTAACGCCAAACGTGTGTGTATCGGCATCAGCGCAGCCCCCTGTCGCCTGCTATCAGCCTGTGGTGTCGGTTCCGTAGCGGCCACGATAGGCCAGCAGCGGTTCCCGGAAGCCCACAAGGTCGGCGTTTCCTGCCGCGAATGCAAGCAGGTCGGCGAGGTTGGCCACCGCGATCACCGGAATGCCGGCTTCGGCCGCCACCGCCTGCGCAGCCGAACGGCGGTCCTGCTCGGAGGCGATCTCCTGCCGGTCCAACGCCACCACGATGCCCGACGGCGTGCCGCCAGCGGCACGGATAATGCCCAAGGCCTCGCGGATCGCGGTGCCGGCGGTGATCACGTCATCGACGATCAGCACCTTGCGGCCCTGCAGCGGCGCCCCGATCAGCGTGCCGCCTTCGCCATGGTCCTTGGCTTCCTTGCGGTTGAACGCCAGCGGCAGGTCGCGGCCCCGCCCGGCATAGGCGCAGGCCAACGCCGTCGCCAGCGGGATGCCCTTGTAGGCCGGCCCGAACAGCAGGTCGAACTCCACCCCCGCCGCATCGATCGCATCGGCGTAGCACTGCGCCAGCTTGGCGGTCTTTGCGCCCGAATCGAAGCGCCCCGCATTGAAGAAATACGGGCTGAGCCGGCCGGACTTGAGCGTGAATTCGCCAAAGCGCAAGGCATCGGCATCCAGGGCCAGCTGCAGGAAACGGGTGCGGTGGTCGGTCATGGGGCGGGAATGGGGAATAGGGAGTCGGGAATGGTAAACGCATCGCAGCGCGGCAGCCTTCCTGGCGGCGCTGGGGTAGGCTTTACGATTCCCCATTCCCGACTCCCCATTCCCAGCTCTTATGCGCATCATCAGTTTCAACGCCAATGGCCTGCGGTCGGCCGCCAGCAAGGGGTTCTTCGAGTGGTTCGCCACCCAGGACGCGGATGTGCTGTGCATCCAGGAGACCAAGGCGCAGGAACATCAGCTGGCCGGGCCGGAATTCCTGCCCGCCGGCTACAAGGCCTGGTTTCGCGATGCCAGCACCAAGAAGGGCTACAGCGGCGTGGCGATCTACGCCAAGCGTGAACCCGACGAGGTGCGCACCGCGCTCGGTTGGCCGGAGTTCGACGAAGAAGGCCGCTATATCGAGGCCCGCTTCGGCAACCTCAGCGTGGTGTCGTTCTATATCCCGTCCGGCTCCTCGGGCGAGTTGCGGCAGGGCTACAAATTCCAGGTCATGGAATGGCTGCGCCCGATCCTGAGCGAATGGCTGGCCAGCGGCCGGCAGTACGTGCTGTGCGGCGACTGGAACATCGTGCGCTCGGCGCTGGACATCAAGAACTGGAAGTCCAACCAGAAGAACTCCGGCTGCCTGCCGCCCGAGCGCGACTGGCTCAACGGCCTGTGCGCCGACCTGCTGGAAGAGGCCGACGCCAGCAACGGGCGCGGCTGGGTGGACAGCTACCGCGTGCTGCATCCGCAGGGCGAGGACTACACCTGGTGGAGCAACCGCGGCGCTGCCCGCGCCAACAACGTGGGATGGCGCATCGACTACCAACTGGTCACCCCCGGGCTGCGCGACAAGGTGCAGGCCTGTTCCATCTACCGCGAGCAGCGCTTTTCCGACCATGCGCCGTACATCGTGGATTACGCGCCGTGAGCCAGTGGCGGCCATGGCGTGGTGCCGCCTCGCGCGGCGGTTACCGCAGCAGCGGCATCGCCGGGCTGCGGTGGATCGCCCGGACGGCGGCTCCTAGAAGGCGGGTCGGATAAGCCGCATGCCGTCCCAGTTGCAGCAGCGCGGTGAAGGCGACCGCCGCGCGTTCCATTCGAGGCGAAGGTTCGTCTTCGGCAGTTCGGTCCATACGGTGAGCGGCGACAATGGCGGCCGTCGCGCTTCCCATCACTTCCACCGGACGCCGTTATGACCCCGCCCGCATCCACGTACAAAGGCCTGAGCGGCATCCAGCGCGCCTTCGCAACCCCATCGGCCGCCACCATGGCGCTGCTCGGGTTCGGCAGCGGGCTACCGTTCCTGCTGATCGCCTCGCAAACGCTATCCACGCGCCTGCGTGATGTGGGCCTGGATCTGGGCAGCATTGGCCTGATCAGTCTGGCCAGCTTCTTCTACCTGTTGAAGTTTCTGTGGGCGCCGCTGCTCGACCGCTATGCGTTTCCGATCACGGCGTTCCTGGGCCGCCGCCGCTCCTGGCTGCTGGTCTCGCAAGTAGGCGTCAGCATCGGCTTGTTCGCGCTGGCGTTCTCGCGCCCGGACATGAGCGTCACCGGCCTGGTCGCGTGGGTCCTGTTTGCCTCGTTCTGGGGCGCCACCCAGGACTCGGTGGTGGATGCCTACCGCATCGAAATCGCACCCGACACTGCGCAGGCGGCGCTGGCGGCAACCTACACGCTGGGCTACCGCATCGGGCTGATCCTTGGCGGCGCCGGCGCGCTGTACATGGCCGAATACCTCAACTGGACCTGGGCGTATCTGGCCATGGCGGGGCTGATGCTGTTGCCCATCATCACCACCTTGGTGTGCCGCGAGCCGGTGCAGCCAGAGCTCACGGTGGTGCGCCGCATCGATGTGGTGGGCGCATTCTGGCAGCCCATCTCCAGCTTTTTCTCGGGCAATGGGCTGGCGCTGGGCCTGATGTTGCTGGCGTTTGTGGGCCTGTTCAAATTTCCCGACCAGGTGATCGGCGTGATGGCAGGGCCGTTCTATCTGGATTCGGGCTATACCAAGGCCGACATCGCCACCGTGTCCAAGTTGTTCGGTGTCTGGATGGGCATTGTTGGCGCGTTTGCCGGCGGTGCGGCGGTGGCGGCATTCGGCTTCCGGCGCATGCTGCTGGTTGCCGCGCTGGGTGTGGCGCTGTCCAACCTGGCCTTTCTGCTGATGGCGCAGAACCCCGGCAAGCTGTGGGCGTTCTACGCCGCGCTCAGCGCCGACAACCTGTTCCAGGGATTTGCCGGCACCGTGCTGGTGGCCTTCATGTCGTCGCTGACCAATCGCAATTTCACCGCCACCCAATACGCGTTGCTGGTCTCGCTGGCCAACCTGCCGGGCAAGTTTGCCGGCGGTGTCTCTGGCTTTCTAGTGGAGGCCACCTCCTACAGCACCTTCTTCATCCTGAGCGCCTTGACCGTCGTCCCGACCCTGGCGCTGCTCGCCTGGTTATGGCCGCGCTTGCAGGCCCATGACCGGCGGCCGGATTGAAACCGCTGCCAAGGTTGCCGATGATGCCGGCGGGGCAGGGCATCGCACGAGGAAGGGCATGACCGATCTGGTGTTGCGTGATATCGATCCGGTGCTGGTGGACCGGATCCGCCGCATTTCCGTTGCACGGGGCTGGACCCAGCACCAGACGGTGATGCATCTGCTCGAACAAGGCCTGTTCGCCAGCGAGTACGAAGTCACCGGCGGCCTGCAACATCCCGAAGTCGATGCGCTGGCCGAAGCCATTGCCGCGCTCAAGGCGCTGCCGGCGGGCAACACCCCCTGATAGCAGTTTAACTACGCTTTTTTCTGCGAGCGCTGAGTGCGGGGACACCGTCCAGGCGCGCCGGCCAGATGCTGCTTGCTCGCATCTGCATCAGAAGCAAGCGGTGCAACTGCATATCTTCAATCTGTGGCTAGTGCTGTCGCGCCATAGCTATCCAGCTAGAGGTTCGACGAGTAGACCGGCCTCGCGCCCAGCTGCAGCGGCTCGGGAAGCCAATTCCGGCTGCACGGCCCTCAGGCCGGATAAATCGCTCCCAGCAGCCGCGGCCCCGCCGCACCAGTCACCGATGGCAGATTGGCCGGCCGTCCGGCCAGGAGCTCGGCGGCGAGCCAGGCAAAGCCCATCGCCTCCAGGTAATCCGGATCCAGCCCATGGCGCGCGCTGGACTCCACCACCACGCCGGGCAGGCGCGCGGCCAACCGCGCCAGTAGCACCGGGTTGCGCACGCCGCCGCCGCAGACCAGCACGCGGCGCGTTGTCGGCTGGTGGCGCAGCAACGCATCGGCCACCGTGGCCGCCGTCAATTCCAGCAAGGTGGCCTGCACATCGGCCGGGCGCAGCGTCGCGGTGCCCATGGCCTGCCGTGCCCACGCCAGGTGAAATTGCTCACGGCCGGTGCTCTTGGGCGGCGGCAGTGCGAACCACGGGTCGGCCAACAGCGCCTGTAGCAACGCCGCATCGACCTTGCCGCTGGCGGCAAACGCGCCGTCGGCGTCGAACGGCTTACCTTGCTGCTGCTGGCACCAGCTATCGAGCAAGGCATTGGCCGGGCCGGTGTCAAAGCCCCGCACCGCGCCGTCGCGCGGGATCAGCGTCAGGTTGCCGATGCCGCCCAGGTTGAGCACCGCACGGTCTTCGTCGCTGGCACCCAGCATCGCCAGGTGGAAGGCCGGCATCAGCGGCGCACCCTGGCCGCCAGCCGCCACATCGCGCCGGCGGAAATCGGCCGCCGTGGTAATGCCGGTGTGTTCGGCGATCCGGCTGGCGTCGCCGATCTGCCAGGTAAAGGCCGGGTCGGCCTGTGGCCGGTGGCGGATGGTCTGCCCGTGCGAGCCGATCGCGCGGATCTGCTCGCGCGCCACGCCGGCCTCGGCAATCAGCTGATTGGCCGCGTCTGCAAACGCCAGCCCAACCTGAGCGTCCAGATGGCCCAAGCGGTCGATCGCCATCTGCTCGGCGCCCTGGCCGAGCGCGACCAACGCTTCGCGCAACTGTGGCTCCCAGCCCACCGTGATCCCAGCGACCAGTTCGCAGCGGCGGTGGCTGGCGTCGTCGAAGCGCACCAACGCCGCATCGATGCCGTCAGCACTGGTGCCTGACATCAAGCCGAGATAGAGCGGGGAGTGCGGGGAGTGCGTGTGTGTTGGAGCAGACATGCCGGAGCCAGATGCGGAGCGGTCACGCAGCTTGTGCAGCCCAGGCAGGGCCGTCAACCGGGCGTTGGTCGAAGCGCGGTGGTTCGGGTCTGGCGGCCAAGTGCTGGCCGCCGTGCACCACCGTCTGCGCCTGGGCAGCAACGCTCGCGGGAGCTAAAGCGCGCCGCGAGCGCTGATCAATCGGCCACCAGGGCAGGCCGCCCTCAGCCGCGCGGCTTGCCCTTGGCAGGCTTGCCGGCGTCGGCGTAGATCAACTTCTCCATGCCTTCGATACGTGCCATCGCCGGCGCGGTCTGCGCGCGGAAGGCTGCGAGCTCGGCGCCCTGCAGCGGCTCCGGTGGTGGCATCGTCACCGACATCGGGTTGCGCTGCTGCCCGCCAACGCGGAATTCATAATGCAGATGCGGCCCGGTCGCCAAGCCGGTCATGCCGACATACCCGATCACCGTACCCTGGTTGATGCGCTGGCCGGCCTTGACCTTGCCAAACCGCGACATATGGCCGTACAGCGTGCTGTAGTTCTTGCCGTGGTCCAGGATCACCACGTTGCCATAGCCGCGCTGGGTGCCCACAAACACCACCCGCGCATCGCCTGCCGCCATGATCGGCGTACCGGAAGCGGCCGCGTAGTCCACGCCCTTGTGCATGCGCATCGTGCCCAGTACCGGGTGCTTGCGTGCGCCAAAGCTCGAGCTGATCCGGCTATAGGCCACCGGCATGCGGATGAAGCTCTTCTTCAGCGGGCGCCCGGTGATGTCGAAATATTCCGCCGGCTTGCCTGCGCGCTCGAAGCGGAAACCGGTATAGGTCTTGCCGCCGGTGGTGAAGGTGGCCGCCAGGATGTCGCCGGTGCTGATCCGCTCGCCTTCGCGCCAGGTCTCGTCCATCACCACGCTGAAGCGGTCGCCCGGCTGCAGATCCTTATCGAAGTCGATGTCGTACTTGAAGATATCGTCGGTCATCACCGCGACCGCCGCCGGGGAGAGCCCGGATTTGCTGGCCGAGGCATACAACGAGCTGGTGATCTCGCCGCTGGCCACCACCGTGCGGGTGCTGGTCGCCCGCTCGGTGACGTTCTCGCGCACGCTGTCGCCCAGCAGGCGCAGCTCCACCCGGTGACTGTCGTCGCGATCGAAGCGCAGCGCCCGCAACTCACCGGGGGTGGGCATGTCGAAGGCGATTTCCGTGCCGGGGCGCAGCTTGGTCAGCGCCTCCTTGGTCCCCGGATGCGCCAGCACCTGGTACATCACGGTCGTCGGAATGCCCAGCTCCCCGAACAGGGTGCTTAGCGTCTGCCCGGACTTGACCTTGAGGATTTCCCAGTCCGTGCCCGGCCCCAGTGCCTTGCGGCTGGGTACCAGCGGCGGCAGCGGCAGTGCCAAGGTGGCATGGCTGGAAAGCGGCGCATCGATGGCATTGGAAAAGCCCGGCACGATCGTCGCCACCATCGCGCCGATCGTCGCGAACAGGCTGGCATGGATCCAGTGGCGGCGCGTCCAGCGGTCATTGAACGCCGCCGGCAGGTGTTCCTTGAGCTTGCGATGCAGTGCAGTGTCGTGGAGGACGTGGAGGCGTTCTTGGAAGCGCCGCTTGCGTGCACGGCCCTGCTCTGAGTTCTGCATCGTTGGAAGTCTCCGGGACGGCTCGAAGTGCGAGCCCAAACGCCGGTACCATAGACAGCGATCAACAGCGCGTCAAACCATTGAGCCTGTTCATTATTTTCACTTGGCGCGGTATTAACCTGCGTTTAACTTAATTCATGTTGTTGACGGCGAACGCCGCTGGAGTCTGTGGTTGGCCACTATCGATGAATCCCTTGCGCTCATTGGCCGCGGTGCCGAGGAGATCCTCAAGCTTGAGCAGCTCGAAGCGCGCCTGACCTCCGGTGTGCCGTTGCGGGTGAAGGCCGGTTTCGATCCCACCGCACCGGATCTGCATCTCGGCCACACCGTGTTGCTCAACAAGATGCGCCAGTTCCAGGAGCTGGGGCACCAGGTGATTTTCCTGATCGGCGACTTCACCGGCATGATCGGCGACCCGAGCGGCAAGAACGTCACCCGCAAGCCGCTCAGCCGTGAGGACGTGCTCGCCAATGCACGGACCTATGAAGAGCAGGTCTTCAAGATCCTGGATCGCACAAGGACCGAGGTGCGCTTCAACTCCGAATGGTTCGGCCAGATGAGCGCCGCGGACATGATCAAGCTGTCCGCCCAGCACACCGTGGCGCGCATGCTCGAGCGCGACGACTTCGCCAAGCGCTTTGCCGGCCAGCAACCGATCGCCATCCACGAATTTCTATATCCGCTGGTGCAGGGCTATGACTCGGTGGCCCTCAAGGCGGACGTCGAGCTCGGCGGCACCGACCAGACATTCAACCTGCTGATGGGGCGTGGCCTGCAGGAGCACTACGGTCAGGCGCCGCAGGTCGTGCTGACCATGCCACTGCTGGAAGGCCTGGACGGCGTCGCCAAGATGTCCAAATCCCTGGGCAACTACATCGGCATCAACGAGCCGGCCATCGACATCGTCACCAAGACCATGAAGATCGGCGATGCGCTGACCTGGCGCTGGATCGACTTGCTCTCCTTCGATATCAGCGTTGCCGAGGCTGCCCGTCTTAAAGAAGATGTCTCCGCCGGCAACCTGCATCCGCGCGACGTCAAACTGCGCTTGGCGCGCGAGCTGGCGACCCGGTTCCACGATGCAGCCACTGCCGAGCAGGCCATCGCCGGCTGGCATGCCGTAGTGACCGGGCAGGGCGACACCAGTGTGTTGCCGCTCCAGCAGGTCAGCGTTCCCGCAGAAGGCCTGCGGATCGCCAGTTTGCTCACTGCGGCCGGGCTGACACCCAGCAACTCCGAAGCCACCCGCAAGCTCAAGGAGCGGGCAGTCAAGATCGACGGCGAAGTGGTCGACGACCTCGCTCGCCAGTTCGGCCCCGGCTTTGAGGGCGTCATCCAGGTGGGCAAGCGCAACTTTGCCCGCGTTGCGTTGGTAACCAGCTGAGTTGCCTGGGTCGAACAGGGATGATGCAGGCAAGTGATCTGTGCCGCTCGCGGCTATCTATATAGAGCGTCGTCAGCGCTTCAGCGTTTGATGAGCTAATTGATCAAATCGGTAGTCTCTATAGATAGGAAACGTGCGTCAGGCGGCTAGCAACGTGCGCCCGCGCACGCTTCCAAACTCGTGGCAAGGATCAGTGAAATTTTTTTCACAAACCCCTTCCCAAATGCGTTTGACCGGCCCATAATTCGCCTCCCCCAACGCAACGGCCCCGCAGAAGCGGAACCAGCGCAAAGGGCTCGAAAACAGCCTGAAATTAGGGTGTTGACGAAACGGAAAAGCCGGCTATGATGGGCGGCTCGCTACACGGAAAGA
>NZ_JARVTF010000009.1:0-248783 GCF_030208825.1 Xanthomonas sp. LMC-A-07
AGGGGCGGATGAGGGTACGGGCAAAGCCTCGTGCAGTTGGAACGTCATGAGGGCTTCGCCCCGTGCCCTCACCCCAACCCTCTCCCGCAGGAGAGGGGCTAACGCGGTCTCTCTGAGGGAGAGCGTTTTTCAAGCTCTTCGCTTTCGCTCAGAAGCTATACCGCACGCGTCCATACCAGTACGCGCCATTGCTGCCGATCGGCGAGAGCACGTCGTAGGGCAGGTTGCCGAAGTAGGCGATGTCGTCGATGGAGCGGTCCGAGTAGTTGTCCAGGATGTTCTGGCCACCGATCGCCAGCGTCCATTGCGTGCCCAGGCGGTATTCGGCTTCCAGGTCCAGCTGCCATTCCGCGCCGTAGGTCTGGCGCGGCACGAAGCCGTCACCGAAGTCGAACACGCGGGTGGCGCTGCCGTAGCGATTGACGCGGCTCTGCAGGTTCCAGTGCTCGTTGCTCCAGTTGGCGGCGAGCGAGGCGCGGGTGCGCGGGGCTGCATCGGTGAGCGTGTTGCTCTCTTCCACGCCGAACAGCACGTAGTCCGGATCCAGCGCCAGCAGTTGCGACGGCGTGGCGATGACGTTCTTCAACTCGGTCTTGGCGTAGCTGTAGGTGCCGGTCAGCAGTAGATCGCCGCCGAAGGCGTACTGGCGCCAGTTGGCGACCAGCTCGGCGCCGCGGGTGCGGGTGTCGGCGGCGTTGAGGAAGTAGCTGGCACTCTGCACGCCGGTGACGCCGAAGTTCTGCTGCACGAAATCGGTGAGGCTGCTGCCGGTGATGTCTTCGGACAGCGCGATGCGGTCGTCGATGTCGATCTGGAAGAAGTCCAGCGACAGGTCGAAGTGATCGCCCAGCTTGCTGGTGAAACCCAGGCTGGCGTTGATCGACTTCTCCGGCTTCAGATCGGTGGCACCGAGCGCGCGGGCGATCGGGTTGTTGACCGACAGCAGGCGGCCCTGGGTCAGGCGGCCCGCGGCGTCGTAACCGGTGGAGGTGGCTTCGTAGCCGATCTGGCTGAGCGAGGGCGCACGCACGTTGTTGGAGACCGCACCGCGCAGCGCGAATGCCGGCGCGAACGCGTAGCGTGCAGCCAGCTTGCCGGTCCACTGGCTGCCGAAATCCTGGTAGTGCTCGTAGCGGCCGGCCAGGTCGGTGGAGAATTTGTCGCCGAACTGGCTGGACACGTTGGCGTAGACGCTGGCCACATTGCGCGACAGGTCGGCTTCGTCCTGCGGGGTGAGCCCGCCGCCGGCCTGCGAGCCGGTGGGGCGATCGGTGAACGGGCCGGCCGCGTAGCTGGCCGGGTCGCCGGCATGCGTGCGGTACTGCTCACGGCGGAATTCGGCGCCGGTGCCGAAGGTGTGGGTGGCACCGGCCGCATCGAACACGCGGGTCAAATCGAAATTGCCCACGGTTTGCGCAAAGGCGAAATCACCGGTCTTGAAGCGCGTGGTGCTGCCCGGGCCGAGCGAGGCGTTGAGCGAGTTGCGCAGCCGGTAGGTGAAGTCGTTGCGGCCGTAATCCAGGCTGGCGTCGTAGTCCCAGCCGCCCCATTGCCCGCGGGCGCCGGCCACGATCTGCAGGTCGCGGTTTTCGCCTTCGGAAATCGGCCGGTAGCCGTTGGGGTAGATCTCGCGCCAGTTGGCGCTGCTGTCCGGGTAACGGAAGTAATTGGCGCCTTCGGTGTCGCGCTGGTTGTAGGTACCGAAGGCGTAGAACTCGCCGGTGGCACTGAACGGAATCTTGGTGTTGAGCCAGGCGTTCAGGCCCTTGGTAGCCCCATCGCCAAGCACGTAATTGCGCTGGCCGGCCAGGGCCAGGTTGGCGGGGGTCTGTTCTTCGAACGGCGGAATCTGATCGAACCCGGCGCGGTTGGTCGCCTCGCGGTTCTTCAGCTCCAGGCCCACCTTGAAGAAGCCACCGTCATCGCCCAGCAGCGTGCCGACCTTGGCGCTGGCGTAGCTGGTCTGGCCATCGGTGACGCGCCGATTGATCGGCTCCACATCGGTGTTGTACGCACCGAAGCTGGCTTCCAGTTCACCGCGCTCGGGGTTGTCGTCCAGGATCACGTTGATGACCCCGGCGATGGCATCGGAGCCGTATTGCGCGCCGGCACCATCGCGCAGCACTTCGATGCGCTTGATGGCGTTGATCGGGATGGAATTGAAATCCACCGGCGTGGTGCCCTTGCCGATCTTGCTGTCGGTGTTGACCAGTGCCGAGGTGTGGCGGCGCTTGCCGTTGACCAGCACCAGCACCTGGTCGGGCGAGAGCCCGCGCAGCTGTGCGGCGCGGATATGGTCGGCGCCGCCGGAGTTGGACTGGCGTGGGAAGTTGAACGAGGGCAGCAGCGCCTGCAGCGCGCTGCCCAGTTCACCGTTGACCACGCCGGCCTTGCGGATGTCCTCGGCGGTGAGCACGTCCACCGGCACCGTGGATTCGAGCACGGTGCGGTCGCTGGCACGGGTGCCGGTGACGATCACCGTGTCCAGCGTGGTGGCGCCGGGCGCGGCTTGCTGGGCCTGGGCGCTGGCGCTGAGGACGGCGGCCACGGCCAGGCCGATAACCGAAAGGGTGGGGCGGGTCATGCTGTCTCCTGAAATACGGCAGGCCGCCGCGCGTCGGCATCCGGCCGCGCTGGCGTGCAAGGTGGGGGCCGGGAGTGTTCCACTTCCATCCGGATGGAGAGATATTATCGTGTTGTTCAGGCCGGCGCGAGATGGCACAGTGCCCCCGCGCCGGCATGAGCTGATATCCCGCCTGCATGAGCCGGCCCCCGCCTGGAGAGATCGATGAAGTTGTTGCCGTCCTGCCTGTTCGCCGCCGTGTTGGCGTTGTCTGCCTGCGCCACCACGCCGGGGCACGCGCCGGCCTCCACCACCGCCAGCCTGCAGGGCGATGCCGCGCGCCCGGCGGCAGCGCGGGGCTGGGTGCGGAGCGAGCTGTATTTTGGAGTGGGCGAGGAAACCGGCCCGGCCGACCGCCCGCAGACCCGCACCATCAGCGACGCGCAGTGGCGCGCGTTTTTGGACAAGGAAGTGACCCCGCGCTTTCCGGACGGGCTCACCGTGTTCGACGCCTACGGCCAGTGGCTGTTCCGCGGCGCCAAGGAACCGAACCGGCTCGGCACCAAGGTGCTGGTGATCCTGCACGAAGACAGCCCGCAGCGGCGCAATGACATCGAGGCGATCCGCCTGGCGTGGAAGCAGGCCACCGGTCACCAGTCGGTGCTGTGGGCGCGGCAGCCAGTGGACGTGTCGTTCTGAGCCGGATCCCTGCGGGCAGCCGCATGCGCCGCCGCTGGCAGGCGCTGCACCTTGGCACCGCGGCACGCGGCGGTGTGCTTGCCGCAGCCGCGCTGCTCACGTGCGCCGCGTCGGCACGCGACACCCACGTGCAACTGACGCTCGATGCGCACACCCGCGCCACTGCCAGCCTGGTCGGCACGCGCCTGCATGTGGTGCTGGCACCCGGCGGCCAGCAGCAGTGGCTGGACGCGGACCTGGACGAAGGCGAAGCCACCGGCAGCGTGCGTAGCGACGATTACAACTTCGATGGCCATCCGGATCTGGCGGTGACCGTAATGCTAGGGCAGGTCAACGAAGCCACGCGGGTCTTCCTGTATGACCCGGCGCAGCGGCAGTTTCGCCTGCTGACCGCTCCCACGCGCCCGCAGGTGCAGTGCGCAGGGTTCTGGAATCTCACCCCGGACCCGCAGCAGCGCAGCCTGAGCAGCTCCTGCCGCAGCGGGCCAATGTGGTACGCGGACGTGTACCGCTATGACGCCGATGGGCGCCTGTATGTGTCCACCACCCAGCAGCCGATTGCCGCGCAGGCGATCCTGGACGTGCTGGGCCCGGGTACCGAAGAGGGCATGCCGTTTTCGGTGTGGCCGCGTTTCGATGCGCAGGGCGGGGTGATCGGCACGGAGATCGGCCAGAGCCTGGAAGCGCCCCGGCCGGCTACGTTCCTGGTGCAGGTGCCGCGCTTGCCGCTATATGCCACGCCCACCGCGACCACCACGCGGCGCTATCTGATCAAGGGCGATCGCCTCGAGGCGCTGGACGTGAGCGCGGACCAGACCCGCCTGCAGGTGCGGTTTCGCAGTGCCGGCCATGCGGAGAGCACTGGCTGGATCAGTGCCGACCAGGCCATGCCCTGAGTCATCGCGTGCATCGGGATGCTGCCGCTGGCGGTCCTCAGCGGCGGCGCTGCAGCAGCACGCTCTGATCCACCGCGCCGCTGTCGCGCATGCGGGGCAGCGGCTACCATCGCCTGTCCCCACGCATCCTGGCTCCCATGTCGGCCCCTTCCTCGCGTACTGCGGCATCGCCGCGCTGGTTCGTCTCCGGCGACCTCAATGGCTTCTTCGGCCTGGTGGTCGACAATCTCTCCATCCTCGGCTTCATCGCGATGGCGTTGATCGGCCTGTTCCAGTTCCCGCCCGACGTGGTGTACGGCCGCATGTTCCCCGGCACCGCCTTCGGTGTGCTGGTGGGCAACCTGCTCTACACCCTGATGGCGCGCCGCCTCGCCCGGCGCACCGGTCGTGACGATGTCACCGCCATGCCGCTGGGCCTGGATGCGCCCACCAGCATCGGCATGGCGCTATTGGTGCTGGGCCCGGCGTTTGCCGGCTTCAAGGCGCAGGGACTGGACCCGCAGGCCGCGGCGATCGCCACCTGGAAACTGGGCATGGCCGCGCTGGTGGTGATGGGGCTGCTCAAGCTAGTGCTGTCGTTTGTTGGCGAAGCGGTTACGCGCGCGCTGCCGCGCGCCGCATTGCTGGGCTCCATCGCCGGCATCGCGCTGGTGCTGATGGGCCTGTTGCCGCTGCTGGAAACCCTGCGCTCGCCGGTGGCCGGCTTCGTCACCCTGGGCTTGTTGCTGTATGTGCTGCTGGCCAAGGGCCGCCTGCCGATCAAGTTGCCCGGTGTGCTGGTGGCCTTCGTGATCGGCACGGCGCTGTACTACGGCCTGGGGCTGGCCGGCCTGGGGGCGCCTGGATTCGCGGTCCCGGCCTGGGTGGCGCCCCAGGTGGTGCTGCCGCTGCCGAATCTGGGCTTCATCGATGGCCTGCCGTCCACCTTGCCGTATCTGCCGTTGCTGCTGCCGTTCGGCCTGTTGATGGTGGTGGGCGGCATCAACGTGAGCGAAAGCGCGCGTGCGGCCGGCGATGATTACCGCACCCGCGACATCCTGCTGGTGGAAGCACTGGCCACGTTGGTGGCCGGCGTCTGCGGCGGTGTGGCGCAGACCACGCCGTACATCGGCCAACCTGCTTACAAGCACATGGGCGCACGCACTGGCTACACGCTGCTGACCGGGTTGTTCGTCGGCATCGGCGGCATGCTCGGCATCATCAGCGGGTTGGTGCAGTGGCTGCCGTTGGCGGTGCTCGCGCCGATCATCGTGTACGTGTCGATCGACATCACCACGCAGGCCTTCCAGGCCACGCCCAAGCAGCACGCCGGTGCGATGGTGCTGGGCTTTTTGCCATCGGTGGCCTACCTGCTGGCAATCAAGGCGCCGATCTGGATCGCGCCGGAGCAACTGGTGGCGCTGACCACCAAGGTCGACAGCCACGGCCTGCCGGAACTGGCAGTGGTCTTCGCGCTGGGCAATGGCTTCATCATCACCGCGATGCTGTGGATTGCGGCGGTGGTGGCGATGATCGACGGCAGGCTGCGGCGCGGCGCGGTGTTCCTGCTGGTCGCGGCCGGGCTGACCCTGTTCGGGTTGATCCACTCGGTGGACCCGCGCGGCGGCATCTATCTGCCATGGTCGCTGCAGGGCCTGGCGCGCGTGATCAGCTGGCAATTCGTGGGTGCGTATGTGGCGTTGGCGGCAACGCTGCTGTTGTTGTCGCTGCTGCCGGCACGTAAAGAGACGCTGGCATGAATCGGCGCGCACACGCGCTGCGCGTGGTGCTGGCGGGTGCGGCGTTGCTGCTCAGCGGTGGCGCGTGGGCAGCATCGTTTGACTGTGCGCGCGCAAGCACGGCGGTGGAACAACGCCTGTGTGCGGTAAAGGCGCTGGGCCAGCTCGACGAACGCCTGGATGCGTCGTATCAGGAGCTGCTGCAGACCACGCCGCGCAGCGCGGTGGCCGCTGTGCGCGAGCAGCAACGCGCCTGGCTGCGGCAGCGCAATGCCTGCGCGCAGAACGCCACACCGGACGACTGCCTGCAGCGCAGCCTCAGTGCCAGGGCCGATGCGCTGGACAAGGCGCTGGCCGCGCAACAACAGGCCCTTGACCGCATCATTGCCAGCATCCCGAGCGCACCGGCGGCCGCGGCGCGCCAATTGCAGGCCTATGACACACCGCTGGCGTCGGCGTGGTTGGTGTACCTGCATCAATTCGTGCCGGCCGCGGGTGTGGACGCGGCGCTGTCTGCGGCGCGTTTTCAGAGTGCGCGCGCGGCATTGCGCAAGGTCGACAGCTTTGCCGATTCGGTGCTGAACGATGAGGCCACCGGTCCTGACGTGCAGGAACCGGACAAGACACTGACGCTGTTGCGCATGTGGATCGAGCGTAACGACAGCACGCGCCCGTATGTGCATTGCTTCATCTTCAGCACGCTTGGCGAGCCGGCGTACGAGGCGTTCGGCCCGCTGTACGGTTCCACCCGCGACAGCTTCGCGCCGTTGTGCGAGCCGCCGGGCGGCCTGTTCGCGCTGCCGTCCTGGACCCAGCTCGATGCCGCCTTTGCGTCGTTGATCGAATCGATCAGCAAGGATGCCGGCACCATTCGCTACGCCAGCTATGCCGAGTGGGAGGTCATCGCGCTGCGTGCGTCGGTGTCGCCATTGCTGTATCTGCAGCCGGCCTTGCGCAAGCGCTATAGCGGCGATCCGGACCAGGCGTTGGCTGCCTGGACCGGCGATGCCAGCGCATGGCCGGCCGACGACCGCAAGGCCGCACGTGCACTGCTGCCGAAGGTGCGTGCCGACACCGCCGCCTGGCTGGTGCGCGAGAAGCATTTGCCGGCCGCACAGGCGCAGCAAGTGGCTGCTGCGATTGTCACTGCCTGGGTGGACGCCCGCCTGGACTTCGACAGCTGAGGCAGCGGCGGCCTGATGCGGCGATCAACCGCGACGGCATGGCAGTTGCGGATGCGCTGGTTGGCCGCGCGCTTCCGTTGCCAGCGGTGACGCACGTGTTGGCGGCGAGGCGTAAACGCGGGTTCGTTTGTATTTGCGAAGGCCAGCCACCGCTGGCGTGCTGCCGCGCTTGGAGGCGCATGTAGCCTGCGTGTGCTGCAGCTTCCCTGCGGCGTTCGCATGCGCTGGCACCTATTCACACGATTGAGCAACGGCGCTTGGCTGCACAACGCGGCTGCTGCGCTGCGCCGATGCGCGTGCAGCAGCCCGGACGCGTGCAGCACTCGATGGAACCACCGCGCGATCGCACGGTCACACCTTGGTGTGTTGTCGATTTCTAGGAGTTCCCTGATGCAATCCAGACCTTCGCGCTGGCCGTGGCTGCTGGCGATTCCGGTCGTGATCGGTGCCGGGTGGTGGCTGTTCCGCGGCACCGTCGAAGCGCCCGATGCGGCTTCCGCGCCCAAGCCCACAGCCGTGGCGGCTGCGGCGCCCACACCGCCCGCGCCCGCTGCCCCCAGCGCGCCGCAGCACCCGCTGCCGGCGCACCCGGCCGATGCCGCCGATGCGGCGATTCCACCGCTGGCGAAAAGCGATAGCGCTGCGTGGGAGGCCCTGCACGCGCTGGTGCCCGACGAGGCCGCGCTGGCCATCGTGCTGCGCGATCACCTGATCCAGCGTGCGGTGGTGATGATCGACAACCTCACCCAGCCCAGCATGAGCCGACGTGCCTCGGTGTTGCAGCCGGTGCCCGGTGAGTTGCAGGTGGCCGAGGCCGACGGGCGCAGCGTGATCGACACCACCAACGCCACACGTTACGCACCCTATGTGGCCGCGTTCACTGCGCTGGATGCGCAAGCGCTGGTCGCCACGTATGTGCGCTTCTATCCACTGATCCAACAGGCGTATGCGGAGCTGGGCGCGCCGGACCGCTACTTCAATGATCGTCTGATCGCGGTGATCGATCATCTGCTGCTGACCCCGGAAGCGGCGCAGCCGATCGTGGTGGTGAAAGACGAGCGCGGGCGTTACCGCTACGCGAATCCGGCGCTGGAGTCGCTTTCGGTGGGCCAGAAAGCCCTGCTGCGGCTTGGCCCCACCCAGGCGGCCGCGGTAAAGGCGCAGTTGCAGCGAATCCGTGCGGCGGTGCTGCGCGGGCGGTGAGCGGTACCTAGTCAGGCAGCGCGTCGATCACTCTGCCGAAGACCTGTGCTTAAACACGGCCGCCATCGGCCACACTGGTCGCAGCACGCGCTGGCGCGCGGCGACCGGTGGCGCGCTGGCCTGCTTCAGTGCGGGCCTGTGATGTGCACACAGCGACGCACACGCGCAACGCGGCGCGATCACGGCGCCAGCATCACGCCGCATCCAGCTCCGGGTAATGCCGGAAGATGCCGTTGGTGTTGAAGGCGACACGGCGTTCCGATTCCAGATACGCGGCAATGCGCGGCCGTTGCGCAACGCGCTGCTGCAGCGCCTTCAAGCCCGGAATATCGGTGGCGAGTGTCGCCATCCGCTTGGGGAACATGTATTCCAGGCCGCTGACCAGCTGGAACAACGACAGATCCACATACGAGTGCTCGCGCAGGATGTGGTTGCCGCCAGCGTGTTGCAACACCTGCTCGAAGTAGTCCAGGAACTTCGGCAGCCGATTCTCGCGCAGGTCCTTGGCGCGTTGCTTGGCGGCGTCTTTCTGGTCTTCGTAATACTGCATGCTGGCGATCGGATGGTGCGTGTCGTGCACCTCGGCCACCAGGTCGGCGATGGTCATCTGCAACTGCAGCGCCTGCAGGCGGCGGGCTTCTGATTCCGGCGCCAGCTGCAGCTGCGGCCCGAGGAAATGCAAGATCGCTGCCACCTGTGCCACCACCGTGCGGCCGGCCTTGAGGAAGGGCGGTGCGAACGGGCGCGCGCCGTCTGCGCTGCCGTCCAGGAATGTGTTCATGACCTCGTCGCCTTCGGCGCGGGCCACATCGGTGTAGTCGGCACCGGCGTCTTCCAGGGCCAGGCGGACAAATTCGCCGCGGCCCTGCAGGCCGGTCCAGTAATAGAGCTGGTAGTGCATGCGCTGCTCCAGGAGAGGGCAGGGCAGGCTAGGCAATCGACGGCTAGGCGGGCGTGAGCGGCGTGTCGTCGGGCCGTGACTCGGCAGGCAGCACCCCCTGTGCCTGCAACCAGGCCAGTTTGCGTGCGCGCGGCTGCTGCTTGAGCAACCACTCCGCGCGTGAAGCGGTGGCCCGGTCCGGATAGGGATGGCTGGCCAGCACCTGCAGCGGCGGATTCGCACGTGTGTAGCGGGCGCCGGTGCCACGCAGATGCGCCTGGAAGCGCCGCTCCAGATCGTTGGTGATCCCGGCGTAGTAGCTGCCATTGCGACAGAGCAGCAGATAGAGGTGCCAGGGCTTGGGTGCATCCATCGGCACATTATCGCCGCTTCGTGCGCGCCGCACAGCCGCGTGCGCATTGCGTGCGCCGGCGGCAACACAGACGTTGCGTGCGTGAGCGAATAACCACCAAGCCATTGGTTATTTGACGCCTGTGGTGGTGGCAAACAGCATGCAGACATCGCGCTGCGCGGCCGAGTCGGCTTGCGCGCCATCGCTGCCGCCATGCCTGGCATGGCGCATCCACAAGGAACTGCATGTCCGTGCGCTACCGGTCCCCGGCCGACTCCACTGCTGCTTCCACCGTGTTCTCGGCAACCCCGCGCCTGCTGGCCTGGAGCCTGTCGTTGGCGTGCGCACCGGCGTTCGCCGACACGCGTGCCAACGATGCACCAGTGCCCACGCCGGCCGCGCAGACCCTGGGCGCGGTGACGGTCACTGCGACGCGGCGCGAAAGCACCTTGCAGCAGGTGCCGGTGGCGGTTTCGGTGGTGCAGGGCCAGTCGCTGGAGCGCGAGAATCGCAACACGGTGGCGGACCTGCCTACGTTGGTGCCCAGCCTGACCTTTCGTGCTGGCGCCTCCAACAAGGACACCTCGCTGTTCCTGCGTGGCGTGGGCACCATTTCCACCTCGCCCGGCGTCGAGCCCAGCGTGGCCACCGTGGTCGACGGTGTGGTGCTGGGGCGGCCCGGGCAGGCCACGCTGGAGCTGCTCGATATCGAACGTATCGAAGTGCTGCGTGGGCCGCAAGGCACCTTGTTCGGCAAGAACGCCTCGGCCGGTGTGCTCAACATCATCAGCAAGCCGGTGCCGGAGGTGTTTGGTGGGTCGGTCGATTACGCGCACTTTGGTGGCGGCGACGAGAACCGCGTGCGCGCCAGCGTTGGCGGTGCACTGGTGCCGGGTGTACTGAAGGCCAGCGTGTCGGGGTTGTGGGCAGACTACGGTGGCAACGTGCGTAATGCGGCCGATGGCACGCAGGTCAACGGCTACGAGCGGTCCGGTGCGCGGCTGCGGCTGGAGCTCACTCCCAATCCGGATTTGACTGCCACGTTGCTGGCGGATTTTTTGCAGTCGCGCAGCGATGCACCCAGTGGCGTAGTGGTGGCGAGCACGCGCGCGGATTTTGCCGCGGCCCTGGCGCCGGTCCAGGCCACGGCCGACAACCGCCAGATCAACAGCGATTACCGCACGCACCTGGACGACACCAGCAAGGGCGCATCGCTGCAGCTGGACCAGCAATTGGGCGATGCCTTGCTGACCTCGATCAGCGCCTGGCGGCAGTGGGACAACACCCAGTTCCAGGATGGCGACCGCACCGCGCAAAGCAGCGCGGCGTTTCCGTCCTCGCACGATCGCGGCGAGCTGAGCTACACACAGTATTCGCAGGAACTGCGGCTGCAGACCCCGCGTGACCGTGCCGTGGAGGCAGTGGCCGGGCTGTACTACCTGCATGCGCGTAACGACGAAACCTACCAACGCAGCGTGGTTTCGCCAGGTGCGCGCACGTTGGGCACTGCCAACTACGCCACGCGTGCGCAGACCGTCGCCGCGTTCGGCGAGGCCACCTGGCACTGGCGCGAGGACTTGCGTGCGCTGCTGGGCGCGCGCATCACCCGCGATACGCTCGACTACCGCCATCAGCGCGTCTCCACTGCGGCCGCTGCGGTGACCGGGATCCAGCCCTCCACCGCGAGCCGCGGCAGCACCGAAGAGACCGGCGTGTCGGGGCGTGCCGGCCTGCAGTACGACATCGCGCCGCAGACCACCGGCTACCTGACCTACTCGCGTGGCTACAAGGGACCGGCCTACAACGTGTTCTTCAACATGCAGCCGCGCGACACGCCGGCGTTGCAGCCGGAAACCTCCAACGCGTGGGAGCTGGGCCTGAAAACGCGCGCGCTGGATGACCGGCTCAGTGCCAACCTGGCGCTGTTCCATACCGACTACGCCAACTACCAGGCCAACTTCTTCGACACCGTGGCCGGGCAGGTGGTGACACGCCTGATCAATGCCGGGCAGGCACGCACGCAAGGCCTGGAACTGGATCTGGACTATCGCCCCACCGAACGCCTCACCCTGGCCGCATCGCTGGCCTACACGCAGGCACGCATCCAGCGCTTCGCCTGCCCGGCGGCGGCCGCCGCCAACTGCAATGTCGACGGCAAACCCTTGCCGTTTTCGCCGGACTGGAAGGGCAACCTGCGCGCCGGCTACCGCGTGCCGTTGTCCGGCACGCTGGCGCTGGAATTCAACGGCGATGTGGCCTGGCAGGACAGCGTGCAGTACGACCTGAGCCAGACCCCGCAGACCATCCAGGGCCCGTATGCCATCTGGAATGCCAGCGTGGCGTTGGCCGATGACCTGCACGGCTGGCGTGTCGCCGTGCTCGGCCGCAACCTGGGCGATCGTTCTTATGCGCCGCTGTTGGCCAATGCCACCGGCAATGTCTACCGCCTGGTTCCACGCGACGATCGTCGCTACGTGGGGCTGCAAGTGCACAAGGATTTTTGAACATGCCTCTGCTGTTGCAACGCGTTGTACTGAAGCACACGTCGTCTGTTGACTTGGCCTGCAGCGCGCACGGGTGGCTGGCATGAGTGCGCCACGCCAGCTTTCGCTGGGTGCGTTCCTGATGGCCACCGGGCATCACGTGGCGGCGTGGCGGCATCCGCAGGTCACTGCCGATCCGCTGGTGTTCGACGACTACCGCGCGATGGTGCAGATCGCCGAGGCGGCCAAGTTCGATGCGGTGTTCATCGCCGACAGCCTGGCCGCCGCCGGTGGGCCCGTTGCTCCGCGCATGGCGCGCTCCAGCCTGTTCGAGCCGATTACCCTGCTTAGTGCATTGGCTGCGGTGAGCGAGCGCATCGGCCTGATCGCCACCATGACCACCAGCTACAACGAGCCGTATCACGTGGCGCGCAAGTTCGCCTCGCTGGACCATCTCTCCGGCGGGCGTGCCGGCTGGAACCTGGTCACCTCCGATGCGGCCGACGAAGCGCTCAACTTCAACCGCGACGCGCACTACGTGCATGCCGAACGCTATGCGCGTGCACGCGAGTTTCAGCAGGTGGTGGCCGGGCTATGGGATAGCTGGGACGACGATGCCTTTGTCGCCGACAAGGCCTCCGGCCTGCACCATGATCCAACGCGTGCGCATGTGCTGGATCATCGCGGCACGCATTTCCAGGTACGCGGCCCGCTCAACATTGCACGTGCGCCGCAGGGCCATCCGGTGCTGGTGCAGGCGGGTTCGTCCGAGCCTGGGCGCGCGTTGGCGGCCGAAACCGCCGAGGTGGTGTTCACCGCGCAATCGTCGCTGGCCAAGGCGCAAGCCTTCTATGCCGACATCAAGGGCCGGCTGGAGCAGTTCGGGCGCAGCCGCGATGCGTTGAAGGTGCTGCCAGGTGTGTTCATCGTGGTGGGCCAAAGCCAGGCCGAAGCGCAGGAAAAATTCGAGCAGTTCCAGAAGTTGGTGGAGCCGGAGGTCGGTATCGCGCTGCTGTCGCGCATGCTGGGGAATTTCGACCTGTCCGGGTATCCGCCTGATGGCCCGTTGCCAGAGTTGCCGTTGACTGAAACCGGCCAGCGCAGCCGCCAGCAGTTGTTCACCGAACTGGCGGGGCAGGAGCAGCTGAGCATCGCCCAACTCGGGCGGCGCATCGCGGGCGGGCGCGGCCATTACAGCCTGATCGGCACGCCCACGCAGATTGCCGACGAACTGCAGGCGTGGTTCGAACAGGACGCGGCCGATGGCTTCAACGTGCTGGTGCCGCACCTGCCTGGCGGGCTGGCCGATGTGGCCGCGCACGTGGTGCCGGAGCTGCAGCGGCGCGGGTTGTTTCGGCGTGAATACCAGGGGCGCACGTTGCGCGATCATCTGGGGCTGCAACGCCCCATCAATCGCTTCAGCGCACGCTGAGCCACCGGACCCCGCCATGACTTATCTCGCACATCCCGATCGTTACGATCGTATCGCTTACCGCCGCGTTGGCCGCAGTGGCCTGGTGCTACCCGCGCTATCGCTGGGCCTGTGGCACAACTTCGGCGACAGCACCCCGATCGATACCCAGCGTGCCTTGTTGCGCACTGCGTTCGACCTGGGCATTACCCACTTCGATCTGGCCAACAATTACGGCCCGCCATACGGTAGTGCGGAGATCAACTTCGGCCGCCTGCTGCGCGAAGATTTCAAGCCGTATCGCGACGAGCTTATCATTTCCACCAAGGCCGGCTGGGACATGTGGCCGGGCCCGTATGGGCAGGGCGGCAGCTCGCGCAAATACCTGTTGTCCAGCCTGGATCAAAGCCTGCAACGGCTGGGCGTGGATTATGTGGACATCTTCTATTCGCACCGGTTCGATGCGCACACGCCGCTGGAAGAAACCGCCGGCGCGCTGGCCAGCGCGGTGCAGCAGGGCAAGGCCTTGTACGTGGGGATTTCCTCGTACTCGTCGGCCCGCACGCGCGAGATCGCCGCATTGCTGCGCGAGTGGAAGGTGCCGCTGCTGATCCACCAACCGGCCTACAACCTGTTCAACCGCTGGCCCGAACACGACCTGTTGGAGACCACCGCCGAGCTGGGCGCCGGCGTGATTGCATTCACCCCATTGGCGCAGGGCCTGCTGACCGGCAAGTACCTCAACGGTGTGCCGGACGATGCGCGGGTGAATCGTCCCGGCGGGCAATCGCTGCGGCCCGAGCACCTGTCCGAGGACAACCTGCAACGCGCGCGCGGGCTGGATGCGATTGCCAAGCAGCGCGGGCAGAGTCTTGCCCAGTTGGCGTTGGCGTGGGTGCTGCGCGATCCACGGGTGAGCTCGGCCTTGCTTGGCGCCAGCCGCCCGGAGCAACTGCTGGAAAACGTGGCAGCGCTGCAGACGCCGGAGTTCAGTGCAGAGGAATTGGCCGAGATCGATCGCCATGCGGTCGAAGGCGGCATCAATCTCTGGGAAAAACCCTCCACCGATTGGCAATGACGAGGTCTTCGATGCGCAAGCGTGTGCTGCTAGGTGTGGTGTTGCTGCTCGGCATGGCGTGGTCGTTGTGTGCGGCGGCGGCAGAACCGGCGCAGTTGCGCATCGGCTACCAGAAAGCCGTCTCCAGCCTGGTGCTGGCCAAGCAGCACCGGTTGCTGGAGCAACGCTTCCCACGCACCAAGATTCAGTGGGTGGAGTTCCCGGCTGGGCCGCAATTGCTGGAAGCCTTGAACGTGGGCAGCATCGATCTGGGCGGTGCGGGCGATATTCCGCCGTTGTTCGCGCAGGCCGCCGGTGCCGATCTGCTGTACGTGGGCTGGGTACCGCCCACACCAAAGGCCGAAACCATCCTGGTGCCGAGCAAGAGCACGCTGCGCACCGTGGCCGACCTCAAGGGCAAGCGCGTGGCGTTTCAGAAGGGCTCCAGCGCGCACAACCTGCTGCTGCGGCTGTTGGCCAAGTCCGGCTTGAGCCTGCGTGACATCACGCCGCTGTATCTGTCGCCGGCCAATGCGCGCGCTGCGTTTGCGGCCGGGCAGGTGGATGCGTGGACGATCTGGGACCCGTGGTATTCGGCGTTGACGCTGGATGGCAGCGCACGCCTGCTTGCCAACGGCGAGGGTATGGGGCTCACCGGCGGTTTTTTCCTGGCATCGCGGCGTTATGCCACCGCATGGGGCCCGTTTCTGCAGCAGGTGATGGGGCAGCTCAACCAGGCCGACGGTCTGCTGGAGCGCGACCGTGCAGGCAGCATCCGCATCCTGGCGCAGGTGAGCGGGCTGCCGCCGGCGGTGGTCGAGCGCAGCCTGGCCCATCGCCCACCGGCGAGCGTGCAGCCGCTGAGCGCGCAGGTGATCAAGGCGCAGCAGGCAACCGCAGATCTGTTCTACGCGCAGCGGTTATTGCCCAAGCGCGTGCTTGTGGCACCGGCGGTGTGGCGCGCGCCTGCTGCTGCGGCGACGGCGGCGGGCAAGTGATGCGCGATTTGCCTGTGCCGCAGCGTGCCAACGACTGCGAGGGATGGCGATGACGCACCGCCGCCGCTGGCGCGATGCCGTCGTGCCCTGGCTGCTGCCGGTGACGGTGGTGGTGGCCTGGCAACTGGCCGCCACCTGGGGCTGGCTGCCGCAGCGCATCCTGCCGGCGCCCGATGCAGTGCTGCGTGCAGCGGTCGCGCTGGTGCGCAGTGGCGAGCTGTGGCAACACCTGGCCATCAGTGGCTGGCGCGCGGCGGTGGGCCTGGCGATTGGCGGCAGTACTGGACTGGCGCTGGGCCTGTTGACCGGCGTGTCGCGCGTGGCCGAACGCCTGCTCGACAGCAGCCTGCAGATGCTGCGCAACGTGCCGCACTTGGCGCTGATTCCGCTGGTGATCCTGTGGTTCGGCATCGACGAGGGCGCCAAGCTGTTCCTGGTGGCACTGGGCACGTTTTTCCCGATCTATCTCAATACCTATCACGGCATTCGCAGCGTGGACCCGGCCCTGGTCGAAATGGCGCGCAACTATGGCGTGCGCGGCCCGCAGCTGTTTATCGATGTGTTGTTGCCGGGTGCGTTGCCGTCGATTCTGGTCGGGTTGCGCTTCGCGTTGGGCCTGATGTGGCTGACGCTGATTGTCGCCGAGACGATTTCTGCCAGTTCCGGCATCGGCTATCTGGCGACGAACGCGCGCGAGTTTCTGCAGACCGATGTGGTGGTGGTGGCGATCGTGCTGTACGCACTGCTCGGCAAGCTGGCCGATCTGGCCGCACGTGGGCTGGAAGCCTGGTGGCTGGGTTGGCACCCAACGCAACAACGGGCGGCGCTGCGCCGATGAGTGCGACCACTTCCAGTACCGGCTTACCACTGACGCTGCGCGGCATCGGCAAGCACTATGGCGACAGCGCGGTGCTACGCAGCATCGATCTGGACATCGCACCCGGGCAGTGCGTGGCCGTGGTCGGGCGGAGCGGTTGCGGCAAGAGCACCTTGCTGCGCGTCATCGCCGGGCTCGAAGCGGCCGATACCGGTACGGTTGCCAGCGGCCACGCACCGCTGGCAACGCAGCGCGATGCGGTGCGGCTGATGTTTCAGGACGCACGCCTGCTGCCCTGGAAGCGGGTGATCGACAACGTGGCGCTCGGCCTGGGCCGCGCCGGGCGCGCACAGGCACAGGCGGCGCTGGACGCGGTGGGCCTGGGCCCACGCGCTGGCGACTGGCCGGGCACGCTCTCGGGCGGGCAACGCCAGCGCGTGGCCCTGGCGCGTGCGCTGGTGCACCGGCCGCGGCTGTTGCTGCTGGACGAACCGCTGGGCGCGCTGGATGCGTTGACGCGCATCGAAATGCAGCAGCTGATCGTGCAGCTCTGGCGGCAGCATGGCTTCACGCTGGTGCTGGTGACCCACGACGTGGCCGAGGCCAGCGCGCTGGCCGACCGCATCGTAGTGATCGAGCACGGCCAGGTCGGTCTGGAGGTGGCGGTGCCCGCGCCGCATCCGCGCCTGCCCGGTGCGCCAGCGGTGGCGGCGATCCAGGCACAGGTGTTGTCGCGCCTGCTGGGGCCGCCGTCGCCCGGTGCCGCCGCGGCGGCAGAGGCGCAACCTGGCACTGCTGCGCAGGTCGACAAACCGTTGCGGCGGTTCGCCTAGCGGCCCCTCTGCGGATCCGCGCCAGGCCAACAGCGGCGGCGTCACGGCCCGCTGCCAGGGGCGGTGGACACAGCGCCCAGCCTTGAAACGCCGCCCGCCAGCCGCATCTGCACGGTATCGCCGGAAACGCCGGCCACCAGTTCAGAGGATTTCTCATGCGGATGGACAAGCTCACCTCGCGGTTCCAGCAGGCGCTGGCCGACGCGCAATCGCTGGCCGTGGGCCGCGACCACAACATCATCGAACCCGTGCACGTACTGGCCGCCTTGCTCGACCAGAGCGGTGGCAGCACGCGCCCGCTGCTGTCGCAGTCCGGCGTCAACGTGCCGGCACTGCGCGAGCGCCTGGGCGAAGCGCTGGACACCCTGCCCAAGGTGTCCGGGCAGGAAGGCAACCTGTCGATCGGCAACGATCTCAATCGCCTGCTCAACCAGACCGACAAGCTCGCCCAGCAGCACGGCGATGCCTTCATCGCCAGCGAGTGGTTCGTGCTGGCCGCTGCCGACGATGCCAGCCCGCTGGGCGTGGCGTTGCGCGCGGCCGGCGGCGACAAGAAGAAGATCGAAGCGGCCATCGACAAATTGCGCGGTGGCGAAACCGTGCAATCGGAAAATGCCGAGGAGCAGCGCCAGGCGCTGGAGAAATACACCATCGACCTGACCGCGCGTGCGGAGAGCGGCAAGCTCGATCCGGTGATCGGCCGCGACGAAGAAATTCGCCGCACCATTCAAGTCTTGCAGCGGCGCACCAAGAACAACCCGGTGCTGATCGGCGAACCCGGCGTGGGCAAGACCGCCATTGTGGAAGGCCTGGCCCAGCGCATCATCAATGGCGAAGTGCCCGAAGGCCTGCGCGGCAAGCGCGTGCTGTCGCTGGACATGGGCGCGCTGATCGCCGGCGCCAAGTTCCGCGGCGAATTCGAAGAACGCCTGAAGGCGGTGCTCAGCGATCTCTCCAAGAACGAAGGTCAGATCATCCTGTTCATCGATGAGCTGCACACCATGGTCGGCGCCGGCAAGGCCGATGGCGCGATGGATGCCGGCAACATGCTCAAGCCGGCGCTGGCGCGTGGCGAGCTGCATTGCATCGGCGCCACCACGCTGGACGAATACCGCAAGTACATCGAAAAAGACGCTGCGCTGGAGCGCCGTTTCCAGAAGGTGTTCGTGGGCGAGCCGACGGTGGAAGACACCATCGCCATCCTGCGTGGCTTGAAGGAGCGCTACGCGGTGCATCACGGCGTGGAGATCACCGACCCGGCGATCGTGGCTGCGGCCACCTTGTCCAACCGCTACATCACCGACCGTCAGTTGCCGGACAAGGCCATCGACCTGATGGACGAAGCCGCATCGCGCATCCGCATGGAGATCGATTCCAAGCCTGAAGAGCTCGACCGCCTGGAGCGCCGCCTGATCCAACTCAAGATCCAGCGCGAGATGCTCAAGAAGGAAAAGGACGAGGCCTCGCGGCAACGTCTGGCCGATCTGGAAAGCGACATCGACAAGCTCGAGCGCGAATTCTCCGACCTCAACGAAGTGTGGAAGTCGGAGAAGGCCGCGTTGCAGGGCACCACCAAGATCAAGGAGCAGATCGAGCATGCCAAGCTGGAGCTGGAAGCGGCGCAGCGGCGCCAGGACTATGCCAAGATGAGCGAGATCCAGTACGGCGTATTGCCGCAGCTGGAAAAGCAGATGCTGCTGGCCAACGAGGTCGAACATCACGACTTCAAGCTGGTGCAGGACCGCGTGACCGCCGAAGAAATCGCAGAGGTGGTGTCGCGTTGGACCGGCATTCCCGTCAACAAGATGCTGGAAGGCGAGCGCGACAAACTGCTGCGCATGGAAGACGAACTACACCGCCGCGTGGTGGGCCAGGAAGAAGCGATCAAGGTGGTGTCCGATGCGGTGCGCCGCTCGCGTGCCGGCCTGTCCGATCCCAATCGTCCGAGCGGTTCGTTCCTGTTCCTGGGCCCGACTGGCGTGGGCAAGACCGAGCTATGCAAGGCGCTGGCGGACTTCCTGTTCGACAGCACCGAAGCGATGATCCGCATCGACATGAGCGAGTTCATGGAGAAGCATTCGGTCTCGCGCCTGATCGGTGCGCCTCCGGGCTATGTGGGCTACGAGGAAGGCGGTTACCTCACCGAGGCGGTGCGGCGGCGCCCGTATTCGCTGATCCTGCTGGATGAGGTGGAAAAGGCGCACGCCGATGTCTTCAACATCCTGTTGCAGGTGCTCGATGATGGCCGCCTCACCGACGGCCAGGGCCGCACTGTGGACTTCCGCAATACCGTAATCGTGATGACCTCCAACCTGGGCTCGCACCAGATCCAGGAGCTGTCCGGTGACGGCAGCGCCGAAGCCTACACGCAGATGAAGGCGGCGGTGATGGGCGTGGTGCAGGCGCACTTCCGCCCGGAATTCATCAACCGGCTCGACGACATCGTGGTGTTCCATCCGCTGGACAAGGCGCAGATCAAGTCGATCGCGCGCATCCAGTTGCAGGGCCTGGAAAAGCGCCTGGCCGAACGCGGCCTCAAGCTGGACCTGGACGACCCGGCGCTGGAATTGCTAGGCAATGTCGGCTTCGACCCGGTGTATGGTGCGCGCCCGCTGAAGCGTGCGATTCAGTCGCAGGTGGAAAACCCGCTGGCCCAGCAGATTCTCTCCGGCCAGTACACCAGCGGCGACACCGTGCGCGTACGCACGCAGGGTGGGCACCTGGAGTTCGGCAAGGGGTGATCGGCTCTAGGTAGCAAATGATTCGCCACGGCTGGCCCGGCTGATCAGGCGTATTGCTGCTACGTGCGATTACGTTTGATTCAAACGTACTCGCACAGGTGGCCTCCAGGATGGATCTTGGTAGCGATTTTTACACTACAAGGTCTGCAATGCCATCCAGCATGGTGGCGTATAGGTTTGCGCCCGGAGTGTGCGGATATGCCTGCAAAAGATTCAGTCAACGTCGGACGTAAGGATCGAAATCTTTGCTAGGCAGGACGCATCCGGATTTGTGCGCTGATCGACAAAACGTCCTTGAAGCGTGGCCTTGATGACGAGCTCATCGTTATCTCGTTGAAAGGAAACGCTGACTCCGGTGTCGAAGGGGGCGAATTGGGCATCTGGAATTTTGAGGGAGTAGTACTTCTTGGAAAAACCGTAAGTCGCAAGATTCCTGGTGAGTTCGTGCAGTCGCAAAGGGCAATCCTTCCCCATGTCACGATGAACATAGTCGCGTCCATCAAATAGATAACTTTGTCTGGCTTCATCCAGAGTTGTGGATAACGATAGGGTTGCGCGGCTTGGCGTATAAGTTGCCTCTACATGTTGTACGTATTGGGTCCCCGATTCTTCGGTAAAAGCGTTAAAAACATATCCGGTTGGGGGCGGTGGTGACGGGTTCCAGGGCTCGGCATGTGCAGGAGGCAATAGCCCGGGCACGAAATCGACGCCGAACGCCTCGCAGATGCGTGGAAGCTTGAGGGCTGTCTGGTCTCCGGTAATGACCTCGGAAAGAATGGTGAGATAGTGGTCCATCTGTTCGCGGATGGGGGCTATGCTAAAAACCTTGCGTGACTCGGATTCATGAGCGAGTTGCTGGTCGCAGTTACCTGGTTCCGCCCATAGTTTCATATTGTAAGGCTCACGCGAGGGTGCCGCGCTAGCGCCTGGCTCTACGAGAAGGAATAACGCCGATAAAGTTATGGCTGCGCGGATTTGCATCGTTCCATGCCCCTCATTTTTTTGCACGATCATACGCGGTAGTGGCAACCCCTGCGAATCTTGAGAGGCTCTTCCGCCCCTGGCTACCGACTGATGTCATGGGTCGGCGAAAGCGGCTTCGGCCAGTGCAGGCGAACCAGGTGTGATCGATGGACTTTGTGTTCGAGCGCAGCGCCGAACGCCGTGGCATCAAATGTAGGGTGATCGTTGATGAAGCCACGCGCGAAGTGGTAGCCATTTAGGTGGTGTGCGCGATCTCGGGGCACCGCACTGCGCGCGTTCTGTATTGGTTGGCCATCGGCCGCGACTTGCCGCAGGTGATCGGCACCGACAACGCCAAGGCTTTTGCGCCCAGGCCATGGTGACCTGGCCTGGGCGCATGCGCGTTGCGTGCAGCTACGACGGATCCAGCCTGGCAAGCCAGATCAAAATGCTACGTAGAATCGTTCAACGACTGGCTACGCGACGAATGCCTCAACGAGCACTGGTTCCCGACACTGCTAGATGCACGCGCCGAGAGGGCGCCCGGCGATGCGAATACAACCAGGAGGAATAAAAAGGCACCTGGCGGCATGACGCCTGCTGCCTATGCCCAACATCTGAAACACCGATAGCGTCAACCCCGGACTGCAAATCCGCCTATCACTCAGCGGAGGTATCGCAGATGACGCAGTCCTACTCAGTTGGACAGGTTAATGTCGATGCTTGCCACGCAGGCTGTTTGAGGATTGGCGTGCTGGTTGACGGATAGGCCTTGCGACGTGGCTCCAATACTCACATTCCCGCGCTGAAAGACCACGCTTATAGCGGAGTCCGAATTCGCTGATTGGTTGGCTGATGGTTCGATAAGGTACACCTCCTGTGAGAATCCTGCGGCAACGAGTCTTTTGGTCAGCTCTCCCATTTTTAAAGGGCAAGTGCCACTCATGTCGCGATACCGGTGGTCGCTTGCAGAACCCTTGTCATTGGTTGAATCGAATGAAAGTGAAAGTGACATGTGATCAGGGATGTAGTTGGCTTCAAGCCTGATATGGGAATCGGGCGCCTCTGGCTCGTTGAGCAGTGCAACGAAGACGTTGCCGACTGGCTGGGGAGGTGATGGATTCCACGGCTCGGGGCGCCCAGGTGGTAGCGGGACTGAAAAAAAGTAGACGCCGAGTGCATTGCATAAATTTGCAACCTTCAATGCAGCCGAATGTCCTGCAACCACCTCGTCCACCACCGTGAGATAGCGTTGTATGAGAATTTGTGCCGGCATCCCCTCATCGAAGGTGTAATTGCCGGACTGGTGCTGCCGTTGCGAATCGCAACTACCAGCCTGGCTCCATGATCTCATCTCGTAGGGTAATTGCGCCGGAGAAGCCGCCGACCAGGCTGCTGCGGTGACGGCCAAACCGAAAGATATCAGTGTTGTGTAACAAGGAATGTCATCGCACGCAACCATACGCTTTATTTTTTATCATACGATTTTTTTCCAATGTTTTCGTCCGCACGCCCCCCGGTTTCATTGATGTCTGACCCTCGTCGCCACAGGGTATTCGCAGTGGAGATCGCGATCTGGATGCAAGTATTCGGGAGTTGGTGGTGCCGGTCTTTCAGGCAATGTCTCTGGGGGGGCGTGCAGGAAGCGAATCGGAAGTCAGCACGCCGCCATAGGGACGGGCCTGCGGTAAAGCCGCGCTCCGGTTATACTGGCGCCTCCTCCAACCCTTTCGACAAGGATCGTTACCATGCATATGTCACGTGGTGCCTTGCTGTGTATTGCCTCGATTTTTGCAGTTGCCGCATCGAATGCAGCAGTTGCTGCGGATATGGCGGAGGGTGTGCAGCTTCCTGCAATGAAAGGATATGCACTTGCGCATCAACATTCGGATCCCCAAGGCAACCGAATTGCTGAGTACGTGCCCAAAGGGCAGACCGTAGAGAATTGGACCGACATGGTTACCGTCAATAATGCCGTTGGAAGCGGTGACGTGGGTCCGCGAAAGTTTCTCGGCGTGATCGAAGCCGGTTGGCAAGCAGCGTGTCCTGGTTCGGAAAGCCACTGGATTCGGGAGGGGGAAAAGGCGGGACGTCCATTTGCCTTGCTGATGCTGAGTTGTCCGAGGAACCCCGGCACCGGAAAGCCGGAAATGACTTGGATCAAAGGAATTCAGGGCATCGAAGGTTTCCATACGGTGCAAAAATCGTTCCGCTTCGAGCCAGGGAAAGACGCCGTCGTGCAGTGGATCGGTTGGCTGCGTGATGTTGGCCTGTGTGGCAACCGCGAGTCACCGGCCTGCGGATGACTGCCAGTCACCCCGGGCGCGCCATGCGGCCCGGGGTGGCCGTGAAGTAGCCGAATGTGCCTGGCCAAGGATGAAGGTGCCTTCAGGGGCGAAGACAGCGATTGAGAGCGACCTGACTGTCACGACATAGGCACTGCTTTAGGCGAGTCAGTGCCGCATTGGGTACGGTGTACGTAGCATCTGGGGACCGGCTTTGCGTGGCGGTGGCTGCCTTTGGGGTGGCAACTTCTCAACGGCGCATAGTTTCGAGGCGGGAGACGATGCGGTCTCCCGCTGCAGCCCATCACCGATGCGACGATACATGGCCGGGTGGCGCTGTGCGATGGGGTCGATATCTGTGTCTGCCCGCAAGCGGGGACCTGCAATTGCAGGTCGTCCTCTGGTGGATTGCCTCTCTGCGTTCGTTATTTGGCGTCGTGAATTCATCTCCAGAAAACCTTCTTTGCCAAAATAACGCACTGGCAATGTCGTCATAGCGTGCTGTTATGAAGTTCAGGCTGGTACGGGGGTATCGTCGGGCCTTCTACCCAGCGAGCCGCGCCATGACCGATCCGCAGTGGAAGCCTGAAACCATCGCCGTGCACGGTGGCTACCGTCCTGATCCCACCACCCGCGCGGTGGCGGTGCCGATCTACCAGACCGTGGCGTATGCCTTCGACGACACCCAGCACGGCGCAGACCTGTTCGACCTGAAAGTGCAGGGCAACATCTACAGCCGCATCATGAATCCCACCAACGACGTGCTGGAACAGCGCGTGGCCGCGCTGGAAGGCGGCATCGGTGCGCTGGCACTGGCATCGGGGCAGGCGGCGGTGACCTATGCGATCCAGACCATCGCCGAGGTAGGCGACAACATCGTCTCCTCCAGTGCGTTGTATGGCGGCACCTACAATCTGTTCGCGCACACGCTGCCGCAGTTCGGCATCACCACGCGCTTTGCCGATTACCGCGATCCGCAGGCGTTTGCCGGCTTGATCGACGAGCGCACCAAGGCGGTGTTCGTCGAGTCGATCGGCAACCCGCGCGGCAACATCACCGACATCGAAGCCGTGGCCGCAGTGGCGCATGCGCACGATGTGCCGCTGATCGTGGACAACACCGTTGCCACGCCGTCGCTGCTGCGGCCGATCGACTTCGGCGCGGACATCGTGGTGCATTCGCTGACCAAGTACCTGGGCGGGCACGGCAACAGCATCGGCGGTGCGATCGTGGACAGCGGGCGCTTCCCGTGGGCGGCGCACAAGGCGCGCTTTGCGCGCCTCAACGAGCCGGACGTGAGTTACCACGGCGTGGTCTATACCGAAGCCCTGGGCGAGGCCGCCTACATCGGCCGTGCGCGCGTGGTGCCGCTGCGCAATACCGGTGCGGCGTTGTCGCCGTTCAATGCATTCCTCATTTTGCAAGGCATCGAGACCTTGCCGCTGCGCATGGAGCGCATCAATGCCAACACGTTGGCGATCGCCCGGTATCTGCAGGAACACGCGCGCGTGGCCTGGGTCAATTACGCCGCATTGCCGGATCACCCCGAGCATGCGTTGGCGCAGAAGTATCTGGGCGGGCACGGCTCGGGCGTGTTGACCTTCGGCCTGCCGGGTGGACGCGCGGCGGGTGCGCGGTTTCTGGATGGGCTGCAGCTGTTCACGCGGTTGGTCAACATTGGCGACGCCAAATCGCTGGCCACGCATCCGGCCTCCACCACGCACCGTCAGCTCGGCCCCGCCGAACTGGAGCATGCCGGCGTCAGCGAGGACACCGTGCGGTTGTCGATCGGGATCGAGCACATCGATGATCTGCTGGCGGATCTGGAGCAGGCGCTGCAGGGCGCGTGATGCTTTTTTAGCCCATCTCCTGTCGGGGCGCGGAGCGGGGTTGGGGGTGAGGCCTAGCGAAGCACGATGCCTGCCGGGACTGGCTTCGGTAATGGGCGCCAGCGCGGCCGGGGATCGGCTCTTCGGCTCGGTCAGACATCCTGTCTGACTCGCCGCGCGGCACATCCGTGTGCCGCTCTCCGCCAATCCCCGGCCACGCTGCCGCCTCGGCACGTTACTTCCATGACCTGGAAATTTTGAGCAAGCCAAGATGCGTGCTTGAAGCCCCTCTCCCGCTGGGAGAGGGGTTGGGGTGAGGGTACGGGGGCAAAGCCCACGCGTATGTGCGAGATGAAGCTCGGTGGCGGACATGCTGGCAACCGGGGCATGCTCTCCAGACATGGCATGCGGCTTCGCCCCGTACCCTCATCCGCCCCTTCGGGGCACCTTCTCCCGGTGGGAGAAGGAATCGGCAATTCACCGCCCCGGCGCGAGGCGACGCGCTCGCTTGGCCGGCTCCCGGTGGGAGAAGGGAGTGGGGATTCGCCATTTAGGCGCGAGGCGAGGCGAGGCGTCGCGCTGCGCTTGGCCGGTTGCCGGAGACTGCCGAGGCGCCCCCAGCCAATCCTGCTACCATGCGCGCCCCTGAGGTGACTGCCGGAATTCCGGTGGTTTAAACGGGAATCCGGTGCGCGCATCGCCTTGGCGAGACGCTAGTCCGGAGCTGCCCCCGCAACGGTGGGCGAGGTCAGGTGCCGCAACACGCCACTGTGCACACGCATGGGAAGGCGCGGTACCGGAAGCGCAGGCTTCCACTCGCGAGCCCGGAGACCGGCCTGAGGGATTGACCCGGCACGCGGTGGGCGTGGCCTTGTGCGTCTGGCGCTTGCGCGCCGGACGCCTGGCCCGTTGCTGCCTGCCGCCCCCATTGCCCCCGCGCGGGTTGGCGCGGTTCCTGGAGCAGCAGTTGATGTCCCTTTCTTCCGTTTCGCCGTGCCGTGCCGTGGCCGTTTGCCTGTCGATGTGCGTGGCCGCGCTGGCCCAGGCCGAGGCCGCTGTCGATCTCGACCAGGTGGTGGTCACCGCGACGCGCACCGCGCAGACCCAGGACCAGACCCTGGCGCCGGTGACGGTGATCGACCGTGCGCAGATCGAGCGCCGCCAGATCAATTCGCTGCAGGACCTGTTGCGCGGCGAAGCCGGCGTGTCGCTGGCCAACAACGGCGGCCCCGGCAAGCAGACCTCGTTGTTCCTGCGCGGCACCGAGGCCGACCACCTGGTAGTGCTGGTGGATGGCGTGCGTGTCGGCTCGGCCACCGCCGGCGGCGCGGCGTTGCAGGACATCCCGTTCGAACAGGTCGAACGGATCGAGATCGTGCGTGGCCCGTTCTCCAGCCTGTACGGCTCCGAGGCACTTGGCGGCGTCATCCAGTTATTTACCCGGCGTCCGGAAGGCCGCTTCGTGCCGACCTTCAGCGCTGCTGCTGGCAGCGACAACGCGCGCCGCTACAGCGCCGGCGTGGCCGGGCGCAGCGATGGCGATCTGGGCGAACGCGGCGGTTGGTATTCGGTCAACGCGGTGCACGACGAGACCGACGGCATCAACGCCTATCTGGACACCCGCTCCAGCAGCTACGACCCGGACCGCGACGGCTACCGCAACGATTCGTTGAATGTGCAGGGCGGCTGGCGCTTCAACCGCCAGTGGGATGCAGACGTGCACGCCTTGCGCGCGCAGAGCCGCAACGAATACGACGGCTCGGCCTTCGGCGGCAACCTGTCCAAGGGTGTGCAGCAGGCCGTGGGCGGCCGCGTGAGGTATGCGCCGACCGACGCGTTCAAGCTCACGGCCAGCCTCGGGAGCAGCGTGGATTTCAGCGATGCGTATTTCGATGGCACCTATGTGTCCACCTACGACACGCGACGCAAGCAGGGTTCGTTGCAGGCCGATGTGGATGCCGGTCCGGGCTTGCTGACGGTGGGGTTTGACTGGCAGCGCGATGCGATTGCCAGCAGCGACACCTACGATGCCGACAGCCGCATCGACCGCGCCGCATTCGCGCAGTGGCAGCAGAGCTTCGGCACGCAGTCGCTGCAGGCCAGCCTGCGTCGCAACGACAATAGCCAGTTCGGTGGCAAGACCACCGGCAGCCTGCTGTGGGGCTGGGATGTCGCTGAGCATCTGCGTGTGACCGCCAGCTATGGCACCGCGTTCAAGGCGCCCACGTTCAACGAGTTGTATTACCCGGACTACGGCAATCCGCTGCTGGGGCCGGAAACCTCCAGGAGCGCCGAGCTGGGCCTGCGTGGCAACTACGACTGGGGCACCTGGACGCTGAGCGCGTTCCAGACCCGCATCGATGATCTGATTGCCTACGACGCCGGGCTGGTGGATGCCACGCATCCGTTCGGCCAGCCAAACAATATCGACCAGGCGCGCATCCGCGGCGTGGAAGCCGGCTACGACACCGAACTGGCCGGCTGGACCGTGCGTAGCGCGCTGACCTGGCTGGACCCGCGTGCCGATGGCGACGTCAACCATGGCAACTGGCTGCCGCGGCGTGCACGCCAGAGCGGGCGCATCGACGCGGACCGCAGCTTCGGCGCGTTCGGCGTGGGCGCCAGCCTGTTCGGCGCCGGCAAGCGCTACGACGACCTGGCCAACAGCGACCGCCTGGCCGGTTACGGCCTGCTCGATCTGCGCGTGAGCTATGCGGTAAACGCAGACTGGAAGGTGTCGCTGAGCGCCAACAATGTGTTCGACCGCCAGTATGAAACCGCGCGCTGGTACAACCAGCCCGGGCGCGCCTACCTGCTGACGTTGCGTTACCACCCGGCGCAGTAACCCTGCGCCGTACAGCGTGCAGGTGGGCCACGGCGGCAACTGGAATCGCCACGCACGCGGCAATTCCGGCGCTCGCGTCACCGCCACCTGTCGTTGATGTCACGCCCTGAAGGAGATTGCCGATGCAGCCGCTATCCCGTCCTGCCGAACGCGCGGTGTTCATTGCCGCGCTGCTGGTGATGACCGCCACGCGCTTTCACCACACCAGTGATTGGCTGCATCTGCCGGATGCGTCCATGGCGCTGTTTTTTCTCGGTGGCCTTGCGCTACGCCGGCACCGGTATTTCATCGGACTGCTGCTGATGTCGGTGCTGATCGATTGGGCGGCAGTGACGCTGGCCGGTGTCAGCGACTTCTGCATCACCGCAGCCTACGCTGCGCTACCGCTTGCCTATGGCGTGCTGTGGTACGCCGGTAGCGCGTTGCACGCGCGCGTGGGCCGCAGTGCAGTGGCCCTGGGCGGTGTGTGGTGCGTGGGCGTGCTGGCTGCGGCGGTGTCGTTTCTGATCTCCAATGCAGCGTTCTACTGGTGGGGCGGGCGTTATGCCGATCCGCACTGGGACCAGTATCTGGCGCGTGCCTGGCAGTGGGGGCCGCTGTTCGTGCGCACCACTGCGCTGTATCTGGCGGTGGCGCTGCTGGCAGGGTGGCGCGTGCTGCGCTGGCGTACCACGCGACGCAACGCGGCCAGTGCATCTGCGCTGGAGCTGTCGTGAGCGCGGTGCGCCTGCCCTGGCGCGGCAGTGACGGGCTCACTGTGCACTGTGCCGCGTCCTGGGCGGTGTTCTTCCTGGCCGGCGCCTTGCTGCGGCCGGTGTGGATGTTGCCGCTGTTGTTCGCGCTGGCCTCGGCGCTGGACCTGGCCGGTATGGCCGCCGGCAGCCTCTCCGATTGGTGCGTGTCGCCGGCGTATTGGGCCTTGGCGCTGGCCTACGCGGCGTTGTGGGCCGGCGGCCGCGTGTATGCGATGCGGCTGCACCGTGGTGGATGGCGCGATCTGCCGCGCCTGTTGCTGGCCCTGGTGCTCAGTGGCAGCGTGGCCTATCTGTTATCGAAGGGCGGGTTCTATGTCTTTTCCGGGCGCTACCCACAGGCCTCGCTGGCAGGGTTTATTGCGCGGGTGCCGCAGTATTACCCGCCGGCGCTCGGTGGCCTGGCCGCTTATGTGGGCGCCGTGCTGGCCGTACGTGCAAGCGTGCAAGCTGTGATCCCACGTTCCACCCTTGGAGTTGGCACATGAGTACACCTGAGCACGACGCGCACTACCGCGAACGCGCGCAACGCAAGAAGGAACTGGTGGACCGGCGCATCGCACGTGCGGTGATCGATCGCGGCGTGTTGCTGGTCAATACCGGTAACGGCAAGGGCAAGAGTTCGTCCGGCTTCGGCATGCTGGCGCGCTCGCTGGGCCACGGGCTGTACTGCGGCGTGGTGCAGTTCATCAAGGGCACATTTTCTACCGGCGAAGAAGCGTTTTTCCGACGCTTTCCGGATCTGCTCGACTATCACGTGATGGGCGAAGGGTTTACCTGGGAAACCCAGGACCGCGAACGCGACATTGCCGCTGCACAGGCGGCCTGGCAGTTGGCGCGCGGCATGCTGGCCGACCCGCGCTATGACTTCGTGCTGCTAGACGAGCTCAACATCGGGTTGGTCAAGGAGTACGTTGCGTTGCAGGAGGTGCTGGCCGCTGTCGCTGCGCGGCCGCCACGCCAGCATGTGGTGATCACCGGGCGCGGCGCGCCGGCCGGCCTGATCGAGGCGGCCGATACGGTCACCGAGATGCGGCTGGTCAAGCACGCCTTCAACGCCGGCATCAAGGCACAGCTCGGCGTCGAGTTGTAGCCGTGACACTGCCCGCACACTGCCCCGCGTTGCTGGTGTCCGCGCCTGCCTCCGGGCAGGGCAAGACCAGCGTGACTGCTGCGTTGGCGCGCTGGCATACGCGGCAGGGGCGGCGCGTGCGGGTGTTCAAGACCGGGCCGGATTTTCTCGACCCACTGCTGCTCGAACGCGCCAGCGGCGCGCCGGTGTTTCAGCTGGATCTGTGGATGACCGGCGAGGCGGACATCCGTCAGCGCCTGCATGCCGCCGCGTGCGACGCCGACCTGCTGTTGATTGAAGGCGTGATGGGGCTGTTCGATGGCGCGCCCTCCAGCGCCGATCTGGCCGTGCACTTGGGCATTCCGGTGCTGGCGGTGATCGATGGCGCCGCCATGGCGCAAACCTTCGGTGCGTTGGCGCTTGGGCTGGCCCGCTATCGCGACGATCTGCCGCTGTATGGCGTGGCCGCCAACCGCATCGGCAGCGCGCATCACGCCCGCCTGCTGCGCGACAGCGTGCCGCCCCCGCTGCAGTGGCTGGGTGCATTGCCGCGTGCGCCGGCGTTGCAGTTGCCGGAGCGGCACCTGGGCCTGGTGGCCGCTGCCGAAGTGGCCGACCTGGAGCAGCGCCTGGACGCGCTGGCCGATGCCTGGGCCGCGCATGCGTCCACCGCGTTGCCGCCGCCACTGCAGTTCGCGCCGCCGGACGCTCACGCAGCGATTGCACCCGTGCTGCAGGGCGTGCGCATTGCCATCGCCCGCGATGCGGCGTTCTGCTTCGTGTATCCGGCCAATCTGGAACTGCTGGCGGCAGCCGGCGCGCACCTGCAGTTCTTTTCGCCGATCGCCGGTGATGCGCTGCCGAACTGCGATGCGGTGTGGCTGCCGGGCGGATACCCGGAACTGCATCTGCAGGCCTTGTCGCAGCGTCGTGATCTGGCTGTGGCATTGCGTGCGCACTGCGCACAAGGCAAGCCGCTGCTGGCCGAATGCGGCGGCATGCTGTTCCTGCTGGAAGCATTGACCGGCAAGGACGGCGTCAGCGCACCGATGGCCGGCCTGCTGCCCGGCACGGCCGCGCTGCAGGCACGCTCGGTGGCGCTGGGCTTGCAGGAGGTCGCATTGCCGGAAGGCACGCTGCGCGGGCATACCTTCCACTACGCACGCGCCAGCATCGCGCTCAGCCCCTTGGTGCATGCGCGCAATCCCAACACCGGGCCCAGTGCCGAGCCGGTGTACCGGCAATGGCGGATGACGGCGAGCTTCGTGCATTTCTACTTCCCGTCCAATCCGGGCGCAGCCATGGCGTTGTTTCTGCCATGACGCGCTGTTACGCCATCGCATCATGCTGCTGCTGATCGCCACCGCCGCGGTGTTACTGGATCTGCTGCTGGGCGAACCCCGGCGCGCGCATCCGCTGGTGCTGTTCGGCGGCTGGGCGCAGCGCATCGAAGCGCGGCTGCACCGCGACACGCGCGCCGCCGGTGTGCTGGCCTGGTGCGTGGCGGTGCTGCCGTGGGCCGCGGTGGCCGCGCTGGTGCAACTCGCGCTGTGGTGGTGGTCGGCCTGGGCCGGCGCGGCATTCGCGACGGTGGCGCTGTATCTGGCACTCGGCCTGCGTAGCCTGGGCGAACATGCGGTGCCGGTGGCACAGGCCTTGCGTGCGGGCGACCTGCCTTCGGCGCGCGCGGCAGTGGGGCGCATCGTCAGCCGCGACACTGCTACCCTCGATGAGGCGCAAGTGGCCGCAGCCGCCACCGAATCGGTGCTGGAAAATGGCAGCGACGCGGTGTTTGCCGCGTTGTTTTGGGGCGTGCTGCTGGGCGCGCCGGGCGCGGTGCTGTATCGCCTGTCCAACACCCTGGATGCGATGTGGGGCTATCGCACGCCGCGCTACCAACGCTTCGGCTGGGCGGCCGCGCGCATGGATGATGCGCTCAACTGGCTGCCGGCGCGCATGACCGCGCTCACCTACGCCGTGCTCGGCCAGACCCGTGCCGGTGTGCGTTGCGCGTGGCGGCAAGGGCGCGGCTGGAAGAGCCCCAACGCCGGCCCGGTGATGGCGGCGGGCGCCGGTGCGCTGCAGGTGCAACTGGGCGGCCCGGCGCCGTACCACGGGCAGTGGCAACGCCGCCCGTCACTGGGCGAGGGCGCTGCCGCCGATGCAGGCAGCGTGTTGCGTGCGCTCTGGCTGGTCCGCGCTGGCGTGGCGCTGTGGCTGTTGCTGGCGGGCCTGGCAACGGCGGTGCTGCGATGACCCCGCACGTCCAGCACGGTGTACGCGTGCCCCTGCGCCATGCGTCCTGCACGTCGCCGTTGCGCTGGCCAGTGCACACAATCGGTTGTGCGTCCGGCAAGCCGTGTTGCGATTCCCATTGGATGACTGGAGCAAGCATGCTTGAACACGGTGGACGCCTGCGCCGCGCTGCGCAGAGCTACGGCATTGCGCTGGAACACTGGCTGGATCTGTCCACCGGCGTGAGCCCGTTCGCCTGGCCGGTGCCGGCCATTCCGGCGCAGCAGTGGCAGCGCCTGCCCGAGGACGACGATGGCCTGGCCGCATCTGCCGCCGCCTATTACGGCGCGCCGCAGCTGCTGCCAGTGGCCGGCTCGCAGCCCGCGATCCAGGCACTGCCGACGCTGCGCGCACCCAGCCGCGTGGGCGTGCTGGCACCGGGCTACGCGGAACACGCACAGGCTTGGCAGCGCGCCGGTCACACCGTGCTGCCGATGCCGGCACAGCCGCTGTTGCAGGCGGACGCGCACTGCGACGTCATCGTCTTGATCCATCCGAACAATCCCTGCGCCGACACCTTCGACAGCGCCGCACTGCTGCAGCTCCATGCGCGGCTGGCTGCACGTGGCGGCTGGCTGGTGGTGGACGAAGCCTTCATGGATGCCACGCCGCAGCACAGCCTATGCGCACACACGCACTTGCCCGGGCTGGTGGTGTTGCGCTCGGTGGGCAAGTTCTTCGGCATGGCCGGGGCGCGTGCGGGGTTTGTGTGTGCGCATGCCACGTTGCTGGAGGCGCTGCGCGAGCAGCTCGGGCCGTGGACGCTGGCCGGCCCCACGCGCTGGGCTGTGCAGCAGGCGTTGATGGATACGCACTGGCAGACGCAGGCGCGCGCACGCTTGCATAGTGCCTCGCAACGCCTGGCCGCGCTGTTGACCACGCACGGGCTGGTGCCAGCCGCGGGCACGGCGTTCTTCCAGTGGTGCCGCCGCGACGATGCGCCTGCACTGCACACCGCGCTGGCGCAGCGCGGCATTCTCACCCGCCTGTTCGAGACGCCCGCCAGCCTGCGCTTCGGGCTGCCGCCGGATGCCGCCGGCGAAGCGCGCCTGGCCGCTGCCCTGCAGGAATTGCAGGCATGAGTGCGCGCGTGCTGATGGTGCAGGGCTGCACCTCCGATGCGGGCAAGAGCACGTTGGTGGCCGCGCTGTGCCGCTGGCTGCATCGCCAAGGTGTTGCGGTGGCCCCGTTCAAGCCGCAGAACATGGCACTCAATTCCGCGGTCACCGTGGATGGCGGCGAAATCGGCCGGGCCCAGGCAGTGCAGGCGCAGGCCTGCGGGTTGCCGCCACACACCGATTTCAACCCGGTGCTGCTCAAGCCCAACAGCGACACCGGCGCGCAGGTCATCGTGCACGGGCATCCGGTGGCCACGCTGGATGCGGTGGGGTACCACGCCTACAAACGCACTGCGCGCACGGCGGTGCTGGCCTCGCACGCGCGGCTGGTGGAACGATTCGACGTGCTGCTGGTGGAAGGCGCCGGCAGCCCGGCGGAAATCAATCTGCGTGAACACGACATCGCCAATATGGGTTACGCCGAGGCGGTGGATTGCGCAGTGATCCTGATCGCCGACATCGACCGCGGCGGCGTGTTCGCCCATCTGGTCGGCACGCTGGCGTTGCTGTCGCCGAGCGAGCGCGCACGGGTGGCCGGTTTCGTGATCAATCGCTTCCGTGGCGACCTTGCGCTGCTGCAGCCCGGCCTGGACTGGCTGGAGCGCGAAACCGGCAAGCCGGTGCTCGGCGTGTTGCCGTATCTGCATGGCCTGCAGCTCGATGCCGAGGATGCGTTGCCGCGCGGCCCGGTGCACAAGCCGCAGGCGCGCCTGCGCGTGGTGGTGCCGGTGTTGCCGCGGATCAGCAACCACACCGATCTGGACGCCTTGCTGGCGCACCCGCATGTGGACGTGCAGCTGATCGGGCCAGGCCAGTCAGCACCGCCGTGCGACCTGATCGTGCTGCCGGGCAGCAAGTCCACCCGCCAGGATCTGGCCTGGCTGCGCGCGCAGGGTTGGGAAGCGGCGATCGCGCGGCATCTGCGCTACGGCGGCAAACTGCTCGGCATCTGCGGCGGCCTGCAGATGCTGGGCGAGCAGGTGCACGACCCGCACGGCATCGAAGGCGCACCCGGCAGCAGCGCCGGGCTGGGCTGGCTGGCACTGCAAACCGCATTGCAGCCGCACAAGCAATTGCACCGCGTCGGTGGCCGGCTGCTGCCCAGTGGCGCAGCGGTCAGCGGCTACGAAATCCATTGCGGCCTCAGCACCGGTGCGGCGCTGGCGCGGCCGCTGCTGCAGCTGGACGATGGCCGCAGTGACGGTGCAGTGTCCGAGGATGGTCAGGTCATGGGCACCTATCTGCACGGCATCTTCGACCACCCCGCGGCGCTGGCCGCATTGCTCGCCTGGGCCGGGCTTGCCGACGCGGCACCGCTGGACCTGGCCAGCCTGCGCGAAGCCACGCTCGACCGCCTGGCCGACACCGTGCACGCCCATCTGGACATCGCCGCACTGACGCGGCTCACCCTGGGGGAGCCGGCATGCGCCAGTTGATCCTGGGCGGCGCGCGCTCGGGCAAGAGCGCGTTTGCCGAGCGCATTGCCGCCGCCTCCGGGCTGGAGGTGGTGTACCTGGCCACCGCGCAGGCCTTCGATGGCGAAATGGCCGCGCGCATCGCCCATCACCGTGGCAGCCGCCCGGCGCACTGGCAGTGCGTGGAAGAACCCATTGCGTTGGCCGCCAGCTTGCAGGCGGTGGCCGCACCGGGCCGCTGCGTGCTGGTGGATTGCCTCACGCTGTGGCTGAGCAACCTGTTGGGCCACCCGGACAGCGCGGTGTTCGCCCGTGAGCGCGAGGCGCTGCTGGCCACGCTGGGCCAGTTGCCCGGGCAACTTGTGCTGGTCAGCAACGAGGTGGGGCAGGGCATCGTGCCGCTGGGCGAACTGACGCGCCGGTTTGTCGACGAAGCCGGCCGGCTGCACCAGGCATTGGCGCTACAGTGCGAGCGGGTCGTGTTCGTGGTGGCCGGCCTGCCCATGGTGTTGAAAGGAGAGGCGGTGTGAGTATCGAGTGGATCCAGGGCGCCTGCGCGGTGCCGGATGCGCGGGTGCAGGCAGCGGCGCTGGCGCGGCAGGAGCAATTGACCAAGCCGCCCGGTGCGCTGGGCCGGCTGGAGCAACTGGCGGTGCAATTTGCCGCCTGGCAACGCAATGAACAACCCACCGTGCAACGCATCTGGATTGCGGTGTATGCCGCCGACCACGGCGTGGCCGCCGAAGGCGTGTCGATGTTTCCGCAGGCGGTGACCGGCGAGATGGTGCGCAACTTCGCGCGCGGCGGTGCGGCCATTGCGGTGCTGGCGCGCGAACTCGGCGCCCGGCTGGAAGTGGTGAACCTGGGCGTGGTCAATGACCCCGGCGAGTTGCCGCGGGTCCGCCGCGCCTGGATCGCGCCGGCGTGCGCCAATATCTGTGAGCAGGCGGCGATGACGCCGGCGCAATTGCGCGACGCATTGGCGGCCGGCGCAGAGAGCATCGCGCAGGCGCGCACCTGCGGCACGCAGCTGTTTGTTGGCGGCGAAATGGGCATCGGCAACAGCACCGCCGCTGCCGCGCTGAGCTGCGCGCTGCTCTCGCAATTTCCGCAGGCCATGGCCGGCGCCGGCACCGGCCTGGACGCCGAAGGCATTGCGCACAAGGCCACCGTGATCACCCGCGCGCTGGCCGTGCATGCCGACGCCGCCACACCGCTGGAGCGGCTGCGCCGGCTTGGTGGTTTTGAAATCGCCGCGCTGGTTGGGGCGTATATCGCGGCTGCTCAGGCCGGCATCCCGGTGCTGGTGGATGGCTTTATCAGCACGGCCGCGGCGCTGGTGGCGGTGCATTTGAATCCCGGCGTGCGCGAATGGCTGTTGTTCGGCCATCGCTCGCAGGAGCGTGGTCATGCCGCCTTGCTCCGCGCACTGGAGGCCGAGCCGCTGCTGCAACTGGACCTGCGCCTGGGCGAAGCCAGCGGCGCGGCGGTGGCCATCCCGCTGCTGCGCACCGCCTGCGCCCTGCACAACGGCATGGCGACCTTTGCCGAGGCGGGGGTCTCGGACGCATGAGCGCGCAGATCACCTTGCTGCGGCATGGCGACACTGGCCAGCGCAGCTATCGCGGCCAGCTCGACGACCCGCTCACCGCCACCGGCTGGCAGCAGCTGCGCGAGGCCACCGCCGCAGGCGAATGGGATGTGGTGGTGGCCTCCACGCTGCAGCGCTGCGCCTTATTTGCTGCTGAATTCGCAACGGCACGCGGCCTGCCGCTGCAGCTGGATCCCCGCTTGCGCGAATACCACTTCGGCCGCTGGCAGGGCGTACCGGTGGCCGATATCGATCGCGATGAAGGCGCGGCGCTGGGGCGCTTCTGGTCGGACCCGCTGCGGTATCCGCCACCGGGGGCCGAGTCGTTCGAGGCGTTCTGCGCGCGGCTGGCTGCGGCGCTGGATGCGATCGTGGCAACCTACCCCGCGCAGCGCGTGCTGGTGGTGACCCACGGCGGTGCGATCCGCGCGTTGCGCTGCCTGGTTGCGGGCGATGGCTTCGGCCACATGACCGAGCTGGCAGTGCCGCATGCCTCGCTGCATCCGCTGCGCTGGCCGCCGATGACTGTGGCCACCGCGCAGGCATGATCGATGGGCTGCTTGCGGCGGTTGGCTTCCTGACCCGCATTCCGGTGCCGGCCTGGGCATTTACCCGCCCCGGCGCGCAGGCGCGTTCGTTGCCGTGGTACCCGCTGGTCGGGCTGCTGCTGGGCGTCTTGCTGCTGGCGCTGGCGTGGTGCCTGCGCGGCGCCGCTCCGCTGCTGGCCGCCGCCATCGTGCTGAGCAGCTGGGTCTGGCTGACCGGCGCGCTGCACGTGGATGGGCTGGCCGACAGCACCGATGCCTGGGTTGGTGGCATGGGAGACCGCGCACGCACGCTGGCGATCATGAAGGACCCCACCAGCGGCCCGATGGCAGTCACCGCAGTGGTGCTGGTATTGCTGCTCAAATGCGCCGCCTTGGCCAGCCTGCTGACGCGGGCGCCGGCCACGCTATGGCTGGCGCCGCTACTGGCGCGCAGCGCGCTGGTTGCCGCCTTCCTGAGTACGCCGTATGTACGCGCCGGCGGGCTGGGCAGCGCGCTGTCGGGCGCGCCACGTGCGGGCCTGTGGCTGGCGCTGATCGCCGGTACCGCAGTGTGCATCGTTGCCGGGCTGGCCACCGCGGCGTTGTGCGTCGGTATCGCCGCACTGGTGTTCGCACTCTGGCGCCGCGCCTGCCTGCAGCGCCTGGGCGGCATGACCGGCGATACCTGCGGCGCACTGGTGGAACTGACTGAAACGGCCGTGCTGGTGATGCTGGCGCTGTGGTTGAGTTGACCAGGCAGGCGCTGCAACTGACGCAATCGTCCTCCCGACGGATGGACCCCGGCCCACGCATCGTCTGCGCCTGCGCAGCGGCCGTGGGCGCTGCGACCAACGGCATCCGTCAGCGTGCGTCATCTGCTGAGTTCTCCGGCGCAGGTGCAACGCCAGCGTCGCTCGTGGCTTCCCGGCACTTAGAGAAGTTCCGCGCTTGGTCTACAAGCCTAACGAGGGCGTTCCGCAACAAGGCTTAGCATTTCCGACGTCGCTGCAGCACAATCGACCTGGAAGCGCCAGGTTCCGGCAGAAGCTTCAAAAATTGCGTACTCAAATTTTGAGAACGTCTTGATATCAGCAACATGCGTGCGCGGTAGAGCGCGAGTTGACATAACGGGTAAGGAAGCGCTCATGACACGACAAATCACAAAACTCGTAATCGGCGCGGGCATTATGGCCATCGCGACGCAAGTCGGGGCCAGCGAGTTTCTGATCGATATGCAAGGTGCAGCCGGAAATCGTGTCAACGTCTACGCCAGTGACGCAATTATGGACCACACACCGATCAATGATGATCTCGCAAATCCTGACTCAAGCCGTGTCATTCAGATTGATTTGACGATGGTCTATGAAGCGGTCGACCAACCCCTATGGTTGGAATATCAACTTCAGTTCAAATGCCCCAAGTCGATTCGGCGCGGCCGTGGCGCACCCAAGCACAAGGCTGATTCAACCGGCATATTGGACACGCCGGATTCCGTAGAATTCCGGGTGGCCAGCGGCGCAAAGACTATGAAACAGGATCCGGCGATCATTGATCTCCAGCCCACCGATTGGCAAAGCACAACCAGCTACACGATGCGACAGGCATGGAATGTAGCCTGCAACAGTGCCAGCATTGGCGATGCCAAGCAAGCTGCGGCGGTCGATCGTGTGGTTAAGTCCGATACATTGCGAGCGAAACTTGCAGCCATTGGCTTGAATGGACTGGAACTGGTGCCCGCCGGACTGTCGATGAGTTCGCTTGCCGATTTTACCTGGGAAACGCTGTGGTCTGACGTGCCGAAGCCCGCGATCAATGGCGGCCGCAAGCTGACGCCAGCAGAATCGGCAGCGCTCACGGCAAAATTGACCCAAATGCAGCAACAAGTAACCGAAGCGCAGGGGGAGGTGCAGGGCAAGCTGGCGACGATGGACGCCAATCTGGATTTTATTCGGGCCGCCGCTGAATACCGTGGAAAAAGGCGTTTATCGCGTAGTGAATCGCTCCTGATCCAGGTGTGGGCGGGTAAGACTGAGCAAGAGGTCGTCGCCGCGAACGGCAACCCCGCTGTCCGTCAGGCCGGGATCGCGCGGACGCTCTCTTATGGGCAGGCCTTTGACAATCGCGTCATGTGGCAGAATCTTGTGACCGGCGCGACTTACACTGGCGGCGGTTATAAAAGTTGCAACGTCCGCTATGTGCTGATCCCGGATAGCGCCGGGATGCTGAGGGTTGCCGATGTGAATATCTTCGTTGACACAAGTGGCGACACAGGCGGGATGGGTCGCGCCTGCACCGACATCTTGAACGTGCCAAACGGCTGAAATCATGGTCTATTTTCGAGCCGCGCTCATGCAAGCCGAAAGCTGGCGATACGCCAGCTGCAACTGGACAACTTTTGACCGGAACACCTCTTTCCCCTGAAGCTGGATGGCGAGCTCATTACTGTCCGGCTTTTCCTGTACCGATTTCTGCACGTCGATGGTCAGCAACAACGCCCCACTGCTCTGGCCAGGCATGCTCACATGGGCGGCCTGAACATTCTGCGTAGGGTGGTTGGTAGATGACAACGTGATCGGAGCGATCTCGGGCTTTGTCACCGGGGGGATTGCCTCGCTGATGAGCCAAAGACTGCCGTGACCCTTTCGCGCCATCCCAGCGTCGGCGGGACCGCGAAGCGACAAGGTGGAATCTGGCGTGATGAAATTAACCGAGCAGTGGTAACCGGTGTTGACGGGTTCGCGTACCAGCACCCAATTGCCCTCAATCCCCTTGTAGAAGGATTCGCTGAACATCGGCTTGTCCGGATCCGCGCCCCCAAGCAACTCAGGGGCGATTTGAGCAACGCAGGGGCTAGTCCATGCCATGGTGACTACTAAGCCGATCAGCCAATTCTTCATCTGAAATCGTTCTCCATTCGTTGGTTCTTGACATACGGTTTCGTGCAATTCTTGTCGTGACCCTATGCAAGCGGCTACGGGCATAGCTTAGCCTTCCAGATTGCAGTGGGGGTTCTACCCCGTTTTCACGGACACTAACAGGAAGGTCGATCCGGGCCATGATGAGTATTCATGTCAAAGCATAGGAAGTTCAGTGCCGAGTTCAAGCGCGTTGCGGTTGAGCAACGGTTCCGAGCGTGCAGCTTCCGGCATCCGGCGCCATTCCTGCGCTTGGCAGGCGGTGAGTGACAGCCAGGCCAAATCTTCCGGGAGCAGCTCGCGACCTTCCGGGAGTGATCAGGCGATCACCGAGGAAATAGAACCGGACCGAGCGCCGGTCAGATCTATACGATGGTGCGGGTCGAACTCAATCATGCCGCGATCTCATCCTTTTTCGGGGTCTGAGGGCACAGGCAAGAGCCGAGCCAGAGGCCAACTGATGGATGGTGCGTCGGCAATTGCTGCGGCCCGGGGGTAATGCTGCCTGATGGCAGCTAAAAAACCGCTAGAAAGTTGCAGAAATCGCACCAAACGCGACATGTTGCTCGTCACTGACATGCAAGAAGCTGGAATTTGAGAGGTTTGGTGGGTCGTTCAGACCTTCCCTAGAAGAATTGCCACTGGGCAACGATCCGCCTGGCTAACTTCTACGAAATTTCTGCACAGCTACTTCGAGTCACCTCGGGAAATTGCGGCAACAGCACATCTGCATGTGGGCCTGCTGACCCAGGCCTAAGCTTTGTTCGTCCGCAATTGGTAAGTCAGCGCCCCTCAGTTAGAAACACCCGCTGCGGCGGCGGGTGCATCAGGAACTGCTGGTGCGAAATATTCCACGCATAGGCGCCGGCCAGCGGGAAGGCCAGGCAATCGCCGGGTGCGAGCGCGGCCACCGGTTGCTGGCGTGACAACACGTCCTTGGGCGTACACAGCTGGCCGACCAGGGTGACCGGCGTGTCGCTGATCACCGGGGCGAGGGTGCCGCGCAGCACGCGGAAGGGGGGGGGCGTGGGCCTGCGCGGCCGGGGTACGGAAATGGTGGGTGCCGCCGCGGGCGATCGCGAACCACTGGCCGTGGCTGCGCTTGATATCCAGCACCCGCCCTGCACCTGGACGGGCTGGCCGACACGACCGACGCCTGGGTCGGTGGCATGGGCGACCGCGCACGCACGCTGGCCATCTAGAAGGACCCCACCAGCGGCCCGATGGCGGTGACTGCGGTGGTGCTGATGCTGTTGCTCAAGTGCGCCGCGCTGACGACGTTGTTGCCGGCTGCGCCAGCGGCGCTGTGGCTGGCGCCGCTGTTGGCACGCGCCGCGGTGGTGGCGGCATTTGCGAGCACGCCGTACGTGCGCGCCGGCGGCCTGGGAAGCGCGCTGGCCGGCGCCAGCCGCACGGTCTGCGTGCTGGCCGTGGCCGCTGCAGTGGGGGTTGCCTGCATGGCGGGCCCTGCACGTGCGGCGCTGGCCTGCGGGATCGCTGCGCTGGTGTTTGCGTTGTGGCGGCGCGCCTGCCTGCGCCGGCTCGGCGGCATGACCGGCGACACCTGTGGCGCACTGATCGAACTCAGCGAGACCGCGGTGCTGGTGGGCCTGGCGGTGTACGCCGGCTAGGCGGTGCCATGCGGCGTGGTTGAGCACGCTGCGGGTTGGCATGCTGCGCAAGATCGGGACCGCAAACGCCCGCGTGTTCGGCGATGCTGGGCGCACAAACGAGGACCCGCCCATGCATGACGCAGCCACCGCGCACCGCCACCGCAACGTCGAACGTGTCGTGGCCCATTTGCAGGACAGTATCCGCACAGGCAGCCCGCTGCCGGATCTGGCCGCGCTGGCCGCGGTGGCGCATCAGTCGCCGCACCATTTCCACCGGGTCTACCGCGCGCTGGCGGGGGAAACGCTGGGCCAGACCACCGCCCGCCTGCGCCTGAGCCAGGCCGTGCATCTGCTCGGCGAGCCAGGCCGCAGCATCACCGAGGTAGCGCTGGCGGTGGGCTACCAGACCCCGCAGGCGCTGGCGCGTGCGTTCCGCGCGCTGCTGCAGGTGAGCCCGAGCAGCCTGCGGCAGGCGCCGGCGATACGCGCCCAGACCCTGCAGCAGCTCGCCACGCCCGCGCTGGCACCGCACGCTGCGCCCGCGCCGCTGCAGGTCACCGTGCAATGGCTGGAGCCGCTGGAAGTGGTGGTGCTGCGTCAGCGCGGCGCCTTCGATGACCTGGATCGTGGCTTTGGCCGCATCGCCGCCTGGGCCGAGCGTGCAGGCGTGATCGAGCACCTGCACGCACTGATCGGTGTGCCACTCAGCGACCACCGCGACGTGCCAGCGCAGCAGCATCTGTTCGAGTGCGGCATCGCCTTCGCCACCGCTGTTGCGCCGCCGGCGCCGCTGCACGTGCGTGTGCTCGGCGAGGGCGCACATGCCGTGCTGCGCCACACCGGCAGCTATGCCGGGCTGGAAGACGCGCTCGACCGCCTGCTCGCCGACTGGCTGCCCGGCAGCGGTCACGCACTGCGCGACGCACCCCTGCACTACCTCTACCTCGACGACCCCGAGACCGTGGCCGAAGCCGACTTGCGCGCCGACATCCGCGTGCCGGTGGTGGCGGTTGCCGAGCAGGATTGATCGGAGTGGAGATCAATCACGGTGGCGAACGAATACTGCTGCATTCAATGTATTGCAGATCCACGCGTCGACAAGCGACGTGTGCGAGTGAGCGTGAGCTCCATCAATTGTTTGCTTCAAGCAGAGACCTGATCCGCTCTACATCCCTCTCCAAAAATTTCAGCTGGGCCGGAGGAATGAAGTTGTGCTTGATCTGGCTTTCGAAACTTGAGCCATTACACATGCCAGCCATGCATGCACTATCCATGCGAAAAGACCCGGGGCTGCACTCGGCTCCGGCACGGCAGGCAGCCAGCTCCCACGCATACTCGGAGTAGTTGCCACCAGGCTGCGATGCATAAGCCCCCAGGTCAACAGATGCCTTCGCTAAACTCAACATGTCCCCGAGCGCGAATATCGCTTCGGGATCTCTGCTCTGAAAGGCTTTGGCCACGAGTTCGCGATACGCCGCCTCAGTCGGCTGATTTTCGATGGTTGTCGCGACTTTTATCTGTGCGATCAAATCTCCGCGCCGGGCAGCTTCGGCATACCAGAGCTGGTACGCCACCATCGGGATGCGTTTGCCACTATCGATCGAATCGCAGTAGTGAGAAAGTCGTTGTGCCACAGCCGAAAAGCGTGCTGCGTCCTCTTTTGTATGTTGTGCATACATCTCCAGCATTGCCCTGAAATTCTCAGGCGACTGGCTGTAGAGCATGCAACGCTCGTACATCTGTGCGAGCTTGCGCTGGGCCACAGGGTCGCCCGACTCCGCCCTGTTCCTCGTGTCGTGGAAATCGCGATCAATCTCGGCGCTGGAGGCCGATGCCCACGTTGTTGCAGGCGTCGCATCATGCCCAGCGCTGGTTACCCGGTCGCTAGCCTCTGAAGCATACACGGTAGCGACCTGCTTGCCGGTTGAAGGCGCGTTTTCCAGGACATCGGGTTGCCCGCGCAAATAAAGCAAGGCGATGGTCACCAACGCCAGCAATGCCATCGCGGCCAATGCGATTCTTTTCAACGGTGTTCCACGCATAAGAAGTTGCACGGCTTCCATTCCCAGCAGGCACGACATGGTTGATACGTTGCCTGGTCGCGCAGGGGCTGCGCAAGTCGGCCAGGTGTTGTCGGATTTTGGCTTTGCACTGCAATCGCTGAGCCTCGCCTGGTAACTCAGTTCAATCACTGCCTTAAAGCTCTTCCCCCGGAATATCTTAGCTGAGTGACGCAAGCGCGGGACGGTCGCCTGGGCGACGACGACATGCAGGACGTTGGTGGGCCGCCAGCACGTAAAAGCTCAGTGCTGCACCGGCAAAAACACCCTCTGCGGTGGCGGGTGCATCAGGAACTGCTGATGCGAAATATTCCACGCATACGCACCCGCCAGCGGGAAGGCCAGGCAGTCGCCGGGAGCGAGCGCTGCAACGCGCTGATTGCGGGCCAGCACATCCTTGGGCGTGCAGAGCTGGCCGACCAGGGTGACCGGGGTATCGCGCAGCACCGGTGCGTGTGCGCCGCGCACCACCACGAACGGATGGTCGTGGCCTTGCGCGGCCGGCGTGCGGAAGTGATGGGTGCCGCCACGGGCAATCGCAAACCACGCGCCGTGGCTGCGCTTGATGTCCAGCACTTCCATCAGGTACCAGCCGCAGCTGGCGCTGACATAGCGGCCGGGTTCCAGGCGCAGTTGCAGGCCGTCGCCGTGCGCGTGCAGTACGGCGGGCAGGCCGGCGCAGAAGCCTGCCCAGTCGAACGAGGCCTCTGGCGTCAGATAGTCCACGCCGAAGCCGCCGCCGGCATTGACCAGCAGCGGGCCCAGGCCATGGCGCTGCCGCCAGTGCTGCACGGTGCGCAGATACGCCGCGATCAGGTGCAGCTGCGCGGCGGCATCGCGTTGGTGCGACATCAGGTGGAAATGGAAGCCGCGCAACTCCAGTGCCGGGCTGGCGCGTAGCTGCAGCAGTGCGGCCTCCAGGTCGTCCGGGTCCAGCCCGAATGGCGATGGCTGGCCGCCCATCATCAAACGCGTGGTCTGTGCACCGGGCACGGCGATGTTCATGCGCAGGAACACCGGAATGCGCCGGCGGTCGGGCCGGGCGATCTGTCGCGCAATCGCCGCCAGCCGCTGCAATTCGCCCAGGCTTTCCACATGCACGGTGCAGTCGGGCAGGCGCACGGCCTGCGCCAGTTCGCTCTCCAGTTTGCCCGGCCCACCAAACAGCAGCGCCGCATCCGGTTGCTGCTGGTGCAGCCAGGCGAGCTCGCCGCCGGATGCGGCTTCGACCCCATCCACGTACGGCGCCAGCGTCTGCAGGATCTGCGGTTCGGCATTGGCCTTGGCAGCGTAGAACAGCGTGCAGCCGGGCGGCAGCTGCGCACGCATCCATGCTGCGTGCGCATCCAGTGCGGCCAGGTCGTAGACGTACGCACATAGCGGGGCGTCGCTGTGCGCACGTAACTGCGCCACCGCTGCGCGCACCGCCGTGGCATCGATCTGCAGGCTCATGCGGCCACCTGCTGCACGGCATGCACTGGCGCGATGGGGTTGGGCAGGGCGGTGTAGTCCGATTGACGATCTGCACGTTGCAACAGCCGTGTGCCCAGGTTGTTCTTGCCGGGCAGCGCTGCGCCGTCGATCAGGCCTTGCAGTGCCGGCTGCGCGCCATTGCGTTGCTGCCAGCGTGCGGCGATTTCGGCCACGCACTGCCACAGGCGGGCTTCCAGGACCGCATCGCCATCGCTCAGGTGGAAGATCGCTTCGGCCAGATTGTTGACCAGCGCGCAGTAGGCCACGCGGTTCCAGGCCTGCTCGGGTGTGTAGTACAGCGATTGCCGTGCGCGCTCGCCCACGCCATGCAGGCGCGCAGCCGGCCAGCGTTGCGCGAGCAGCTTGGTGCCTTCCAGATCGCGGATCCACACGCGCGTGGGCCAGCCATCGCTGAAGCCGATCACGGTGTTCTGCAGATGCGGCTCCAATGCAATGCCGTGCTGGAACAGCGCACTCCAAACACCATCCAGCAGCAGCCCGGCATATGCGCGAAACCACAGCACGGTGGCGGTGTGCCGGTCCAGGCGGTGGACGCTGTGCGCACGCAGCGCAGCGGCGGCCACGCTGTGGCCCTGCGCATCGCTGGTGAACAGCGCGGCCGCCACTTGCGGGCGCCAGCGCGTACGTTGTGCGGCGGTGGGCGCCTGCCGATACAGGATGCCGAAGCTCTCGGCCAACGCACGCGTGGCCAGCGGATCTGCTGCGGCCAATGCCGGGTCGAACTGGGTGACATCCAGCGAAGTGGCAGCCGGCTCCAGCATCACGTCGAAGCCGGGTACTTGCGCGGCCAGGGCCTGCCAGCTCGGTGCCAGCAGATGCGTCAGCGCCACCGCGCTTTCCAGCTCATACCAGGCGTTCTTGCGCACGCAGTTGGTCAAGCGCACATGCACCGAACACTTGAGGAAATACGCCAGCGCCGGGTGGTACAGCGTGCGCACCGACGAGGTGGGCCGCAGTGGCTCGCCCAACACGCCCACGGGTGTGATCGCGCCACGTGCCTGCAAGGCCTGCAGCAGTGGATCATCGCGCAGGCGTTGCACTTCCCACGGGTGGCAGGGGTACAGATCGTCGTGGCCGCTGAGCTGTTGCAAGGTGGCACGCACATCGCGGCCTTGCACGCGCAGCAGGCGCGGGTCGATGCGGAACCAGTACAACGCAAACGCCGCACGTGCTTCCGGTGCGCAGGCCAGGACCTGCGCCAGCGCCACACCTTCGCGGCTTTTGGGCGTGGGGTGCAGTGCGTGGCCCCACAGCAAGGCCTGTTCGGCATCGATCAACGTATCGCCGGTGGGCGTGGCGGCCTGTGCCTGGCGCAGTAACGCGGCGGTGATCGCCACGCTGTTGTCGCTTTGCGCCAACAGTTCCGGGTTGACCGCATGCGTGCTGCCCAGTGCCTGCAGCAGGCTGCGCGCCAACGCATGCGCGTCGAGGCTTTGCCAGGGCTGCCCGGCGGCCTTGAGGAACGGCGTGGACACGAACCGGCAGCGGCCCAGCCGGTCGGCATGGGCAATGCGCACGCACAGCACGCCCGCATCCCCCAATGCGATCCGCAGCCAGCGATCGTCTGCGCTGCGTGCGCTGCGTGCGCCGGGGCGATCCGGGCCGGTGTAGTCGAAGTCGGCAGTACCACGCGGGATGGCGAACTCGCGCAGGTAGCAATTCAACCAGCAGGCGCAGGCCTGTGCATCGGCCATGCTGTCGAACCAGGGGTCAGGCATCGTGTGCGGCGACATCGGCAATTCTCCTCGACGGAAAGCGCACCAGGACGGTGAGCGCAGCAGCGGCGGCCGCCAGGGCGGCGGCCAGGAACGGTGTGGTCGGGCCCCAGCGCTGGGTCAGCGCACCGGCGGCGACGCCGGCCAGCACGCCAGCCCATTTGCCGCAGGCATCGAAGCGGCCGAACAGACGCCCGGCGCCCTGGCCAGTGGCCACGGCAGCCAGGCTGCGGTTGAGCCCACGCAGGCCGAACAACATGCCCAGCCCAAACAGCAGGCGCGCACCCGCCATGGCCACGGTGCCGTCGAGAAATGCCTGCCATGCGCAGGCCAGTGCAAACAGCAGCAAGCCAGGCACCAGCCAGGCCGCGCCATCGCCGCGCCGCCACCACGGCAGCACCACCAGATAGACCAGATGCGGCAGGCTGTAGAGCAGGCCAGCCAACGCGTCGTGCCCGGCACCGCGCGCCAGCGCATACGGAATGAAATACGGAAACGTCACAACCATCGCGAAGCAGAACAGGAACTGCGCCACCATCAATGCCGGCCAATTCGCGCTGGCCATGGAGGGCAGTGCCTGGGTGGCGCGTGGCGATGCGGTGCGCGGGCTGTGGGCGGGTGGAGCCGGTTGGTCGGCCGGCAAGCGCCAGGTCAGCGCGAAGGCCACCAGCGGCAGTAGCGCCAACGCGCGGTACAAGGCTTGCGCCGGCCCCAGCGCCACCGCAAGCCCGAGCAAGGCCGGCGCACTGACCATCGCCAACCGTGCCGAGTACTGGGTCCAGTCCAGTGCACGCGCCAATGGCCCAGCCTGCGGCTGGCTGGCCAGGTACGCGTTGGCCGCCGCCAATGAGCCGCCGCAGGTGCCCTGCACGATCAGCCCGACCACCAGCCAGGGCAGGGTGGGTGCGAAGCCGGCGATTGCAAAGCCCAGCGCCAGCCCGAGTTGGGCACGCAGCAGCGAACGCTTGCGTCCATACCGATCGGCCAGCCGCCCCCAGGTGCTCGCGGTGAGTGCGGTGCACAGGGTTGGCAGCACATACAGCACGCCGCTCCAACCGATTGCCGCCGACGGTGCCAGTTCGGCCAGCACCTGCGGCAGAAACAGCGGCATGCCCAGTGCGGTGAAGGCGGCCAGGTAATGCGCAGCCAGCACCGGGCCGAGGATGCGCGTCATCGCTGCGCCACCCGCTGGCGCAGTGCCGCGTCCTCGGTATCGGCAAAGGCCGCGCCGAACGGGTTGGGTGCGCTGTCGCCGTAGAACTTGTTGATATCGCGTGCTCCGGTGTGCTGTTTGCTCAGCAGGCTGCCGGCGCTGAGCAGATACTTCACCGGGAGCTGCGGTGCGGCGAGCAAGCGCCGCGCCGGTGCGGTGTCGATGCGCTCGGCGTCCAGCTGCGCGAGTGTCTGCGCCAGTTGCGCCTGCAGCTGCGCATACAGCGGTGCCCGCAACGCGGGTTGCCATTCGGCCAGGCCCTCGAGCACGGCCTGCAGATCCAGCTGCAACACGATCGTGCAGAACATCTGCGCCAGTGCCTGCGCATCGTCCACTGCAATGCGTGCATCGTGCAGCGGGCCGAGCGTGTCGATCTCGGGCAGCTGCGCGCGCAGCTGCGGCAGCGCGATGCGTGCGGCATCGTTGTCCTTCATCAGCAGGCGTGTGGGCTGGCCGGGCGCATACACCAGCACGCTGTTTTGCTGGTTGGCTTCCAGCGCGATGCCATAGCGCAGCCATAGCCGCAGATGCACGGCAAGCAGCAGTTCGGTGTAGTCGCGCCACCAGGCCAGCAGGTCGCCACCGCTGAACGTCTCGGCCAGATGGATCGCCATCGGCCGGCCATCGGGCATCAGGGCGCACAGCGCAGCCACAGGCACCAAAGTGGCGGTGTCCAGCGGTGGGTAGCGCCGCAGCAGGTAGGCCAGATGCCGGGTCTGCCCGACGTGCCCACCGTGGGATTCGTCAACGAACACGCAGCGCCCGCGCAGCGCGGCATCGTGCGCATCGATGCGACGCAGCGCCTGCTCCAGCCAATGGCCGTCGTACAACGTGGAGGGCTTGATCAGGCGCAGGTTCAATGCGCCGAGCGTGCGCATCGGGATCGGCAGCTTGAGATGCAGGTGCGGATGCTGCAGCGGCACCAGCGTGCGTACCGACAGCGTCGGGCGCACCGGCAGGTACGTCAGCGGTGCACGCACGCTACCGGCAGGAAGGGCAAACCCGTCCTGTTCCAGCCGCGCCCACACCAGCGGATGCACTGGCCAGAGCTGGTGTGTCTGCGCGAGTTCGGCCGGCAACCCCACGCGTGCAAGATCCGGCCATAGCTCCGCAGGCGGCGTGCTGGTGCAACTCACCTGCGCCTGCGGAATGGCCAGCCAATGCAGTGCAAACGTTGGTGCGAATTCCGGTGCATAGGCGCTTAGCTCGGTAGGCGCCAAGCCGGCCTTGGCGCGTGCGGTGGGATAGAACGGGTGGTCGCGGTAGCTGGCCAGCTGGTCGCAGCGGTACGCGCGCTCGGCCGCATCCGCTGCGTGCAGGGCCTGCACCAGGTGCGGCGCTTGGGCGGCATAGGCGTCGCGTGCCAGGCCACGATGTGCCGCGGCGCACGCGGCTTCATCGGCGTAGGCGCGGTGCAACTGTTGCGTGTCCGGATCCAGCCCCTGGCTGAGGCGTTGCAGCCAGGCGGCTGCGCCGTGTTCCAGCTGCACCGCCGTGCCGCGTTGCACCAGCCAGCGATCGGTGCACGCGCTGGTCCGCTGCAGGTAGCCGCCGTGGTGAATCGGTAGCCATACGGTGCCATCGGGCAGGTGTGTGATGCGCCACCACTGGGTGGGCGGCTGCGGCGCGGCCCAGTGCGCCAGCAGCGCGGCGTCGGGCGTGGCCGCGCTGCCGCGGCTGGCGATGCCGCGCAGATCTTCGCGCAGGCAGGCATCGATGATGCGCGTGGTGATGTAGTGCTGATCGGTCGCGTTGCTCATGCGTGCAACTCCGGTGGGTCGATCTTCCACTGCAGGCCGGCTTCTGCCTGTTGCACGGCCTGCTGCAATGCATCGGCATCGCGCGCCAGTGCGCTCAGCACGCCGAGGTAATCCTTGTTGGAATGGCTGAGCCGGATCTGCTCGCCGGGCACGCGCATGCGGCGGTACTGCACATCGCTGTGCGCGCTGCGGTGGTGGCGGTCGTCGCTGGCACTGACCAGCTCGCCGGCATGTTCGGCCACGTAATAGCGCAACAAGGCGTGCGTGCGCTCGCTGTGCAGCGGTGGCAGCGGCTGGCCCAGGTGCGGTGCCAGCGCGGCGGCAAACCACTGCTGGCCGAACATTGCATCGAGCAGGAATTCGCGCCGGTCGCCGATGCTGCGGTAGTTGATCTCCACCAGCACCGGCCCGTCGCGGGTGAGGATGAATTCGCTATGGCATAGCCCGAAGCCCACGCCGAACGCCCGCAATTGCGCCAACGCCTGCGCGATCACCGGCGTGTCCACCTGCGCGTCCCACTGCGCCTCGCATTCGACAAAATGCGGTGGCGGCGACAGCCGCACCTTGAACCCGCCGATGGCCTGCAGGTGCTGCCCGTCGCCCAGCGTTTCCAGCGTGAAAAGGTCACCTTCCAGCAAGCCTTCCAGCAGGACCGTGCGTTGCGGGTGGCGTTGCCACACATCGTCCAGATACGCCTGCAATTGCGCGGCATCGGCGCACTGGCGCACATCCAGGCTGGCCACGCCCTCGCGCGGTTTGGCCACCACCGGCCACGGGATTTGCGCAGGCAAGGCCGCGCCCGGCGCCAGCGTACAAAACCAGGGCGATGGCAGCCCACGCGCCTGCAGGCGCTGGCGCATCGCCGCCTTGTTCTTGGCGGCGTAGCACACCTGCCAGTCCTTGCCGGGCAGCGCCAGGCCGGCAGCCACCAGCGCGGTGCTGGTCTGCAGGTGATCGCTGTTGCTGAACACCGCACGTGGGCGCACGCTGGCGTCGTGCAGCACGTCCAGCACGCCCAGCGGGTTGAACACATCGCAGGCGATCACCCGCTGCGGCGCGTGCGCCGCATGCGCGTTGAAGTGCGCAAGATGCTCCAGGCGATGGTCGGTCAGCAGCCACACCGGCAGACCCTGCGCCTGTGCTGCAGGCAGGAAGCCATCGGTGATTGCCGGGTGGCAGACGTGGGTCAGGATCACCAGCGGTGCATCGGGTGTTGCGTTCATGGCAGCTCTCGTTCGACAGGACGGTGGGTCAACCGGTGTAGAGCGGGCTGCCTGGCATCGCACACGCGACACGGGGTGGCCTACGACGCAGCAGGTCGCATCGCCGCAGCGCGGCGCAGAGTGCGCCTCATGCGCACTGTCTTCAGTAGTGCGGCAGCGTGATGCGGCTGCCGCGTGGCGCAACTCAGAACGTGTATTCGAGTCCTGCAGTCACGGTGCGCCCGGGCGCAGCCTGGCGGCCCCAGGGGCTGGTATCCACACCGCGGAACCAGTACTGCCGGTCGAACAGGTTGTTGATCGCCAGTGATGCACTCAGCTTCTGCCCGCCGCGTTCCAGCAAGGTGTGGCTCACTTGCGTATTCCACACCCAGTACGACGGCAGTTCGCCAACCGAGGCAATGGCATTTTCCTGCACCGTGTTGGCGGCATCGCTATAGGCCTTGCTGAAGTAGTAACTCGACAGCGCGACAGTGGTATGACCGAGCGCGTAGGTGCCGCCCAACGTGATCTGGTTGCGCGAGGTGTAAGGCACGCGCAGGCCATCGAACGCACCCGATTCCTGCCGTGCATCCAGATACGCGTAGCCGGCGTTGAGGGTCAGCGCGCGCAGTTGTTCCGGGCTCCATTGCAGTTCCAGCTCGCCGCCTTGATGGCGTGTCTTGCCGAGGTTGCGGAACACCCGCGTTGTGTTGTCCAGCTGGATCTGCTGATCGAAATCAATGAGGTAGGCGCCCACCTGGATGCGGGTGCGCTCATTGGGTTGATAGCGTGTACCGAGCTCGTAATTCCAGGCCAGCTCCGCGTCCAGATTGTTGCCGAAGATGATCTGGGTCACCTGCGGCGCACGCATCGAGCGTTGCCCATCCGCATACACGAACCACTGGTCGTTGGCCTGGAAGCCAACCGTCAGGCCGGGCAGCACATCGCGGGTCTGGTTGAGCGTACTCACGCCGGTGGTGCGGTTGAAATAGCGCGAATCCAGCCGCTCATAGCGCAGGCCCGGGGTGATGGTCAGGCGTGCATCCGGCAGCGTGATCGCGTTGCTGACATAGGCCGCCAACGCACGGTCTTCGAACTGCCAGTCGCGCACGCTGGTGAACAGGCCATCGCGCAGGCGCAGATTGCCGACCAGAAAATCGATGTCTTCATGCACCGCGCGTACGCCGGCGGTCCATTGCTGCTGCACGCCGCCGGCATCGCCCATGCGCCAGGTCAGGCGCGGCTCACTGCCGACCACACGAAAATCACGCGGCGCCGTCTGGCGCAGTTGCGGTGGCAGATCCGAACGCCAGGTTTCGGTGGCGGCCTGGCGCATGCCGACAATGAAGTTGCGGCTGCTGCGCGCGCTGAAGTTGGTCCATGACAGTCGCACGTCCTGCAGCGGGCCCCAGTCACCAACCACCTGCTCGTAGCTCAACGATGCACGCGTGGTGCGGCCGTTGAAACTGTCCAGCGGCCGAGTGGATTGGCGTGGATCGCGGCGGTAATCCTCCGGGCTCAGTGCACCGGCCAGATCCATGTCCACCAGATACCGCTGCACGCTGGCCTTGAGCAGCTTGGTGTCGTCGATCCACCACTCCGCACGCACGCGCAGATTGCTGATGTCGGTGTCGCTGTGCGCGCGCCAGTACTCGCCGTAGGTGCGGTTGGCATCCACCTGCAGGCCAACGTTGTCGGTGACGTAGCCACCGCTGCTTAGCGCACTGTCCTGCAGGAACTGGCCCTGGCCACCGGCGGTGATCTTGTGCGCCAGGGTAGTGGTCCAATCGCTGGGAATCTCCTTGCTGACCAGGTTGATCACGCCGCCCACGTTGTTGGGCCCGTATTGCACGGCCGCGCCGCCGCGCACGATGTCGATGCGGTCGATCTGGTTCAAGCCCACCGGGAACAGTGACAGGCTGGTTTGCCCGTACGGCGCCAGTGCGAGCGGAATGCCGTCTTCCAGCACCTGCACGCGCCCGCTGCGGCTTTCATACAGGCCGCGTAGCATGATTTGCGGCAGGGCACCGGTGCCGGTTTCATCGAAGATCTTGATGCCGGGCACGCGCTGCAGGGCATCGTCCAACGAGCGATTGCCGCCGTTGCGCAGTTGTTCGCGGTCGATCACCTGGCGGCTGCCGGCGTAGCGCTGCACGTCTTCGGGCTTGGAGCGGCCCAGCAGGCTGCCTTGCACCTGCACCGCATCGAGCGCGCGAATCGAAGTGTCGGTCTCAACCGCAGTGCCGTCGGTCTCGCCGGCCTGCGCCAGCGGTGCAGCGCTCAAGGTGGCGGCGGCGATGGCAATGGCCAGGGCCAGGGCGTGGAAACGGAACGTCGGCATCTACGGCGTGCTCCTGCAGGCGGGTGATGAAAGGGGTGCGGCAAAGGTGGCCAACTGGCCGCGCAATGCGCGTTGAATCAGGGCACGGTCTTCGCCGGCAAGCAGCCAGCGCAGATCCGGTTGCTGCAGCCAGTGCGTGCGTTGCGCGTCGGTACGTGGGTTGGGGCAGAACGGGACTGCGGCATTACGGCATTGCGCGTCCATTTGCAGCAGCAAGGCCCACACCTGTGGATGCGTGGGCTGCGGCCCAAGGCCCAGATCCAGCGCAAGATCGAGCGCGCCTTCCATCACCAGGGCCACGCCGGGCACGGCCAGAATCTCCTGCAACGCCGCAATGCCGGCGGCGCTTTCGATCATCGGCACGATGCGGATGTCGCGGTTGGCCTGCGCGATATAGGTGGGCAGATCGACGTTGCCGAAGCCGGTAACGCGGCCCCCGGTGATGCCGCGCCGGCCCAGCGGCGGAAAGCGTGCCGCGGCAATCGCCTCAGCGATCTGCGCAGCCGATTCGGCGCGCGGAATCACGATGCCCCGCGCGCCGGCATCCAGCACGCGGCCGATCAGTTTCCCGTCCACCTCCGGCACCCGCACCCAAGCCTCACAACCGGACAGCTCGCAGGCGCGGATGGCGTGTTCCAGTTCGTCCGGCGCACGCAGCACGTGTTCCAGGTCCAGCACCACGAACCCGTAGCCGATGCGGCCCAGCAGTTCGCACAGCTGCACACTCGGCAGTGCATTCAGAACGCCAACACGCGGTGACATGGATGAGTCCGCCAGGAGAACGGGCGCTCATCCTGCGCTTGATGGGAATGATTATCAAGTGTGTTGAAGGGTGTTTTTCTGGGTCGCGAGTCGCATTTCCGCATGGCGGCGCAGCGGAACTCGCACAGCAAAACGCCCGCCTACAGTGCGTGTTGGCGGGCGTCTTTTTGAAAGGCGATGTGTTGTCGCCAATTACGACGCGGGCACACGCAATGCGCGATACGGCGGGGTGGACATCACCATCTCGGCCAGCGAGTACGCCAGCTCGCGTTCGGCCAGCACGGCGCCGTCGGCACCGTGTTCGAGCAGGTGCTTCACTTCTGCATCGCTGTGCGCGCGGGCCAGCAGGGTCAGTGACGGGTTGAGTGCGCGCAGCTTGGCCAGCGCCTCACCGGCTTCCAGCGGCTGCGGGATGGCCAGGATCGCAATCTTGGCCTGCTCCGGGCGCGCTTCGGCCAGCACGCGGTCGGCCGCGGCGCTGCCACGAATCCCGGGAATGCCCGCCGCGTGCGCCTTGGCGACATGGTCGCCGTTGTCGTCGATCACCAGTACCGGCACGCCGCGGCTGCGCAGCAGTTGCGCCAGCGCGCTGCCCACGCGGCCATAGCCGATCACGATGGCGTGGCCGTCCAGCTGCAGCGGCGGGCCAGGCGGCAGGTCCGGCTCCACCGTCGCCGGGGCTTCTTGGGCCTGCTTGGCCTGCCAACGGTCTAGCCACGAGAACAGGAACGGATTGGCCACGATCGACAACAACGCGCCAGCCAGGATCAGGTCGCGCCCGGTTTCAGGCAGGATCGCCAACTGCACGCCGAGCCCGGCCAGGATGAAAGAAAATTCGCCGATCTGCGCCAGGCTGGTGGAAATGGTGAGCGCGGTGCCGGTGGGGTGGCCGAAGGCGCGCACGATCACGAACGCCGCCAGCGACTTGCCAACGGTCACGGTCAGGAAGGTGGCCAGCACCTGCCAGGGATGGGCGATCAGGATCATCGGGTCGAACAACATGCCCACCGACACAAAGAACAGCACAGCGAATGCATCGCGCAGCGGCAGCGAATCGCTGGCCGCCTTGTGGCTGAGCTCGGACTCCTTGAGCAACATGCCGGCGAAGAACGCCCCCAGCGCGAACGACACGCCGAACAACTTCGCCGACCCGAACGCCACGCCCAGCGCAATGCCGAGCACGGCCAGGGTGAACAACTCGCGCGAGCCGGTGGCGGCGACCTTTTCCAGCGACCATGGGATCACCCGGCGCCCAACCACCAGCATCACCGCGACGAAGGCCACCATCTTCAGCAGCGTCCAGCCCAGTGCGGCCAGCAGCGAGGTCGACTCGCCGGCATGTTCGGCAGCGCCGGCGCTGCCGCCGAGCACGTTGGCCAGCGCCGGCAGCAGCACCAGCGCGATCACCATCACCAGGTCTTCGACAATCAACCAGCCCACTGCAATCCGGCCACGCTGGGTTTCCAGCAGGCGGCGTTCTTCCAGCGCACGCAGCAGGACCACGGTGCTCGCCACCGACAAGGCCAGGCCGAACACCAGCCCCTGCATCAACGGCCAGCCCATGCTCCATGCCAACGCCCAACCCAGCAGCGTGGCCACCACGATCTGCGCCAGCGCACCGGGCACCGCGATCCACTTCACTTCCATCAGGTCGTCGAGCGAGAAGTGCAGGCCCACACCAAACATCAGCAGCATCACGCCCAGCTCGGAGAGCTGGTTGGCCATGGTCTGATCGGCCACGAAGCCGGGCGTAAATGGGCCGACGCACACGCCGGCCAATAAATAGCCAACCAGCGGCGACAGCTTGACCTTTTGTGCGAGCGTGCCCAGCACGAAGGCGACCGCGAGGCCGACGGCGATGATGTCGATGAGGCTGGTGTCGTGATGCATTCCAATCCGTTGTGAGAGTGTCCGGGAGACGGCGAGTTGCAGCCAGCCAACGGCACTGCGCCGGGCATCGCCTGCGGGCATGCAACCTGTTTGCTGGAGTCCGGCGCGAGGGGAACAGGACCGCGGGGCGGTCCGGTTGGCCGGACGCCCATAGTACACAGCGCTCGATTAACGCGATGCGACACGCGTGGAGGTCTTTGCGTGGCTGCTGGCAGCGTGTACGGCGGCAAGCAGCCTGTGCACGCGTCGCGTGATCATCGTGGCGTGCTGATGCGCGCAGAGGCCGATGCCGGCGCGGGCACTCGGCAATGCTTTGCGTGCCTGTGGGGCAGCCTGGGCTGTTGACCAATCGTGATGCGATGAGGCAGCGACGAAGCGGGGATCGCGTGGGCCGGCAGTAGCAATCGTGGGCATCGCTTGCTCGGCGTGTTGCGCCTTGCTCTGCAGTTGCAGTTGCATTCGTAGTTCAGAGCAGCCGCAGTTCGGGACAGTTGCAGTTGGCGCGTTACCTGTGGGGGCGACTCCGCATCAGCGAGCCCCGCAGTTCCGCTTTAGTGCCCGTGCAGCGCCGTTGCCGCGGCCCGCAGCGTCAACACACACGCACCGCGATGCTAGCGGGCCCCCGTAGCCTTCCCGGCTTGTTCGCTTCCACGAACAACAGCTGCGCCAAGCCCGGTGGCAGCACATCGTGCAACGCAAGAGCCTGCTTGCCTGCACTCCGCAACACCGGCGAAGACCGCGATCGACACCGCGTGGGCTGGTTGCCAGCGGAGCAGACATAGCGCCCATCGTCGCGCCGCGCAGTAGCCGCTGCGCCGGCCAACCTCTCCCAATAGCAGGTGACCGCCGAGTAGCCACCTCCTGTACGTGGCGCACCTCAACGCTCCGATCCCCTCCACTTTCCGGACACCGCTTCGCGCTGCGGCAGGGCATGCGCCGATGAGCACGCAACACTGGGCGCGGTCGATGTGTGCGGCGCCTGGCCGTACACGCGCCATAGCGCCCTCGCAACAGCGAAGGCAGGCATTGCACGGAGCCACTATGCAGCTCAGCGACTTTGCAACACCGGCTTTTCGGCAAGACCCGTACCCCACCTACGCACGTTTGCGCGCTGCGGGGCCACTGGTGGAGGTCGCTCCGCACCGGCTGATGACCGGTCACTACGCGGTGGTCGACCGCCTGCTCAGCGACCGCCACATGGGCCGTGATTATCTGGAAAGCATCCGCCTGCGCTATGGCGAGGCGGCGGTGGAGCTGCCGTTGTTCCAGGGCATGAGCCGCATGTTCCTGCTGCTCAATCCACCGGCACATACACAGTTGCGTGGGCTGATGACCCAGGCCTTCACCGCGCGGCAGATGGAGCGCATGCGCGAGGTGGCCACCGACAGTGCAGCGGAGTTGATCGCGCAATTTCGTGCAAACGGTCACGGTGATCTGCTCAAGGATTTCGCCTTTCCGCTCCCGGTTGCGATCATCTGCCGCATGCTGGATATCGACCCTGCCGATGCCACCGGTGTGGGCCAGGCGACCAGCGCGCTGGGCAAGGTCTTCGACGCGATCATGACCGCCGAAGAACTGGAAACCACCGCTGCGGCTTACAACCAGCTGGATGTCTATTTTCGTGCGGTCATCGAGGATCGCCGCGGCAGCCAGGGCGAAGACCTGATCTCGCGCTTCATCCATGCCGAAGACAACGGCCGCCCCCTGAGTACCGATGAGATCGTCTCCAACGTGATCCTGCTGTTCTTCGCCGGCCACGAAACCACCTCCAACATGATCTGCAATGCGCTGATCGCCTTGCACCAACATCCCGAGCAGTTGGCGTTGCTGCGCAACACTCCGGCATTGATGCCCAATGCGGTGCTCGAATGCATGCGCTACGACAGCTCGGTGCAGATGGCGGTGCGCACGGTGCTGCAGGACTTTGAACTCGATGGCGTGCAGCTGCACGCCGGCACCATGCTGTATCTGATGCTGGGTGCGGCCAACCACGATACGCGGCAGTTCAGTGCGCCGCAGTCGCTGGACCTGATGCGCCAGCAGGGGCGTGCGCTGTCATTCGGTGGCGGCATCCACCATTGCCTGGGCAACCGGCTCGCCTTGATCGAGATGGAAGCTGCGCTTACCGCGTTGCTCACGCAGCTGCCGGCCTTGCGCCTGGAGCAGCTCGATGCGCTGCACTGGAACGATCGCGCCAACCTGCGCGGAGTGGATGCGCTACTAGCGTCCTGGTGACGGAGCATTGCTGCAGGGCCTGCGCTGCGGCGTGCAGCACCTGCTGCGCATGCATGTGCATGCAGGCTCGAAAATAAAACAGGCACCACAGCGTTAGCAGTGATGCCTGTTGCATGCATGCGTTGGTCGCCATCGCGATCAACGCAGGCGTCTTGAGTCGCTAAGACCTAGCGCGCGTTGCGCATGCACACCGCGCGCAGGCCCTTCGGTCTACGAGCTCGATCAGAACCGGTAGGTCACCCGGCCATACCAGTAACGGCCGTTGAAGCCGAACGGGGACAGCGAGGAATACTGCAGGCCACCGGCACGGTCGTCGTAGGCGGTGGTCAGCTGCGCCTTGGTCGGGTATTGGTTGGTGAGGTTGTCCGCGCCCACGGTGAAGGTGAAGGCGTTCCAGGTCTGGCTGGCGGACAGGTTCAGGATCCAGCGTGCGTCATAGGTCTGGTCCTGGCTGCCGTCGACCGGGTCGCTGATGCGCTTGATGGAGCCGTAACGGGTGGCGTTGCCGTTGAGCGTGAATCCACCGATCGCCCAATCCGCCGAGGCCATGTACTTGGTGCGCGGCGTGGCATCGGTGAGCAGGCCCTGGCTGGCGCGGCCGAAGTTGGGGTTGGACAACTCCAGGATGGTGGTCTTGTTGTAGTTGGCGCTGGCACCCAGGGTCAGCTGGCCCAGCTCGCCCAGATCGGCGATGTAGCTGTTGACCCAGTCCACGCCGCGCGTGCGGCTGGTGGCACCGTTGACGAAGAACTGCACCGCGGCCACCTGGCCGATCGGCTGCGCCAATTGCAACTGGTCCGAATACAGGATCTGGTCCCAGATGCGGATCTGGTACACGTCCAGGCTGGAGGTGAAGTTGGCGGTTGGCTGCCAGACGCCGCCCAGGCCGTAATTGCTGGATTTTTCCGGGCTCAGCGGGCGTGCGCCCAGCGCCAGTGCCACCGGATCGGAGGTGCGGTAGGTGCCCACCTGCACCAGCTCGCCGTTCTGGATCAGCGTCACCACCGAGGCGTAGTTCTGCTGGGCCAGCGACGGTGCGCGGAAGCCGTTGGAGATCGTACCGCGCAGCGAGAAGGTGTCGTTGAAGGCATAACGCGCCGACAGCTTGCCCGAACGCGTGGCGCCGGCATCGCTGTAGTTTTCATAGCGCCCGGCGATACCGCCGGAGAGCTTCTCGGTGAGGTTGGCTTCCAGGTTGGCGTAGACCGCGTTGCTATGCCGGCCGAACTCGCCCGCCACCGACGGCTCCAATCCGGAGAACACCTGTGCGCCACCAGGGTAGGGCGCGCCATCGGCCGGATTGATGGTGTTTGGATCGAAGAAATACGAATCCGGCGAGCCGGCGGTGATGCGGTAGCGGTCCTGGCGATGCTCGGCGCCGAAAGCGACATTGACCGGATACGCCAGGCCCCAATCGAAGGCGCGGCTGATGTCCAGATTCACCGTGCCCTGCTGGGTTTCGAAGCCGCCGGAGTTGAAGTTGGTCGGCGATGCACCGGTGGTATAGAACAGGTTGGTGTTGATGCTGTTGAGGATGTTGAAGCTCATGTCGTTCTTGCCGTACGACGCCGACAGATCCCAGTTCCACTCGCTCTCGGTGCTGCCCTTGATGCCGAGCACTGCCGAGCGATCGTTGACCGGGTTGTAGATCTGCGGCAGGAAGCCGTTCGGGTAGATCGAAGGCACATTGCGCGCGGGGTTGTCGGCGGCGCGGTAATAGCCGTTGGAGGTCACCTCGCGGCGGCTGGCACTGAAGTGGCCGTACAGTTCCAGGTTCGGCGAGAACTCGTAGCCGAACGCGGCCAGGCCCTGGTAGAACGTGGACTTCGGGTCGCCGTGGCGCTGGTACGGCACGCCACCGGGGTTGGGCGTGCCGGGCACGGTGGTGGCGCGGTTGGTGTTTTCGCCGCGGTTGGTGCTCATGGTGTTCTGGTAGTTCCACGACAGCCGCACCCAGCCTGGCGCGGTATCGCCGCCGGTGCCGCCGAAGCCCATGCCGACCGAGCCGTCGATGCCATTCTGCTCGCCGTCGCCCTTGTCCATGAAACCGCCGTTGACCGACACGCTGTTGTCGCCGGTCTTGGCACCGTGCTTGAGCACGATGTTGACCACGCCGGCGATCGCATCGGAGCCGTATTGCGCCGAGGCGCCATCACGCAGCACTTCGATGCGCGCCACCGCCGACATCGGCAGCGAGTTGAGGTCGGCCGGCGCCGAGCCACGCCCAACATACGGGTTGTAGTTGATCAGCGCAGAGGTGTGATAGCGCTTGCCATCCACCAGCACCAGCACCGCATCCGGCGACAGGCCGCGCAGCGTGGCCGGGCGCGCGGCATCGTTACCGTCGGAAATGGCCGGGCGCGGGAAGTTCAAGGACGGCAGCAGCTTGCCGAGCGCGGTGGCGATATCGGTCGCACCGGTGGCCTGCAACGACTGCTCGGTGATGATGTCGATCGGCGATTCGGATTCGGCCACGGTGCGGTCGGCCACGCGCGTGCCGGTGACGATCAAGGTGTCGAGGGTTTTCTGTGGGGGCGGCTGCTGTGCCTGCGCGGTACCGGCGAACGCGCTGGCGGCCAGTGCGATGGAAACCGCAATCGAAAGAGACGTGGACGTGTGCATGGGATGAGGCGCTCAGGAGGAAAGGGAAGCAGGGGGAAAGGGATGGAGTAGCAAACGCACGGCCATGCGGCATGCAGGAGCGCGACAGCGGCGGGCAGTTGCACTGCAACCGCAGCGATGGCGCCGTTCGTCCTTGCGTGGGGCAGGTGCAGTCAATGCAGGTGCGCTGGTCGCCGCGGTGGCCGCGCCTGCAAACGGCGCGGCTTTAGGCCGATCAATGCACCGAATGAGGAGTCACCCCGGCGCGTCGTTGCCAAAGGCGCCGGGGCGGATACCGCAATGGAGCACCGGCAACGCCCCGAGGGGAGGCGTTGCCGGCTGTCCTAGTGACTTACCACTTGTAGTTCACGTTGGCGTACACCAATGCGCCGTTGAAACCGAACGGCGAGGCGCTGCTGTAGGGCAGGTAGGTCCGCGTGCCCAGGCCGGCTTCCTGACGGTCGGGATATTCGTTGAGCACGTTGTCGCCACCGACGGTGAAGTTCCAGCTACCCAGCTTGTAGGAGGCGGCCAGGTCCAGCGTCCACTTCGCGGCATAGGTCTGGTCGCTGCCGGCGTTGGTGCCGAAGGTGGTGAATTCGCCCCAACGCGTGGCGGTGCCGGTGAACGACCAGTTGCCCGGCGACCAGGTGCCGCCCAGGAAGAACTTGTCGCGCGGCGTGCCTTCGGTGATGCGGCCGAGCTCTGCACGGCCGATACGCACCGCGCCCGGATCGATGGCTTCCAGCGCGGGCGGATTGGCCGCGATCTGTTCGACCTCGGTCTTGTTGTAGTTGTAGCCGGTGGTCAGCTCCACGCTGCCGCTGTCCAGGTTCCAGCGGTAGGTGCCGACCGCGTCCACGCCCTGGGTCTTGGTGTCCACCGCATTGGTGAAGTAGCGCCCGCCGCCGATCCCCGGGAAGCCATTGGCCTGCAGGTAGTTGCGCGCTGCGATGGAGGTGAGGTTCTCCGACAGCACGATGCGGTCATCGATGTCGATGCGGTACGCATCGACGGTGATGTAGAGATTCTCCACCGGCTGCAACACCACGCCCAGGCCGTAGTTCTTGGACTCTTCGGCCTTGAGCGGCTCGGCGCCGAGCGCGATGGCGGCCGGGTTGTCGGTACGGAAGGTGCCGATCTCGAACGGAATCGCCGACACGCCACCATTGGGCTGCGCCACATTGAGGAACTGCGTGGCAATCGACTGGAAATTCTGCTGCTGCAGCGACGGTGCGCGGAAGCCGGTGGAGGCGGTGGCACGCAGCGCCACCTTGTCGGTGAATGCGTAACGCAGCGACAGCTTGCCGGTGGCGGTGTCGCCGAAGTCGCTGTACTTCTCATAGCGCCCGGCCAGGCCGGCCGACAGCTTTTCGGTGAGATCCGCTTCCAGGTCCACATAGGCCGAGTGGCTGTTGCGGTTGTAGTAGCCGGCATCGGAGAGTTTGAAGCCGGGGAATACCTGCGCACCGGGAATCAGCGCGCCGTTGGCCGAGGGAATGCCGCCATTGGCCGAAGACGCCGCATCACCGGGCGACTGGTTGAACTTTTCGCCGCGCCATTCCGCGCCGAAGGCCAGCGTGACCGGGTAGGCCAGACCCCAGTCGAGCGTCTTGGTGAAGTCGGCATTGAGCACGTTCTGGGTGACTTCCAGCGTACCGGCGTGGAAGTCGGTCGGGCTGGTCAGCCCCAAGCTGTTGTTCAAGCTGTTGCGCACATCGAAGGTGAGGTTGTTCTGGCCGTAGTTGTAGCTCAGATCGATGTTCAGGCCGCCTTCGGTGGAGGTCTTCAAACCGCCCACCCACGAGACGTCCTTGCTGACGTTGTAGATCTGCGGCAGGAAGCCGTCCGGGTAGATTTCCGGGCGGTTGCGGTTGTCGCCGGCAAAGCGGAAGTAGCCGTTGGAGAGCACTTCGCGCCGGCTGACCATGCCGAACGAGTAGAAGGTCAGGTAATCGGTGGGGCTGTATTCGCCGTTGAACGACACCGCGCCCTGATCGATCTCGGGATCGCCGTAGCGCTGCTCCACGCGGCCCTGGAACGGCAGCGCGCGGTTGGTCTGGTCCGAATGCCCGGCCTGCGCGGCCAGGTGCACCTTGCCGGTACCGGCAAAGCTGAAGCCGGCATCGCCGGACAACTGATACTGCTCGCCGTCGCCGGCGCTGTACTTGCCATAGCGGCCATTGACGCTGCCGCCTTCGCCGCTGCCCTTGAGCACGATGTTGATCACGCCGGCAATCGCATCCGAGCCGTATTGCGCCGATGCGCCATCACGCAGCACTTCGATGCGCTCCACGGCGGCGATCGGAATGGTGTTGAGGTCGGCCGGCGAGGAGCCGCGGCCCTGGGTGTCATTGAGGTTGATCAGCGCGGTGCTGTGATAGCGCTTGCCGTTGACCAGCACCAGCACCTGATCGGGCGACAGGCCGCGCAACTGCGCAGGGCGCACCGCATCGGAGCCATCGGAGATGGCCGGGCGGGGGAAATTCAGCGAGGGGATCGCGCGCGACAGCGCGGTGGCCAGCTCGGTGGTGCCGGTGGATTCCAGTGCCTGCGGCGAAATGATGTCGATCGGCGAGGCCGATTCGGCCACGGTGCGATCGGCCACGCGCGTACCGGTCACGATCAGCGTGTCGAGGGTCTTCTGGGTAGGCGCCTGCGACTGTGCGATGGCGGTTGAAGCGGAAAACGAGAGTGCAAGAACAACGGCAACAGCGAGTGGACTGGTCTTGCAATTCATGCGGTGACAACTCCGAGTGGGGAACGGATGCATCGCAGGGGGCCCCCTCCCGGGCCGCGTCCGTTGCGGCAGCTGCGGTGCGTTCCCAACCATTAACCACGCGTAACCACATGTCAAATTTTGGTTACGTTGCGCAAGTAACTGTCATCAATGACGTGCTACTGCCATCGTTGTCATCGTGCACCAAAGTGATGCGTTGCTTGCACCACACCTGCAATGGTGCGGCCTGGTTTGCACCATGTTGGACAATGAATACCAGTTATGAAACTTCGGCATCAGTAAGTGATTTGCACCGCCTCCGCACTGCGTTGCGCAGGACCATGGAAGACCGCTTCGATGTTGTTGCCATCCGGGTCGAGCACAAACGCGGCGTAATAACTTGGGTGATACGGGCGCACGCCCGGCGCGCCGTTGTCACGGCCACCGTGTGCGAGTGCGGCGGCATGGAAGGCGTGCACCATCGCCACATCGTGTGCCTGGAAGGCCAGGTGATGGCGGCCGGTGAGTTCGCCCTGGGCAACGGTGTGGCGATCGGACACGAACAGCTCGTCGGCCCAGAAGAATCCCTCGCCTTCGCCGCCCAAAGGCACGCCCAGGACATCGAGCACGGCGCCATAAAAGCGCCGGCTTGCCTGCAGGTCCTTCACCACCAGGTGCAGATGATCGATCAAGCGTCCACGCGATAACTGTGCTGTTTCCATCGGAGCGCTCCACATGACAGGAGCGCACGTGATAGCACTGCCGAGGCGGGAAACCCTTCACCCGGCGTTGAGGCCTCCGGCAGCCACGCCATGCCGCAAGCAAAACCGCAGGGAGTAGCCGCCAGCGGCCCAAAACGCACACGCCCCGGGCAGGCCGGGGCGTGTGCGTTTTGCAGTGTGGCAAGGCTTACCAGCGGTAGTTGATGCGGCCGTACACGTAGGCACCGTTGAAGCCGAACGGCGACAGATTGCTGTACGGGAACTGCCCGCTGGTGGAGTTGGCGAAGTTGTTCTCGTCCGGGTACTCGTCCAGCAGATTGTCCGCACCCAGGGTCAGCGTCCAGCGATCGATCTTGTAGCTGGCCGAGGCATCCACCACCCACTTGGCGCCGAAGGTCTGGTCGTTGATCGCCGCGGCCGGACGCGTGCTGTACTTGCCATAGCGCGTGGCACCCAATGCCAGCGTCCAGTGCTCCAGGTTCCAGCTGCCGTTGATCAGGAACTTGTCGCGCGGGAAGCCTTCCTCGATGCGACCGCGTTCGGTGCGGTCGATGCGCTCCAGGCTCAGCCCGTTGGCCGACAACGCAGCCGGATTGGCGGCGACGCTGCGCACTTCGGTTTCCGAATAGTTGTAGCCGGCGGTCAGGTCCACGCTGCTGGCGGCGAGCTGCCAGCGGTAGCTGCCGACCACGTCCACGCCGCGCGTGCGCGTATCCACCGCATTGGTGAAGTAGCGCCCGCCGTTGATGCCGAAGATGCCCTGCGCTTCGAGCAGGTTACGCACGCCGGTACCGGTGAGGTTGGACGACAGCACGATGCGGTCGTCCACGTCGATCTGGTACGCATCCACGGTGAGGTAGAGCGCATCGGTCGGCTGCAGCACCAGGCCCAGGCTGTAGGACAGCGAGGTCTCGGCATCCAGCGGCTCTGCGCCCAGCGCGCGCGCCACGTTGCTGTCGGCCGGGAAGGTGCGGATCTCGAACGGGTTCGGATTGCCGGCCAGGAAGGTGGTGCTGGTGGACTGGAAATACTGCTGCGCCAGCGACGGCGCGCGGAAGCCCGACGCCACCGTGCCGCGCAGCGCAATCTTGTCGGTGAACGCATAGCGCCCGGACAACTTGCCCGATGCCTGGCTGCCGAAGTCGTTGAAGTCTTCGTAGCGCCCGGCCAGGCCGGCGGAGAACTTGTCGGTGAAATCGGCTTCCAGATCTGCGTACAGCGCGTAGCTGTCACGCGAGTACCGCCCGGACACGCTGGGCGCGAATCCGCCAAAGCCCTGCGCGCCACCGGCCAGCGTGCCGGCCTGGAAATACGAGCCCACTTCGCCTGGCGACTGGTTCCACTTCTCGTTGCGGTATTCGGCACCGAAGGCCACCGTCACCGGATACGCCAGGCCCCAGTCGAAGCCGCGCTTGACGTCCAGGTTGACGATGTTCTGCGTGGTTTCCAGCGCGCCGTCATAGAACGACGTGGGCGAGGTCGGCCCCAGGCTCACGTTGAGCGTGTTGCGGGTGTGGAAGTCGATCTTGTTGTAGCCGTAGTTGTAGCTGGCATCCCAATCCCAGCCGCTGGCGGTGGAGCCGCGCACGCCGGCGACCAGCGAGCGGTCCTTGGCGTAGGTCTGGATTTCCGGCAGGAAGCCCTGCGGATAGATCGACAGGATGTTCTGCGCGGTGCTGCCCGGCGCGCGGTAGAACGCGAACGAGGTGATGTCGCGGTTGCTCGCGGTGGCGAACGCGTAGCCGGTGATGCTGTCGCTGAAGTTGAATTCGGTGTTGGCCGACACCGCCTGTGCGTTGACGTCGGGGTCGCCGATCTTGAAGGCCTTCTGGCCAACGGCTGGCTGCGAGGCGCTGGGTGCGCCGGCGTAGGCGCGGGCGCGGTCGGTCGGGTCCTGCTGGTTGAGCTGGGCGGCCACGTGCAGCCAGCCGCGGTCGCCGCCATAGGCCACGCCGGTGTCGCCGGACAACTCGTAGTTGCTGCCGTCGCCCGCCGAATACTGGCCGAATCCGGCCTGCAGGCTGCCGCCCTTTTCCGCGCCCTTGAGCACGATGTTGACCACGCCGGCGATGGCGTCGGAGCCGTATTGCGCCGACGCGCCGTCACGCAGCACTTCCACGCGCGCGATCGCCGCCACCGGAATGGTGTTCAGATCCACTGCCGCGGCGCCGCGGCCGATGGTGCCGTTGAGGTTGAGCAGCGACGAGGTGTGGCGGCGCTTGCCATTGACCAGCACCAGCACCTGGTCGGGCGAGAGCCCGCGCAGCTGCGCAGGGCGGATAGCGCTGGTGCCATCGCTCAGGGCCGGGCGCGGGAAGTTCAGCGAGGGCAGCGCACGCGCCAGCGCAGTGGCCAGCTCGGAGGTGCCGGTGGCCTGCAGCGACTCGGCACTGATGATGTCGATAGGCGATTGCGACTCGGCCACGGTGCGGTCGGACACGCGGGTACCGGTGACGATGACCGTGTCCAGGGTGTTGGCGGTGGCCGCCGGGGCGTTCTGGGCGAGGGCGGGGGAGGCAAGCAGCGCGGCGACGATGGCGGTCGCAAGCGTGGACAGCGGGGTATTCATGACAACTCCAAAACGAGGGCCCTGGCGGGACCAGCAAGGCTAGGCAGGCCGGGGTCGCGGCAAGGCGAAGACTGCCGCAGCCAACCTGAAGGCGCTAATTATTCGTTAACGCTAGAATGGCGTCGCAGGAATGCTGCTCATCTGCTCATTCCTTTTCGTTCTATCGGACTGTCCATCAATGATTTCCCTGCGCAACTTCTCCATGCGACGCGGCGAGCGTCTGCTGCTGTCCAACGTCGACCTGACCATGCATGCCGGCTACCGCGTCGGTGTGGTGGGCCGCAACGGCACCGGCAAGTCCAGCCTGTTTGCCGCGGTCAAGGGCGAGCTGGAAGCCGACAAGGGCGACGTCGACCTGCCCGGCAAGGTGCGCACCGCCAGTGTCTCGCAGGAAACCCCGTCCTTGCCCGACCCGGCGCTGTCGTTCGTGCTCGGCGGCGACATCGAGGTGTCCGCCATCCTGCAGAAGGAAGCCGAGGCGACCGCGCGCGAAGACTGGGAAGCGGTGGCCAATGCGCACCAGACCATGGCCGAACTGGGCGCCTATGACGCCGAAGCGCGCGCTGGCAAGTTGCTGCACGGCCTGGGCTTCCCGGCCGATACCCACCATCGCGCGGTGTCCTCGTTCTCCGGCGGCTGGCGGGTGCGGCTGAATCTGGCGCGCGCGCTGATGATGCCCAGCGACCTGCTGCTGCTGGACGAGCCGACCAACCACTTGGACATGGACGCGGTGCTGTGGCTGGAGCAGTGGCTGCTCAAGTACCCGGGCACCTTGCTGCTGATCAGCCATGACCGCGAGTTTCTGGACAACGTGGCCACCCACACGCTGCACCTGCACGGCGGCACCGCCAAGCTGTACGTCGGCGGCTACACCGATTTCGAGCGCCAGCGCATCGAGCACCTGCGTCAGCAGCAGATTGCGCACGACAAGGAACAGGCCGAGCGCGCGCATCTGCAGAGCTTCATCGACCGCTTCAAGGCGCAGGCCAGCAAGGCCACGCAGGCGCAGAGCCGCATGAAGCGCCTGGCCAAGATGGCCGGCACCGAGGCGGTGCGCGCCGAGCGCGAATTCCGCATCCAGTTCGCCCAGCCCAATCGGCTGCCGTTTTCGTTGATCCGGCTGAATCATCTGGATGCCGGGTATGCGGCTGCGCCGCGGGAATCGGGAATGGGGAATGGGGAATCGCAAAAGCGTGGGTCCAGCAATGCGATCACCGTGCTGCACGATGTCGGGTTTGGGCTGGAGGCGGGCGACCGGATCGGGTTGCTGGGGCCCAATGGCGCGGGTAAGTCGACGCTGGTCAAAACACTGGTGGGTGAGCTTGCACCGCTGTCGGGCGAGCGCAGTGCGCACCCGGACCTGCGCATCGGCTACTTCGCCCAGCACACGGTGGAATCGCTGCATGAAGGCCAGTCGCCGATGGACCATTTCCGCGATCTGTCGCCGGACGGTTCCAATCAGGCGTTCCGCGATTTCCTGGGTAAATGGAATTTCGCCGGCGACCGCGCGTTTGAAGTGGTGGATGGTTTCTCCGGGGGCGAGCGCGCGCGCCTGGCGCTGGCGCTGATCGCCTGGCAGCAGCCGAACGTGCTGCTGCTCGACGAACCGACCAACCATTTGGATCTGGAAATGCGCGAGGCGCTGGCCGAGGCGCTGAGCGACTTTGAAGGCGCCATCGTGATGGTCTCGCACGACCGCCATCTGATCGGCCTGGTCTGCGACAGTTTCTGGCGCGTGGCCGATGGCGTGGTCGAGCCGTTCGATGGCGACCTGGACGAATACGCCGCCTGGTTGCGCAGCCGCCCGGCCGCGCAGGGCACCAAGCAGAAGATGGCCGAAGTGGCACCGACCCCGCCACCGCCGACCAAGCCACTACCGCCGAAAAAGGCCGTCAATCCGCACAAGTTGGCCAGCGCCGAAAAGCGCGTGGGCGAACTGGAAGCCGCGTTGGCGGACCTGGACCGGCAGCTCGCCAACCCGGCCAACTATCCAGATGCCGACAAGATGGCGGTATTGGGCCGCGAGCGCGAAACCACCGCGCAGCAGCTGGCCGCTGCCGAAGCGGCCTGGATGGAGTTGCTGGACGGCGCGTAACGCGCAGGCGTTACGATGCGCAGCGAGCCAACTACACGGATGTCGCGAACATGATCAACGCCACCATCAGTCTGGAAGACCATCTGGCCGCGCAGCGGTTGCATGCGCGGCATACGGCCAAGCGGTTGATCGTGGTGCTGGTGGTCCTGCTGCTGATCGGGATGGGTTTGCTTCAACTGATCGGGGCCGGCGACATCATCGGGCCGGTGTTGATCGGCGCAGGCGGCGGTGGCTTGATCGGCCTGGCGGTGTTACACATCTGGGGCTTGCCACGAAAGATCAAGCGCCTGCATGCGCAGCAGGCCGCGCTGCGGCACACCTACACCTATGCGTGGGACGACACCGGGCTGGAAATCACCTGGGCAGACGGGCATCTGCGCCGACCCTGGTCCGATTACATCCGCTGCCGCGAAAACGAGCGCGTGCTGTTGCTCTATCACAACGACCGGTTGTTCGAGCTGTTCGCTTCGCACTGGTTCGCCGACAGGGCGCAGTACGAAGCGTTTCGCCACTTTGCGTTGCAGGTGGGGAGGGCGTCCGCGCGCCGTTGAACGCGGCACGCGGCGACGCCGCTCAATCGGCGCGCTGCTGTTCGGCCAGCAGCCAGGCGCGCAGCCGGGCTTCGGCGTCGCTTTCCGGGCGCGAGCGCAACCGGGTCAACCAGTAGCGCCCCGCATTGATCTCGATCGGGAATGGGCAGGCCAATCGCCCCGCTCCCAGGTCCTGGGCAAACAAGCGCAGCGGCAACAACGCCACACCAGCGCCAGCCGCGGCCGCACTGGCCAGTGCCAGCGACGAATCGAACATCGCGCCACGCGCAGGCACCTCCGAGGTGCCGGCAGCACGAAACCACTGTGCCCATTCGTCCGGCCGGTACGAACGTAGCAACGGCACGTGGGCCAGATCGGCAGGCGTGTGCAAGGCACGCGCCATCGCCGGAGCGCATACCGGCGCAAATGGCGCCTCCATCACGGCATGCGCAATCTGCCCCTGCCAGTCGCCGTCGCCGAAACGGATTGCCAGATCCAGCCCTTCGCCGGCCAGATCCACCCGATTGTTGTGGGTCGACAGGCGCAGTTCGATGTCCGGATGTGCCGCGTGGAAGGCGGCCAGGCGCGGCAGCAACCAGCCGGTGGCAAACGTGGCCACCACGCCCACGCTGAGCACCTCGCGATAGCGGCCGCCGGCAAAGCGCTCCAGCGTGGCGGCAATGCGGTCGAATGCGTCGCCCAGCACCGGCGCCAGCGCGGCGCCCTCTTCGGTGAGCGCCACCCCGCGCGGCAGGCGATGGAACAGGCTGGTGCCCAGTTGCTGTTCCAGCGCCTTGATCTGGTGGCTGAGCGCGGCCTGGCTGACGCACAGCTCGCCGGCCGCGCGGGTCAGGTTCTGATGGCGTGCGGCGGCCTCGAAAGCGCGCAGGGCATTGAGCGGGAGACGCAGTCTGGGCATGCCAAGAGATTAGTTCAATTCATGCCAGGGATCGAAACATTGCGGTGGTCGGCCAGCGCGCCGGCCCCGATACTGCGGGCTCTCTCAAGGAGGCAGCGCCATGTTGAACCGACGGCAGTTCCTGTCCATGACCGGCGCAAGCGTGCTGATTGCGGCGTCCAGACCCGCATGGGCGCTCTCCCCGGCGGTGAACGAGTACGATGTGTTGCGTGCGCGCTGGGCCGAGATCCAGCGCGGCACCGGCGGCCGCCTGGGCATAAGCCTGCTCAACAGCGTCACCGGCTGGCACATCGGTCAGCGCGAGAACGAGCGCTTTCCAATGTGCAGCACCTTCAAATTTGTATTGGCTGCGGCGGTGCTGCAGCGGGTGGACAAGGGGGAGCTGCGGTTGACGCAGCAGATCAAGATCCGCGCCTCCGACATGCTCGAACACGCGCCGGTCACCGAGCGCCACGTCGGTGGCTCACTGAGCGTGGCCGAGCTGTGCCAGGCCACGATGATCCATAGCGACAACCCGGCCGCCAACCTGCTGTTTCCGTTGATCGGTAACCCGCCGGGCCTGACCCGCTTCCTGCGCGGGATCGGTGATACGAAGACCCGCAGTGACCGCCTCGAGCCGGAGATGAACGGGTTCGCCCCGGGCGAGCCGCGCGACACCACCACGCCGGCGGCGATGGCCACGACCTTGCGCACGCTGCTGCTTGGCGATGCGCTGCAACCGGCGTCGCGCAAACAGCTCACTGCCTGGATGATCGACAACCGCACCGGCGACGATTGCCTGCGCGCCGGCCTGCCACGCGACTGGAAGATCGGCGACAAGACCGGCAGCAATGGCACCGACACCCGTAACGACATCGCGATCATCTGGCCGCCCGGGCGTGCGGCGCCGTTGCTGCTGACCGCGTATCTCAACGGTGCCACCGTTGATGCGGCCGGCCGCGACGCGGCGTTAAAGGCGGTGGCGGAAGCGGTACGCGACCTCGTGGGTTGAGCGGTGCGGCCAGCGCAGCCGCGGCGGCTTGGTGCACCTGCATCGCGTGATGCGTCCGCGCCGCGCGTCGACTGCAACACACGCCATCGCGGCGTGGGAAGCGGCGCGCGCCTGAGGCGATCCGCAGCGCATGCGCGAGACGCCGAAAGCATCGAGCACCATGTCAGCGAAGCCACCTTCGCCACGTTTCTGGAGCGGCAGGGTGACAGCACACCGTGAGCGCCAGGATGTTTCCGCTTCACTTCAATTTCGGAGGTCGACAATGCACTGTCTTCGTGTTGCCCGGACTGCGGCGCTGGCGTTGCTGCTCGCTCCCGCCGTGGCGCCGGCGCGCGCCTGGCTGCCGCCACCTGGCCACGTCCAGATACCGCTCTGGCCGACCGTGGTGCCTGACGCGTTGCCTCACCCACGCCCCGAATCGGTCGGCACCGGCGAGGGCAAGCGCCCCTGGACCAAGGTGGGCGATGTCAGCCGCCCGACGATCACGGTCTATGCCCCCAAGGGGCAGAACACCGGCGCGGCGGCGGTGGTGTTTCCCGGTGGCGGCTACCAGGTGCTGGCCATGGACCTGGAAGGCACCGACATATGCGATTGGTTGAGTGGGCGCGGCATCACCTGTGTGCTGCTCAAGTACCGCGTCCCGAATTCGGGGCCGATCTGGACCAATGGCGGCCGCTATTACCCCAAGGTGCAGACGGCCTTGCAGGATGCGCAGCGCGCACTGGGTCTGGTGCGGCAGCATGCCGACGACTGGGGCGTGGACCCGCACAGGGTCGGCGTCATTGGGTTTTCCGCCGGTGGCCACCTCGTGGCTGCGGTGAGTACGCATTTCACTCGGCGCACGTACCCATCGGTCGACGCGGCCGATGCACAGTCCTGCCGCCCGGACTTTGCCATTGCCGTCTATCCGGGCCATCTGTGGGCGCACGAGGACGCAGATCATGCCAAGCGTGATCCAACGCATCTGCCGCTGCGGCCGGACATCACGGTGACCGCCGACACGCCACCCACCTTCCTGCTGCAGGCCGAGGACGACGAGGTGGATGGCGTCAGCCAGTCACTGGCCTACTACGTGGCCCTCAAGCAGGCTGGCGTGCCGACGGAAATGCATCTGTACGCCGAAGGTGGGCATGCCTTCGGTCTGCGCGCAGGCAACCTGCCGATCGCGCAGTGGCCGCACCTGGTGGAAACCTGGCTGGGAACGATCGGCATGCTGGGCACGGCCAGCGCGCCGTGAACGATGCGGGGCGCGGCAGTACGGCGCTGCCGCGCGCACGACCGCGTGCGTCGGGCTGCGTCTTCGTGAGTGGCCAACGCGCGACAGAAAGCCGCAGCGCTCAGCCGAGCGCGCCGATCGCGACGGGGTGGTCCTGATACAGCCGTGCCGCTCCGCCCATGGCCGGGTCGCTGACGCTGTCTGCACCGGTTTCGATGCGGCCGGCCAAGCGTTGGCTTGCGCCATCGTGTTCGATCCACAGGTCGTACCAGCCGCCGGTGGCCGCGGCGCTCCAGCTGCGCTGGTGATGCTGCCCGGGCGCGATGGTGACACCCTCGCGCGGTTGCGCGTTGGCATACGCGGCCGGTTGCAGCGTGACCGCGACCGGCACGCTGCCGGGGTTGTGCAGCGTCAGGCGGAGCGCCTGTGCATCATCGGGATCTTGCGCAATGTCGGCGATCAAGGGAACGACGCCCACATTGCCGCGGTAATGGCGATGGAACCCGTTCGGCCCGAGAACCCACAGGTCGTAGCGGCCGTCGTAGGTGGTCCAGGTGCCGTCCAGCGGCGCATCGGCGCCGACGGTGTAGCGGCGCGGAATCGCGGCCAGGTCGTAGCGGTCGTAGACGTGCAGCACGGCGGCTGCGCCGGTATTGGCCATGCGCAACACCACGTCGCCGCGGGCCTGCACGACATCGAGTTGCACACGGGGGCGATACGGCACCGCGCGCGAACGCCGGAGGCCGAAAGCTTGCTCCGGTGGCTGCAAGGTGGGCGGTAGCGGTGGCAACGTGTGTTGGTGCAGGGCGGCGGCGCGCGTGGCGGTGGCGCTGATATCCGGCAGCGTGCCAACGAACGGGCGCGTGTCCGTGCGGCTGAAATCGAACGCCGCGGTGAGATCGCCACACACCGCGCGCCGCCACGGGGTGATTGCAGTGCATGGCACGCCGAAGCGCCGCTCCAGCAGGCGCAGCACCGAGGTGTGGTCGTAGACCTGCGAATCCACCCAGCCGCCGCGGCTCCAGGGCGAGAGTACGTACAGCGGCACGCGCGGGCCCAGGCCGTATGGGCGGCCGCGCAACTCCGGCAGGTCCACCTTCTGCTCGCCCGGCGCCGGGTGGCGGTGATACTCGTCGTCGGTGGCGATGCTCGACGCACCGGCGAAGCCGCCGGCCGCACGTGGGTCCGGCGAAGGCGGCGCCGGCGGCGGCATGTGGTCGAAGAAGCCATCGTTCTCGTCGAACATCAGCAGCAAGGCCGTGCGGCTCCACACCTGCGGATCGGCGGTGAGCGCATCCAGCACGCGCGCGGTATAGGCCGCGCCCTGGGCCGGGCTGGAGGGGTCGGGATGTTCGCTGCCGGCGGCATCGGCAATGATGAAACTCACCGACGGCAGGCGCCCGCCGATGACGTCTTCGCGCAGTTGCTCCACGCCACGCGTACTCACCCCACGCGCGCGCAGCTGCGCATCGTGGCCGGGCGTCTGGCTGTAGGCCTGGCGGAAGACGTCGAAGCCGGCCAGCGGGTTGTCGGTGAAGTTGTCGCGCATGTCCTGGTAGATCTGCCAGGACACGCCGGCACGCTGCAACTGCTCCACATACGTGGTCCAGCGATAGGGCTCGGCAAACCCGCCCAGCGCTGGAAAGTTGTCGTGCGAGTTGCCGATCACCGGCCCACCGGCGCGCGCCTGCGGATCGTTGCCGCCGGTCCACAGGAACACGCGGTTGGAGTTGGTGCCGGTCTGGATCGCGGCGTGGTACGCATCGCAGATGGTGAACGCATCGGCCAGCGCGAACTGGAACGGAATGTCCGCGCGGCGGTAATACCCCAGCGCGTGGTTGTGCTTGGCCGCCGGCCAGTTGCCGAGCCGGCCGTGATCCCAGGCGCGCTGCGCGTCCACCCAGCTGTGCGGCGTACCCTGCACACGCATGTAGCCGAACTGCGCTGCGGTATCCAGCGCGAACGGGGCCAGCCATTGGCGGCCGTCCTCGCTGGGTTGCAGCCACACGGTACGCGCAGGCGCGCCCGGCAGCGGTGGTGCGGGAATCGGAAAGCGGTCGCCGAAGCCACGAACGCCCGGCAGGCTGCCGAAGTAATGATCGAACGCGCGGTTTTCCTGCATCAGAATCACCACATGCTGCAGGTCTTCCAGCGTGCCGCTGCGGCGGTCCGGTGCGATGGCCGCGGCCCGCGCGATGCTCGGCAGCAAGGTGGAAGCACCACCGGCAAGGCCGGCCTGCAGCATGCGGCGGCGAGGAAGATCGATCATTGCGTCACCTGCTGGGTTGATCCTTGGAGGGCGATTGCTGCATCAGTGGATGCGGCGGCTGCGCGCGGCTGAGCAGCGATGGTGCCCGAGTGGGAAGGCGAATGCTTGCCCTCGCACGCTGCGGCAGCGGCCCGATCCTGCAGGAGTGCGTGTGCTGCCATTTGACGTCTCGGTGATGCGTCGTCGCCTGTGTTGCATGCCGACGAACGGTGTCAGCAGCGAGTGGTCTCATGCCACTAACCAAGCCTTCCGCGATCCGGGAGGCCGCCACCCTGCATGCAGTCACGGGTGACGCCTTTAGTCCATGACACCGGCTGAGTGACGACACCGCCACCAACCACATGTCCGGAACAATGCCAGGCGCGAACGCACGACGCGCCTGGCACATGTTCCAGCGCAGTGCTTCGACCTCAAAGATCCAGCGTCAAGGTCAGCCCCAGCGTGCGCGGCGCGGCAATGAACGCGCTGTCGCTGCCATCCACGCCTTCCAGGTAGCGCTTGTCGGTGAGGTTGCTGACATTGAGCGCCACCTGCATGCCCTTGAGCTGCGCGGAAAGTTGCGACAGTTCCAGGCCGAGATTGGCATCGAAGGTGGTCACGCCATCGAGTGCGGCGCGGTTGGACGCATCCAGATAACGCTTGCCCAGGTAGCGGCCGGAGATGCCGAAACGCCAGGCATCGCTGCGCCAATCCGCCGACACCACCAGCGTGTTGCGTGGTTGGCCGATGACCTGCGCACCGGGGGTGATCTCCAGCGCGGTGTCGCGCGCCGCATCGCCACTGCCCAGGTAATCGGCCTTGTTGTAGGTGTAGGCACCGTTGAGGCGCCAGCCGTTGTCCCAGCCGTAGCCCAGGGCCGCTTCCACACCGCGCGCATGCACGCCGCCGAAGTTTTCGTACACGCCATCGGTTTCGCCCAGGTAGTCGATGCCGCTGACGAAGTTGGCCGGCACGTAGACGATGCGGTTGTCGAAGCGGATGTCGTACAGCGTGACGCTGCCGGTCAACGGCCAGCGGCTGATGCGCAGGCCCAGTTCGATGTTGTCGGCGGTTTCCGGTTGCACGCGGCTGAGCGCGACCGGGTCGGTCTCGCCCAGTACGCCGGACGGAATCGCCGCGAAGTTCTGCGAATAGCCGGCGAAGGCTTCCAGCCCTTGCACCGGCGTGGTCCAGGTCAGGCCGGCCGAGAGCAGCGGGTCCGAATGCGCGTCCGATTCCACATGCTGCGCATCGCCGATGCGGCGGTCGCGGGTTTGGTCGACGAAGAACTGCTTGACGCCCACGCGCCAGGCAAACGCGCCGTACCGCATCACATCTTCGACGTAATACATCTGTTCGTCGGTCTGGTAGTTGTCCTTGAACTGCACCCAGTACGGCTGATGGTCGAAGCTGATGTTGGTGCCGACATTGAGCAGGCGATGCCAGTCGCGGGTGACGCTGCGGTCATAGCGCTCCAGCCAGGCGCCGGCGCGTACGGTGTTGTCGATCGGGCCCAGGTCGTGGCGCCATTCCACATCGGCCATGGCACCGGCGCGGTGATTGTCGTAATGGCTATGGCGATACGACTGCACCGGTACCGACCCTGCCGGATAGCAGGCCGGGTTGGATTCGGCCGGGACCGCATCGCTGCCGGCGCAACCGGCCAGCTGCGTCGCCGCCGCGCCGCCCGGGGTGAGGTAATACAGCTTGCCCAGGTCGCTGCCGGCATACACGGTGTTACCGCCGCGCGCCTCCGATTCCGGCGCGCCCGCGCCGTCGTTGGTGACGTCCACCAGATACGGCGGAATCCAGTCGCCGCGGCCTTGCATGCGATGCGCGTAGCCGGTGAGCGTGGTCTTGAAGCCGTTGCCGCCATCGAAGGCGCCGCGCAGATAGCCGAAGGTGTTCTCGCGCAATGCGCGGGAGCCAGAGCGGTAGTTTTGGTCCAGGTACGGAATGCCGGTGAGCGTGCCGGTCAGGAGGTCGTGTTCGGGATCGCGTGCGAACTGCGCCGGAGTCACGCTGGTGTATTCGGATTCGTCGGCATCGTCGTAGGACAGATAGCCGCTCAAGGTCCACTTGTCCAAGCTGCTGACGAACTTGCCGGCCAGATGATCGCGGCGGGTGTGGCCGCTGCCGTCGATCCAATCGTCGTTGCGTGCCGAGGAGCCGCTGACCCAGGCGCGGGTATTGCCCCCGAGCAGGCCGGTGTCGTAACGCGCGTAGTACTTGCGCGCCTGGTTGTCGCCAATGCCGCCGATCACGCGCACGCGCTGTTCTTCGAGCGGCTCGCCGGTGAGGTAGTTCAAGGTGCCGCCCAACGCCTCGTTGGAGCGGGAGGCGATATCGGCGGTGCCCTGGCTCACTTCCACGGTTTCCAGATCCGGCATGTCGATGAAGCGGTTCGCCTTGGAGCCGCCGCCGTAGGCCGAGCCGCCGTTGGGCACGCCGTCGATGGTGGTGCCGATCTGCTGCGTATCGCGGTTGCTGACGAAGCCGCGCATGCTGATCTGCGTGCCCCAGTCCGAGGAGCCGAACGCATCGGCTTCGGTCACCACCACGCCGGGCAGCTCGTTGAGCGCATCGTTGACGCTGCCCAGCACGAACTGGCGGTCCAGCATTTCCTTGCTTACCGTGGTCTTGGAATACGTCATCGCCTGGCCCACCACCTGCACCTGATCCAGCGTGGACACCTGCGCGCCGCCGTCTGGTTCGGCGGCTGCCGGTGTCGACGCGGCGCCGTCGGGCGTTTGCTGGGCGTAGGCGGGCAGGGCGAGCGGAACCAGCAGCAGGGCCAGCGTGGCCGGGTGGCGCACGCGCGAGGAGGACGTCGAATCCATTGCAATCCACGGGCAGGGGGGAGAACCCCAGCCTGCCGCGCTTGCATTGCGTGATCATGACCGCGCTGCCGGTGGGCCAGCGTCACGCTTGTCTCCACACAGCAACGCCCGGAGGACCCGGGCGTTGCTGTGTGACTGCGCGTGTTGCAGTGCGCGCGCCGGTGCGCGCCTAGTCGACCGGCTCGGCCACCGTGCTGGCCGCCGCCAAGGGCACACGGGCATGCGCGCCACGGCTACGTGCCACCGCGTCCAGGAAGTCGCGTCCCCAGTGGTCGATGTTGTAGTACTCCACGCTGTCGTACAGCTGCCGCAGGCGCCCGGCCGCTTCGTCATCGGGCATCGCCAGTGCCTGCAACAGGCCGGCCGCCAGATCGGCCGGGTCGTGCGGGTTGGTCAGCACCGCGCCTTTGAGTTCTGCAGCCGCGCCGGCAAATTCGCTTAGCACCAGCACGCCGCTGCCGCCTTCGATGCCTTGCACCGCGACGAATTCCTTGGCCACCAGATTCAAACCATCGCGCAGCGGGGTGATCCACATCACCTGCGCGGCGGCGTAATGCGCCACTACCTGCTCGAACGGCAGCGCCTGTGCGAAGAAGCGCACCGGCGTCCAGTCCAGCCGCGAGAACCGCCCGTTGATGCGGCCCACCGCCTGCTCGATCTGCGTCTGCAAGGTGCGGTAGATGGTCATCTCGCGCGCCGCCGGCACGCACACCATCAGCAAGGTGACCTTGCCCAGCAACTGCGGCTGGCTGTCGAGCAGGCGCTCGAACGCCTCCAGTTTCGCCAGCGTGCCCTTGGTGTAATCCAGCCGCTCCACCGACAACACCAGCTTGCGCGCACCGATCTCGCGGCGCAGCTTGAAGATGTCGTTGCGCACGTCCGGCTTGCTCAATGCGGCGCGAATGCGGCGCAGGTCGGTGCCCACCGGATGCGCGCCCAGCGCCACGTCGCGATCGGCCACACGCAGGCAGGTGGTCATGGTGTCCAGGCCCACCGCGCAGCCGTAGGTGAGAAACCGTGGCGCGCAGCTTTCCTGCGCCAGCCGTTCCACCGGCATCACGCCGCGCACCACGTCCACGAAGTTCTCCACCTGGCGTGGGATATGGAAGCCCACGTAATCGCAGCACATCAGGCTGCCGATGATCTCGCGCCGCCATGGCACCACATTGAACACGTCAGCCGAGGGGAAGTAGGTGTGATGGAAGAACGCGATCTTCAGATCCGGGCGCAGCTCGCGCAGGTACGCCGGCACCATCCACAGGTTGTAGTCATGGATCCATACCGTGGCGCCGTGCGCGGCCTCGGCCGAGGTGGCGTGCGCAAACTTGCGGTTGACCGCAAGAAACACTTGCCAGTCGTCCTCGCGGAAACGCGCGCGTTCCCAGAACACGTGCAGCATCGGCCAGAACGCTTCCTTGGAAAACCGCTTGTAGAAGATGTCCACCTCGCTCTTGCTCAGCGGCACGCGTGCAGCAGTGAGGGTGGGGTAGCGCTGCGCATCCACCTCGGTGTGGGTCTGGAACGGCCCGCGCTTGGGGTCGTCCACGCTCCAGGCCACCCACGAGCCGCGCTGGCCGCCTTCGAAGAAGCTCAGCAGTGAGGGAATGATGCCGTTGGGCGAGCGCGGCGCGCGGCGTACCAACTCGCCGTGCTCGACCACCTCGTCATAGGGCAGGCGGTGATAGACCATCACCAGCTCGGCGCCGCCCTTACGCGGGACCTGCGCTGCCGGCACATGCGGGTCGTCGTCGGCAAGCAGGCCGAAGTGCGCAATCGCCTCCAGGATGCCGCCGCACCCGGGCGCACTGGCGTGATAGGTCGCCTCCAACTGCGCAGTGGCCTGCGTCAGGGCTGTTTCCGAATCGCCCACGCAGACGCCGCGGAAACCGGCCAGATACATGGAGAGATCGTTGAGCGTGTCGCCAGCGACCAGGATGCGCTCGCGCGGCAGCTCCAGCTGGCGTGCCAACGCCCCCAGGGTGCGGCCCTTGTCGGTGTCCGGCGGCAGAATGTCCAGATAGCGGTCGGCCGAATACAGCACGTCGCAACCAAGCGCGCGCGCGGTCTGCTCGATCTGCGCACGCAGCGGCGCCAACGTGTGCGGATCGCAGAAATACGAGCAGCGGCGCTCCTGCGGCACGTCCTGGCGCTGCAATTGCGGGAATGCGCGCATCGCCTGCGCCACCACCTGCTCGCCGGGCCAGTGCGCGTCGATCATCGATTGCAGGGGCTGCAGCGGTTGCAGCGTGTGGCCGTCCACCACGGTGGCACCCACGTCGCACACCACATAGTCGGGCCGGGGAATGGTGGGGTCGGTGAGCAAGGGCATCACCGCTTCGAGTCCGCGCCCGGTAATGAAGATCAGGCGGATTTCGGGATGCTGGTCGACCAGACGATACAGCTGGTGACGGTGTTCTGCGGAGCCGGCCAGGAAGGTGCCATCCAGGTCGGTGGCCAGGATCACGGCAGGATCCGGGCGGGGGTGGGTCAGGGATGAGGTGTTCGGGAGTCTGGTTTGATCAGTCAATGTGTTTCCTTGTGAGGAGGGGAGGGTGAATCGGTTTCCGGCATCAGCTCCAGCGCCGATGGCGTGGTCCGCAACATCGGGCGGAACGCAATGGGATGGGTGCGCAGGCGCTGGAAGCGCAGCAGGCGCGCCAGCGTGAAGCCGGCCAGGGCCAGCAGCATCACCGCGAAATACGCAGGCAACGCCGCCGGGCCGAATTTCTGCATGGCCCCGCCGGCCAGCGCCGGGCCGATCGCCGCGCCCACGCCATGCACCAGCAGCAGGCTGCTGCAGCCCGACAACAAATCCTCGCGCGGCAGGTAATCGAGCATGTGCGCCACCGCGAACGGATACAGCGAGAACGCCAGCCCGCCATACACGAAGAACAGCAGGAACAGCACCTGCGTCTGCGCCTGCACCATCGGCAGCGCAGCGGCGATGGCGATGCCGGCGGCCAACACGCTCACCGTGACCAGGCCAATGCGGCGGTCGTGGCCATCGCTGATGCGCCCGATCGGCCACTGCAACACCGCGCCACCCACGATGGCGGTGAGCATGAACATCGCCACGCCATCGGCATCCAGCCCGATCCGGTCGGCATATACCGGCAGGAGGCCCCAGAACGCGCCCATCGCCAACCCGGACAGGCCGGCGCCGATGGTCGCCACGGGCGCCAGCGCATACAGCGTGACCAGCCGCAGCCGCGACACGTGCGGCACCTCGGGCGGAATCAGCCGCGTGGTCACCACCGGCATCACCGCCGCGCAGATCAGGATGGCGGTGAGCGTGAACATCGCCGGCGCCGTGGCATCGCCCGCACTGAGCAATACCTGGCCCAGCGCCAGTGCCGACAGGTTGATCGCCATATAGACCGAAAACACCCGGCTGCGGCGGCGCGCGTCCGGCTCGGCGTTGAGCCAGCTTTCGATCACCGTGTACAGGCCCACCAGCGCGGCGCCGGTAACCAGGCGCAACAGGCCCCAGCCCCACGGATCGAGCCAGATCGGGTGCAGCAACACCGCGATTGCGGCCAACGCGGCATAAAACGCGAACGCGCGGATATGCCCGATCCGGCGGATCAGCGGCGGTGCGAAGAAGGTGCCCAGAAAGAAGCCGGCAAAGTAGCCGGACATGATCAACCCCAATGCACGCGCATCGAAGCCGGCTTGGCCACCGCGTACGGCAAGCAAGGTGCCCAGCAGCCCGCTGCCGGTCAGCAACAAGGCCACGCCAAGCAACAGCGCAGTCAGCCGCAACACGAATGCGGCCCTCGTGGGGGAAAAGGCGCGTCGGTCACGTGCCCAAGTGTAACAGCTCGATGGCAGCGGCCTGTTTCACCTGGGACTGTGTGATGGCTGTCGCGCGCTGTTTTTGCGGTGTTTGCACACCTGTACGGGCGTGTCTTTCGGCGGTAATCCGCTATGTAAGTGGCTGGCTGGATGGAAGCGCGTTGCGCGTCACGTGCGGCCGTTGCGCTGCGCGAATGTGGTGCATCGCTGTGCTGGTCCCTGCATGCGCACTGCGGTACCTGGCATTGCGCGGTGCAGAAGAGGAGCAGCGGATGCGAAATATGGCCTTACGCTGCGGCGGCGCCAACCGTAGCGAGTGATGGCTGCAGTGCGATGCAGGGCGCGCATGCGGCATTCGTGGGAACCAGATAGAACGCCTCCGGCTCAGACTTGCATCGGGCGACGTGTACAGACGAATTCGGGCGCTGACCTTTCACTGCAGTGGCAAGCAGTCGCAGCGGCAGGACGCTGCAGCGTGCAATGCCGGACGCGCACGTCGGCGTTCGCAGGGCCTCGGCAGAACGCTCTCAGGTACTCCGCTCCGTCGAGCAACTACGGACAGACGAATCCGTCTGCCGATCACTCGGTCCTGCTGCGGCCAAACACGGCCCAAGCACGCAAAGCGCCGCTGCCTGCGGTACGGAAATGCCGTCACGCCGCCATCCGCCTCCCGCAGTCCAGCCCAGGTGACGATGCGCGCGGCCCCAAGTCACGACCAGCCGGTAATGCATGTTGCCATGCGCGTCGATGACCACATCTGTGCCGGCCCGTCTGCGAAGATGCCCGCAGCACCGACGCGCGCGCGCGGCGGTCCGCGGCGGTCTAGAATCTGCGCCCTCGCGTTCTCTTTCCGCTGACTCACCATGCCTATCTACGCCTTCCAGTGCACCGCCTGCGACCATCAATTCGATCGGCTGCTGAAAATGTCCGACCCGGTGCCGGAAAGCTGCCCCGCCTGCAGCGCCAACGCCATCAAGCGTCAGGTCACCGCGCCGTCGTTCCGCCTCTCGGGCAGCGGCTGGTACGAGACCGATTTCAAATCCGCCGGCGAGAAAAAGAAGAACCTCACCGAAAGCAGTAGTGGCAGTAGCAGTAGCAGCAGCGGTGGCGATGCAAAGCCGGCCGCGGCCAGCGAGAGCAAGCCGGCCAGTAAGCCCGCGTCCGACCCGGCGTGACCCCTCTGGCGCGGCGGTGGCCTGGTCGCAACCGCGTCGGTCTGTGTCTGGTGGCGCTGGTCGCCGGCCTGGCCGGCTGCGCCACACCGCCGCCGCCAGCATCCGCCACCACCACCACCACCGCCACCGCCACCGCCACCGCCACCGCGCCAGCTGACCAGTTTCTGGCCGCGCTTGCCGCCTACTGCGGGCAGGCCTTTGCCGGGCGCGTGCTGATCGACACGCCAGCGTCCAAGGCGCCCAGCCCATTTGCGGGGCAAGCGCTGGTGATGCATGTGCGCGGCTGCGATGCGCCCACCCGCGAACTGCGCGTGCCGTTTCATGTCGGCAACGACCACGCGCGCACCTGGGTGTTGACACGCACTGCCACCGGGCTGCGCCTCAAGCACGCGCATCGCCATGCCGACGGCAGCGCGGACGTACTGAGCAATTACGGCGGCCACACCGTCAGCGCTGGCGCTGCCACGCGCCAGGAATTCCCGCTCGATGCCGACTCGCGCGCGCTGTTCCAGCAGCAAGGCGCGGCGGCGTCCCTGCACAACACCTGGGCCATGGAGGTCCACCCGGGGCGGAGTGTGGTCTACGAACTGAGCCGCCCGGATGGGCGCCTGTTCCGGGTGGAATTCGACCTTACCCGGCCGGTGGCGCTGCCGCCGGCACCCTGGGGCGGCTAAGAACGGCTAACAAAACGTAGCGAGCAGTCGTCAGGTGGGTGCGCACGGCGCGTGGGAACCGGAGTCTAGGTAGGGACATGCCGATTTCGAGCACCGGCCGCGCCCGCCTGTCGGCTGCGCAGTCGTTTTGATAGCGGCGCTAAGCCAGCGCACCGGCAATCGAACCACGCCGTATCGCCACGTCGTCGGCGTTGAAACAGCACCGTTCCGGCCTCGCTGCGGATCAAGCCGAAGCGAGGCAAACCCGCGCTGGAATGCGCAGGCGCAGAGATACTTGCCGCTCAGATTCCGACGCAGGCCTCAGCGCGCCTCAAAGCGCGCGCGGCAGCCGTCGTTGACCCACACGGTGGCGCGACGCGGGTCGTAACCCCAGCTGTGGCCTTCTTCGCAGCGGGTATCGGACAGCTGGCGGGTCAGCACCGGCCGGCCATACCGGCCATCCCAGCCGCAGGTGCGCAGGCGGCGGTCGTCGCTGCTGCAGGTGATGGTGTAGTCGTTGCGCGGGCGGTCGTCGCGGCCGCCGTAGCCGCCGTCACCACGGTCCCAGCCGCCGCCGCGCGCCTGCGCAAACTCGCCCCGGCAGCCGTCGTCCACCCAGATCCGGCCACCGTCCTGCCGCCAGTTGCGGCCTTCCACGCAGGGCGTGTTGGACAGCTGGCGCACCAGGATGGCGCGGCGCCAGCCGGTGTCGCAGATCTTCTGACGCTTGTCGTTGCTCTCGCAGCGCACCGTGCCGGCAACCCCGCCTGGGCCGCTATCGCCGCCCCAGCCGCCGCCATTCCCGCTGCGGCCTTCGACGAAGCGCCCCCGGCAGCCGTTGTCCACCCAGACCCGGCCGCGGTCGCTACCCCAGTTACGGCCCTCGATGCAGCGGGTGCCGGAGATGTTCTCCACCAGCACCGCGCGGCCGCGGAACGGCGTATCGCATTCGCGGCGGCGGTTGTCGTTGCTGGCACAGGTGATGCTGGGGCCATTCCAGCCGCGGTCCTGCGCGGCGGCCGGGCTGCTGCCCAGTGCGCCGGTCACGGTGATGAGGCAAAAGCCGGAGATCAGCAGGGCGGTGCGCAGCATCGTGGCGTCCTTGGGTATACGAGAGAGGCGTGGTGCCTATTCAGCCGGGCGCTCACTTAAGCGACCGTGACCGCCTCCGCATTTGCTCCCGCCGCCCGCCGGCCCCAGAATATCGGGCTCTCCGGCGCCGTCCTGTGCCGGGTTTTCAGCGGAGCTTTCGATGCGTACCCACTTTTGCGGCCTGGTCGATGAGACCTTGATCGGCCAAACCGTCACTCTCGCCGGCTGGACCGACGTGGCCCGCAATCTGGGTGGGGTGTGTTTCATCGACCTGCGCGACCACGAAGGCATCGTGCAGGTGACCGTGGAGCCCGCCGAAGGCGACGCCAACTCCGCCGAAGTGTTCAAGGTGGCCGCCAGCCTGGGCTACGAAGACGTGTTGCAGGTGGAAGGCGTGGTGCGTGCGCGTCACGCGGTCAATGACAAGATCCGCACCGGCAAGGTGGAAGTGATTGCCACCCGCATCACCATCCTCAACAAGGCCGCGCCGCTGCCGTTCCATGCGCACGAGAACCCGGGCGAAGACACCCGCCTGAAGTACCGCTATCTGGATCTGCGTCGCCCGGAAATGCAGCGCATGCAGCGCACTCGCATCAAGCTGGTGCAGGCGCTGCGCCGGCATCTGGATGCACGCGATTTCCAGGACATCGAAACCCCGATCCTGACCAAGGCCACCCCGGAAGGCGCACGCGACTTCCTGGTGCCGGCGCGCATGCATCCGGGCGAGTTCTACGCCTTGCCGCAGAGCCCGCAGCTGTTCAAGCAGATCCTGATGGTGGCCGGCTTCGATCGTTACTACCAGATCGCGCGCTGCTTCCGCGACGAAGCGCTGCGCGCCGATCGCCAGCTGGAATTCACCCAGCTCGACATGGAATTCGCCTTCGTGCGCGAGCGCGACGTGCAGGATTTTGTCGAAGACATGATCCGCGCGATCTTCAAGGAAGTGGTGGATGTCGAGCTGGCAGTGCAGTTCCCGCGCATGACCTGGGCCGAGGCGATGCGTCGCTACGGCTCGGACAAGCCGGACCTGCGCATCGCGCTGGAATTGGTCGATGTGGCCGAGCTGGTCAAGTCCAGTGAATTCCCGGTGTTCACCGCCGCCGCCAACGATGCCGACGGCCGCGTGGCCGCGCTGCGCATCCCCGGTGGTGCCACGCTGAGCCGCAAGCAGATCGACGACTACGCCGCACACGCCGCCAAGTACGGTGCCAAGGGCCTGGCCTACATCAAGCTGTCGGAGACCGGCGAGGTGAGCTCGCCGATCGCCAAATTCTTCGGCGAAGAGGCCTTTGCAGCGCTGCTGGCGCACGTGGGCGCGGCCAATGGCGACATCGTGTTCTTCGGTGCCGGCAGCTACAACAAGGTGTCCGACTTCATGGGCGCGCTGCGCCTGAAGGCCGGCAAGGACTTCGGCCTGGTCGCCGCCGGCTGGGCGCCGTTGTGGGTCACCGACTTCCCGATGTTCGAATGGGACGAGGAGGCGCAGCGCTACGTGGCCCTGCATCACCCCTTCACCGCGCCGGCTGTGGACGACATCGCCGACCTGCGTGCCAACGCCCGCACCGCGGTGTCGCGTGGCTACGACATGGTGCTCAACGGCAATGAAATCGGCGGCGGCTCGATCCGTATCCATCGCCCGGACATGCAGAGCGCGGTGTTCGAGCTGCTTGGCATCGGCGCCGAGGAAGCGCGCGCCAAGTTCGGCTTCCTGCTGGATGCGCTGAACTACGGCGCGCCGCCGCATGGCGGCATCGCGTTCGGTATCGACCGCATCGCCGCGCTGATGGCCGGTACCGAGTCCATCCGCGACGTGATTCCGTTCCCCAAGACCACCGGCGCGCAGGATCTGATGACCGACGCCCCGTCGCCGATCGCGGCCGAGCAGCTGGCCGAAGTGCACGTGCAGGTGCGGCCCAAGCAGGCCTGACCTGCCGCAGTGCTCGGTCATGCAGTGGCATGGCCGTGCCTGGTTTATCGGCCGTCGTTGACGGCTTTGCGTGAGTTGCCTCCGTCAGTAGGGCGCGGCTGCTCATCGGGCCGGTCTTCATCGGCAAGCGTCATCCGCCCGGTGCTTGTTCGGAGTGCATCAGTTGCCGCTCCGACATGCTGTCGTTGAGGGCCAACGCGCCACTGCAAGCAGATCCCTGCGCCATGCAGGGCTCACGGCCCTGGAATGCACCGCGCTGGTCCCGCAGGCCACCGTCCCGCCCCCGGCTTGCGGGAGCGCCGCCGCATGCGAGAAGCTGCAACGTCACCCTGCACGAGACGCCCCGCATGACCCGCATCCGCCGCGCCACGCCCGACGATGCCGAAGCGCTGTCGCTCCTGGCCGCGCGGACGTTTACCGAAACCTTCGGCCATCTGTATCCCGAAGAGGACCTGCGTGGTTTCCTGGAAGAAACCTATGCGGTCGAGCGCGCACGCATCGTGCTGGCGCACCCCGACTATGCGATCTGGCTGCTGGAAATGGATGGCCTGCTGGTTGGCCATGCCGCGGCCGGCCCCTGCGGGCTGCCGCACGCAGACGTGCAACCGGGCGATGGGGAGCTCAAGCGGCTCTACTTGCTGAAGGACTACCAGAACACCGGCTGGGGCAGCCGGCTGTTCGAGACCGCGCTGCAATGGCTGGAACGCGACGGGCCCGGCACGCTCTGGATCGGCGTGTGGTCGGAGAACTTCGGCGCGCAGCGTTTCTATGCACGCTACGGCTTCGAAAAGGTTGGCGAGTACGAATTCCCGGTCGGCCGTATCCTGGATCGCGAATACATCCTGCGCCGCGCGCCGGTGGTCGCGGAACCGTAGTGCCGGGCTCGGTGGCTGGGCGCGGCGTGGTCGTGCACGCCACCACATTGAATTCGGGCTGCGGTGGTCGATGTGTCGCTCCTGCGGTAATTCGCGCGGCGCCATCCTCCCGGAGCGCCCACGCATGAGCGGCGGCGCTGACCTGCAGACATACAGCGGGCATCCCGAGGCTGCCTCCGCCGATGTGTTGCTCGTGCATGGCATCTGGAATACCGCGCACTGGTTGCTGCCGCTGGCACGGCGTCTGCGTGCGGCCGGCATGACGCCGGCCCTGTTCGGCTATGCCAGCGTGCGCGGCGGCCCGGCGCAGGCGGTGCCCCAGCTGATCGCCCGCCTGCGCGCCACACGCGCACTGTTACTGGTCTGCCACAGCCTGGGCGGGTTGATGGCCTTGCAAGCCTTGCAGCAGGCGCCGGACGTGCCGGTGCAACGCGTGGTCTGCCTGGGCTCGCCGTTGTGCGGCAGCGCGGCTGCACGTGGGCTGGCGCGGCGTGGCGGCCACTGGGCGATGGGGCGCAGTGCGGCGCTGCTGCAGCGCGGGTTTACGCATTGGGACGGCGCTGCCCAGGTGGGCCAGATTGCCGGTTGCGTGCCACGCGGCCTGGGCCGCTGGCTGGCGCCGCTGCAGGCCGGCTCGGACGGCACGGTGGGGCTGGACGAAACCCGCCTGCCCGGCCTGCACGACCATTGCGTGGTGCAGGCCAGCCATAGCGGCCTGTTGCGCTCGCCCGCCGCCGCGCAGCAGGTGCTGGCGTTCCTGCGCGATGGCCGTTTTGCGCACTGAACGGCCTCACCCCGGTGCGGGCAGGCAATCAGGTAAAATCCGCGCCCTGTCATCCAAGCCAGTCTGGAAACACTCATGGGTAGAGGCCCCTCCATCGAAGGCCGCAAGAACGCGTCCGACGCCAAACGCGGCAAGATCTTCACCAAGATCATCCGTGAGATCAGTGTGGCGGCGCGCGCCGGCGGCGGCGACCCGTCCAACAACCCGCGCCTGCGCACCGCCATGGACAAGGGCCTGTCGTCGAACATGTCCAAGGACGTGATCGAGCGCGCCATCAAGAAGGCGACCGGCGAGCTGGAAGGCGTGGAATACGAAGAAGTGCGCTACGAGGGCTATGCCCCCGGCGGCGTGGCGGTGATCGTGGATTGCCTCACCGACAACCGCGTGCGCGCGGTGGCCGACGTGCGCCATGCTTTCAGCAAGTGCGGCGGCAACATGGGCACCGACGGCTCGGTCGCCTTCATGTTCAAGCGCCTGGGCGTGCTCAGCTTCGCCGCCGGTGCCGATGAGGATGCCCTCACCGAGGCCGCCATCGAAGCAGGCGCCGACGACGTGGTGGTGTACCCGGAAGACGGCGCCATCGACGTGCTGACCGCCCCGGACACCTTCGCCCAGGTCAAGCAGGCCCTCGCCACCGCCGGCTTTGAACCGGCCCACGCCGAGATCACCTTCCGCGCCGAAAACGACATCGCCGTCGACGGCGACACCGCCGTGCAGGTGCGCAAGCTGCTGGACATGCTCGAGGACCTGGACGACGTCCAGGACGTGTATTCGAACGTCGACCAGGCCAGTCTCGGCGCGTAAGCGCCGGGAATCGGGAATGGAGCATCGGGAATCGCAACAGCTGCATCCGGCATCGTTCGGTCTCTCCCGGCGCGCCAGCACGTTGCTTTACCCATTCCCAATTCCCGATTCCCCACTCCCGGCCCATAGATGACCCGCATCCTCGGCATTGATCCCGGTTCGCAGCGCACCGGCATCGGCATCATCGACGTCGACGAGAGCGGTCGCAGCCGGCATGTGTTCCATGCGCCGCTGGTGCTGCTGGGCGAGGGCGACTTCGCCCAGCGCCTGAAGCGCCTGCTGCACGGGCTGGGCGAGCTGATCGAGACCTACCAGCCGCAGGAAGTGGCGATCGAGAAGGTGTTCATGGGCAAGAGTGCCGATTCGGCGCTCAAGCTCGGCCACGCGCGCGGGGCGGCGATCTGCGCGGTGGTGCTGCGCGACCTGCCGGTGCACGAGTACGCTGCCACCGAGATCAAGCTCGCGCTGGTCGGCAAGGGCGGCGCGGACAAGGTCCAGGTGCAGCACATGGTCGGGATCATGCTCAATCTCAAAGGCAAGCTGCAGGCCGACGCCGCCGACGCGCTGGCGGTCGCCATCACCCACGCCCACGTGCGCGCCACCGCGCAGCGCCTGGGCGTCAATACCCAACAGGCGTGGAGCCGGAAAAGATGAGAATCGGGAATCGGGAATCGGGAATTGGGAATCGCAACGGCACACGCGGAGTCAGCTCTGACGATTCCCCATTCCCGATTCCCGATTCCCGGCGCCCCGCAGGCGGTGCCCAATGATCGGCCGTCTGCGCGGGATCCTGGCCTACAAGCAGCCGCCGTGGCTGGTGATCGACGTGGGCGGGGTGGGCTATGAGCTGGAGGCGCCGATGAGCACCTTCTACGACCTGCCCGATGTTGGTCGCGACGTCATCCTGTTCACCCATTACGCGCAGAAGGAAGACAGCGTCTCGCTGTACGGTTTCTTGCGCGAGGGCGAGCGCCGGCTGTTCCGCGACGTACAGAAGGTCACTGGTATCGGCGCCAAGATCGCGCTGGCGGTGCTGTCCGGGGTCACCGTGGACGAGTTCGCGCGGCTGATCACCAGTGGCGACATCACCGCGCTGACCCGCATCCCCGGCATCGGCAAGAAGACCGCCGAGCGCATGGTGGTGGAGCTGCGCGACCGCGCGGCCGACTTCAGCAGCGGCGCGCCGATCACCGGCCAGCTGGGCCCGGATGCGGTGTCCGAGGCCACCGTGGCGTTGCAGCAGCTGGGCTACAAGCCCGCCGAGGCCGCGCGCATGGCACGTGAGGCCGGGGCCGAAGGCGACGAGGTCGCCACCGTTATTCGCAAAGCCCTCCAGGCCGCGCTGCGCTAGGCGCGGCGGTCCAAAACCACCGCGCCGCCGCCAAGCGGGCGCGGCCAGTGCTCGGCATCGGCGGGTCGGGCCCGTACACTGCGCATCCCGAGCGCAGTGCCCGGCCTCACCTGGCGTTTGCCCGCAAGGCCGGGGCGGTGCCCCGGTAGCGCGCCGTCTTCCTCTTCTTCACGCTGTCTGGCGAAAACTCCTCACCTCATGTCCCACACCCCCACTCCCGCAGCCGGCTCCGGCCATGCGCCCGCCAATGGCCACATGGCCCTGGTCATCGGCGCGATCGGCGTCGTCTTCGGCGATATCGGCACCAGTCCGCTGTACACCCTCAAGGAGGCGTTCTCGCCGCACTACGGGTTGACCAGCGATCACGACACCGTGCTGGGCGTGCTGTCGCTGGCGTTCTGGGCGCTGATGATTACGGTGACGCTCAAGTACGTCACCATCATCATGCGCGCCGACAACGAGGGCGAGGGCGGCATCATGGCGCTGATGGCGCTGACGCAGCGCACCCTCAAGCAGGGCTCGCGCTCGGCGTATGTGGTGGGCATCCTGGGCATCTTCGGCGCCTCGCTGTTCTTCGGCGACGGCGTGATCACCCCGGCCATCTCGGTGATGGGCGCGGTCGAAGGCCTGGAGATCGCTGCGCCCAGCCTGCATCCCTTCATCGTGCCGATCACCGTGGTGGTGCTGCTGGTGGTGTTCATGGTGCAGCGCTTCGGCACCGAAAAAGTGGGCAAGGTGTTCGGCCCGATCACCTGCCTGTGGTTCCTGTCGCTGGGCGCGATCGGCATCTGGAACATCGTCGACGCACCCGAAGTGCTCAAGGCCTTCAACCCTTGGTGGGCGATCCGCTTCTTCATGCAGCACGGCTGGCACGGGGTCTTCATCCTCGGCGCGGTGGTGCTGGCGGTGACCGGCGGCGAAGCGCTGTATGCCGACATGGGCCATTTCGGTGCGCGCCCGATCCGCCACGGCTGGTATTTCTTCGTCCTGCCGATGCTGTTGCTCAACTACCTGGGGCAGGGCGCGCTGGTGCTGAACCACCCGGCCGCGCTGAAGAACCCGTTCTTCGAGGCGGTGCCCAGCTGGGCGCTGTACCCGATGATCATCCTCGCCACGCTGGCGGCGGTGATCGCCTCGCAGGCGGTCATTACCGGTGCGTACTCGGTGGCCCGCCAGGCCATGCAGCTGGGCTACATCCCGCGCATGCTGATCAAGCACACCTCGCGCGACACCATCGGGCAGATCTACGTGCCCGGCATCAACTGGCTGTTGATGGTGATGGTGATCGCGTTGGTGCTGATCTTCCGCAGCTCCACCAACCTGGCGGTGGCCTACGGCATCTCGGTGTCGATGACCATGCTGATCGACACGCTGCTGCTGGCCCTGGTGGCCCGCTCGCTGTGGCCGCGCTGGCGCAACTGGGTGCTACCACTATGCGTGGTGTTCTTCATCATCGAGCTGGCGTTCGTGATCGCCAATGGTGCCAAGCTGCTGCAGGGCGCCTGGTTTCCGCTGGCGCTGGGCATCGTGGTGTTTACCCTGATGCGCACCTGGCGCCGTGGTCGCGCGCTGCTGCGCGAGGAAATCCGCAAGGACGGCATCCGCATCGACAGCTTCCTGCCCGGCCTGATGCTTGCGCCGCCAGCGCGCGTGCCCGGCATGGCGGTGTTCCTGACCGCCGACCCGATGGTCGTGCCGCATGCGCTGATGCACAACCTCAAGCACAACAAGGTGCTGCACGAGCGCAATATCTTCCTCAACGTCGACACCTTGCCGATACCGTACGCACCGGCCGACAAGCGCCTGCAGATCGAATCGATCGGCGACGAGTTCTACCGCGTGTACGTGCGCTTCGGCTTCATGGAAACGCCCGACGTACCGCTGGCACTGATGCGCTCCTGCGACCAGGGCGGCATCCATTTCGACCCGATGGACACCACCTTCTTCGCCAGCCGCGAGACCATCGTGGCCAGCGCCAACCGCGGCATGCCGATCTGGCGCGACAAGTTGTTCGCACTGATGCATCGCAACGCCGCCCCCGCCACCGGCTTCTTCCGCATTCCCGGCAACCGCCTGGTGGAACTCGGCGCGCAAGTGGAGATCTGAGCGTGGCCGGCCTGGAATGGAAGGTCTACGGTCGCGCGCCGACCCTGGACACCTTCTGGGACGAAGCACTGAACCTTGGACGATCTCCGGCCACGGATGGGTCCATCGCCGCGGCGCAGGCGCGGCTCGGTGTCCGCCTGCCGGACTGGTTGCGGCATCTCTACGCACGCTACGACGGTGGCGCGGTGCAGATGGCGCGTGGTCGGGCGCTGCAACAACCGGACAATTGGCTTGCCGCCGAATGGCTGATTCCGCGAGCGCGCCTGTTGGGTGCGGAAGCGCTATTTTCGTTCGCGCAGGTGCACGCCCGCGAGGACTACCGTGACGATGCCTACGCCGGCCTGGCCGCCAGTGGCGACGACCGCTGGTTGATCGCCATCGCCGCCGATGCCCGCGCGCCCAGCCGGGCGCTTTGCATGGACTACGCAGCGCCCGACACCGAGCCGACCTTGGTCTACGTCGATGCGGGCAGCGGGCAGCGATTGATCGTGTTCGATGGGGTGGAGGATCTGCTCGCGCAGCTGGTCGATGTCGTGTACTGGTCGCCCGCGTTGCAGGCGAAATACGACGACAACGAGCGCGTGCAGTGGCAGCCGCAGCCGCCTGCGCTGGAGACGTTCTGGAGCGGTCCCGGGCACTGGAACGACACACTAACGGTTGCGGACACCAAGGCCCTGGCAGCGGCCGAAGCGCGTCTGGGCGTGCGCTTGCCGGCATTGTTCAAGCGTCTGTACGGCGTCCAGGACGGCGGTGATACCGGCTGGTGCTGGGCGCCACGCACCCGTTTCCCTTCGGACCGCTACGTGGATTGGGAGTGCGTGCTGGTCGACCGCTACTTATCGCCGCTGGCCCAGATCGGCAGCGTGCTGGACTTCGCCGCCGCGTTCGAAGACCCGCACGATTTCAGCTCAGCGGCATATCTGCATGCCGGTCTGGACCAGGTCCTGGTGCTGTCGAGCCACAACGTCGACTGCCTGCTGTGCCTGGACTATCGGGGCCGCGGGCCGCAGTACGCGCCCGAGGTGGTCTACTTCGAACGCTGGGAAGGACTGCATCCGACCTGGCGCGCGCCGAGCTTCGAGGCGTTTTTCAGCACGCTGCGGCAGGCCGACCTTGATTTCTAGATGCTGCGCCGGCTGCGCGCGGCATGAGAAGATGGCGGGATGACTGAACAGCGCACCATCGCCAGCAGCGCCACCCGTGAGGACGAGGCCGCCGATGCGAGCATCCGCCCCAAGCGCCTGGCCGATTACCTCGGCCAGCAGCCGGTGCGCGACCAGATGGAGATCTACATCCAGGCCGCCAAGGCGCGTGGCGAGGCGATGGATCACGTGCTCATCTTCGGGCCGCCCGGCCTGGGCAAGACCACGCTCAGCCACGTCATCGCCAACGAACTGGGCGTGAGCCTGCGCGTCACCTCCGGCCCGGTGATCGAAAAGGCCGGTGATCTGGCCGCGCTGCTGACCAATCTGCAGCCGCACGATGTGTTGTTTATCGACGAGATCCATCGCCTCTCGCCGGTGGTGGAAGAAGTGCTGTATCCGGCGATGGAAGACTTCCAGATCGACATCATGATCGGCGACGGCCCGGCCGCGCGTTCGATCAAGATCGACCTGCCGCCGTTTACGCTGATCGGCGCGACCACCCGCGCCGGCCTGCTGACCGCGCCGTTGCGCGACCGCTTTGGCATCGTGCAGCGCCTGGAGTTCTACTCGCCGCAGGAGCTGACCCGGATCGTGATCCGCTCGGCGGCGATCCTGGGCATCGACTGCACGCCCGATGGCGCCGCCGAGATCGCGCGCCGCGCGCGTGGCACGCCGCGGATCGCCAACCGGCTGCTGCGGCGAGTGCGCGATTTCGCCCAGGTCAAGGCCGCCGGCCACATCGACCTTGCGGTGGCGCAGGCCGCCATGCAGATGTTGAAGGTGGATCCGGAGGGCTTTGACGAGCTCGACCGCCGCATGCTGCGCACCATCGTCGATCACTTCGACGGCGGGCCGGTGGGCGTGGAGTCGCTGGCCGCATCGTTGTCCGAGGAGCGCGGCACGCTGGAAGACGTGATCGAGCCCTATCTGATCCAGCAGGGCTTCCTGATCCGCACCGCGCGCGGCCGCATGGTCACGCCGAAAGCCTATCTGCACCTTGGGCTGAAACCGCCGCGCGACCGTGCGCCCGCAATCGGCGAACCCGGAGACCTGTTCTGATGGCTGCTCGCTTTAGGCGCGTGTGGGCTGTCTCGACTAGAAGCATGCTCCCATGACCGCCAATTCCCCACTCCCGATTCCCCAATCCCCGCCTGTATTCAGTTGGCCGACACGCGTGTACTGGGAAGATACGGACGCCGGGGGCGTGGTCTACCACGCGCGCTATGTTGCTTTCATGGAACGGGCGCGCACGGAATGGATGCGGGCACTGGGCTTTGGGCAGGAACGCCTGCGCCAGCAGCACGATCTGGTGTTCGCGGTCCGCTCCATGCAACTGGATTTCCTCAAGCCGGCTCGGCTGGATGACGCACTGTCGGTCTCGGCAGTGCTCACCCGGTGCAAGCGGGCCAGCCTGATATTTGCGCAGTCGGTCAGGCGCGAGGGCGAAGTTCTGCTGACCGCCGAGGTGCGCATTGCCGCACTCGGTGGCAGCGATTTCCGCCCACGCGGCATGGACGATGCGCTGTTTGACGCGTTGAAAGCTCTAGAAACCACAGAATCCGATTACTAAGGAACCAACGGATGTCGATCGCATTGCTCCTGGCCCTGCAGGACACGGTAGTGGAAGCACTGCCGCAGGAAGTCACCGCCGCTGCGGCGCAGACCGCCAGCGTGGCGCACAACAGCAGCATCAACTACGCCGAGTTGATCCTGCGGGCCAGCATCCCGGTGAAGATCATCGTGCTGTTGCTGCTGATCGGCTCGTTCATCAGCTGGGTCATCATTTTCCGCAAGGCGCGTGCCTTCAAGCAGGCCAATCGTGAGGCGGACGAGTTCGAAAACCGCTTCTGGTCCGGTGCGGATCTGGCCAAGCTCTACGCCTCGGCAACCGATCGCAACCGCACCGTCGGTGGTCTGGAGTCGATGTTCGAAAGCGGCTTCCGCGAGTTCTCGCGACTGCGCGACCGCCGTCGCCTGGATGCGCGCGTGCAGCTGGAAGGCGCCCAGCGCGCCATGCGGACCGCTTTTACGCGGGAAGTGGACCAGCTCGAGCGCAATCTCGAATTGCTGGCCAACATCGGCTCCACCGCGCCGTACGTGGGCCTGGTCGGTACCGTGTTCGGCATCATGGTGACCATGCACGACATGGTCAGCAGCGGCGAGCAGGCCGGTATCGCCGCGGTGGCGCCGGGTATTTCCGAAGCCTTGTTCGCCACCGCCATCGGCCTGTTCGTGGCGATCCCGGCGGTGTGGGCCTACAACCGCTTCACCACCCGCGTGGAACGGCTGTCGGTGCGCTATGAGACCTTCGCCGACGAGTTCAGCTCGATCCTGCAGCGCCAGGCCGGCGCGGACGAATAATGCGCGCCGCTGGCAGGCGCCCGCATACAGGCGAGTCCCTCGCAAACACCCGCACCTGCATGTGCGGGGCATCCCTTAGGAACGTTCCGCGATGATGTCCGGTATTTCCCGCCGCAAGAAGCACAAGCTCAAATCCGAGATCAACGTCGTGCCGTACATCGACGTGATGCTGGTGCTGCTGATCATCTTCATGGTCACCGCGCCGCTGCTCACGCTGAGCACCGACGTGACCCTGCCGAGTTCGCGCGCCAAGGCGCTGGAGAGCAAGCAGGATCCGATCGTGGTGGTGGTGGCCGCCGACGGCCAGCTGGCGCTGCAGTTGCCCAAGGGCAAGCCGCAGGCAATGGACGTGGCCGGGTTGCAGGCGCAGCTGGCCGCGATCGTGGCGCAGGACAAAGAGGCTCGCGTGGTGGTGGCCGGCGACCGCGCCGCGCCGTACCAGAAGATCATGGACGCCATCGACGTCCTCAAGCAGGCCAAGGTCGAGAAGGTCGGCCTGATCTCCGACTCCGGCGGCGCTGCAGGCAGTGATGCACGCTGACGCTTTCCCCCAACAGACAGCGCGCGAGGATGGCTGGGCCCGCCCGGTCATGCTGGCTTTGGCTGTGCACATTCTGGTGGCGCTGGTGTTCATCGCCGGCTGGCTGTGGTCGCCCGAACGTTCGGTAGAGCCAGCCGCTGGCGACCCGAGCATGGAGGCCTCGCTGGATGTGTCGGCTGCCGAGGCCCGCGTTGCCCGCCAGGCATTGAACGCGACCCCGATCGCGCCACCTCCGCCGCCGGCCCCCTTGCCCGAGCCTGCGCCGGAAGACAGCGTGCCGCCGCCGCAGCCGATTCCCGAGCTACGCCCGCAGGATGCGCCGACGCAGCAGCAGGCGCAGGCGCAAGAGCGCGTCGCCCAGCCCGACAAGGTCGATCAGGACAAGGTCGATGCATTGGCCATTTCCGAGGAAAAGGCCAAGCAGGAGCAGGAAGCCAAGCGCCGGCAGGAGCAGATCGACCTGACCGAACGCAAACGCCAGGAAGAGGCTGAGCAGAAGCTGCGCCTGGCCAAGCAACAGGAAGAGGAAGACGCTAAGAAGAAGCAGGCCGCCGCGCAGCAGGCTGCCCAGGCCGAGCGCGAAAAGAAGATCGCCGACATCCGCCGCCAGCGCGAGCAGGCCGACAAGGAAGCCAAGCTGGCTGAGCAAAAGCTGCGCCAGGTGGCTGCGGCACGTGCGCAGCAAGCGTCTTCGGCCGCTGCCGCAACTGCCCAGCCCACGGCAGGGCAGGGCGGCACCAACACCGACCTGTCGGCCAAGTACGCCGCTGCGATCCAGCAGAAGGTACTGGCGCAGTGGGTGCGTCCGCCGTCGGTCCCGCCGGGCCAGAAGTGCACCATCAACATCCGCCAGTTGCCCGGAGGCCAGGTGATGGAGGCCAAGGTCGCGCCGGGCTGCCCATACGACGAGGCAGGCCAGCGGTCGATCGAGGCCGCCGTGCTGAGCGCCCAGCCATTGCCGTACCGCGGGTTCGAATCGGTGTTCCAGCGCAATCTGACCTTTGTGTTCACCGCGCAGGATCAGTAAGCGGGAGGTGTCTGCGGCCGCCTCCCTGCGGGGCGCTGTACGCGCGAATCCCGCCCCGGGAGTTGCGCAACACGCAGGCGCATGCGTCCGGACGCGGTGGCCGCTGCCAGATCCCGCGACGGGCAGCATCAGCGCCTGCAACGGTTTTGCGCAGTCCCGGCACCACTCGCTTCATTTTCACGTTGTCTCGTTCATGATTGCGAGTATGTTCACTCGCTGATTGGTATCCCTTGCCCACTTTTCCTGCCCGATCCGAGCCGTCCATGAAGAAACCGCTGCGTTGGTTAGCTGCCTTGACCGCCCTGTTGCTGCCGCTGAGCGCGCTCGCGCAACAGCAAGGGCTCACTATTGATATAGTCGGCGGCAGCGCCTCGGCCACGCCGATCACTGTCGTTCCCATGCCATACCAGGGCTCCGGTACCGCGCCGCAGACCGACGTCTCCGCCGTGGTCAGTGCCGACCTGGACCGTTCCGGTCAGTTCCGCACCCTGCCGGCCGCGCAGATCGTTGAAAAGCCGACCCGCGGCACCGAGGTGCAGTTCCAGACCTGGCGCACGCTCAAGCAGAACTACATTGTGGTCGGCCGCGTGATGGACGCGGGCGAGGGCGCCTATCGCGTCGAATACGAGCTGTTCGACGTGGCCAAGGGCGAGCGCCTGCTGGGCCTGGCAATGACCGCACGCGCCAATGCGATGCGCGATGTCTCGCACCAGATGGCCGACGCCATCTATGAAAAGGTCACCGGCGTGCGTGGCGCGTTCTGGACCCGTATCGCTTACGTGACCGCCAGCGGCAGCGGCGGCTCGATGCGCTATGCGCTGATGGTGGCCGACTCCGATGGCTACAACCCGCAGACCATCGTGCGTTCGGCCGAGCCGTTGCTGTCGCCGAACTGGAGCCCGGACGGCAAGAAGCTGGCCTATGTGAGCTTCGAGCGTGGCAATTCCTCGATCTACCTGCAGGACATCGCCAGCGGCGCACGCGAACTGGTTTCCAGCTTCCGCGGCATCAACGGCGCGCCCTCGTTCTCGCCTGACGGCCGTCGCCTGGCATTGGCCCTGTCGCGCAGCGGCAACCCGGAAATCTACGTGATGGACCTGGGTAGCAAGCAGCTGACCCAGCTGACCAACCACTTCGGCATCGATACCGAGCCGACCTGGGCACCGGACGGCGGCAGCATTTATTTCACCTCCGACCGTGGGGGCCGCCCGCAGATCTATCAGGTCGCAGCCAGTGGCGGCAGCGCCAACCGCGTGACCTTCCAGGGCAACTACAACGCTACCGCCAGTGTCTCGTTCGACGGCAAGAAGGTCGCCGTGGCACAGGGCAGCGGCAACACCTATCGCATCGCCATGATGGATCGCAGCCTGGGTTCGCCCAGCTGGAGCACGTTGTCGCCGGGTTCGCTGGACGAATCCCCGAGCTTCGCGCCGAATGCCAGCATGGTGTTGTACGCCGCACGTGAGGGTGGCCGGGGCGTCCTGTACGCCGTGTCCGCCGACGCACGGGTCCGCCAGCGCCTGGTTCTGGCCGACGGTGATGTAAGAGAACCCGCATGGGGGCCTTACCGAACCGCGCATTAATGTTAATATTTCGCTGCGTTAAACCACTCATTGGCCCAGAGCCTCCATAGGTATCCCATGAACAAGTCCACCCGCGTCTTGCTTGTCTCCTTGTTGTCCGTTGCAGTGCTGGCCGGTTGCTCCAAGAAGGTGAAGGAAACTCCGCCTCCTGCAACTGACACCACCGCCGGTTCCACCGCTCCGACCGGTCCGTCCACCTCTGGCCTGTACGGCCCGGGCGACCTGGATACCGATGCTTGCCTGCGCCAGCGCGTTGTCTACTTCGATCTGGATCAGGACTCCCTGAAGCCGGAATTCCAGGCCATCATGGCGTGCCACGCCAAGTACCTGCGTGACCGTCCGTCCTCGCGCATCACCCTGCAGGGCAATGCCGACGAGCGTGGTTCGCGTGAATACAACATGGGCCTGGGCGAGCGTCGCGGCAATGCCGTGTCGTCGGCTCTGCAGGCTGCCGGTGGTTCGGCCAGCCAGCTGACCGTTGTCAGCTACGGCGAAGAGCGTCCGGTCTGCACCGAAACCAGCGAAAGCTGCTGGTCGCAGAACCGCCGCGTCGAGATCGTGTACACGGCTCAGTAAGAAGCGATGCGCTTTCGAGTGACATCCCTGTTCGTCGCGGCGGCCCTTGTGGTCGCCGCGCCGGCATACGCGCAGCGGGCCAGTCTCGCTGACCGTGTTGCCGTGCTTGAGCAGCAGCAGGCCAATAGTCAGGCCAACAACGATCTCCTCAATCAGCTGCAGCAGGCGCGTTCGGACCTGCAGGCGTTGCGGGCGACAGTGGAACAGCTGCAGCATGACAACGAGCAACTCAAGCAACAGTCCAAGGACCAGTACCTGGATCTGGACGGGCGTCTGAATCGGCTGGAAGGTGCGGGTGGTGCGGTTCCGCCACTGCCATCGGCTACCGGCAGCGTCACACCAGCCCCGGCACCGGCCGCGCGACCTCCAGCGGCGGCGACTTCCGAGAAGCCGCCCACCGTCCACGGCGACCCTGGCACGCTGGCCATCAGCAACGAAGAGCGCACTGCCTACAACGTGGCCTTCGATGCATTGAAGAACGGCAAGTACGACGATGCGTCGCAGTTGTTCCTTAGCTTTCTTGAGCTATATCCCAATGGCGTCTACACCCCCAATGCACTGTATTGGCTGGGTGAGAGTTATTACGCCACCCGAAATTTCCAGCTGGCCGAGGCGCAGTTTCGCGATCTCGTGAGCCGCTACCCCACGCATGACAAGGCCGCTGGCGGCCTGCTGAAGCTCGGCCTGTCGCAGTATGGCGAAGGCAAGAACACCGAAGCGCAGCAGACCCTGCAACAGGTCGCTACGCAGTACCCAGGCTCCGACGCAGCACGCGTTGCGCAGGAGCGTCTGCAGTCCATCCGCCTCGGTCAGCAACTGCGCTGAGCCGTTTCGCGCTGCCGCCTTCGGGCGCGGCGCATACTTTGCCCATGAACGCCGCCGCCGTCCCCAGCGAGATCGTCCAGTCGCCGTTGCCGCGATTGAAGATCACCGAGATTTTCCTTTCCTTGCAAGGCGAGGCCGAAGCGGCCGGCTGGCCGACGGTGTTCGTACGCCTGACCGGCTGCCCGTTGCGCTGCACCTACTGCGATACCGCCTACGCCTTCCATGGTGGCGAATGGCATGACATCGACGCGATCGTGGCCGAAGTCGCCAGCCACGGCGTGCGCCACGTCTGCGTCACCGGCGGTGAACCGCTGGCACAGAAGCGCTGCCTGGCGCTGCTGCACAAACTCTGCGACGCCGGCTTCGATGTCTCGCTGGAAACCTCCGGTGCGCTGGATGTGTCCGCTGTGGATGCGCGCGTCTCGCGCGTGGTGGACATCAAGACCCCTGCCTCGGGCGAAGAGCACCGCAACCGCTGGGACAACCTGCCGTTGCTGACCGCGCGCGACCAGATCAAGTTCGTCATCTGCAGTCGCGCCGACTACGAATGGTCGCGCGATGTGGTCGCCACGCAGGCGCTGGATCGCCGGTGCACGGTGTGGTTTTCGCCCAGCAAGGGGCAGGTAAGTGCGCGGGAGTTGGCCGACTGGATCGTCGCCGACCGGCTGCCGGTGCGTTTCCAGATGCAGTTGCACAAGATCCTCTGGGACGACGCACCGGGCCGCTGAAGCGCCGGCCTTACCGCTGCGGTGCATGTGGAGGCGCGGATTGAGTTGAGGTGAGCGCCGCGGTGTGTGGTGTGTTGCTTGCGCCGGTGCGTCAGGCGCAGAAGATGAAAAGTCTTCTGCCTTATGCGCTGCGCTACCGCCTCACCGACCGACCCTGCTAGCCTTTCCGCTTCTGTTGTCCACTGTCTGATCCGTCATGAAAAAAGCCGTTGTTCTATTGTCCGGGGGCATGGATTCCGCCGCCGTTATCGCGCTTGCGCAAGAGCAGGGCTTCGCGGTGCATGCGTTGAGCGTGCGCTATGGGCAGCGTCACACCTCCGAGCTGGACGCGGCGGCGCGCGTCGCCGCCGCGCAGGGCGTGGTGGCGCACAAGGTGGTGGACGTTGATCTGCGCAGCATCGGCGGCTCGGCGCTGACCGCTGACATCGACGTGCCGGAAGCTGGAGGTGCGGGAATCCCGGTCACCTACGTGCCGGCACGCAACACCATCATGTTGTCGCTTGCCCTGGGTTGGGCCGAAGTGGTCGGCGCCAACGACCTGTTCTGCGGCGTCAACGCGGTCGACTATTCCGGCTACCCGGACTGCCGGCCAGAGTTCGTGCGTGCCTTCGAGGTGCTGGCGAATCTGGCCACCAAGGCCGGCGTGGAAGGCGCGGGCCTGCGCGTGCATGCGCCGCTGCAGTTCCTCAGCAAGGCCGACATCGTACGTGAGGGCGTGCGCCTGGGCGTGGACTTCGGCCTCACCGTGTCGTGTTACAGCGCCGACGCCGACGGACGTGCCTGCGGCCATTGCGATGCCTGTCGTCTGCGCGCTGCCGGCTTTGCCGACGCCGGCGTGCCGGACCCGACGCATTACGCGATTTCGTCTTGACGCCGGTGTAGGGTAGAATGCGCACCCCGGCGCACAGTCGGGGCAGTGGGCCGTTAGCTCAGTCGGTAGAGCAGAAGACTTTTAATCTTTTGGTCGATGGTTCGAATCCATCACGGCCCACCATTCAATCCAGTCAGCAAAAAGGCGCCTTTGGCGCCTTTTGTTTGTCTGTACGAGCCCGTTCTGGTTGGCACTCCGCGGCCCCGGTCGGTCGTTGCAGGGAGCGGGCCTGCGTTCCGAGGCGTCTACGAGTGGCCAAGATGGCAGCTCGTGTCCGACATGCATCCCCTGGGGCAACAGTCGTCGCGGCTGTCACAGCTGCCGCCATGATGCCGCACGCGTAGCACGGCGGGCTGCGGTCAGCGCTGGATACTGTCAGTCGGTGACGCCGGCCCAAGCCACTGCCCCGGTCTTGCCCGGGGCCGCTGTCAGATGGCGATATGATCAGCCTTTGCAGATCCATTTGCCGGTGACGGCGAAGGTCTTCGCGTTGATTGCACGTGCGTTGACCCGGCCCAGCCGCACGGCGGTGGTTTGCGGAAACGCATCGCGGCATTGCGCTGCGCCATCAGCCCATTGCTGATTAAAGATCTCGGTCCGGCCGGGCCCGCCAGCGGTGAAGGAGGTCATCTGAGTCGTTTGATAGACGAAGTTCAAGGGCTTTGCGACGGCCAAATTGGTTCCCGCAAATAAAAGAAAAATTGCCGAAACAATGATGGTCTTTTGAATCGATTTTCGACGCAGGGGCTCGTGCATGTTCATAGGAGTCGCTTTGATAGGAAGTGGAGTTATGCGGCTGGTGGAGCGTTGTCGTCGCGCAGGCTACGGCGCCGATAAGACGATCCCATGACGCTTGCCACGTCTTTCGTATTACCGATGTGCGTTATTCAGCATGCTGCGGCGACTGGTTGATTGTCTATCTCAGGATGCTAAGAATTGAACGCGTTCGATTCATTCTTCAGGCGTGTCGACAGCCTCGCCATAGATCTGCGCGCACTGCTCGGGTGACACGAAGCTGACCCTGTAGAAACTTTCCTGATCCTGGATCTGGCACAGCCATTGTGTCCAATGCCTGCGTAGCGTGAGGAAGGAATGCGCGGGAGCGATTGGTGCGTTTCCAGTGCCGCTTGAATATCGATGCGACGAATGTATTTCATTTTGATAGAGAAAGAATGCGGCCGTTAAAACCAGTAACGAAGGAATGACGCCCTGTCGGAATTTATTGAGTTTTTCGGGGATTTCTCTTGAGAGGGTCATATCGATCGGCCTCGCCCATTACCGCGTTGGCGGGACGTTACGCAATTTGGTCACTGGTCTGGAAAATCGCATTCGCTCTGGCGGCTGGTTATTCCGATCGATTCCCAATATTCAAAAAAGCGCTGCATCGCGGTAAGTGATGCAAGCCGGTCAGATCCCTGTCGAAGTGACCCGCGATTGCTCGCACGTCGCCAGTAGGTCGAGGTCATGGCACTCGATTCGATGCCACTGGTGCGCCTGGCGTGCGCAATGGATCAGTTCGCCTGCCGGGCGTGGTTCATGATGAGGTTTTCACATCAGCCTGCTATCGTGCACGCCAATTCCGGGGCCAGATGACGTGATAGCCGAGCAGCAAGAAGACGCCGCGAAATCGCGCATCTACAAAGCGCTTTTGCAGGCCACTCCCGATCTCCTGTACGTGTTCGATACCCAGCACCGTTTCATCTATGCCAATGAAGCGCTGTTGGCGATGTGGGGCATGGAGTGGGAGCAGGCGTCCGGCAAGACCTGTCTGGAGATCGGCTATGAGCCGTGGCACGCGGCGATGCACGATGAGGAAATCGAGCGCGTCATTGCCACCGGCCAGCCATTGCGTGGCGAAGTGCCGTTCCCGCACATCAGCAAGGGCGTGCGGGTGTATGACTACATTTTTACGCCGGTGTTCGGGCCCGATGGCCGCGTTGAGGCCATCGCCGGTGCCACCCGTGACGTCACCGAACGCAAGCAGCATGAGCAGCATCTGCAGCTGCTGATCAATGAGCTCAATCACCGGGTGAAAAATTCCCTGGTGATGGTCCAGTCCCTGGCGCGGCAGTCGCTGAAGAATGCTGAGAGCCTGGACGATGCCAATGAAAAGATCGACGCGCGCCTCATGGCGCTCTCCAGTGCGCACAACACCTTGACCCGCGAGAATTGGGTGAGCGCTGATATCGCCGAACTCACACGCGATGCGGTGGAGCTGTGCGAGTCGCACCAGGGGCAGCGGTTCGAGCTGCATGGCAGCTCCTGCCGGCTGGACCCGCGCCGCGCACTCGCGCTGGCGATGGCCTTGCATGAGTTGTGCACCAATGCGGTGAAGCACGGTGCGCTGTCGTCTGCGGAAGGGCGCGTGCGGATTGCCTGGGAGTGCACCATGCGCGAGGGCGAGAATCGCCTGGAGTTGTTGTGGCAGGAAAGCGGTGGCCCGGAAGTGCAGCCGCCGCAACGCAAGGGCTTCGGCTCGCGATTGCTGGAGCGGGGCCTGAAGCACGATCTCAATGGTGATGTGTCCTGGGTCTTCGATACGGCGGGTGTGTCCTACCGCGTGTCGTTGGCGTTGCCGGCTGCGACCGCGGAGTTGGCAGCATGAGTGCGCGCGTACTGGTGGTAGAAGACGAGTCGCTGGTGGCCATGTTGCTCGAAGATTGCCTGGCCGAACTGGGCTACGAAGTGGCCGGCACCGTGGGCGATGTCAGTACCGCGCTCGAAGCGGTGAAACAGGGCAATCTGGATATGGCGGTGCTGGACGTCAATCTGGGCGGCACGATGTCCTTCCCGATTGCCGAAGAACTGGATGCGCGCGGCGTGCCGTATATCTTCGTGACCGGCTATGCCTCCAGCGGGATTCCGGAGAAGTTCCGTCACCGGCACGGGGTGCAGAAGCCCTTTCGTTTCCGCGACCTGCAGGACGCATTGGCGCTGTTGCAGAAGACCTGATCGCGCCTAGCGTTGGCACGCACTGCGTCAGAATCGCTGAAGCGCCTACGTCGTCCATGCGATCACCCTGCACTGCAAAACTCTCCGGAACGCCCGAAAATCGCGGCGTTCCGGGGAGCCCTTGCGCAGGATCGATCAGCGCTGCTTGTCCAACAGTTGCTGGCGCACCGCCACGATGCAGCTGTCCTTGATGGCCAGATGCTCACCGGCACTGTTGTCGCTGGCCTTGCCGGTGCCCAGGTCCACCAGTGACACCTGGGTGCTGCCGCGCTGCTTGAAGGCGGCGATGGCAGTGGTTGCATTCTTCAGCGGCACGGTGGCGTCGTTTGACGACCCACAAAGCAAGGTCTTGGTCCGCGGGCTCCAGTCCAGCAGGTCGTTGCGGGCCAGGTCCTTGCGGAAGGGATTGTTCGGGTTGCTGGCAAAGTCGCGGTAGAAATCGGCCTGGAAGTACTGTTTGACCTTGCCGATCTCCGGCAAATCGACAAACAGGTCCAGCAGGCTCTTGCTGCCGGGGAATTGTGATTCGACCGTGGCCGCCCACGGCGCGCGGAACACCTGCGATGGGGCGGTATAGATGTTTTGATACGCGTGCTGCATGCCGACGATGGCGTAGCTCGCCAGCACCAGGCCGAAGGTGCTCTCGCCGACCGCATTACGCCCGCTCCAGCTATCGACGAAGGTCTGTTCGAGCGCGTACGGGCCGGCAATCGGTGCGCTGGCGACCAGATGGAATTCCTTCGACAGATGCGCTTCGATCTCGCGTTGGCTGGCCATCGCCGCGTGCCCGCCGACCGAGTAACCCGACAACATCACCTTGCCCGACAACGGCGTGTTCAGCCGGTCCAGCACGGTGCGGGCCGCGCGCAGCGCATCGATCATCGCGTTGGCTTCGGCCGCGCTATGCAAATAAGGATGGAAGGCATAGTTGGACTTGCCGAGCCCGAGGTAATCGGTGCTGACGACCACATAGCCCTGACTGGCCAGGTGCGTGACCAGCGGGTCATTGCCCTTGGCATCGCGGATGTCCTTGGCCATCTCATCGCGCCGCAGCGTCTGCGTGCCGTCGCCCCAGCCGAGCAGCGGATAGGGCCCCTGACATTGCGGACCGCCCGGTACCAACATCGCGGCGGAGGCCGTGGTGGGCTCGCCGTTGACACCAACGGTGGCATAGGTGAATTCGGCCAGCCGCACATTGCATTTGGGCTGCTCAAGCGGCTGGTCATCCTTGACCAGCACGGCGATCGCATCGCGCGTGTAACTGCTCAGGAAGTTACTGTTCAATAGCGTGCCGCGTGCAGGCGCAGCCAACGCCATGCCGGGCAGCAGGGCGCCGGCAACGGCGATGGCAAGGATGTGAGGCGCTGTACGGTGTTGGCGTGGAAACATGGAAGTGGCCTTGTTCAATGGCCCAGGGGGTGGGCCGGAAGTAGGAGTTGGTCAGTGCGCTGATCAAGGTGATGCCGGGTGCGCGCGTCCGGCGCGCAAGCAGGCTGCAGCGGACTCAGGAGGGGGTATTCATCGATCAAAGCTCAGCGCGTTGAGAGCGCGCACTATGTGCCTGCATAGCGCCGCGAAGAGTCGGCATGGCGAAGCACATGGTCATCGTACGAAGCGGCATGACCTGCGCTGACGCTGGTTTAGCCGGCAGGCACGTAGCGGCGCACGCACTGCGTTTCACCGCTTGCCGGTGACTGCTGCAATGTGACAGGCGCTATCGTTTTGCCGCAGTGCGTGCGCCTGAGGACTCATGCGTTGGCTGCGCGTTGTCTGTCTGCGGTGCAGACCAGCTGGAGCGTCTGTTGTTCTCAAGAGTCGCGACGCCCGGTGAGGTGGGCGCTGCGAGATGAGACTCCCAGGGCCTCAACGGTGGCGTCCGCAGCGATGTTGCACAATGACGCATCCTCACTGCGCGCGTGATCCTGCTCTGCCGGGCAGGACGTGCTTCTGCCCTCATGCAATCGCTACGCCTTCGCGTTTCCCGGTCCTTACAGCGTGCACGGGTCCCGCTCGATCTGCTGCTGGGCTGGCTGCGCCGGCAGTTTCGCGCCAACGATCTGTGGTTCATCAGCCTGGCTGCCGTGGTGGGCTTGATTGCCGCAGTACTGACCGTGCTACAGGCCGGTCTGGCCCACACGTTGCAAACGTGGCTGTACGGGTTGGCGCCAGGCGAGCGGCTCAGTACGGCGGACGGCATCGGCGTGCAGCAATTATTGGTGTTGCCGCTGGGCGGCCTGCTGGTGGGCCTGGTCGCATTGCTGGCGCGCCGCCGTCAACGGCCATTGGTGGACGCGGTGGAAGCCAATGCGCTGCACGGCGGGCGCATGTCGATGCGCGACAACCTGATCGTCGCGGTGCAGACCTTGCTCTCGAACGGGTTCGGTGCATCGGTCGGCCTGGAAGCGACCTACACGCAAATGGGCTCCGGTGCGGGCTCGCAGCTGGGACGGGTCCTGCGCGTGCGTCGTACAGACATGCGCACGCTGGTCGGCGCAGGCTCGGCGGGTGCGATCGCCGCCGCATTTGGTGCCCCGCTGGCTGGCGCGTTCTACGCATTCGAGATTGTGATCGGTGCCTATACGCCATCGGCGCTGGCGCCGGTGGCAGCCGCCGCGCTGGCCGGCGCGTTCATGGCCAACGCCTTGGGTGCCACGCCCTACGCATTGCCGGCGGCGGTGGCCTACCAACTGCAGCCGCGCGACTACGCGATCTATATCGCCTTGGGCCTGGCCTGTGCGGTGATCGGCATTGCGGTGATGCGGCTGGTTGCCGGCATCGAGCGTGGCGTCGGGCGGATCAATCTGCCGCTCTGGGGCCGGCCGGTGATCGGTGGCCTGTTGCTGATTCCCCTGGCCGCGTATTCGCCGCAGGTGCTGTCCTCCGGCCACGGCGCCTTGCATCTGGATCTGACCAGCACCACCACGCTGCAGTTTCTACTGACCTTGCTGGTATTGAAGTGCCTGGCCTCGGGCATCTCGCTGGGATTCGGGTTCCGCGGCGGCCTGTTTTTTGCGTCGCTGTTCATGGGCTCGTTGGTGGGCGCCTTGTTTGCGGTGGGCACCAATCTGCTGATGGGTGCGGCAGTGGTGGATACCACGAGTGCCTCGCTGGTGGGCATGGCGGCGCTTGCGGCGGCGATTGTGGGCGCGCCGATGACCATGGCAATGCTGATCCTGGAGGGCACGCACGATTTCGTGCTGGCCAGCGCCGTGATGGCGGCGGTGCTGGTGGCCAACACGGTGGTGCGACAGGTATTCGGTTATTCGTTCTCCACCTGGCGTCTGCACCTGCGTGGCGAGAACATCCGTAGCGCGCGCGATGTGGGTTGGGTGCGCCACCTGTCGGCCGGCAAGATGATGCGCAAGGATGCCAACCACACCCGCGACGACACCAGCGTCAGCGAATTCCGTCGGCGCTTTCCACTGGGCTCCACGCAGCGGGTGGTGCTGGAAGACGCCCTGGGGCGATACGCCGGCGTGGTGCCACTGGCCATCCTGTATGGCGATCGCGTGCGCGAGGATGCGCCGGTGAGCGACTACGCACAGCACCGCGACGCCGCGTTGCTGGCAGACACGGACATCGTGGCGATGATGAAGGTCTTCGATGCCACCCAGGCCGATGAGCTGGCGGTGATCGATCAGCAGCGCACCGTGCTGGGCGTGTTATCGGAGGGCTTCGTGCGCAAGCGGTATGCCGAAGAGCTGGAGAAACGCGAGCGCGAGCTGATGGGCGAGCGGGGGACTGGCGAGGAGTGAGCGTGCGTTGGCCGCGTGGGCGTGGGCCGCGCGGAGTCTGGAACGCGACACGCGAAGCGCTTCGAGCAGCGCTCAGTGAGTGGGTCCCTGCTTGCCAACGCGCAAGCTCGCCGCCGCTGCGGTTCGCAAGCTATCGCCCAGGCGCTGCAAGGTCGTCGAGCGCACCGCAGCATGCTGCCAGTACAGCGGCACATCCAGCCAGCGCGTCGGGTCGATGATAACCAGCGCCTTGCGCTCGACTGCCGGCAACACCATCGCCTCCGGCGCCAGGCACCAGCCCAGCCCACGCGCGGCGGCGTCCACGAAGCCGGTGGATGTGGGCAGGTAGTGGATCGGCGGCGACAACTGCATGCGCGTGATGCGTCGCGCAAAGCGTGCCTGCAGCGCGTCCTTGCGGTTGAACACCATCATCGGTGCGCGGCTCAATCCGACGGCGTCCAGGCCGCTGCTGAAGTAGCGGGCCACCACATCCGGCGACGCGATGGCGTGGTAGCGCATGGTGCCCAGCGGCTGCACATTGCAGCCTTGCAGTGGCCGGCGTTCGGCGGTGACCGCACCCAATACCGTGCCGGCGCGCAGCAGCTCCAGGGTGTGGTCCTGGTCATCGACATGCACGTCGAACAACAAGCCGTGCGCCTGGTGCAACTCGGCCAATGCAGCCAGCACCCAGGTCTGCAAGGAATCGTCGTTGACGGCGATGGACAGCGTGCGCGGCATGCCGCCAGCACCCGCGTCAGGCAGGAAATCGGCCATTGCCTCGGCTTGCAGCACCTGCATCGGCCGCAGCCTGCGGAGCAAGCGCTCGCCGGCCGGGGTCGCGCGGCAGGGCGCTGTGCGCAACACCAGAACTTGGCCCAGCCGGTCTTCCAGTGCCTTGATCCGCTGCGAAATCGCGGACGAGGTCACCGACAGCCTGCGTGCAGCCAACTCAAAGCTGCCTTCATCAAGCACGGCAGCGAACGCGGCCAGTTGTGGATGCAACAACTCCATGCGAGTTCGCCGGATTAGATTTTCTTTGGAGCATACAGAATATTTAGGTTTCCTAATCCTAAGGGCGGCGGCAGTCTTGCCGCACGCAACCAACAGAGACCGCGCCATGGTCTTTAACGCAGCACTTTCCGGCTTCATTGCCAGCGCCGGGCTCATCATCGCCATCGGGGCGCAAAACGCCTTCGTCCTGCGCCAGGGGCTGCAATGGCGGCATGTCGGCCTGGTCGTGGCCATCTGCGCCTTCGGTGACATCACCTTGATCCTGGCCGGCGTCGCCGGCATTGGCGCGGTGGTGCAGCACTGGCCGCAGATCCTGCAGGTGTTCCGCTATGCGGGTGCGGCGTTCCTGGCGGCGTACGGGGCGATGGCCGCCCAGCGCGCCTGGCACGGGCAGGGCGCACTGGCACCGGCCGAACGCGAGGATCAGCGCTGGCAGCAGGCGGCGCTGACCTGCCTGGCTTTCACCTTCCTCAACCCGCACGTGTATCTGGACACCATGGTGCTGCTGGGTAGCCTCTCCGCACGCCATGCCGGCGTCCTGCGCTGGGCATTTGCACTCGGCGCCTGCCTTGCCAGCATCACCTGGTTCTGCGCGCTGGGCTATGGCGCGCGGCTGCTGCAACCGGTGTTCCGTAACCCACGCGCCTGGCGGGTGCTGGATGCTTGCATCGCCGTGTTCATGCTGGTGTTGTGCGTGGCGCTCCTGCTGCCGCAGCATACGACCTTGGGTTAACTGCGACGAACGCAAGCAAGTGCGCGGTCGTCCGTTGGTGCGGAGGGTTTAAAGCAGCCTGAGTGTGCGAGCTGCCCGTGCCGGATTCTGCTCACCGGCCGCACGCACACGGCGGATGCGCACGTCGCTTGTTCGTCGCTCCACGCCCTTTGCCAGGACACTTCACATGCCGCACGTGCACGTCAGCACCGACAACTCCCTGCTCGATATCGGCTTGATCCATCGCACGCTGTCACAAGACACCGATTGGGCCAAGGACATTCCCCTCGCCCTTGTGCAGCGCGCGATCGATCATTCGTTGTGCTTCGGCGGGTTTGTCGATGGCCAGTAAGTCGCGTTCGCCAGGGTGATTTCCGACTATGCGACCTTTGCGTACCTGGGCGATGTGTTCGTGCTGCCGGAGCACCGCGGCCGCGGCTACAGCAAGGCGCTGATGGATGCGGTCATGGCGCATCCCGATCTGCAGGGGCTACGCCGCTTCAGCCTGGCCACCAGTGATGCGCATGGCCTGTACGCCCGCTACGGGTTTACGCCGCCATTGTTTCCGCAGTCGTTGATGGAGCGGTATGTGTCTGGGTTGTATTCGACCTAGATACCGTGCGCGCTTTACAGCTTTGCTGCTGGCTAGTTAGCCAGCGATGCGCGGGGGTGACCCTGCGCGATGCGCGTCACTCGCGTTGTGCAGCCGTGGCGCACAACGCAGCCGTCGCAGGCGGCGGGCGCGATGGGAAACAGCATGCAACGCGCGCAGCCATCATCTCTGCGCGGCATGCATCCAGTCTTCTGCACATGCCAGTGCGTCGGCTTGGGTTACGCTACAACCACCGGCCAGATGGCGATCGTGCGCAGGGTCGATCGCCTCCCATTCCCAATGTCGTGCAGACGGCCACACTGCGAGCATGCACATGCGCGCATCGGCCAGCCGGACATCGCGTTGCCAGATTTGCAGCGCGTCTACCCACACGCGGTGCCAATGCAGATGCGTGCGGTCGGCGTCGGCACGCACGCCTGGATCGCGCATGGACGACGCAGAACGGGCAGTGTTGGGACTAGTGCGTGCGGAGCGCATCCGGAAGGGGGGAGCGGGAGCGGTGACGATCATCACGGGGATCCTTGGTCGAGCAGATGCGCCATGCGGGATATGTCACTCCCACCCACACATCTGCGTTACCGGCAATGCCGGCTGCGGATGTCGTGGGTACCTGGTGGCTAAGATGCCGCCTGTCTGGCGGTGGCCGGGCTACCATCCGGCCTGCTCTCTTTCGACCGCGGCAGCGTACCCAGCTGACGCCATCTGCGCAAGCACTCCTGCTATGCGTTTGATGCTTGTTTCTGGCGGATTTCTGTGTGCAAACGGGTGTGTTGCCGGCGATGTCTGCCTGGACGGAGCGGCCCATGAAACGCGCTTGACACACACGAAGAGAGCGCCGCGCGGCGCTCTCTTCGTGTGCTGCACCTGAGCTGGCAAGACACAGCCGGCGAGCTGATCCCGGCACTGGCGATCAGGCGCTACGTACCTTGCTCAACAGCTGTGCCACCGGCTCGGCGGTGCGGGTATTGGCGCTGCGTGTCTGCCGCGCATCGATCTTGAAGATGGCTACCGCGTCAGTGAGTTGCTCGGCTTGCTCTTCCATCGAACGCGCCGCGGCAGTGGCTTCTTCCACCAACGCGGCATTTTGCTGCGTGGTCTCGTCCATGTGAGTGATGGTCTGATTGACCTGCTCGATGCCCGCCGACTGCTCCTGCGAGGCCGCGGAGATCTCCCCCATGATGTCGGTGACACGTTGCACGCTGGCTACCACGTCGCCCATGGTCTTGCCGGCGGTGTGCACCAATGCGGAGCCTTCGGCGACGCGCTGCACCGAGTCGTCGATGAGATCCTTGATCTCCTTGGCGGCGCCGGAGGAGCGCTGCGCGAGCGTGCGTACCTCCGAGGCGACCACCGCAAACCCGCGGCCTTGTTCACCTGCACGCGCCGCTTCCACCGCAGCGTTCAAGGCCAGGATGTTGGTCTGGAAGGCAATGCCGTCGATGACGGAGATGATGTCGGCAATTTTCTTCGAAGAGGCTTCGATGCCGGTCATGGTCTCGACCACCTTGCCAACCACCTCGCCGCCTTGCGAGGCCACCCGCGCCGCGCCGATCGCCAATTGGTTGGCCTGGCGTGCACTCTCGGCGTTCTGCTTGACCGTGGAGGTGAGCTCTTCCATCGAAGCGGCGGTCTCCTCCAGATTGGCGGCCTGCTGCTCGGTGCGCTGCGAAAGGTCTTGATTGCCGGCGGCAATTTCGCTGGCCGCCGCGTTGATCGACACTGCGGACTGCTGGATGTTGCCGACGATCTGCGCCAACTGGATGGCGGTGGCATTGGCATCGTCACGCATCTGCGCAAAGACGCCGCGGAACTCGCCACTCATGCGCGCGGTCAGGTCACCGGCCGCGATCGACTGCAGCAGCGAGGACAGCGATTGCAGGTTGCCGTCGGCGGTGGACATGAGGTGATTGAGGCTTTCCACCATCACCCGGAAATCGAACTGGAAGCGCTCGGCGTCGCCACGTGCACTGAAGTCGCCGTTCGCCGCCGCCTGTGCCAGATGCTTGATCTCGTGATTCATTGCCGAAAGGTTGAGCTTCACCTGCGACATCGTGTCACTGAACACCGCCTTCTCGCCGGGCAGCGGCTGCATGTCTTCGCTGAGCTCGCCCACTGCATAGCGGCCCATGATGCGTGCCAGATCGGTCTGCACGGCGACGTGCGAGGCCACCAGTAGATTGGTGTCGTTGGCCATGCGGCCGTAGTCGCCGGGGAAGGCGGACGCATCGATGCGGAAGCTGATCTGGCCATTGTCATGGCGCTTGGCCATGTCGGTCTGTGCGGCAATCAGGTTGCGCAGCTGCAGCTGCATCTTGTCCATGGCCTGCAGCAGCCGCCCGGTTTCGTCGGTGGCCGTGGTGTGGACGTCGTTGTGCAGGTTACCGGCGGCGATGGATTCGGCGGTGCGGGTCGCCTGGCTGAGCGGGGCTGTGAGGCTGCGCGTGATCAACCATGCGAGTAATGCACTGATCAGCAGTGCGGCGATGCCGCCAGTGGCCAACGTGACCTTGCCGCGATGCATGGAGGCAACCGCCGCGGCGTAGGCTTCCTTGCTGAGGCGGCGTTCCAGGGCCGCATTTGCGCGGATAGCGGCCTGCTGTGCGTCCATCGCCACTGCGGCTTCGCCCTGCAGCAATGCCTGCGCCTGATCGTTCTGATCGCGCAGGCCGTATTCAAGGATTTGATTGTTGAACTTCACCGACACATCGCGCTTCTGCTGCACCAATGTGAGCGCGTCTTTTTCCAGCGCGCTGCTGGGCATGGCTGCCAACGCGTCATGCGCGTTCTTGTACCGCTTGCGGTTGGCTTCGATCATTTCCATCGAATGGCGGTTGGCCGCCTCACCTGACACCATCACGATGTCGCGCAGGCCGATCGCCACATTGGTATTGGCGTCGAGCATTTCAGTGGAGAGCTGGATGCGCTCCATGTTGTTGTTGACGATGGTGTCGAGCTCGAAGCGTGCGTTGGACATCGTCACCAGGCCGGTGGCAACCAACAGGCCGGAGAGCAGGATCAAGATGCCGAAGGCCATACCGAGCCGACGGCCGACGTTGAGGCGTTGCAGATAGTTGTTCATCACAGCATCCAGGGTGGTGCAGCTGAGGGGCCTGCGGGGATGCCATGCATCGGCGCGGGCGTCTTGACCAGCTAGCGGCCCGGAATGGGATGCCTAAAGGTACAAAACCGTAAATAGTTACTACAGATTCAGTGCCTTAGAAGGGATCTCCTGACAGCTGTCATTAGGGACCTGACAGACGCAGTGACCAGCGCTGGTTTAGAGGCTTTTTGAAAGACGATTTGACGTATGCGCCTGGTCGAAGTGACCGCATTTGGCGGCGCTGCGCGACGGTTCGATTCCGCCCACCGCTACGACGCTCCGGCGATGTCGATCCAATCGGGGCTGGCCATTCGGCGGTCACCACAATGGCAACTGCCAATGGCAGCGTCTGCTTGCGGGTCTGGTGTCCCACTGCAGAAAAGCGCGCCTTGCAGGCAGGCAACGTGCGGTTGCCAGCCGCACCGGGTACGGTGGGGCAGTGTGTCCGACAGGCGCTACACAGAAGCCCAAGAACGCAGTGGAGGCGCCTGCCTCAGTGGCTGCGTGTCACGCGAGCGTGGCAAGGCGCTGCTTCCACACCGCAGCAATGTAAACAACGCCGCACCGAACAATGCTGCGCCGCATGCAGGCGCAGCCGGCGAGGGCGCACACGTTGGCTGTGATCAGGCTTCCAGTGCGGCGAGCACGTCTGCGTGCAACTGCTCGGCGCCTGCCTCGGTGTTGAAGCGTGCCACGACCTCTTCGCCAGAGATCAGGCCGATGCGGACCGTGTGGCAATACGAACCAAAGTTCTCCCCGGCATTGAACGGATCGCTGATGACGGAGATATGGTTGAGGCGAACCCGGGTGGTGCCGAACGTGATGAACATCTGTGGTCTCCTGTGTGAGTGGCGAGTGTCCCACTTTGTGCGGCATGGCAGAAGCACGACGCTTGCCAGGCCTTGGCTGGCGCCGCTGTGCGGATGAGAGAGGCACACCTTGGCACAGGGCTGCGGGCGTCGTACCGGCGGCGGCGACCACGTACACTGCCCGGCCCTGACGTAGAGCATGACCGATGTCCGATCCGATCCGTCTCGACAAGCACGTGGCTGCCGTGTTCGGCTGTTCGCGCGGCGAGGCGCAGCAATACATCGAAGGGGGATGGGTCAGTGTGGATGGCGTGGTGGTGGAAGAGCCGCAGGCGCCGATCACCGGCCAGCAGGTGAGCCTGGCGGCCGACGCGGTGCTTGGGCAGGCCGAGCCCGCCACCTTGCTGCTGAACAAGCCGGCTGGCATGAGCTGCGAGGCCGCCGTGGCGCTGGCCACGCCGCAAAGCCGCAGCAGCCTGGATCAGACCGAGATCCGCGTGCTGAAGCGCCACTTCCTGCGCCTGAGCGCGCCGATGCCGCTGGACGACGAGGCCAGCGGGCTGCTTGTGCTCAGCCAGGATGGCCGGATCCTGCGCAGGCTCACTGCCGACGCGGCCACAATCGAGCAGGAGTATCTGGTGGAAGTGCGCGGCGAACTGCGCCCGTACGGCATGGCGCGGCTGGCAAGCGGCCTGGTGTATCAGCAACGGAGCCTGCCGGCCTGCAAGGTGAGCTGGCAGAACGAAGAGCGTCTGCGCTTTGCCATCAAGCACGTACAGCCGGGGCAACTACGCTACATGTGCAACGAGGTAGGGCTGGAGGTGGTCACCATCCGTCGCCTGCGGGTTGGCCGGATTTCGCTGGGCAAACTCGCATTGGGCGAATGGCGTTACCTGCCCACCGGCGAGCGCTTCTGATCTTGTGGCGTCTGTCGCCAGATAACTCGTGCGGCGATAAAAAAGCGGTTGGAATTCCGAGCGTTGCCTGATGTGCTGCGCTGAGAGCATCACGATGCGCCTGCCTCTGCCTCTGCAGATGGGCGCGGGCTGATCGTGATGTGAGCCGCTGCAGTAATCGGTTGGCTGATCGAGACGCGAGAGTAAGCAAGCTTTCGGCGCGCTAGGCTGTTCGTCATTGTACATGCCGCGAACAAACTGCCGATCCGCGAGTACTTCGAACTCCCCAACGCTAGAGTAGAGACGCGCCTTTCAGCGCGCCGACGTGCTCCGCCGCAGTTGCTGCGTGTGAATCACTTCTTGTTGCGCTTCTTCTTGGCGCGGGTCACCAGCCACACCACCACGGCGATGATGCCAACCACCAGGATGACGAAGGCCGGTGACAGAAATGAGTTATCGCCCATGTGGATCTCCTGAAATTCAACAGCCAAGCGCTGCACTGGGTTTAGCCTAGCGAGCGCCTTGGGTGATAGCGTGAAATGGACACGCAATCGCGGATGCATGCGTGGTTCGCAGCGCTGCAGGTTTGTCTTCAGCGCGTTCGATTGCGTTGCCGCAGCGTATGCGTCGAGCGCCAGGCTGGCTTGGTCGAAAGGTGGATGGCGAAGTTCAGTGCATGCGTTTCAAGCGCGCGTGCGGCTTGGTCGCAGGCTCGAACCATGTGCATGCAGCCGGCCGGTTGGCAGGCGCTGATGGACAGAACGGCGTGAGGACGATCAAGGGCTGCGGATGCAGTGCAGCCAGGGGACGCCGCTCCCGGGGTGTACACCCAGGGTGGATACAGCAAGCGTACTCAGCGATGCATTCAAAATGCGCTGCTCGTAGCCGTGGTCACTGAGGACTGGAATGTTGAACGCGGCCTCAGGCGCCAAGCACTACAGCAGAATCAGTTGCTGCGGCAAGTTCGATCGCTGAACTTGAGAAGCATCGATCGCAAGCGCGATGCGCATGCCTTGGTCTGGTGTGGCCACAGGCCAGGGGAGTTGCTGATCTGCTGATCAGGGAGGGTATGAAACCTGGACCGCATTCGGTCGATCTTGCGCGGGATCGTAGACGTGCTGACTACTTACGCCATGCAGCTAGCGACTTGTGCCGTGCAGCTAGGCACCTGTCACTACCATCTAGCAGCGAGCACAACCACTTCAGGGCAGCGTCAAGCAAACAGGCCAGGCAAACAGGCATGCTCCGCCTAAGGCAGTGACCATCATGATCCGGCGAGGGCGTGCTCCGCGCCCCGCGAGTTGAGCGGCCAACAGGCCTCGCGTCCGGCAGCTGCAGTATCAAGTGGGATGTGCGTCACGAAAATCAGGGGCGAACTGACGGGCTGTCAGGGCGTTCCTGACAGCGGTCTCGGCCGCAAAACGCCTGCTGCGCCGGGCTTACGCCATCGGGGTGGACGGCACGCGGTGCTTGGCCATGACGCTGCGGATCGCATTCAACAACTGCTCGGGCGTGTACGGCTTTTCGAGGAAAGCCACGCCGTCGGGCAGGATCTCTTCCACATATTCCACGGCTAGACCGGAGGTCAGCAGGATCGGCAGGTTGTACGGCGCATGCGCCGCTTTCAGCGCGAGGTCCACGCCTGTGAGGCCGCCCGGGAAATGGATGTCGGAAAACAGCACATCGACGCGCGGGTCGCTTTCGATCAACGCCAACGCTTCTTCCACCGAACCGGCACTGCGGCAGGTGAAGCCATAGCTCTCCAGCACAAGGCAACTGAGTTGACGTGTTCCATCGCCGTCTTCGACGACGAAGACAACCGGTCGTTCCTTGTTCTGTGACATGAGTACATCTCGTGAGGCAAGCCACATTTTCCGCAAAGCAGGGGTGAACCCCTTGTCAATGCAGGCCGAGCTGTAGTGTTACCAACCGAATGGGCCGGGCCCGTAACCGCCAGGTGCGTAGCGCGGGCCGAAAATGGGGCCTTCGCCGCGGCCAACGCTGATGCTGACGCCGATCTGATGCGCCTTGCCGTCATCGTCGTAATAGGTCTTGCACGAATTCAGATTGACGGCCTGCCAGTTGCTGTTGCCGCCACGGTTCGAATAGCCCATGCCGGTCTCGACCGCACCGTGCAACTTGCCCTGACACTGTTCGGCCCGCTCGGCGGCGATGGAGGCAGCGGAAGGACGCGCCAACGCCGGTTGTGGGCCCGTCTTGTCGCCATAAAAGGTGCCAGGCGGATCGGTGCTGTATTCCGGATCGGAACGGTACTGCACCGGCTCCTTGGGAATGCTCAAGTCCAGCGAACGGGGCGTCACCGCGTCGGTGCCGCTGTCGCCGGTCTGGGCGAGCGCACTGCCGGTGGCGAGCAGGGTGGCCAAAAGAAGCAGGCTGCGTTTCATCGGTTGGACTCTACAGGAGGGACTGGCGGCGCGCGCCAGATCGCTCCGTTGAAACTAGCAACGGCAGATTGAATGCGCGCTGTCGCTTCCGCGGATTGTTGTGCCGGCCGCGGCACCGGGCCGACACACACCTGGCGCATCAGCCCTGTTCGCGCACGATCTCGATCAGTTGCGCACCGTAACGGGCCAGTTTGCCGCCGCCGATGCCGCTCACTCGCGAGAGGGCGTCGATGCTGGTTGGCCGTTGTTCGGCGATATTGCGCAGTGTGCTGTCGTGGAAGATCACGAAGGCCGGCACGTTCTGCTCCTTCGCCAGCTCCGCGCGCAGGCCGCGCAAGGCGTTGAATAGCCCCAGGTCCTGCGGCTGCACCGGCAGCCCGGTGCGTTGCGCGCCGCGGTCGCGCTCTCGCCCGGCAGCCGGGTTTTCGCGCCGCATCATCACCTGGCGCTCGCCTTTGAGCACCTGGCGGCTGGCATCGGTGAGGCGCAGGCCGCCATGGCCTTCGCTGTCGACCTCCAGCAGGCTGGCGGCCACCAGCTGGCGGAACACCCCGCGCCAGGTGCGCTCGTCCATGTCGCGGCCGATGCCGTAGGTGCTCAGCTGGTCGTGGCCGAGCTGCTTGATGCGCTCGTTTTCGCTGCCGCGCAGGATGTCGATCAGATGGCCCACGCCGAAGCGCTGCCCGCTGCGATACACACAGCTCAGCGCCTTCTGCGAGGCCACGGTGGCGTCCCAGGCGGCGGCCGGGGTCAGGCAGTTGTCGCAATTGCCGCAGGGCTTGGGATAGGTCTCGCCGAAGCCGGCCAGCAGCACCTGGCGGCGGCACTGCATGGACTCGCAGTAGCCCAGCAGGTGATCGAGCTTGGCGCGTTCCAGGCGCTTGCGCTCTTCGGCAGCCTCGCCCTGTTCGATCATCTGCTTGAGCAGCACCACATCGCCCAGGCCATAGCAGAGCCATGCCTCGGCGGGCTCGCCATCGCGGCCGGCACGCCCGGTTTCCTGGTAATAGCCTTCCATCGATTTGGGCAGGTCCACGTGCGCCACGAACCGCACGTCTGGCTTGTCGATGCCCATGCCGAACGCGATCGTGGCAGCCATGATGATGCCGTCCTCGCGCAGGAAGCGGCGCTGGTTCTCCGCGCGCACTTCCGCCGGCAGGCCGGCGTGGTAGGGCAGGGCATTGAAGCCTTGCGCACACAGCTGTTGCGCGGTTTCTTCCACCTTGCGCCGTGACATCGCATAGACAATGCCGGCCGAGCCGCGGTGGCGGCCCAGGAACTCCTGCAGCTGCTTACGCGCGTTGTCCTTCTGCACCACGGTGTAGCGGATGTTGGGGCGGTCGAACGAGCTCACGAAGTGGCGCGCCTCCACCAGGTCCAGGCGCTCGGCGATCTCGCGTTGGGTGGGCGGGTCGGCGGTTGCCGTCAATGCCATCCGCGGAATGTGTGGCCAACGCTCGTGCAGCACGGTGAGCTGGCGGTACTCCGGGCGGAAGTCGTGGCCCCACTGCGACACGCAGTGCGCTTCGTCGATGGCGAACAAGGCGATGCGGCTACGTTCCAGCAGCGAGAGGAAGCGCGGGGTGAGCAGCCGTTCCGGTGCGACGTACAGCAGGTCCAGATCGCCCGAGAGCAGGGCGCGTTCCACCCGCTGGGTGTTTTCCGCATCCAGGGTGGAGTTGAGGAATTCGGCGCGTACACCGAGCTGGCGCAGGGCTTCCACCTGGTCCTGCATCAGGGCGATCAGCGGCGACACCACGATGCCGATGCCGTCGCGCAACAGCGCCGGGACCTGATAGCACAGCGACTTGCCGCCACCGGTGGGCATCAGGACCAGCGCGTCGTTGCCGGCGGCGACGTGTTCGACAATGGCTTGCTGGGGGCCGCGGAAGTCGTCGTAACCGAAGACGCGGCTGAGCAGTTCGTGTGCGGGGGAAGACATCCGCCTAGGATACCGCGCGGGTCAAGCCCGGGCCGGTGTCACGCGGGCGGTGTTGCGCAGTGGTGTGTCGGGGATCGCCGCGACGTGACAGGTGCGGTAGACGAATACGTTCGCGGATGCAGCTGATCGCTTACCGCGTGGCGCAAGAGATGCCAGGCAGCGGTGCGTAGACCAGGGCTTCGCTCCGTACCCTCACCCCAACCCCTCTCCCGGCGGGAGAGGGGCTTAGTGTCCAGCGTTGCCTACCGGTGGTAGGCGGATGAGCAGGTGCCCAAGCTTGAGCAGGGCTCAAGGTTGCCCCTTTGGCGAAACCTTGGACAAACCCGTGGAGGCTACGCGTGAAGGGTTTACTGCAGCAGCGAGCGCAGCATCCAGGCGTACTTTTCGTGGGTCTGCAGACGCTGGGTCAGCAGGTCCACGGTCGGGTCGTCGCCGGCGTCGTCGGCGGTGCCCAGCACCTTGCGGGCGGTGCGGCAGACCGCTTCGTTGCCGCTGACCAGCTGGCGGACCATCTCGCGCCAGTCGGCGCTATCGCTCAGGCCCGGCTCTTCCGGGATCGAGGTCAGCGCCACGAATTCGCGGTACGAACCCGGTGCGTTGTAGCCCAGGGCGCGGATGCGCTCGGCCACTTCATCCAGCGCGCCCCACTGCTCGGTGTACTGGGTTTCGAACATGGTGTGCAGCGAGTTGAACATCGACCCGGTGACGTTCCAATGGAAGTTGTGGGTCTTCAGGTACAGCGTGAACGCGTCGGCCATGTAGCGGGCCAGGCCGTCGGAGATCTGCTTGCGATCGGCATCCTTGATCCCGATATCGATGTGTGGCGCCGAGGGAGCGGCGACCGGCAACGCGTCAGTGGGAGCCGCGGGTTTGTTTGCTGCGTTCTTCTTCTTGGACATGGATGGTCCTCCTTAGGAACTGATATGGCGTCACAATAGACAGGCTAAAGGATCACTTGTCATTCAATCTTTCACATTTTTCCATCGATGAGCGCTATCGACACTGACCTCGCCACCACGTTGCGCGAGCGCCGCGGCGCCGTAGATGCTGCCATGAGCCGCGATCGTGGCCGTTTGCTGGGCCTATGGTCGCGCTGGCAAGGCAAGCCCGGCAACCCGCAGCTGCGCCAGGCCTTCGAACAGGCGCTGGCCGCCTCGCAGGCGCAACGGCAGGCGCGTGCCGCGCAGCAGCCGGCGATCACGCTGGATACGCAACTGCCGATCGCGCGCGAAGCCGATCGCATCATCGCGCTCATCCGTGACCATCCGGTGGTGGTGATTGCCGGTGAGACCGGTTCGGGCAAGACCACCCAATTGCCCAAGCTGTGCCTGGCAGCCGGGCGGGGTGCGGCCGGCATGATCGGCTGCACGCAGCCGCGGCGTATCGCTGCGCGCGCGGTGGCCGCGCGCGTGGCTGAAGAACTCAACACCCCGTTGGGCACCACGGTGGGGTTCCAGGTGCGCTTCACCGATCGCGTGGGTGAGGACTCGCGCATCAAGTTCATGACCGACGGCATTTTGCTGGCGGAGATCGCCAGCGACCGGTGGTTGTCCGCCTACGACACCATCATCGTGGACGAAGCGCATGAGCGCAGCCTCAACATCGACTTCCTGCTGGGCTATCTCAAGCAGCTGCTGCGCAAGCGCCCCGACCTCAAGCTGATCGTCACCTCCGCCACCATCGACACCGAGCGGTTCTCGCGGCATTTCGATGATGCGCCGGTGATCAACGTGGAAGGCCGCACCTTCCCGGTGGAGGTGCGCTACCGCCCGCTCGAAGGCGAGTCTGGCGACGGCGATGCCGGCGATGGTGGGCGCGATGGCGAACGCACCGTCAACGACGCCATCGTGGCGGCAATCGACGAGATCACCCGCATCGACCCGCGTGGCGATGTGCTGATGTTCCTGCCGGGCGAGCGCGAGATTCGCGATGCGCACCAGTCGCTGGAGCGGCGCAAATACCGCGAGACCGAAGTGGTGCCGCTGTACGCGCGGCTGTCGGCGGCCGACCAGGACCGCGTGTTCAACCCGGGCCCGCGCCGGCGCCTGGTGCTGGCCACCAACGTGGCCGAGACCTCGCTGACGGTGCCGCGCATCCGCTACGTGGTGGATCCGGGCTATGCGCGCGTCAAGCGCTACAGCCCGCGGCAAAAGCTGGACCGGCTGCATATCGAGCCGATTTCGCAGGCCAGCGCCAACCAGCGCATGGGCCGCTGCGGGCGTATCGCCGAGGGCATCTGTTACCGGCTGTACGCGGAGGCGGATTTCGCCGCGCGCCCGGCCTTCACCGACCCGGAGATCCGGCGCGCGTCGTTGTCGGGCGTGATCCTGCGCATGCTGCAGTTGGGACTGGGGCGCATCGAGGAGTTTCCGTTCCTGGAAGCGCCGGACGAACGCGCCGTGGCCGATGGCTGGCAACAGCTGCTGGAGCTGGGCGCGATCGATGCCGAGCGGCGGCTGACGGCGATCGGCCGGCAGATGGCGCGCCTGCCGGTGGACGTCAAACTGGCGCGCATGCTGGTGGCCGCGCAACAGCACGGCTGCCTGCGCGAGATGATCATCATTGCCGCGTTCCTGGGTATCCAGGATCCGCGCGAGCGCCCGCCGGAAGCGCGCGAAGCCGCCGATAACGCGCATGCGCTGTTTGCCGACGCGCGCTCGGAGTTCGTCGGCATCCTGCGCCTGTGGGACGCCTACCGGCAGGTGCACGAAGACCTCACCCAGTCCAAGTTGCGCGATTGGTGCGGCCGGCATTTTCTCGGCTTCCTGCGCATGCGCGAGTGGCGCGAGCTGCACCGCCAGTTGCGCTTGCTGTGCGAAGAACTGGGCTGGAGCGAAGAGCCGGCCGGCGCGCTGCTGGCGCCGCTGCTGGCCGGTGCCAGCGCGCCGGTGCGCGAGGATGGGCAGGCGCACCGCGCCACCCGTGGGCAGCTGCACCGTGCCGCGCGGCTAGCGCGCGAAGGCAAGCCGGATCCAGCGGCGCCGCCCGCACAGGCGAAGGCCGCGCCTGCAAAGAGCCCGCCTGCCGATGCCACCGACGCGGCGGTGCGCACCACCGAGCGCGAACGTGCTGCCGCTTACCAGGCCTTGCACCGCGCACTGCTGGCGGGCCTGCCGACACAGATTGGCCACCGCACTGAAAAAGGCGATTTCCTGGCTGCGCGGCAGCGCCGTTTCGTGCCGTTTCCGGGCTCCGCGTTGGCGCGCAAGCCGCCACCGTGGATTCTTGCGGCGACCTTGCTCGACACCCAGAAAGTGTGGGGCATGACCAATGCGGCGATCGAGCCGGACTGGGCCATTGCCGAGTTGCCGCACTTGCTGGCACGCAAGCATTTCGACCCGCACTGGTCCCGCGCGCAAGGGCAGGTGGTGGCCTCCGAGCAGATCAGTCTGTTCGGCCTGGTGCTGGCGCCCAAGAAGCCGGTGCACTTCGGCAAGATCGACCCTGCCACCTCGCACGACCTGTTCGTGCGGCAGGGCCTGGTGCCGGGCGAAATCAACACGCGTGCGGCGTTTGTCGCCGATAACCTCAAGGTGCTGGAACAGGCGCGCGAAGAGGAAGCCAAGCTGCGCCGCGCCGGCATCGTGGCCGACGAAGACTGGCAGGCGCGCTGGTATCTGGACCGCATTCCGGCCGAGCTGCATTCGGCCAGCGGCCTGGATGCGTGGTGGAAGACCTTGCCTGCCGACAAGCGCCGCAGCCTGCACTGGTCGTTGAACGATCTGCTGCCCGGCGAAGGCAGCGAGGCGGACCGGTTCCCGAAGTATTTCGCGCTGGGCGATGCGCGGTTGCCGTTGCAGTACCGCTTTGAGCCGGGTGCCATCGACGATGGCGTGACGCTCGAGGTGCCGTTGCATCTGCTCAATGCGCTGGATCCGTCGCGCTTGTCGTGGCTGGCGCCCGGGTTTGTGGCCGACAAGGCGTCGGCGCTGATCCGCAGCCTGCCCAAGGCGCAGCGCCGCAATTACGTGCCGGCGCCGGATTACGGCCGCGCGTTCTACGAGGCCTTCAGCACGCCATCGGCGGACGATATGCGCGGCGAGCTGGCGCGCTTTTTGAGCAAGGCCACCGGTGCGCCGGTGGCGGCGCTGGATTTCGATGAAGAAGCGCTGGACACGCACTTGCTGATGAACCTGCGGCTGCGTGACGAGGACGGCAGGGTGCTGGCCGAATCGCGCGATCTGGTGGGATTACGTGCGCGCTTTGGCGAGCGTGCCGGGCAGGCCTTCGCCGCGCGTGCCGGACGCGCGCTGGCGGCGGAAGGGCTGCGCGATTTCCCGGCCACGCCGATCCCCGAACAGGTGGCCGGCGAAGCGGGCGTGCCCGCCTATCCGGCCTTGGTGGAGCAGGGCGAGGATGCCGCGCTGCGGATCTTTGCCGACCGCAACGAAGCGCTGCGTGCGCATCCGCGTGGTGTGCGCCGGCTGCTGGAAATTGCCTTGGCCGACAAGATCAAGCAGGCGCGCAAGCAGCTGCCGGTGTCGCCCAAGACGGGGTTGTTGTATGCGGCGATCGAATCGCAGGAGCGCCTGCGCGGCGATCTGGTGGATGCGGCGCTCAATGCGGTGTTGGCAGAGGGGCTGGGCGCGATCCGCGACCCTGCCGCGTTCGCACAGCGCCGCGAGGATGCGGTCAAGCGGCTGTTTGGCGAAGCAATGGCGCGGTTGACGCTGGCAGAGAGCATTCTCGGCGCGGTGGCCGAACTCAAGCCTTTACTGGAAGCGCCGTTGATGGGCTGGGCGCGCGGCAATCTGGATGACATGGAACAGCAGCTGCGCGCGCTGGTGCATGCCGGGTTCCTGCGCGACACGCCGGCCGATGCGCTGGCCAATTATCCGCGCTATCTCAAGGCGATGATCCTGCGCACCGAACGCGCCAAGCGCGACCCGGCACGCGACCAGGCACGCATGCTCGAGCTCAAGCCGTTCGTGGATGCACTCAACGACGCCGCGGCGCGTGGGCTGCAACAGCACCCGGATTGGCAGGCGCTGCGCTGGGATCTGGAAGAACTGCGGGTGTCGGTATTCGCGCAGGAGCTGGGCGCCAAATCCGGCGTTTCGGCGAAGAAGTTGTCGCAACGCGTGGCGGCCTTGCGAGGGTAAGGCGCGCTGGCAGATAGCGGCGGTTGCCGCTGTCTGCGGGGCGTCGCCTTGCCGTCTGGTTTCGTGCGCGTGAGTCTGCGGATGTTTGGCGTGTGATGCGCGCTATTGCGTGTGCCGCTGCCCACTCCGCAGGCGTCATCCGTAGAGCGCAGCTTCGACACCGTAGCGCCGTGCAGGTCGTACTGACCAACTAAGAGCGGCTAACAAAACGTAGCGAGCAGCCGTCAGGTGAGTGCGGACGGCGCGGAGGAACCGGAGTGTACGAGGGTGCACCGATTCCGAGCATCGGCTGCGCCCGCCAGGCGGCTGCGCAGTCGTTTTGATCGCTGCTCTAACACCACGGCGCCGGGAGCTGCTGCATTGCTCCCGGCGCCCTGGCATGCGGCCGGTCAGAACTTCAGGTGCAGGGTCGCCATGTAACGGCGGCCACTCTTGTAGCGCCCGGCCAGATGCTCCTTGTCGCCGAGATACTGCAGGTATTCCTCGTCGAGCAGGTTTTGTGCGTCGATCTGCAGCGACCAGTTCGGGCTAAACGCATAGCCCACGCTGGCGCCGAGTTCGGCGTAGTCGTCCACGCTGGCGGGCGCGGCGCCGGCCACGTAACCGCCGGCCAGGTAACTGTCACGCCAGTTGTAGGTCAGGCGAGCGTTGAGCGGGCCTTTTTCGTAGTACGGCGAGAACGCCACGCTGTTGCGCGACTGGTAGGGCAGCGGGTCGCCGGTGTTGTTTTCGCCATTGGCATAGGTGTAATTGGCGGTCAGGCCGAAGCCGCTGTCGCCGAACGGCTGCTGGAAGGAAAGGTTGAATCCCTTGACCTTGCCATCGCCAGCGTTGCGTGGCCGCTGGATGCTGTAGTCGCAATAGCCGTCGGCGGTGCAGCCATTGCTGCCGATCAGCTGCGCCCAGCTTTGCGGCGCGGTGTCGCGCAGGGCGTTGTATTGCCGCTCCACGCTGGCGCTGGTGTCGATGTAGTTGTCGATCTTCTTGTAGAACACCGACCAGGCCACCACCGACTGCGGCGCGAAGTAATACTCCGCCGACAGATTGAAATTCCACGATTCGTACGGCGATAGCTCCGCGTTGCCACCGCTGCCGGTCAGTGTGGTGTCGTTGAGGAACGTGTTGTTGACCATCTGGTTGTACGGCGCCCAGGCGATCACCTTGGCCGCGGCAAAGCGGAACACCCAGTCGTCGCTGGTGTCATACGACAGCGTGAGCGATGGCAGCAGGAAGTCTTCCTTGCGCGTGCGCGTCTGCCACAGGCTGTCGGCGTTGGCCAACGACGGGGTGCCGCTATAGACGAACCCGCTGCCTTCGGTCTTGGAGTCCACGTAGCGCACACCCAGATTGCCGCGCAGCCCGCCGCCGGAGAAGTTCACCTGTGCGTAGGCGGCGTTATTGGTCTGCTCCAGCGCCCAGCTGTTATTGAGATAGCTGGCCGGATCAGGCGCGCTGTAATCCACCGGGCTGTTGCGGATCCAGTTGAGCACATTGCCGCGGCCGGCCTGCACATGCTGCCCGTGGTCCGGATAGAAACCTTGCAGGTCGGTCAGGCCGATCGTGCCCACATCGGCCAGCGTGCCCGGCGTGACGCCGCCATAGACGTTGAGCTCGAAGCGCTCGTCGTGTTTGCCGTGGCGCACGCCCAGCAGCAGCTGATTGAACACACCATCGAATTGCAGGTTGAAATCCAGCTGGCCGTAGGTGTCCTTGCTCTCGGTGGAGAAGATGCCGTTGTTGCCGAACCAGCCGCCGGCCGAGCCCCAGTTGGCCGGGTCGCGTGCAGCGGCCGGGTCATCGAAACGGATGCCGCGGCGCGTGTCCCAGCTGAAGCCGCCGTTGTAGAACGGCTCGATGAAATACTGCGAGAGATCCTTGTTTTCGGACTTGCTCTGGCCCACCTGCCCGTTGAGGCCCCAACCCTCGCCGCGGAAGGCGCCACGCAGGTCCAGCCCTTTGGTGGTCACTTCCGATTCGCGCACGTTGTTGTCGTAGATCACCGTGCCGCCCAAGGGGTCGGCGTTGGCGCTGGAATGGCCGCTGGTGACCACGCCATTGCGCACGCCACCCAGCTGGTCCACCGCGCCAACGGTGCCTGCATTCCAGGTGAGAAAGCTGTACATCGACTGATTGTAGTTGTCGAAGTTTTCGTTGATGTACAAGCCGCTCAGATTGAACTCCAGCGCATCGCTGGGCTTGAGCTGCAGGTTGACCACGGCGCTGTCGCGTTCGCGGTCCTGCTGGAACCACGCGGCGTTGATCGAGTTGGGCACGTCCGCATCGGCCGGCACGCCGCCGGCTGCATTGGCGAAGGTGCTGGCCGGTGCATAGCCGAACACTTCCATGCCGCGCCGGTCCACGCGTTCTTCGTAGTGCTGCGCGGAGACGGTGACGCCGAAGGTCTCTGCCGGATTTTTCCAGCTGTACAGCAGCGCCGCATTCGGCTTGCCCTGGCTGGCCTGGTCGCTGTAGCTATAGCCGATGGAAGCGGCCACCTCGTTGGCCTTCAGGTCGAGCGGCTGGCGCGTGTGCATGAGCACCGTGCCGCCCAGGCTGCCTTCGGTCAGGCGTGCTTCGGAGGACTTGATGATTTCCGCACGCCCCAGGATTTGCGGTGCCAGCAAGGTGTAATCGAAACCGCGGCTGGGCTGTTCGCCGTAGAGCCAGATTGCCTGCGCCACCGGGTGGCCGTCCAGAAAGGAGAGATTGAGGCTGGGGTCGGTGCCGTCGATGCTGACGCGCTCGCCCTGGCCAAAGCGACGGTCCAGGGTGACGCCGGGAATCTGCGACAGCGCTTCGGCCACGTTGGTGCTGGGGAACTTGCCGATGTCCTCGGCGGTGATCGCTTCGGAAATGCCGGTGTTGTTACGCTTGGTGTCCAGCGATTTTTCAAGGCTGGCGCGGATGCCAACCACCTGCACGGCATCCAGTTCGGTGGCCTGTGGGTCGGCCGTCTGCTGTGCCTGGGCGGCGAACACCAGCGACATGCCAATGGCGCTGGACAGCAGCGAAGTGCGGTATTTCATGATGTCTCTCCTCATCACGCAACAGGGATGGACGGCGGGCCTGCGCTCGCCGGATGCACGGGGGGTACACGCCGCTCGCGGTCGGGAGACGCGAGTGGTGGATCGCTTACGACACCTCGGTGTGGTGTTGCAGATACCAGCTGGCCGCGCCGAGCACGCCGAGTTGCCCGTGTTCGACCAACTTGACCGGAATGCGCTCCAGCACCGGGCGCATGCGGCCCTTGGCGAGGAAGCGTTCGCGGAAATCACTCGCAGCCAGAAACTGGCCGATGCTCGGCAGGATGCCGCCGGCCAGATACACGCCGCCGGAGGCGCCATACGCCAGCGCCATGTCGCCGACCGCGCTGCCGAGCAGCGCGCAGAACAGCTGCAGGCACCGCCGCGCCAGTGCATCGTCGCTGTGGAGCGCGGCGTGGGTGATGTCGGCGGGCAACGGGTGGATGGGCGTGGCCGCGTGCAGTTCGCACAGCGCCAGATACAGGTTGCGCAATCCGGGGCCGGAGAGCACATGCTCGATCGGTAGATACGATGCGTCGCGCGCCAGGATGCGCAGCACCTGCGCGGTGTCGGGGTCATTGCTGGCCAGTGCGACCTGGCCGGCTTCGGTGGCGAGCACGGTCGGCTGGCGCGGTCCGTTGATCCACACCGCAGCGCCCAGCCCGGTGCCCGGGCCGACCACCAGGATCGGGCCACCGGGCTGCGCATGCCGCGGCGTGGGGCCGCTCAATTGCACCACCGCACGCTGTTCCATCTGCGGCGCGGCATAGGCCACCGCTTCGAAGTCGTTGACCAGATGCACCGCACGCACGCCGAGCGTGTCGCGCAACTGACGCGGCGCGATGGTCCAGGGCAGGTTGTTGCTGATGAAGCGGCCGTCGTCCAGTGCGATACCGGCGCTGGCGATCACCACTGCATCGACGGCGCGGCTATCGCGCAGGAAATCAGCCAGGATCGCGTCCAGGCTGGCATGGTCGGCGCAGCGGTAGGTGCGGTACTGCGAGAGCTCGATCGGCGCACCCGCGCCATGCGAGACCCGTCCGACACGCACATGCGTGCCGCCAACATCGGCAGCCAGAAACGTGGTGGGAGCGGGGACAACGGGCAGAGCAGAAGCGCAAGCAGAGTGCGAGGTCGCAGCCACGGTCAGTCCTCTGGGACGCCTGGATCGGCCGATGCCGTCAGCGCGTAGTGGCCTGTTTAGGAGCCGATGACAACGCTGTCAATGGTCCAGTCGGGTTGGATCGATCTTGTTGACAGGCTCAAGCGCAAAAACAGCTCCGTGATGGGCTTTGTGCGGAGTTCATTGCGCAAACTGTCGAAGCCATACCAATCGTTTGCAGGGATCTAACGGCCGTGCATGACATCGTTGTGCCTGCCGCGTGGCACCCACGGCTGGGGTCTATCGCGACGGTCGAAGGCGGCCATGAGGGACGCCCAGGCCAAATTCCTGTCCTGCTCCAGCGACCAAGTCCTGCCGGCGTGCTCAGGTGGCGGGCGGCGGCGCGACCGCAGGCAAGGTCCGGCAGGCGGCGTTGTCCGAGGGCGGCGCCTGGGTCGGGTAGTCCTGCTTGCCCAGTACATAGGTCTGGCTGGTGGCGACAAAACCGTCTGCGTAGGTGGCTTCCACAAAATAGGCGCGCCAGCCGGCGTCAGGAATTTGCACCGGAACCGTCACCGCACCGCGCTTCCAGGTCACCGCCGTGGCGGTGTAACGGATGCCGCAGGCAAAGCGGAAGTCACGCGCCTGCGGGTTACTCGCGCTCCATACCTTCACCTGCACCGGGCGCTCGCTGGAACGCACGCGGATCGCGGGCGTTGCGCCACCACGCAGGCTGCCGCGCAAGTCCGGCAGCGGGCGCTGCTGCTGCAGCCGGTTGACGAACGGCACCAGCGTATCCACCACCGATGCGCGGATGCCACCGTGCGATGCATTGGGCACCACGCGCAGGGCCTTGGCGCCGGGCAGTGCGTCGTAGAAGAACTGCGTGTTGTCTGGCACGAAGAAGTCATCGCCACTGGCATTGACGATGTACTTGGGCACGGACAGCCGTTTGCGGTAGCGCGTGTGCAGGTACTGCAAGGGGTCCTGGATCTGTACCAGCTGCGCAAACGCAGGCGTGGTGAGCTGGTTGGTAATGCCTTCCTTGGCGTAGGCGTTGAACGCCACCGGCCAGTTCCCGCCATAGACCTTGGCCATGTGCGTGAGCACGGCCGGCATGTTCAGGATGTCGATCACGAAGGGCACCACGGCCTCCACGCGCTGATCGGCGATGGCCGCATGCCAGCTGGCCCAGCCGCGCTTGGACGCCCCGGCCAGGATGAAACGGTGAATCTGCAGCGGCGCCAGTTCGCGTTCGGCCAGGCTCATGGTGCGCGCGATCGCCGCGGCCATCGGAACATGCAGCGGCAAGGTCTTGCGCTGCGCCGGCGCTTTCATAAACAGCGACCAGGTGTGCGCAACGCTGTCGTCTTCGCGGCGTGCGGTGCCGTCATCGCGATAGGTCAGCGCCTGGCTGGGGAGGTCGCTCAGCACGATCACCACGGTGCGCGTGCGCTGCGCCAGGGCCGCGATCGCCTCGGGGGCCAGTTCACTGGATGGCTGCGCCGGGCCACCATCGACGGGCTGGCGCGTGCCATTGCTGGAGATCAGCAGCGCACGCGTGGGCAGGGCACCGGGCGGCACATAGAGCGCCACATCGTGCTGCCAGCTGGCCGGCAGGACCAGGTCTTCCGGTGACCAGTCCTGCGAGGTCAGCAGATAGTCGCGGCGTTCGACCCCGGCCACGCTGCTGGTAGCAGTGCGCCGGTAGCTCAGCGGCTGCGCCTCTACCGCATCGTGGTAACACACCATCGCCTCGCCGAATGCCACGGCGGGATCGGTGGCGCAGCGCTGCGTTGCGGGCGATGCGCAGGCCGACCCTGCAGCGAGCAGGGCGAGGAGTAGAACGCTGCGACGAGCGAAGGACGTCATTGCATATCTCCAGACGCAGGGTGCGGGGCTAGCGGGTCTGCAGTGAGCAAGACGGCAAGCATGTCACAGCGCTGCTCGGCGATGGCCAGCCGTGCGAACCCATTGCAGCAAACACGCATCTGCGGCGTGCATGAGTTTCAGACCAGGGCGTGTGCGGCGCGCCAGCAGGCGACGCCGCTGTGCGCGCGGGCTTGGGAACGGTGTGCTCCCGCCGGGTGATCGGAAACGATCCCTCCGCCGCCGGCACTCAGCTCGCAAATGCTTACTTGACCCGGCGCACCTTGGCCTGGGTGTTGTAGCCCTCGATCTGCATGTACCACACGCCGATCAGGCCGGGCTTGATCTTGGTCTTGGGCGAATCTTTGCGCACGCCGGGCAAGGTCACGCTGTCGGTCTGCTCCCACTCCTGCCCATTGGCGAGGGTGTAGGTGCGGCCCTTGGAGAAGCCCCTGAATTCACCGACCACGGTGCTTTCAATCGGGTCCTTGATACCGAAATCGGAGAAGCCGCGATTTTTCACGATCACTTCCTGGCGGCCGGCTTCCTTGGCTTGCTCCACCACCACCGCCGCTTCCTTGGCTACCTTGCCCTGCAGCCAGTCGTTGAGCGCGGCGAGTTCGCGGGCATCGAGCTTGTCCAGGCCAGCGGCCTTGAACTGTTCGGCGCTCATCTGCGACTGCAGGTCGCCCTGCACGGCGCGCTGCGCCAGGACTGGCGTGGTGTGTAAGGCGAGGGTCAGGCAAACCAGGAGGGGGACGCGGCGCGCGAACGACATGGAGGCAACCCGGAGAGAGAGGTCGCTAGTGTAGACGCTCGGCCGCGTGCCGCCAGCGGCTCATTCGGTGTCGCTGATCGCGGCCTCGGCGGCGACGGCGGCAGGTCGCTCCGGCCGGCGATAGACGAAGTCCGGTGCCGGCGATGCGGCCTCGCGTTCGGCGGTGGCGCGGATCCCGGCATGGGCCGGGGAGCGTTCGCAGACCGGGTCCAGGGTGGCGGCATCGCCGGTCAGGGCCAGTGCCTGGCAGCGGCAACCGCCCCAGTCGATCTCCCGCTTCGGGCAACCCTGGCAGACCTCGGGCATCCACGCGGTGCCGCGAAACCGCGCAAACGCCTCGCCGTGATTCCAGATATCGGCCAGCGAGCGATCGCGCAGGTTGTCGAACTGCAGGCCGTCGATGGTTTCGGCCGCATGGCACGGCAGCACGTCGCCACGCGGTGAGATATTGACGAAGCGCTGCGCCCAGCCGCCCATGCAGGGCTTGGGCTGGCGTGCGTAGTAATCGGGGGTGACGAAGTCGATCGCCAGCTGGTCGCCAAGGCTGCGCCGCGCGGTCTCCACCGCCACGATGGTCGCGGCCAGCTGCTCGCGGCTCGGCATCAAGGCGGCGCGGTTGCGCAGGCCCCAGCCGTAGTACTGCGTATGCGCCACTTCAATGCGCTCGGCACCCCATTCCAGCGCCAGCGCGATCATGCCGGGCACGCGCTCGGCGTTGTGCCGGTGGATTACCGCGTTGAGCGTCAGCGGCAGGCCGCGCGCGCACACCGCGGCGGCGAAGGCGCGTTTCTTGGACAGGCTGTTGCGGTAGCCGGCAATGTGGTCGGCGCCGGCCGGGTCCACGTCCTGCACGCTGAGCTGCACATGTTCCAGGCCGGCGGCCTGCAATTGGTCGAGCATCGGCTCGCCGCCGGCCACGCCGGAGGTGATCAGGTTGCTGTACAGGCCCAGCGCGCGTGCATGCGCCACCAGTTCGGGCAGGTCTTTGCGCAGCATCGGCTCGCCGCCGGAAAAATGCGCCTGCAGCACGCCCATCTCGGCGGCCTGTTCCAGCAGCGAGCGCCAGCCGGCGGTGTCCATTTCCTCGCGCAAGGCCGCCAGCGCGATGGGATTGGAGCAATACGGGCAGGCGAGCGGGCAGCGATGCGTCAGCTCCAGCAGTACCGACAGCGGTGGCGGCACAGTGCTCATAACCGCAGCAAGCGCTTCTGGTGCAAGGTGGTGGTGAGTTCGATCACGTCGGTCTCGATCTCGCTCGCATCGGCATCGAATTCGGCGGCCAGCGTCTGCGCGATCTGCGCCAGCGACTGCGACCCGTCGTAGCGCTGGGCCACCACCAGTGCAATGTCATCCAGCTCTACCACGCGCTCCGGTGCCAGCAATACCCACTGGTCGCGAGCGCGGTCGTGCTGCAGGCGCACGCCGGCACGCAGCGCAGGGCAGCTGTCGCGGCTGATGGTGCTCACGCGGCGGCCCGGTTGCTGTCGCGCTCCGGCACGAACGCATCCGGCCAGACAATGCCGGGGCTGACGTAGGCCACGTGCAGTGCGTCGAGTTGTGCCCACAGTACCGAGCATTTGAAATGCAGCGCGGCTTTCACCAGCTGCTGTTTTTCTATGGTGTCGGCGTGTTGCTTGACGTAGTCCAGCGCGAAATCCGAATCGCGCGGCGCTTCGGTCAGGCGGTGCTCGAAATACGCCAGTGCTTCTGGCGAGACAAAGTCGTAGTGCTGCAGCATGCCGGCCACGCGCTGGCCGATGATGTTGGGCGCAAACAATTCGGTGAGCGAAGAGGCGATCGCTTCCAGCAGGCTCTTTTCGCGCACGAAATGCAGATAGGCCTGTACTGCGAAGCGCGTGCCCGGCAGCAGGGCACGGCCCGATTCGACCAGCTCGCGTGGCAGGCCCAGCGCGTCGGTGAGGTGCAGCCAACGCGCGATGCCGCCATCGCTGGGGCTGTTGCCATCGTGGTCGAGAATGCGCTGGCGCCAGATGCGGCGCAGTGCGGGGTCTTCCATCCGCGCCAAGATCGCCGCGTCTTTCAGCGGAATGCAGCGCTGGTATTCAAAACGGTTCAATGCCCAAGCCTGCACCTGGCCGCGATCGAGCTTGCCGTGGTGCAGCAGGGCATGGAAAGGGTGCTGGTCGTGATACAGGCGCGCGCCGATCGCGCGCAGATCCGATTCCAGCTGGTCGGACGAGAGCAGGGCAGTCACAGGGAAATCTCCAGGCCGTCGTGCGCCACATCCCAGCCGGCCGCGCGTACGGCGGCGTGCTCCGGCGAGTGCGCGTCGAGGACGGGGTTGGTGGTGTTGATGTGGATAAAGACCTTGCGCGCCACCTGCAACGGCGCGAACGCGGCCAGGGTGCCGTCGGCGCCGTCGATGCTCATGTGGCCCATGCGCTGGCCGGTTTTCTGGCTCACGCCCAGTTGCACCATTTCATCGTCGCGCCACAGCGTGCCGTCGAAGAACACTAGCTCGGCGCCATGCAGGCGCGCGCGCAGGTCATCGGTCATGGCCGCGCAGCCGGGAATGTAGTGCACGCGGTGATGGCCGTCGTCGATGGTCAGCCCAAGCGTCTCTTCGTTGGAGCCGGCCAGGTCGCCGCCGCTGCGCGATTCCATGAACAACGGCACCTTGCCGGGAACCGAGAACGGCGTCAGCTGCAGGTCGCACAGGGTCAGCGGGGTATTCAACGCGAACGGATGCCGGTCCACGTACTGCGGATTGAGCGCGTCGAAGATCGGGTTCTGCGCAAGCAGGTCAAGCACGCGGCTGCTGGCATGCAACGAAAAGCGTTGGCTTTCGCGCATCGAGAGCAGGCCGGCAATATGGTCGATCTCACCACTGGTCAGCAGCACCGATTCAATTGGTGAATGCCGCAGGCCGTGTTGCGGCCAAAGCGCGGGCGTGGCGAGAATCTGTTGGCGAAAATCGGGAGAGGCGTTGATCAGGACCCAGCGCTGGCCGTCGGTACTGACGGCGATACTGGCCTGGGTACGACGCTGGGCACCGTCCGCTTGCTGCCACGCCCGCTGGCTCGCGGGTGTGTGGCAATTCCACTGCGGGTGCCCACCGCCGGCCGCCGATCCCAAAACGATGATGCGCATGGAGAACTGTTACCTGTCTGCCGGCAGCAGCCGGTCATGCATCGAAAGAGAGGGCGGCAGGGTCGCTCAGAACTCGCCGGAAACGTAGCAGTTGATCTCGGCGCCACAATTGACTTCACGTACAACAGGCTTCTTCCAGGTCTTCATCGGCTACCTCGCAGTTGGTTGGAGTAACGCCGGCGCAGATTGCGCCGCGACGACGTGCAGGGAGCATAGGCACGCGGTTTGGGCCAGTTGTAAAGAGCATGTAAAAAGCTTGGACCACGTCGCGCTTTGCACCGGCCTGGCGCCGCGATGGGTTGCGAATCAAGGCGTTGCCGGGTGAACCGTGCGTAAGCGCGGCGGCTACTCTTAGGCGTGAGGGCGCAAGAAACACGCGTTGTGGAGATGGTGACGCGCACGTTACCGTAGCTGTCAGCCCCCCTGTCCCTGCCGCCTTCGTGTCCAGCGTTGTGACCAGTTCCGCCCCCGATCGCCTGCATGCCGTGCTGCAGCGTCCCGCCCTCGCATCGATCGCGCCCGCCTTGCGCGATGCGTTGGCCCAGGCCTGGGCAGCGTCCGAAACGGCGCAGGCAGACAGCGTGCCGTGGGCCTTGCTCACCGACACGCTGGACGCCCTGGCGCACCTGGCGGCCGACGAAGCGACCCTGGTGGCCGCGTTGTTGTTCGATATTCCGGCGCTACGCCCAGGTGTCGCCACGCTGCCCTGGCAGCCGGCGGAACGGCGCGGCGTGGTGGAGGGGCTGCTGGATGGCCTGGATGCCGCCGACCAGGTCTGGGCGCTGCATGCCGGGCGCGAGGCGGGGCGTAACAGTGAAGGCCTGCGCCGCCTGCTGTTGTCCATCATCCACGACCTGCGTGTGGTGCCGATCCTGCTGGCCCGCCAGCTGGCGCGCATGCGCGTGGCCGACCGGCAGAGCGAGGAAGAACGCCGCGCGCTGGCCCAGCTCACCCGCGACATCCACGCACCGTTGGCCAACCGGCTGGGGATCTGGCAGGTCAAGTGGGAGCTGGAGGATCTGGCGTTCCGGCACCTGGAACCGGATACCTACCGGCGCATCGCCCGCGATGTGGACGAAACCCGGGTGGCGCGCGAGCGCTACATCGAGGCGGTCAAGCGCACGCTGTCGGCGGCGCTGGCACAGCAGGGCCTGCGCGCGGATGTCAGCGGGCGGCCGAAGCACATCTACAGCATCTGGCGGAAGATGCAGAAAAAGCGGCTTTCCTTCGACCAGCTCTACGACGTACGCGCGGTGCGGGTGATGGTGGACGACGTGGCCGCCTGCTATGCCGCGCTGGGTGCGGTGCACGCGCTGTGGGCGCCGGTGCCTAGCGAGTTCGACGACTACATCGCCCGGCCCAAGGCCAACGATTACCGCTCGCTGCATACCGCGGTGGTGGGCCCGGAGGGGCGCACCATCGAGATCCAGATCCGCACCCACGAGATGCACGCCCAGGCCGAACTCGGCGTGGCCGCGCACTGGAAGTACAAGGAAGGCGGCAAGGGCGCGGAAAAGGCGTTCGATCGCAAGATCCTGTGGATGCGGCAGTTGCTGGAGCAGGTGCAGGACGGCGAACACGGCGAACTGGCCGGCGCGCTGGATGCGGAGCTGATCGAAGACCGCGTTTATGCGCTCACGCCCAAGGGCGAGGTGATCGACCTGCCGCAAGGCGCCACGCCGCTGGATTTCGCTTACCACGTGCACACGATGGTGGGGCACCGCTGCCGCGGCGCACGCGTGAACAACCGCATCGTGCCGCTGACCTACCGGCTGCGCAGCGGCGACCGCGTGGAAATCATGACCGCCAAGGAAGCCGACCCGCGCCGCGATTGGCTGTTGGCCTCCAACGGGTTCCTGGCCAGCGGGCGCTCGCGCGACAAGGTACGCGCCTGGTTTCACAAGCTCGACCGCGCCCGCAACGTGCAGGCCGGCAAGGACGTGCTTGATCGCGAGCTCAAGCGCTTGGGGCTGCAGCATGCCGACCTCAGCGTGGCCACGCGCAAGTTCCACGCCGACAGCATCGACGACCTGTACATCCAGGTGGCGCTGGGCGATACCGGGCCCAACCAGGTTAGCCGCGCGCTGCTGGAAGCCGAGCGTGCGGCCTCGCAGCCGGCCGTCCCGGCGCCGCCGCGCCCGACCGCGCGCCGCGACGGGCTGGGCAAATCCAAATTTACCGTGCAGGGCGTGGGCAATCTGCTGGTGCAGCTGGCGCGCTGCTGCCAGCCGGTGGCGGGCGAGCCGATCGCCGGCTATCTGACCCGCGGCCGCGGCATCACCGTGCACCGCACCGACTGCGTGGCGCTGTCGCGTCTGGCTGCCGCGCATCCGCAGCGGGTGCTGCCGGTGGAGTGGGGCCAGGCCGGGAGCGGTTACGAGGTGGACGTGCAGGTGCGGGCGGTGGACCGGCGCTGGCTGCTCAAGGACATCACCAACCTGATCGCGCAGGAAGACGCGCACGTGCTGGAAATCAACAGCGACAACGTGCGCGACAGTGGCCGCGCGCAACTGCGGCTGCGCCTGAAAGTGAGCGATTACGAACAGCTCTCCGCACTGCTGGGCAAGCTGGACGCCTTGCCCGGGGTGAACGAGGTGCGCCGGCTGGGCTGAGCGCACGCAGTCTTCGCAGCCGGGGCGGCTACCATTGCGTGGTGAACGCGTCCCCGTCAGGTCGCGCCAAGGACGGACGCCACCGCATGTTCCCGCTTCCGCGCTGGGCCAGATCGCCGCGCCTCTGGGCGCCGCTGCGCAGCCGTGCGTTGTGGCGCGTGGTGCTGGTGCTCGCCGCCTGCCTGTTGCTGAGTGTCATCGTGTTCCGGCGCCCGCTGGCCGATCTGCTGTGGCCAGACAGCCGCATCCAGCAACTCCTGCAGCGCGGCGACGCGGCGCTGGCGCGTGGTCAATTGAGTGCTGCCGATGGCAGCGGGGCGCGTGAATTCTTTGCCGCGGCACTGGCACTGGACGGCGACCGTAGCGAAGCGCGGCAAGGCCTGGCCCGCACCGGTGCGGCCGCGGTGGTGCAGGCGCGTGCAGCACTGGCTGCGGGCGATGTGCCGGCGGCGCAGGGCGGGGTTGCGTTGGCTCGCGCGCTGGAAGTGCCGCAGGCGCAGATTGCGCCGGTCGAGCTGCGCCTGCGGCAACTGCAGGCGCGCCGGGCCGGCCTGGATGCGCTGGTGGCCCAGGCCGTCGCCGCGCAACAGCAGGGCCGCCTGGATGGCACGCCCTACAGTGCACTGCCGTTGTATCAGCGGGTGCTCTCCCTGGCCCCAGACCGCACCGATGCCCTGGAAGGCCGCGAAGATGCGCTGACCGACCTGCTGGCACAGGCCCGCCACGCTCTGGCACGCGATGCACTCGCCGAGGCGGCCGCCTTGCTGGCCGCGGCCAAGCGCTACGACGCCGGGCATGCCGATGTTCCTTCGACCGAGGGCCAGTACCACCGGCTATTGGATCAGCGCCGGCAGCGCGCCGACACGCTGTTGCGGCGCGGCCGGCTGGCGCCTGCGGTGCGCGACTTCACTGCCGTGCTGGCTGCCGAGCCGGGCGATGTGCAGGCGCAACGCGGAGTGGAGCGGGTTGCTGCCGAATATGCCGCGCAGGCCACCCGGCAGGCCGCGGATTTTCAGTTCGATGCGGCAACACAGTCGCTGCAGCAGGCGCGCGCTCTGGTTCCCTCTGGCCCATCCATCGCCGCGGCCGAGCAGGTGATTGCGCGCGCGCGCGATGCGCAGCGCGGGCCGGAATCCGGGTTGTCGCGGGGGGCGCGCGAACGCCGCCTGCGCAGCCTGCTGCAACGCGTCGCCGCAGCCGAAGCGCAACAGCAATGGATGACGCCGCCTGGCGCCAGCGCCTACGACGCCGTGCGCGCCGCACAAGCGCTGGCACCCCGCGACCCGCGCGTGCTGCAGGCTGCCGCACGCGTGGCGCCGGCCAGCCAGCGCTGTTTCGAAGACGAGTTACGCAACAACCGGCTACGCGCCGCGCGCGGCTGTCTGGATGCCTGGCAGGCCCTGATGCCCACCGGCGACGCTCTTGCGAGCGCGCGCCGGCGTTTGGCGCAGCGCTGGGTGGCGGTGGGCAGCGAGCGGCTGGGCCAGGAAGACGCGGCCTTTGCGCGCCGCGCGCAGAACGAGGCCCGTCAGTTGGATCCCTCGTTGCCGGAGTTGGCGGACTTCAGCCGGCGCGTCAAAGCGGTGAGTGAAGAGCGCTGAGCGAATGATCGGTTGAGGCGTTGTCTGTAGGAGCCCATGCAGTGCACCAGCCGGCACATGCAAGTCCCTTCGCCTCACTCGGCAAGAAACAAGGTCCGCACCGTCGCGCGTGCGGCATCCAGCGAAAAATGCTGCGCCACGTTGCGCAGTCCGTTGTCGGCCAGGCGTTGCCAGAGCGCGGCGTCCTGATACAGGCGCACGATGGCGGCGGCGAACGCATCTGCTTCATCGGCCACGCACACATCCTCGCCGTCGTGCAGGTGCATGCCTTCCACCGCGCAGGTGGTGCCTACGACCGGCTGGCCGTGCGCCATGCTCAGGTTGATCTTGCCCTTGACGCCGGCACCGAAGCGCAGCGGCGCCACTGCAATACGCAGCGTGTCCATGTACGGCACCAGATCCGGCACGTGCCCATGCAGCTGCACGCCTGGCGTTTCATCGGCCAGTAACTGCAGCGCGGCGGGCACGTCGGCGCCGATGCAATGGAACACCACGTCCGGCAACTGGGCGCGCACCAGCGGAAAAATTGCACTGATGAACCACTGCACCGCATCCACGTTCGGCGGATGCCGGAAGCCGCCGACAAACACCAGATCGCGCCGCTGCGCGAACGGCTGGCCGCTGCCGGCAACCTCGTGCAGGTTGGAGAGCAGGGCGGTGCGGATCTGCGGTGCATCCGCGTGCAGCTGTGCCTGCTCGGCGGCCGACACCAGCACCGTCACGTCGGTGGCCGCCATGACCTCCAGCTCGCGCAGGCGGGTGCGTTCGGCGCTGCGCAGCAGGTTGGCGTCGCCGGCAAGCTCGGCGCCACGGCGCTCGCGCAGATAGTGCAGATCCACCGTATCGAACAAGGTGCGTGCCTGCGGCGCGTAACGCTTGAGCAGCGGCAGGCAGGCATGGGCGACGTGGTGGCGCACCAGCAGCACCGCGCTGAAACGTGGGCCATGCGTGCGCAGCCAGGTGCCGATGCCTTCCAGGAACGGCGCGTACCAGACTTCCACGCCGAGTTGCTGCAAGGCCTGCGTGTGGCGGCCGGCATGCTCGCGACGGGTGGGCACGAACACCACGTGTGCACCTTCGGCGCACAACAGGCGGATCAGGTTGAACTGCCGCAACGAACCGGAGTCACGGTCCGGCTGCGGCACGCATTCGTCCAGGATGAGGACCTGGCGTTGGTGGCGGTGCAGGCTGGCGGGGTCGGGGACGCTGCCAACCGGCAACTGCGCCTGCAGCACCTGCTGCCATTTTTCGGCGAACACGCTGCGGTTGCGCACCTGATACGCCTTGACGCCGGTGCGGGTGTCGGTGCCGTTGCTGGTGCCTTCGTCATGCACCACCACGCTTGCCGGCTGCACCAGCACGCTGTGGCCTGCGGCACGTACCGCGAAGGCCAGGTCGGTGTCTTCGTAATACGCCGGCATGTAGCGCCGGTCCAGCCCACCCAAGGTCTGCAGCAGCGCACGCGGCAGCGCGATCGCCGCGCCGGAGCAATAGTCCATCTGCCGCACGTAGGCGTAGCGCGGATCTTCGGCCGACTCAAAACGCCCGTAGCTCCAGGCGCTGCCATCGCCGAACACCACGCCGCCGGATTCCTGCAGGCGCCCGTCCGGATACACCAGCTGTGCGCCCACCAGACCGGCGGATGGATGCGCGGTAAAGGTGCCGATCAACTGGTCCAGCCAGCCCGGCTGCGGCACGGTGTCGTTGTTGAGCAGCACCACGTAGTCGCCGCGTGCCAACCCAATGCCATCGTTACAGGCAGCGATGAAGCCGCCGTTGCGTGCGCGCTGGTGGTAGTGCAGGCCCTGCACGTGCGGCAGATTGGTGGCGGTGGCGTCGCTGCTGCCGTCGTCCACCACCACGATCTCGATGCCCAGCGCCGGTGGATGCGCGGCCAGTGCACGCAGGCAGGCGAGTGTGTGCGCGATCTGGTTGTACACCGGAATCACCACCGTCACCTGCGGCGTAGCGCTGTGCGGCACCGCAAATGCCGCAAATGGCGCAGCCTCGGGCAACCACAGCGGCGTGCCGAGCGCGACCGGCGGCGCCTGCGTGTGCACGCGGATGCGCTGCCAGGTGGCGCGCCATCCGCGGGTTCGCATGCTGGCGACGCTGCGGTGGATCAGGCCAAGCACGCGATTGAATAGATAGCGTGCATCGGCCAAGGACATCGACATTCCGTTGGAACTCCAGCTTAAGCCACAGGGTCCGGCACGCCGCAGCCACGACAGGGCTGCGCTAGACTCGCCGGACTCTACATTCTCGCATCCCTGTGCCCCGACGCTACGATCACGACGCTCCCGACGATTTCGAGGACGACTCCACCGAGCAAGGCTCCCGCTGGCAACGCAGGCTGATCGTCTGGGGCCTGGCGGCATTCGCGCTGGCGCTCGGTTTCCTGATCCCGTACACGATGTATCTGAACAAGCAGGTGACCCAGCGTTTCGGGGAGCTGCGCTGGCAGATCCCCACGCGTGTGTACGGCCGGCCACTGGTGCTGGTGCCGGGCAAGGCGCTGGACGCAGCCACGCTGAAGACCGAGCTGGACGCGGCGTCCTACCGTGATGACGGGCTGGGCAAGCTGGCGGGCACCTATCAGCAGGACGGCAGCCGCTTCGTGATTGCCAGCCGTGGCTACATCGACGTGGACGGGCAGGTGCCGGCGCGTCGGATCGAGGTTGCGCTGTCCGCTGGACGGGTAGCCAGCGTGCGCGATGCGGCCGACCGCAAGACGCTCAAGAGCGCGCGGCTGGATCCGGCACGCATTGCCACGCTGTACGGCCAGAAGCAGGAAGAGCGCCGCCTGGTGCGCATGGAAGAAGTGCCCGAGCTGCTGGTCACCGGGCTGCAGGCGGTGGAAGATCGCGACTTCAACAGCCACCACGGCATCGACCTGAGCGGCATGGTGCGCGCCGCCTGGATCATGGCGCGCTCCGGCGGCCAGGTGCGTCAGGGTGCCAGCACGCTGACCCAGCAGCTCGCGCGCAGCGGCCTGCTCGGCATCGGCAAGGAACAGACGGTCACCCGCAAGTTCAACGAGATTTTGTATGCGGTGATCATGGAGGCGCGTTACGACAAGCGCACCATCCTGGAGGCGTATCTCAACCAGGTGTACCTGGGCCAGCGCGGCGGGCAAGCCGTGCATGGCGTGTCGTCCGGTGCGGAGCTGTGGTTCGGCCGCGAGCTGGGCTCGATGACCACCGAACAGGTCGCGCTGCTGATCGGCCTGGTCAAGGGGCCGTCGTATTACGACCCGCGACGCAGCCCCGCACGCGCGCTGGACCGGCGCAATTTCGTGCTGGGCAAACTGCGTGAGAACAATCTCATCGACGAGGCCGAGTACAAGCGCGCGCTGGCCGCGCCGCTCGGCGTGCCCAAGGAGCCGGGCCTGGTCGCCGCCAATCGCTTCCCGGCCTACGTGGACCTGGTACGCCGGCAACTGGCGCATGACTATCCGGAAAGCGTGCTGCAAGGCGCCGGCATGAGCGTGCTCACCGGCATGTCGCCGTCTGCGCAGGCGTATGCCGAAGGTGCGGTGACCGGCACCATCAAGCGGCTGGACAACAAGAAGCGCCCGCCGTTGCAGGCCGGCCTGGTGCTGACCGACGTGCATAACGGCGATGTGCTGGCGGTGGTCGGCAGCCGCGATGTGGCCAAGCCCGGTTTCAACCGCGCCGTGGAAGCGCAGCGCCAGGTTGGCTCGCTGCTCAAGCCCTTCGTCTACCTGCTGGCACTGGCCTCGCCTGACCGTTGGGCGTTGTCCAGCTGGGTCGACGATTCCCCGGTGACCGTGCAGCTTGCGCGCGGCAAGACCTGGTCGCCCGGCAATTCGGACAACCGCAGCCATGGCACGGTGCGCCTGATCGATGCGCTGGCGCATTCGTACAACCAGGCCACGGTGCGGGTGGGCATGCAGGTGGGTCCGGAGCGCGTGGCGCAGCTGATCCAGGTGCTGGCCGGCATCAAGGCCGAGACCAATCCTTCGTTGATCCTGGGCGCTACCGACCAGAGCCCGTACGGCATGGCGCAGCTGTACCAGTTCCTGGCAGCCGGTGGCGAGATCCAGCCGCTGCATGCGGTGCGCGGCGTGCTCGATCCGCAGGGCAAGTTGCTCAAGCGCTACGACAAGACCCCGGCGCCGGCGCAGGAAGGCGATTCGGTCGCCGCCAACCTGATCAGCATCGGTCTGCAGCAGGTGGTCAGCGGTGGTACCGCGCGCCAGTTGCTCGGCGATGGCCTGGGGCGGTTGTCGCCGGCCGGCAAGACCGGCACCTCCAACGACGGCCGCGACAGCTGGTATGCCGGCTACACCGGCGACCATCTGGCGGTGATCTGGATGGGCAACGACCAGAACGCCGAAACCGGCCTATATGGCGCCACCGGCTCGATGCGGGTGTGGTCGAGCATCTTCGCGCGGCTGCCGAGCGCGCCGTTGAAGGTCAGCGGCAAGGGCCTGGATTGGCAGTGGGTGGACGCCAGCGGCACCGGCGTCACCGACGCCGGTTGCCCAGGTGCGCGGCAGTTCCCGTTCGTGGTCGGCTTCACCCCGGCGTACGCGTCGTGCGCCGGCAACGCACCGTCCATCGAAGAGGCGCCTGCCGACGGCAGCGCACCGGCAGAGCAATCCAGCGGCGGCGGCTGGCGCCGGTTCTTCGGCCTGGACAAGAAGACCGAAACGCCCGCGGCCGCACCTGCCTCGCCCCCACCTGCGCACTGACAGGAACGACTCATGATCCGATTGCACCGTTTGCTTGCCCTGGTTGGCGTCCTCGCCGCCCTGACCGCCTGCACCAGCGCGCCGCCCGCGCCACCACCGGCGCCGGTGGACACCACCACCCCGGCGCAACGGCTGGCCTTGATCGAACGCGAAGCCGGCGTCGACGATACCGAGCTGTCGGTGCAGCCGCTGCGCGACCCGCAAGTGGACGATCTGCGCGAAACCGCCAAGGCCAAGCGTCAGATCGGCGACCTGGCCGCGGCGGCGGCCGCGCTCGATCAGGCATTGGGCCTGGTCTCCGGTGATCCGGCGATTCTGCAGGAACGCGCCGAAGTGGCCGTGTTGCAGGGCGATTGGAATGCCTCCGAGCGCTTTGCCAAGCAGGCTATCGAACTGGGTTCCAAGACCGGCCCGCTGTGCCGCCGTCATTGGGCGACCATCGAACAAGCACGCTTGGCGCGTGGCGAAAAAGAAAACGCGGCCTCGGCCAAGGCGCAGATCGTCGGGTGCACGGTGCCAGGCGTGAAGCGGTATTGATCGAGCTGCAGGGCGGGTAGCCGCCCTGGGAGTGGGGTTGGGGCGCAACGCGCGCGGCTGCATGCGCTGCGTTGATGCGTGAGGGCGGTTAGGTGGCATGCGCGCAGCGCTGCTCGCAGCCTTGAGGATGCGCGCAGTCAACGGCCTGCTGTTTGTCTCGTTCGCCCGTGGCTGCCTGGCATGTCATGTGGCTGGTTCGAAACCTTGCCGGTAAGCCGGCAGGTCCTGAGGACCATGGCGCGCCCCAAGGTGCGGCGTCGGCAGCCGGATAGCGCATTCAACCTCCAAGCCCGCCCGTGGCCGCCAACGATTAGCGCCTCACGTCGAGGCCGCCAGTCGTGTGGTGTCACGCCGCCCGAAGCAGGCTCCGCACCCAGGCCCGTCTTTCAACAGCATCGCCTCGCGTGCGATCCGCCATGCCCCGCCAAGGCAGCCGCCGCGCACACGCGTTAGGCTGTTGCGTTCCCCACGCTGTCGTCGTCCGTCATGTCCCAACTTGCCACTGCCAGCATCGAGGCGCTTAGCGAAGGCGGGGCGCTCGCGCGCCAGCTCGACGCGTTCGCGCCACGTGCCGCGCAGTTGCGCCTGACCGGCGCCATTGCCGAGGCCTTCGAACAGCGCGACGTGCTGCTGGCCGAGGCCGGTACCGGCACGGGCAAGACCTATGCGTATCTGGTGCCGGCGTTGTTGTCCGGGTTGAAGACCATCGTCTCCACCGGCACGCGCGCGCTACAGGACCAGCTGTTCCATCGCGATCTGCCGCGCGTGCGCGCCGCGCTTGGCATCGGTCTGCGCAGTGCGCTGCTCAAGGGACGCGCCAATTATCTGTGCAAGTACCGCACCCAGCAGGCGCGTGGTGAACCCCGGTTTGCCAGCCCCGAGCAGGTCACCCAGTTCCAGCGCATCGTCGCCTGGAGTGGGCGCACCCAGTTCGGCGACATGGCCGAGCTGGACGCATTGCCGGACGACTCGCCGCTGCTGCCGATGGTCACCTCCACCGTCGACAACTGCCTGGGCACCGAATGCCCGTTCTATTCGGAATGTTTCGTGGTGCAGGCCCGGCAGCGCGCCCAGGCGGCCGATCTGGTGGTGGTCAACCACCATCTGTTACTGGCCGATCTGGCGCTCAAACAGGAAGGGTTTGGCGAAATCCTGCCGGGCGCGCAGGCCTTCGTGATCGACGAGGCGCATCAGCTGCCGGAACTGGCGGCCAATTTCTTCGGCGAGAGTTTCGGCATGCGGCCGTGGCAGGAACTGGCCCGCGATTGCATGGTGGAGGCGCGCTTGGTGGCCGGCGCGCAGGCCAGCCTGCAGGCGCCGATCCTGGCGCTGGACGACGCCCTGCGCGGGCTACGCGCAGGCATGGAAGGCCTGCCGCCGCGTGGCACGCAATGGCGCGCGCTGGCCAAGCCGCAGGTGCGCGAGGGCTTCGATGCGGTGCTGTCCGCGCTGGCGCGGCTGGGCGAGGCGTTGCTGCCGTTGCGCGAGGCTTCGCCGGGGTTTGACGGCTGCACGGCGCGTGCACAGGAGGCGCTCAATCGCTTGTCGCGCTGGCTGGGCGAAGACGTGCCGGTGCCGGATTTCGAACAGGACCTGCCGGAAACGGTGGACAACGACGTGCTCTGGTATGAACTCAGCCCGCGCGGCTTTCGTTGCCAGCGCACGCCGCTGGATGTGTCCGGCCCGCTGCGCGAGCACCGCGAAAAATCGCAGGCGGCGTGGGTGTTTACCTCCGCCACACTGGCGGTCGGCGGGGAGTTCGACCACATCGCCTTGCGGTTGGGCTTGAACGACCCGATCACTTTGCTGCAGCCCAGCCCGTTCGATTGGGCGCGTCAGGCGCTGTGTTATCTGCCGCCAAATCTGCCGGACCCGGCCGCGCGCGGTTTCGGCACGGCGTTGATCGCCGCACTGCATCCGGTGCTGGAAGCCTCCAATGGCCGTGCGTTCTTGCTGTTCGCCTCGCACCGCGCCCTGCGTGAAGCGGCCGAAGCCCTGCGCGATGGGCCGTGGCCGTTGTTCGTACAGGGCGAGGCGCCGCGCGCGACCCTGCTGCAGCGTTTCCGCACCTCGGGCAATGGCGTGCTGCTCGGTTCGGCCAGCTTCCGCGAGGGCGTGGACGTGGTTGGTGATGCGTTGAGCGTGGTGGTGATCGACAAGCTGCCGTTCGCCGCACCCGACGACCCGGTATTCGAGGCACGCCTGGATGCGATCCGCCGCGATGGCGGCAATCCCTTCCGCGATGAACAATTGCCGCAGGCGGTGATCGCCCTCAAGCAGGGCGTGGGCCGGCTGATCCGCAGCGAAACCGATCGCGGCGTGTTGGTGTTATGCGACCCGCGGCTGTTGAACAAGGGCTACGGACGTACCTTCCTGAATTCGTTGCCGCCATTTTCGCGCACCCGCGAGATCGATGATGTACGTGCGTTTTTCGGTGCGGAGCCCGGGGCCGGCCAGGCCGGAGTAGAGGTTGCGACGTTGCTGCCCGACTGAGCAGCGATTAGTCGCGATCGCGTCGCTGCGCGTGGATGGATTCGCTGCGAAGACTGCCGGAGGTACGCACGCCGAACTGTGCCGAAGGCGCTGCCGACAGCGGCAGTGCAGCACTGTCGCTGCTGATGCAAATCTTAGAGCAGCTTCCAAAACGACTGCGCAGCCGCCAGGCGGGCGCGGCCGGTGCTCGGAATCGGCAGGTACCCCCGTACACTCCGGTTCCTTCGCGCCGTCCGCACCCACCTGACGGCTGCTCGCTACGTTCTGTAAGCCGCTCTTAATCAGTACTGCTGCGAGCCTCCCGTCACCGCAGCACGTGGCGTCATCCATCGACACAGACGCCCGTCGCATGTCGGATGCCGCCAACCCGCTACGACCCGGCTCACGCCCCGACTCGGGTGCCCCAGGTCGATCAGTTAAGCTTTGCGTCTCTCCGGGCCCCCAATTCCCGGTCCATGATTCACGGTTCTCGCCCATGAAAATCCTCGCATTCGAAACCTCCACCGAAGCCTGCTCCGTCGCGCTGCATGTCGATGGAAACGTGCAAGAGCGCTTCGAACTCGCGCCACGCCGGCACGCGGAGCTGGCGCTGCCCTGGGCCGAGCAGTTGCTTGCCGAAGCCGGCATCAGCCGTCGCCAGCTGGATGCGATTGCAGTAGGCCGCGGGCCCGGTGCCTTCACCGGCGTGCGCCTGGCGATCGGCATCGCGCAAGGCATTGCCCTGGCATTGGATCTGCCGGTGCTCGCCATCTCCACCCTGCAGGTCTTGGCACTGCGCGCACCGGCCGAGGCCACCCATGTGCTGGCCTGCATCGATGCGCGCATGGGCGAGGTGTATGCCGGGCTGTTCGAGCGTCAGGGCGAGGCGCTACTGACGCTCGGGTCCGAAGTGGTCTGCGCGCCGGAAGCCGTGCTGCTGCCGCAAAGCACACCGCAGTGGGCCGGCGTCGGTACCGGCCTGGCTGCCGGCGAGATGCCGCTGCAGCAACGCTTCGCCGGCCGCCTGTCCGGCGTGGATGCGGCTGCGCTGCCGCATGCCGCAGACCTGCTGACCTTGGCGCTGCCTGCAGCGTTGCGCGGCGAAGGCGTGGCGCCGGAGCGGGTGGAGCCGGCCTATCTGCGTGACAACGTCGCGCTCACCCTGGTCGAACAGCAGGCCGCACGCGCAGCGAAGGCGGCGGAGGTTCGACGTTGATGGACAGCGCAACGGCACAGGCGCGTTTCCGCGGTTGCCTGCTGGGGCTGGCGGTGGGCGATGCACTCGGCACCACGCTGGAATTCTGCGTGCCCGGCAGCTTCACCCCGGTCACTGACATGCACGGCGGCGGGCCGTTCGCCTTGCGCGCCGGGCAATGGACCGACGACACCTCCATGGCGCTGTGCCTGGCGCACAGCCTGCTGTATCGGCAGGGCTTCGACGCCGCCGATCAGATGAACCGCTATTGCAACTGGTACCAGCACGGTTATCTCAGCAGCACCGGCACCTGTTTCGATATCGGTGGCACCGTCCGCCAGGCGCTGGAGCGCTATCTGGATGGCGGCCCGGCATTCAGCGGCAGCGACGACCCGCGCGCGGCGGGCAACGGCTCGCTGATGCGTCTTGCCCCGGTGGCGATGTATTACGCGCAGCGTCCCGAGCAGCTGGGCGAGCGCGCCGCAGACAGCTCACGCACCACCCATGCCGCGCCAGAGGCGCTGGATGCGTGCCGCCTGTTTGCGTTCCAGCTACGTGCGGCGCTGCTCGGCAGCGGCCGCGACGAGGTGTTGCAGCCAGCCGCGTTGCCGTCGCAATCGCTGGTGACGCCGGCAATCGGCGCACTGTTGGTGCGCGCGCATGCATCCGTCGCACGTGCGCAGATCCGCGGCAGCGGCTACGTCGTCGATGCGTTGTCGGCGGCGTTGTGGTGCTTCGCCACCACAGACACCTTTGCCGATGCAGTGTTGCGCGCCGCCAACCTCGGTGACGACGCCGACACCACCGCCGCGATCTGCGGGCAACTGGCCGGCGCGTTCTACGGCATCGACGGCATTCCGGCGGCCTGGCGTGAACGGGTGCAGGATGCCGCCGAGATCGTCGCGTTGGCCGATCGCCTCTACGAAGCAGCGCAGGCGCTCTGACCGCGGCTGCGAAGCGCGTCTAAGCCAACGAAGGCGATCAATCGCCCGGCGTCCTGCATCTTTACGTGTGCGCAGCGATTGATTTGGCTATGTCCGGTCGCCAGACATCGAAGCGCGCTGCACTCCAGCGCGCAATGTGGGCGCTCATCAAGACGCTACCGATTGACCAGCAGCGCGTGCCCAGGCAGTACCCATGCAGCCCCAAGCGGATGCACGCTCAGCGGTCGTCGTGCAATTCGCCGCCGGGTAGGAACAACCAGGTGCGGGTGACCTGCAGGATGTCGACATCGTCTTTGCTGCGCGGCAGCGGCGGAAACGGCTGCGCCAGTTGCACCACCCGCAAGGCGGCCGCATCCAGCACTGGGGTGCCGCTGGAGACCAGTACACGGCTGCTTTCCACGCTGCCGTCGCGGCGCACGCCCACGGTGATCACCACCTTGCCGCCCAGCCGGCGGCGGCGCGCTTCGTCAGGGTAATTGAGGTTGCCGACCCGTTCGGCGCGGTCCACCCACGCGCGCAGATAATTCGCGTAGGCGTACTCGCGGGTGCTGGCGGACACGAACTTGCGGTTGGGACGCTTGGCGTATTGCTCCGAGCGCAGATGCACCTCGGCCGCCAGCCGCGCCATCTCGGCATCGCGCTGCACGCGTTGCGCGTCGGCAGGCGAGAGCCGGTCGGTCTGCGGATTGGGTTGCGGGGTTGGCACGGCCTGTTCGCCGCGGCGGCTGGACACCACCCGCGTCTGCGTCGGCAAGGGCGCCTGCACGGTGGTGGCACGCTGCGCCTGCGGCGCCAGCCCGGTGCGGTCTTGCGGCACCACGCCCGGTTGGCTGTCGCGCGGGCGCTGCGCGGTGTCGTGGTTGCCGCCGCCCTGCTGGTTGGCCTGGGCCAGGAAGTCGGCCTGCTTGGGCGTCAGCGGAGTGCTGGTCTGGCTGAAGATCACATCCAGGGTCGGCACCAGCGGTGCGTCTTCGCTCACCGCAAAGCCCACGCCCAGGATCAGCAGGCCATGTAGCAGCAGCGAGATCACCAGCGTCGCGGTCAGACGCTGGCGTTCGTCCATCGGTGCAGGCAAGGCCGCGGCCGTGCTCATTGCGCGGTGCCGGCCTCGATCGCATCGAACAGCAGCCCGGCAATATTGAGCCCGAACTGCGCATCCAGCTCGCGCACGCAGGTGGGGCTGGTGACGTTGACTTCGGTGAGGTAATCGCCGATCACGTCCAGGCCCACGAAGCGCATGCCGCGGCGTTTCATTTCCGGGCCCACCTGCGCGGCGATCCAACGGTCGCGCTCGGACAGCGGGCGGCCCTCGCCGCGGCCGCCGGCGGCCAGATTGCCGCGGAACTCGTCGCCCTGCGGAATGCGTGCCAGGCAATAGTCCACCGGCTCACCGTCCACCAGCAGGATGCGCTTGTCGCCGGCAGTGATGTCGGGAATGAAGCGCTGCGCCAGGGTCAGCTTGCGGCCGCCATCGGTCAGCGTTTCCAGGATAACGTTGAGATTGGGGTCGCCGGTGCCGCTGCGGAAGATCGAGCGCCCGCCCATGCCGTCCAGCGGCTTCAGCACCGCCTGGCCATGTGCGAGCACAAACGCCTTCAGCGCGGCCGCATCGCGGCTGACCAGGGTGGGCGGGCAGCACTGCGGGAACAGCAGCGCGGCCAGCTTCTCGTTGTAGTCGCGCAGGCCCTGCGGGTCGTTGACCACCTGGGCACCGGCGCGCTGCGCCACGGCCAGCACCTGGGTGTCATAGATGAACTCGGCGTCCACCGGCGGGTCCTTACGCATCAGCACCACCTGGCCGGGACCGAACACCAGCTCGGCGAACGCGCCCAGGGTGAACCAGCTGGCCTTGTCCTCGCGCACGCTCAGCGGCGCGACCTGCGCCACGGCGCGCCCTTCGTGCAGGCTGAGTCCGCCGGGGCGCACATAATGCAGGCGGTGACCACGGCGCTGGGCTTCCAGCAACATGGCGAAGGTGGTGTCTTTGGCGATCTTGATGGAGGCGATGGGATCCATCACCACAACGACGTCGAGCGACATGGGGCTAAACCTTTAGAACAAGCTGCCGATGGTAACTTCAAGCGGTGGGCGATGGCGCGCCCGGCGGGTTGCGAATGCGCGACTTGCCGGTCCAAGGGCGCCCTGCTGCGGTCGGAACGTCCGCCTGGCGGGGCCCCGGCAACGCACCCTTGACAGTCGATGCGGGTCTTGGGATATACATGTAGTTTCGTAGCGACGTCGGAAGGGATGAAGCGTCGCGCGCCCGGGGATATTTGCATGACTGAAAACATGGCTGCGGGTGGGGAACTCGCAGGACTGAAGGTGATGGTTATCGATGATTCGAAGACCATTCGCCGCACTGCCGAAACGCTGCTCAAGCGCGAAGGCTGTGAAGTGGTGACAGCGACGGACGGATTCGAGGCACTGGCCAAAATTGCGGACCAGCAACCTCAGATCATTTTCGTGGACATCATGATGCCGCGCCTGGATGGGTACCAGACGTGCGCGTTGATCAAGGGCAACCAGCTCTTCAAGTCGACGCCGGTGATCATGTTGTCTTCCAAGGATGGCCTGTTTGACAAGGCACGCGGCCGCATCGTCGGCTCCGAGCAATATCTGACCAAGCCATTCACCCGTGAAGAACTACTGAGCGCGATCCGTACGTACGTCAACGCCTGACCAGGGGGAAAGGCAACATGGCTCGAATCATATTGATCGAGGACTCGCCCACCGACCGGGCAGTCTTCAGTCAATGGCTGGAAAAAGCTGGCCATACGGTCGTCGCCACCGACAACGCCGAAGAGGGACTTGAGCTGATTCGCAGCCAGGCGCCCGATCTGGTGCTGATGGATGTGGTGCTGCCCGGCATGAGCGGCTTCCAAGCCACACGTGCACTTGCGCGCGATCAGGCAACCAAGGACATCCCCGTGCTGCTGGTCAGCACCAAGGGCATGGAAACCGACAAGGCCTGGGGATTGCGGCAGGGCGCAAGCGACTACATCGTCAAGCCGCCGCGCGAGGACGATCTGATCGCGCGCATCAAACAACTGGTACGTTGATGCGTTCTCCATTCGACATTCTCGAAGACTACGAGCGCCGTAGCCTTGCGCATGCCACGCCGCTGCCGGAACGTCAGTTCTCGGCCGATATCTGGCGTGGCGTGGGGTATCGCGTCGGCACCCGCCGGCTGGTCTCGGATTTCCGCGAAGTCGCCGAAATCGTGCCGATGCCGCCGGTGACGCCGGTGCCGGGCGCGCAGCCCTGGCTGCTGGGCGTGGGCAACCTGCGCGGCAACCTGTTCCCGGTGATCGATCTGAAGCAGTTCCTGGAGGGCCGGCGCACGGTGCTGCAGGAAGGCCAACGCGTGCTGATCATGCGTCAGAGCGGCGGCGACGTCGCGCTGACCATCGATGAGCTGTACGGCCAGCGCAGCTTCGAACAGGCGCAGGCGGTCGAACCGGGCGAGTTGGCGCAAGGCCGCTACGCCCACTTCATCGATCGTGCTTTCCGCAACGAGACGCAGGACTGGGGTGTGTTCTCCCTGGCGTTGCTGTCACGCACTCCTGAATTCCGGCAGGCCGCGGCCTAAGCCGCGACCCCGCCACGTCATACAGATCGAGGTCGAACCATGAGTACCGCCCCGGACGCCCGCAAGACCAACAAGCTCGGCAGCGTCAGTACCAGCTTCTGGCTTGGCCTGCTGGTGTTGTCGATGATCGTGTTCGGCGCCAATACCGGCGTCGCCACCTGGCAAGGCAGCCGCCTGGCCGGTGCCAGCACCGGCGCGGCCGACCTGCAGGTGCTCTCGCAACAGCTGGCCAACCAGGGCCGCGAAGCGGTCTCCGGTGACGCCAAGGCCTATGCCGCGTTCAAGGAGACCAAGGGCCGCATCGACAGCACCGTGAGCGAACTGGATGGCCGCTACGGCCAGGAAGGCTCGGTCTCTGGCGCGATGGCGCAACTCAAGTCGACCTGGGTGCCGCTGAGCAAGAACGCCGACCAGGTGATCGCCAGCGAACCGGCCGTGCTCGGCCTGGCCGGCAATGCTGACCGCTTCTCCGGCAGCGTGCCGCAGCTGCAGGCGCAGTTGAACGAAGTGGTGCGCGCAATGACCGTCAGCGGCGCGCCCGCGTCGCAGATCTACAACACGCTGCAGCAGGTCGTGGTCGCCGGCACCATGGCGCGCCGGGTGACCGAAATGCGCGCTGGTGGCGCCAATGCGGCGTCCTCGGGCGACGCGCTGGCACGCGACTCGGTGGTGTTCACGCAGATGCTCGAAGGCCTGCGCGCCGGTAACGACGAACTCGGCATTGCCGCAGTGCGTAATCCGGCAGCGCTGTCGGCACTGGAGCAGTCGCAGGCGCAGTGGACGACGATGAAGAAGGACGTCGACGCCATTCTGGCCAGCTCGCGCAATCTGTTCGCCGCGCAGTCCTCGGCCGCGGCGCTGACCGCCGGTTCGAGCAAGATGCTCGACGACAGCAAGAAACTGTTCGATGCGTTCTCCGCATTCGGTTCGGTGCGCGACACGCGCCTGTTCCCGAACTTCTGGCTGGGCGTGGTCTCCGGTTTGCTGGCGCTGCTGGCGATTATCGGATTCGTGTGGAGTACGGTGCGTGCGCGCTCGCGCGAGCAGGACGTGCGCTACCAGTCGCAGGTGGAATTCAATAGCCGTAACCAGCAGGCCATTATGCGGTTGCTGGACGAAATCAGCTCGCTCGGTGAGGGCGACCTGACCGTCAAGGCCTCGGTGACCGAGGACATGACCGGCGCCATCGCCGACGCAATCAACTACGCCGTGGACGAGCTGCGCCACCTGGTGACGACGATCAACGACACCTCGGCCAAGGTGGCCGTGTCGACCGAGGAGACCCAGGCCACCGCGATGCAGCTGGCCGATGCGGCCGGCCAGCAGGCCAACCAGATCACCACGGCTTCCGAGCGCATCAGCGAAATCGCCGCCAGTATTGAGCAGGTGTCGCGCAACTCCACCGAGTCGGCCGAAGTGGCGCAGCGCTCGGTGGTGATCGCCGCCGAGGGTGCCGGCGTGGTGCGCGAGACGATCCAGGGCATGGACCAGATCCGCGACCAGATCCAGGAAACCTCCAAGCGCATCAAACGCCTGGGCGAGTCTTCGCAGGAGATCGGCTCGATCGTGGAACTGATCAACGACATTTCCGAGCAGACCAACATCCTGGCGCTCAACGCCGCGGTGCAGGCCGCCTCGGCAGGCGAGGCCGGTCGCGGTTTCGCGGTCGTGGCCGACGAAGTGCAACGCCTGGCAGAACGCACCTCCAGTGCGACCCGACGCATCGAAGGCCTGGTCCAGACCATTCAGGCCGATACCAACGAGGCGGTCAGCTCGATGGAGCAGACCACTTCCGAAGTGGTGTCCGGTGCACGCCTGGCCGAAGACGCCGGCACCGCGCTGACCGAAATCGAGCGCGTGTCCAACGCACTGAACAACTTGATTAAGAACATCTCCATCGCCGCGCACCAGCAGTCCGCTGCGGCGGCGGACATCACACAGACCATGGGCGTGATCCGTCAGATCACCAGTCAGACCTCGCAGGGTGCAGGCAAGACGGCCGCGTCGATCGGCAATCTGGCCCAGCTGGCGGCCGATCTGCGCCGTTCGGTTGCCGACTTCAAGCTGCCGGCGTGACCACGACGCGGAACGGGAAAGGATCAGCAGATGGCGCGTAGTCGCGTTACGTCGATGCAGGAATGGGCCAAGCGCCGCAATTGCGGTCGTGCGGTCGTTGTCAGGGGGCTGCAATGAGTGCGCTTCGCGATGCGATGAGCCACGCCGCACTGGGCTGGGTCAAGCCGGAGCTGGATGAAACGTTGCGCCAGGCGCGCAACGAGATCGAGTACTTCGCCGAAGAACCGTCCGACACCAGTCGGATGCGGTTCTGCGCGGGCTATCTGCACCAGGTGCAGGGCACGTTGCGGATGGTCGAGCTGTACGCGCCGGCGATGGTGGCCGAAGAACTGGAACTGCTCGCCAACGCGGTGCAGGCCGGTGAGGTCAGCGACCGCGACGAGGCCTGCGCGATGCTGATGCGCGGCACCGTGCTGCTGCCCGATTATCTGGAGCGCCTGCAGAACGGCCACCGCGACATTCCGATCGTGCTGCTGCCGCTGCTCAACGAGATCCGTGCCACGCGCGGCCAGCCGGGCCTCAACGAGAGCGTGCTGTTCGCCTTCGATCCGCAGGCCGGTGTTGCTACCGAGGCCGAACTGGATCACGCCCGCGGCAGCCTGAGCGGACGTAACCGCGAATTGCTCGACACCGTCGGCAATGCGGTCAAGGAAGAACTGCTGCGCGTCAAGGACGCGCTGGATCTGCATCTGCGCACCGGCGGCGACATCGCCGAGCTGCAGACCCAGGTCAAGGAACTCGGCAGCGTGGCCGACACGCTGGGCATGATGGGCCTGGGTGTTGCACGCAACGTGGTGGTGCAGCAGCGTGACGCGCTGGCCCGCGTGGTCGATGGCCAGGTGCAGATGGACGAAGGCGTGCTGCTGGATATCGCCGGCGCGCTGCTGTACGTGGATGCCTCGCTGGACGATCAGGTCGCCAGCCTCGGTGCCGACGTCGGCGAAGCCGGCGATGAAGCCAGCACCAGTGCCAGTGCGTCGGAAGTGCGTCGTACGGTTGACGTGCTGGCGCAGGAAGCGATTGCCAACTTCGGTGCCGCGCGCGAACACTTCGTCGCCTTCATCGAGACCAACTGGGACCACGCCCGCCTCACCGACGTGCCGCATCTGCTGGGCGAAGTGGGCGGTGCGCTGCGGATTCTGGAATTGCCGCAGGCCGCCGATTACCTGGAAGGCGTGCGCCGTTATGTCGATCTGGAACTGATCGGCAAGCAGCGCGTTCCCAGTGGTCGCCAGCTGGACACCCTGGCCGATGCCATGGCCAGCCTGGAGTACTACCTGGAAGCCCTGCGCGAGCGCCGTCCCGGCCGCGAGGAAATCCTCGACATCACCCGCAACAGCCTGGAAACCCTGCGTTACTGGCCGTTGCCGTCGGGCCAGCCGTCCGAACTGCCGGTGGGTGCCGACCAACCTGGCGCGGCCGAACCGCAGCCTGCGGTGGTGCCGTTCGCACAACAGCTCAGCGAGCCGAACCCGGCCGCCAACGACGCCGCGCCCGCTGCGTCGCTGGAATGGGCCAACGAGACCGTGCATGAAGCGCCGTTTGCAGACAGCGCGGTGCAGGACACCGGCGCTGCGGCAACCGACAGCGTGTTCTCGTTCGACCCGGTGGCTGCGGAAGAAACCGTGTCCGGCCAGTCGCACGTGCCGTTCACCATTGCCCCGGTGGCCTTGTCCGATGACGGCGCGCAGGCGCCGGGCAGCTGGCAGCTGGACACTACCGAGCAGAGCGCACCGCCGACGTTGTCGGCGTTCGACCCGGTCTCGGCCGAGCAGGACGGCAGCGATGCCGAGGCCGCGCAGGTCAGCTATACCGTCGATCTGAGCGCGCTGGAACAGGACTTGCCTGTCGTGCCGGTGGTGGCCGAGGATGCACCGCTGCAGATCGAGCAGATCGACCTGCCGGGCGAAGACACCATTGCGCCGCTGGAGTTCATCACCCCGGTGCAGTCGCAGCGTGCCGGCAGCCTCGAGGATGCGTTCTCGCCGCCGCCCCCGCAGGAAGACGACAACCCGTTCGTGGAATCGGCGCCCGAGCCGACGCCGGAACCGGCCGAACCGACCACCGAGGCCGCGGGCCCGCGCGTGCAGCAGGCCACGGTCAGCGAATTCGAGCTGGACGATGCGTCCGCCGCGTTCCTGGCGCAGCTGGATGCCGCTGCCCAACAGTTCGACGTCGATGGTGCACCCGCCACGCCGGTAACCGCCGATGCGGCAGCGACGCCGGTTACAGACGCACCTGCGCCGGTCGTGGCAGAGGCCGGTATTTTCGGCGGCTTCGGCGACAGCGATATCGATGACGACATCCGCGACGTATTCCTGGAAGAATTCGACGAGGAACTGGTCAACCTGGGGCAGCTGCTGCCGGTGTGGCGCGCTGCCCCGCACAGCCAGGAAAATCTGCGCCCGATCCGCCGTGTGTTCCACACCCTGAAGGGCAGTGGCCGTCTGGTGGGCGCCAGCACACTCGGCGAGTTCAGCTGGAAGATCGAGAGCATGCTTAACCGCGTGCTCGACAACTCGCGGCCGGCCAGCCCGGCGGTGGTGGCGATGGTCGAACTGGCCTACGAGGTACTGCCGCAGTTCAACGCCGCATTGCGCGACCAGGGCCGCATCAGCGCCGATCTGCCGGACATCCAGGCCGTGGCCGAGCGCGTGGCCGCTGGCGAAGAAGCCTATTACGTGCCCGCCGTGCAGGCCGTGGCCGAGGCGCCGGTGATCCCGGCGCTGCCCGCCGGCACCGCGCCGATCACCGAAGGCACGCCCGCGTCGGTGGACAGCGTGTTGCGCGAAATTTTGGAAGCGGAAGTCGCCACCCATCTGGAAACCGTGCATGGCTGGCTGCAGGCCGCCCAGCACGGCCCGCAGTTGGCAACCGAAGAGCTATTGCGTGCCGTGCACACCATGAGCGGCGCGTTCGCCATGACCGATGTGCCGGAAATCACCCTGGTCACCACGCCGGCCGAAAGCTATGTGAAGCGCCTGCTTGGTGCGTCGGCCACGCCGTCTGCAGAGGGCGTGGAAGCGCTGGCTGCCACCGCGGCGGCGATCGCCACCACGGTGACCGCGCTGCGCGCCGATGCGCCGCTGATTCCGTCGTTCGCGCCGCTCACCGAGCGCCTGCGCGGGCTGGTGGACGAGCTGCCGGAAGCGCAGTGGCCGCCACAGGTGTTCCTGGACGAACTGGAAGAGGTGGATGCCGCGCAGGACACCGCCGGCATCGAACTGACGGGTGTGGAAGACCTGTCGCGCTACGTCGATGCGGATGCCTTGGCGACCACCGGCGATGTGTCTGCACAGACCGCTGGCGACGCGACGCTGGACACCCAGCCGCAGGGAGACACGCCGATTGCGGTCGACGAACTGGCCACCGCCGAAGCCGACGACAGCAGCGCGCTGTCGCTGGACGCCGCCGCGCCGCGCGAAACGATCAGCGACACCGCCGAACTCGAACAGCAACTGCGTGAAGCGATCGACGCGGTGCCGATGTCGGCCGATGCCTCGCGCGAGAAGACGCCGCAGGCCGACAGCGATGCCGATGCGGAGCTGGCCGCCGCGCAGGACACGGTTGCCGACGAGCCCGTGCTTGCCGCCGATGCCTGGGACGCGACCGATCTGCAGACCACCGCGCCGGCCGATGTCGATGCGCATGCTGGTGATCGGACGCACGAGGATGCGACGACGGATCACGCGGCTGACGAGGCCGAGCACACCGCGCACGCCGAGACAGAGGCCGCGACCTTTGCAGCGAGCGATGCGGTGGCCGTCGATGAACTCGCCGATGCCGAAGCACGCCTGGGCGACGCGCAGACCCTGGACGTGCCGTCGCTGGATGAGGTGCAGGCCGAGCAGCACGCGTCGAGCGATCTGCAGGCCGAGCAGGGCGAACAGCCTTCCGAGCAGACGCACGCCGATGCCGATGCACTTGGCGAGCATGCCGAACAGCAAGATCAAGATCGCGAAGAACACGCGGCCGATACGTCGGTCGAGACAATCGACGCGTTGGAAGCGGTGCACGCCGGGACCGACGCGAACGATGGTGCCTATGCCCCGGTAGCGGAAGAATGGACACCCGAAACCGCCGCGCTGGATAGCGTGGACACCACGCACGCGATGCAGAATTCCGAGCAGCACGAACTGCCGCACGACCACGTGCAGCCATCCGAGCACTTCGACGCGCAGGACGGCGACGCCGCCCACGATCACGACCAGCAGGTGGCTGACGAGGCCGCGTTGCTGGCGGTGGATGGCGCGCAGCCACTCGATGAGTTTGCCGCATCGAGCGAGACCGACGCAGCGCAATTGGACGACGCTCCGCTGGAGCACGCAGAGGCAAGCGACAGCGTGCCGGCGCAGACTATCGAGTCGGTGCAGGCGTTCGAGATGGCGCAGGTCGCCGGCCGTGTGGAAGAAGCCAGCGATCCGCTGGCCGACACGTTGCCGAGCGAGGCGATTGCCGACGCTGCACCGGCGCAGGATGCACCCGCTGGCGATGCCAACAGCAGCAACGACCAATTCGCCGACGCTGCCGATGGCGGCAGCGATCAGGACGCCGCACAGCTGCACTACACCACGCGTGACGAGCACGCCGAGCAGGACGAGCACGTCGAACAGGACGCGCAGGAAGAGCCCGCCGTCATCACAGAAGACGCAGCAGCCACCCCAGAAGAAGACACCGCGCCGGTGGCCTTCAGTGCGCCGGTGGAAGAGGCCGCACCGGCCGACACCACCGCCAACGATGCCGGCGCCGCCTTCGATATCGGCCCGCTCAACTTCGACGAGCTCGATGGCGAACTGGTCGACATCTTCGTCGAGGAAGGTCGCGACCTGCTCGACCATTGCGATGGCCTGATCGCCCGCATGCGCGAAGTGCCGGAAGACCGCGATGTCCTTAATGGACTGCAGCGCGATCTGCACACGCTCAAGGGCGGCGCGCGCATGGCCGGCATCAACGCCATCGGCGACCTTGGGCACGCGATCGAATCGCTGCTCGAAGCCGTGGCCGCCAACCGCACCGACATCGATCGCGATGACGTGCGGCTGTTCGAGCGTGGCTTCGATCGCCTGCACCAGCTGTTGACCCGCACCGGCATGCACCGCGCCGTGGCGATGCCGGTCGACCTGGTGGAAGCCTTCGAAACCCGCACCCGTGGCCGTAGCACCGCACCGCAAACCGATGCCGATGTGCGTGCCATCGCCAAGGCCTCGGTCGAGCCGGCGCCGTTGTCGGCACCGATCCCGGTGGATGGTCAGGTCGAAGAGGATTTCCTGCCGCGCGTGCAGCAGGAGCAGGTGCGCGTGCGCGCCGATCTGCTCGACCGTCTGGTCAACCACGCCGGCGAAGTGGCGATCTACCGTTCGCGGCTGGAGCAGCAGCTGGGTGCCTTCCGCGGCGCCATGGGCGAACTGGATCGCACCAACGCCCGTCTGCGCGACCAGTTGCGCCGTCTGGATCTGGAAACCGAAGCGCAGATCGTTGCGCGCTATCAGCGTGAGCAGGACCAGGGCGATCGCACCTTCGATCCGCTGGAACTGGACCGCTTCTCCACGCTGCAGCAGCTCAGCCGCGCGTTGAACGAATCGGCGGCCGACTTGGGCGGCCTGCAAGGGGTGCTGGAAGACCTCTCGCGTCAGTACGACGGCCTGCTGCAACAGCAGTCGCGCGTCAGTTCCGAACTGCAGGAGGGCCTGATGCGTGCGCGCATGGTGCCGTTCGATGGCCTGGTGCCGCGCCTGCGCCGTGTGGTGCGCCAGGCGGCTACCGAAACCGGCAAGCAGGTGCATCTGGTGCTGGAAGGCACCCAGGGCGAACTGGACCGCAACGTGCTCGACCGCATGGTCGCGCCGCTGGAACACATGCTGCGCAACTCGGTGGCGCACGGGCTGGAAACGCCCGAGCAGCGCCGCGACGCCGGCAAGCCGGAAGAAGGCAGCATCGCGATCCGTCTGCGCCGCGAAGGCTCGGAAATCGTGCTGGAAGTGGCCGATGACGGCGCCGGGCTGGACCGCGAGGCGATCCGTCGCCGTGGCGAACAGCGCGGCCTGATCGAGCCCGGCCAGGAGCTCAGCGAGGCCGAACTGGATGGCCTGATCTTCGCGTCCGGCTTCAGCACCTTCGACCAGGTCAGCCAGCTGGCTGGCCGTGGCGTGGGCATGGACGTGGTGCGCAACGAAGTGCGTCAGCTTGGCGGCTCGGTGGACATCCACTCGGTGCGCGGCCAGGGCGTCACCTTCACCCTGCGCCTGCCGCAGACGCTGGCGGTCACCCAGGCGGTGTTCGTGCGGATCGGCGAAACCACCTTCGCGGTGCCGGTGGGTTCGGTCAGCGGTATCGGCCGCATCTCGCGCACCCGTTACGAGTCGGGCGAGGGCGGTTACCACTACGCCGGCGAAGAGTACGTGCTGCACGACCTCGGCTCGCTGGTCGGCCAGCCGGTTGCGCGTGCCGATGGCCAGGCGCAGGTGCCGTTGCTGCTGGTGCGTGCCGGTGATCTGCGCGCCGCCGTGGCGATCGACCAGGTGCTGGGCAACCGCGAAATCGTGGTCAAGCCGGTGGGCCTGCAGATTGCCTCGGTGCCGGGCATCTACGGCGCCACCATCACCGGCGATGGCCGCGTGGTGGTAATCCTGGACGTCGCACCGCTGGTGCGCCGTTATCTGACCCAGCCGGCACGTCCGGCACTGGAAACCCCGGCCGAAGCACAGCGCCAAGTACCGTTGGTGATGGTGGTGGACGACTCGCTCACCATGCGCAAGGTCACCAGCCGCGTGCTGGAACGCCACAACCTGGATGTCACCACCGCACGCGATGGTGTCGAGGCCTTGGAACTGCTCGAAGAGCGCGTGCCGGACCTGATGCTGCTGGATATCGAAATGCCGCGCATGGACGGCTACGAGCTGGCCACCGCGATGCGTGCAGACCCGCGCTTCAAGGCCGTGCCGATCGTGATGATTACCTCGCGCAGCGGTGAAAAGCATCGCCAGCGCGCCTTCGAGATTGGCGTGCAGCGGTACCTGGGCAAGCCTTACCAAGAGTTGGATCTGATGCGAAACGTGTATGACCTGCTGGGGATCGCCCGTGTCCGAGAATAATGGCGCTATGGGAACTCCAGTGGCCCTGCTGGGCCGGCCCGGGCAGGCACGCGAGCGTCTGCGCGAAGCCCTGACACTGGCCGGTGCGCAAGTCGTGCTGGAAGACGAGCCGGCGGCGGTCGACGTGCAGATGCTGCGCGATGCCGAGCCGGTCGCGGTGCTGGTCGCGCTGGAGCCGGCAATCGAGGATGCGCTCGAAGCCCTGGAGCCGGCCTTCAACATGCCCGGCGTCACGGTGATTTTCGACGAAGCCGAGCTGACCGTGCGCCGCGAGGGCTGGGAAGCGCAGCGCTGGGTGCGCCATCTGGCCGCCAAGCTGCACGGCCATGCCGATGTGCTGCCGCCCGGCACCGAAAGCGAGCCATCGCTGCAGCCGGAGCCGGGCCTGGCGTTCGTCTCCAATCGTCAGGATTCGGACCTGCAGTTGGATCAGCATCTGGAAGCGGCCGCGCATGCCTTCGAACGCGTGCCTGGCGATGCGATGTTCAGTCACGTAGCCGAGGCCGCACCTGCGGTGTCTGCGTCGACACCGGCGCTGGGCGATTCCAGCACCTGGGGCCTGGTCGATGAGGTGGCCGTGGTGGTGCGTCCGCGCAGCGAGCCGGATATGGCCGCGCTGTCCACGGGCAGTCTGTCGCTGGTGGATCTGGATCAGGCCGCGGCCAGCAAGGGTGCGGTGCTGGTGATGGCCGGGATTGGCGGGCCGGATGCGATCCGCCGCCTGCTGGCCGCGCTGCCGCCGGCCTTCCCGCGCCCGCTGCTGGTGCGCATGGCGCTGGATGGCGGGCAGTACGGCAACCTGGTGCGGCAGATGGGCCGGGTGTCGGCGTTGCCGGTGGAGCTGGGAGAGATTGGCCAGCCGATCGAGGCTGGCAAGGTCTATGTGTTGTCCGACGAGGTCGGCGTGCAGCAGCAGGCCGGTGCACTGGCCTTTGCCGCGCAGACCGACCCGGCGGCGCTGGTGGCCGCGTTGCCGCCGGCCGACAGTGCGGTGCTGATGCTCAGTGGTGCCAACGAAGCACTGGTCGAGGCCACGCTGGCCCTGGCCGGGCAGGGTGGTTGGGTAGCCGGGCAATCCGCCGATGGCTGCTACGACCCGGCCGCCGCCGCGCGCCTGGCGCAGCAGGGCATGCTTTCCGGTGACCCGGCCCAGTTGGCGCAGGCGTTGGCGCAGCGTTGGCCGGCGTAAGCCGGGCGTTCCCACCCAGATTGGAAGACAAGCGATGAGCTACGCCAACAATGACGAAATCCGCGGCGTCCTGATCCAGGCCGGACAGGAGCGCGTGCTGCTGCCCAACGCCACGGTGGCCGAGGTGATGTCGCGCGTGGCGGTGGAACCGCTGGCCGACATGCCACGCTGGATGGTGGGCCGCATCGACTGGTACGGCTGGAAGGTGCCGCTGCTGTCGTTCGCGCGCCTGAGTGGCATGGGCGAAGAGCCCACCGCGCTCAACAACAAGGTGATCGTGCTGAAGGCGCTGGGTGGCAACCCGGTGCTGCCGTATTTCGCATTGCTCACTGCCTCGTTCCCGCAGCTGATCTCGGTGCCGCGCGATGGCCTGCTGGCCGACGCCTCCGAAGATGTGCTGCCCGACGGCGTGCACATGCGCGTGCTGCTGGGCGAACAGAGTGCGTTGCTGCCCGACCTGGACGCCATCGAGGCGCAGGTGGGCCAGGCGCTCGCCGCCGCGGCCGCCTGACACCAACGCCCCACGGCTGCGTGACCGCCACGCAGCCATGTGTGCCATCGCCTCCGGTAGCGAACGTAGCGACGCGATGGATGCGTTGCAGCGCTGCTCGTTTAGAGCGGCCACCAGTGCTCTGTTTCAGCCGTCGTTCTTTCTATCCAAATGAGCCGCGCATGCTGCGGTTGCGTGCGGGCGTCGCCCTTGTTGCTGCGGCTACGCATTGTGCGAATAGCCTGCTCGAAACGCTGTTTTTCGCGATGCAGTTGATCGGCGCGAGCGTGCCGCGTTTGGGCAGGATGCGTCGTTCGAGCGCGCCACCGTGAGCATCCCGGTGTTTGCACCGCTACGGCATGCCGACGGCGTGGTGTTGTGCGACCTGGCCGTGGTGGACCCAGCAGCCATGGCCGACTACCACACCCGCAATCGCGCTCACCTGGCCGATGCCATGCCGGCACGGCCGCCGGCGTTCTACACCACCGATGGCTGGCGGCGCCTGTGCATCGCGTACCGCACCGCAGTGCCGGGCGAGCGCGAACTCCAGCTGGTGTTGCTGATGGAGAGCCAGGTGATTGGCACGCTGGGCTTTACCCAGATCCAGCGCGGTGCGTTTCAGGCCTGCCACATGGGCTACGGGCTGGATGCGCAGCAGCAGGGCCGTGGCCTGATCCACTGGGCTGCCACCCAGGGCATTGCTTTTGTATTCGAGGCGCTGGGCCTGCACCGCGTGATGGCGCAGTACGTGCCCGACAATCAGCGCAGTGCGCGCGTGTTGCAGCGCCTGGGCTTCCAGGTGGAAGGGCAGGCGCGCCGCTATCTGCAGTTGAACGGCGTGTGGCGCGACCATGTGCTGACCAGCCTGCTGCGTGAGGATGGGTTTCCGGCCGAGGAGTGATGGATGGCCTTTGAGTAACCGTTGCACTCGGTTGCATGCGCCGGATCGGTCACGTTCCCAGTTGTTGTTGAGTTGGCGCTGATGACCACGTTGCGGAATAACTCGCATCTGTATGCATCGCGCCGCTTAAGGACGTCTGGGGACGGCAAAAGCCACATCGTGTGAGGCGAACGCATACGTCGTCTGAGTGTCAAAGCCTTTGCGGCCCAGCGGCTACGGCTGCTCGACAGGCCGCTGGCGTCACTCCCGCGCGTTGCTGGAAGACATGTCCACGCGCAGTTGGTCCACTGCCAGCTGTGTGTCCTGCAAAACGTCCACGCGCGTTGTCCAGTCGCGTTGCTGAATCTGCTCGCGCAAACCCGCGGCCCAGCGCTGTACAGCCGGTGTGTCGGGCGCTGCAGCCCACAGACGGATGCGCGGCGGCGCAGTGCTGGGCGCACGTTGGGCGAACCACGCGGTAGGGCGTACCGAAAGTGCGACGACCTCGCCTGCGGGTCGTGGCGCCGGGGATGGCTTGGCGTGGACCTGCATCGCAAGCGACGCTTCGGCAGGCAGCGGTGCCGACTGGATATCGCGCTGCGCGTCGTTATGGATGAGCGGTGCGCGACGCGCTGATGCGCTGAACTGACCGACCACGGTTGCAGCCGGGACGGATGCCATGTCGGCAGGCGATATGGAGGATGTGGATCTGCTGCGGTCCATCACCGAGGGTAGTGCCTCTGCCTCTGCCTCTGCCTCTGCCGCGGCCGCTGTGCGAGGCATCGCAGCAGGGCGCGTCGGTGTTGTTTGTGCAAGCAACGCATCGGCAGACGCATCTGCCCGGCTCGCGGCGATCGGTGCAGGGGGTGGTGGTGCTGGGGTAGGTGCGGCTTCGGCTGCAGCATTGCCTTCTGCCATCGGTTCCGGCAACGACGGCGCCGCTGCGACTGCGAATTCGGAGGGCGCCGGTGGCGCTGGTGCCGCTGCCGGTGGTGCAACGGCAGGCGCCAACGGAGGCGCAGGGTTCGGCAGCGATTTGGCTGTGACTGCGGGCGCTTCGGCAGGCGAGGGCGGAGCAGGTTGCGCAGATTCAGTGGAAGATGCAGGTGCATCGATGGGCGCCTGCACGGCCATCGAAGACGCTGCGGGCGCATCGATCAGCTGTGCCATCGGAAGTGGTGGTTGGCCAGAATCCGTCGTTGCTTGATGTGCATCCGATGGGGGGGCTGGCGCTACGTCCATCGCAGCATCGGGCACGGGTTGATGGGCCTGCCATTGCAGCCCCACACCGACGGCGAGCGTGATCGACGCGGCAAATGCGAGTGTCGGCATCCAGCGCCGCCGCCGTGTGCTCCTGAGGGTTGGCGTTGCGGGCACATGCGTGTCAGCCATGGCAGGTTGCTGTGCTTGCGTCGTTGCCGCTGCGGCCACCTCGCGCGTATCGTGTTCGGAGGCGGGCTGAGGAACAGGTGCGCTGGAGGCTTGTACCGCGTGTGCGTGCACATGCTTGCCCAGGCGATGATTGTCGCTGTCGCTGTCGCTGTCGCTGTCGCTGTCGCTGTTGGTTTTGTTGTTGCTGTTTATTTCAAACCGACGCGCTGAGGTAATCCCCGAGTGATCATTCACCTCAGCAGGTGCAGCCGTTCCCGCGGATGTCTCCGAATCCGACAACGCATCGCCGCGCGATGAAACGCTGCGAACAAACGCGGCGGGCCGCTCCGCCAGCTCCACGTGCTGTTGCGCGTCGATCCACGCGCGCGCCTGCGCGCTCAATGGCGCACCGACTGCCTGCACGGCGTCGCCGCCGTGTGCCAGTTGCGTCTGCACTGCCTGTCGCTGCGACGCCTGTGCTTGATCGGCCTGCGCGGCGGCTGTGGCGAATGCTGCGTGCAGGCTGGCAGGTGGCTCGAAATCAAACGTCTGCGCTCCCGCAGCGTGGATCACTGGCGCCGACCCGGCTTGCGCTTGCGGTGCTTCTGCTGCGGCTCCTGCTGTGGTTGCCGCATTCGCTGCCGCTGCCCGTGCCGCCTCTAAAAACCACGCATCCATCCCCGCTGGGGGCGCGTACGCAGGCAGTGCGCGCAGCAGCGCCGAGATGCCGTCTTCGCCCGCCAGGAACTGCTCGAACAGTGCGCTCATTGCACCGCATCCAGGCTGACGCGTAGCTTGGCGAATGCATAGCGCAGGCGGCTTTTCACGGTCTCGAAGCCTTCGCCCACCACGTGGGCGATTTCTTCAACACCAAGTTCGGCAAAGAACCGCAGCACCACCACTTCGCGCTGCGCATCCGGCAAGGCCATGACCGCAGCGCGCACGCGGTGCTGCTGTTGGCCAAGCATCGCCAACTGCTCGCCCGACAACTCCTGGTCGGGCAGTTGCAGATGCGCGTCGTCCAGTGCGGTCGAGGTGGTGTGGTGGGCGCTGCGGCGCGTGTCGATCCACGCATTACGGCCGATCTGGAACAGGAATGTGGTGAACGCGGCCTGCCCGGGCCGGTAGTCGCTGCATCGGGTCATCAGCTTGACCCAGGTCTTCTGCGCCAGGTCTTCGGCCTCGCTGAGATTGCCCTCGCAGAGCCAGGCCAGAAAATTGAACAGCGCACGGTTGTGGCGCTGGAACAGCATGCTTGCCGGTTGCTCGATGAAGCCATTGGCGACGAGGAGCATGAGCTCCTCGTCGGGAAGTTGCGCAAGATCGGTCGATGGCATGCGCGCAGTGTAGAGCGCGTGCTGCGTGGTGCAATGGCTCATTGCCAGCTCAGCGCGCATGCCATCTTCCGGGGAACGTCCTAGCGATCAGTCGTTAGTGGCAAGCGGCCGGCTGCTCAATGCGTCTGCCTGCTGCAGCAGCTGCAGGAAATCGGCGCGGTAGCCATGCCGGTCGCTGCCCAGGCTGCCAGCCGCCAATGCGCGCAGCTGCGGGTAATCCCAGCCGTGCAGCTGGCTGCCGCCACGCAGACGTTGACCAAAGCCGGCCACCGCTGCCGAAAAGCGGAACGCATCGCTGGTGGCAGCGAGCGCTTGCTGCTGGTTGGCACGCACCACGGTATCGAGCAGACGGCTGCGCTGCGCCTCCGGCAGCTTGTAGCGCAGCTTGACGTGCGCCAGCTCGTTGCCGGTCGTAGGCTGCGGGCGCCGCGCCGCGGTGGTGGCGTAACGCAGCGGGTCGACGGAGGCGGCGCCCTGTGCCGGGGTGATTTCATACAATGCGGTGACAGTGTGCCCGGCGCCGATGTCGCCGGCGTCGACCTGGTCGTTGTTGAAATCCTCGCGGCGCAATGCACGGTTTTCATAGCCGATCAGGCGGTATTCCTTGACCGTGCCCGGATTGAATTCGACCTGGATCTTGACGTCGCGCGCGATGGTGGCCAGTGTCGACCCCAGTTCGTGGGTGAGCACCTTGCGTGCTTCCAGCGCCGAGTCGATGTAGGCGTAGGCGCCATCGCCGGCGTCGGCCAGTTGCTCCATCAGCGTGTCGTTGTAGTTGCCGGTGCCAAAGCCGAGCGTGCTCAATGCCACGCCGGAACGGCGCTTTTCGGCCACCATGCCCTTGAGCTGGTCGAAATCGGTGACGCCCACGTTGAAGTCGCCATCGGTGGCCAGCAGGATGCGGTTGATGCCGCCGCGCAGATACGCCTGCTGGGCCGCTTTGTAGGCCAGCTCGATGCCACTGGCACCGGCAGTGCCGCCGCCCGATTGCAGGCTGTCGATGGCTTCGACGATGCGCGTTTGTTGGTCGCCGGATGTGGGTGGCAACACCACGGCGGTGCTGCCGGCGTAGGTCACCAGGGTGATGCGGTCCTGCTTCCGCAGTTGCCGCACCAGCAATTTGAGCGATGACTGCAGGAGCGGCAACTTGTCTGGCGCGTCCATCGAGCCGGAGACATCCACCAGGAACACCAGGTTTGCGGGCGGCAACGCGGCGGTTGGCACATCGCGGCCGGCGACGCCGATACGCAGCAGCAGCGTGTCGGTGTTCCAGGGCGTGGGTGCCAGTTCGGTGCGTACCGCGAACGGCGTGCCATCCGTCGGCGCCGGATCGTCGTAGCGGAAATAGTTGATCAGTTCTTCTACGCGCACTGCATCCACCGGTGGCAAGGTGCCGGCATTCAAGAAGCGGCGCACATTGCTGTAGCTGCCGGTATCCACGTCGATGCTGAAGGTGGAGACCGGCTGTTCGGCGGCCTGCACGATCGGGTTGTCGCTCAGCGTTTGATAGGTCTCACGGTTCTCGGTGGGCGGGCTGGGCGGCGTTGGCATCAGGCGCTCATGCATGTGCATCGGCGCTGCGAGTGCGACCGCCGGGGCAGGGGCTGCGGGGGTGGAAAGCACCGGCGGTGCAGGCAGCATTGGGCGTGACGCTGTCTTGGAGGCATACACGTTCCCTTGTGCACGCTGGCGCAGTGAGCTTTCGACCTGGGGCGCCACCATGCTGGTCTCGGGTAACGGCAGGTTTGCCGCTGAGTCCGCTACCGGCGGCTGCTGTTCGCGTGGTTTGGCAGCGTCGTGGGTGAGCGACGGGATGGTGGGCTGATTGCTGCTGCAGGCGCCCAGGAGCAGGGCGAGCGCAAGAAGGCTGTGGCGCGGCATACAACGTCCTTTGCTTGTCGAGAACAAGCGTGGCGAGAGAAGAGGTCCGGAGGTCGCCGTGCACTGCGCCTCTGAACGTCTAACGGGCCAGGATGGGAAACGGGGTTAACCGATGCGACATTTTTTTCGCCGACTTGGCGGCTGCGTTCGCGCTGCCGTGGATCGCGTTGTGCGCGGATCCGCATGCACGGCAGCGGCGTTGTGGTTTATCGGCGCGCCCCGCTGTCGCATCATGGGAGGCTGCCGCTGATCGCGCGGTCACCTGTTTCCGTCACGGAGTGCATCTGGATGATCCAACGTCGTCACTTCCTCAAGAGCGCCACGCTGGGCGCCATTGCCTCCGGGCTGGCCGGGTGGGGCGCGCGTGCGCGGGCAGCTGCGGGCGCGGCCACTACGGCACGCGTGCCGGTCCTGCCCGCTGGCGCGCCGCGGGTGATCTCGACCTGGGATTTCGGCATCGCCGCCAATCAGGCGGCCTGGAACATTCTGAAAGCCGGCGGCAAGGCGCTGGATGCGGTGGAAGCGGGCGTGCGCGTGCCCGAGGCCGATGCCAGCAATCCCACCGTGGGCCTGGGTGGCTATCCGGATCGCGACGGGCGGGTGACCCTGGATGCCTGCATCATGGATCACCTCGGCAATTGCGGGGCGGTGGCTTCACTGGAAGATGTGGTGCACGCGATCTCGGTGGCGCGCGCGGTGATGGAAAAAACGCCGCACGTGATGCTGGTGGGCGATGGTGCGCGGCAGTTCGCGCTTGAGCAGGGGTTCCCAAAGACCAAGCTGCTGACGCCCAGTTCGGAGGCGGCGTGGAAGGAGTGGTTGAAGACGTCCAAGTATTCGCCCGAAGCCAATATCGAGAACCGCGCCTGGCGCGATGCCAAGCTGCCGGGTGGCAAGGACAACCACGACACCATCGGCATGCTGGCACTCGATGCGCACGGCAATCTGTCCGGCGCGTGCACCACCAGTGGCATGGCGTGGAAGATGCACGGCCGGGTCGGCGATAGCCCCATCATCGGAGCGGGGCTGTATGTGGACAACGAGGTCGGTGGTGCGACCTCGACCGGCGTTGGCGAAGAAGTGATCCGCAATGTCGGTAGTTTCGCGGTGGTGGAAATGATGCGCCAGGGCAAGTCGCCGGCAGATGCATGCCGCGAGGTGGTGATGCGACTGGTGCGGCGCAAGCCCGAGCTTACGCGCACGCTGCAGGTGGGCTTTCTGGCGATGAACAAACGCGGCGAGGTCGGCGCGTTCGCGATCCAGAAGGGTTTCAGCTACGCGGTCTGCGATGCGCAGCGGCAGGACCTGCTGGTGCCCGGTGAGAGCCACTACCGCAACGAGCCCGCCGCATGAGTGCGGCAGACGTCGTGGTGGGATTGGAAGTGGCGGCCGATTCGGTGGGCTCGGCATTGGCCGCGCAGGATGGCGGTGCGATCCGCGTTGAACTCTGTGGCGGGCTGGATGGCGGTGGGCTGACGCCCTCGTTCGGCACCTTGGCAGTGGTGCGCGAACGTCTGCATATTCCGCTGTATGTGCTGATCCGCCCGCGCGTGGGCGATTTTGTTTTCGACGCTGCGGAAGTGGAGGTGATGCGGCGCGACGTGGAGCAGTGCGTACGGCTGGGCTGCGACGGCGTGGTGCTGGGCGCGCTGGATCCGCAGGGGCAAGTCGACCTGCCGGCGATGCGTGCGTTGATCGAGGCCGCAGGAACGCTGGGCGTGACGTTCCATCGCGCGATCGATGTCAGCGCCGATCCCGCACGCGTGCTGGAGGATGCGATTACGCTGGGTTGCGAGCGTGTGTTGACCTCGGGTGCGCGTGCGAGCGCGCTTGAAGGTGTAGAGACCATTGCTGCCCTGGTGCGGCAGGCCGGCGAGCGGATCAGCATCATGCCGGGTGCGGGTGTCTCGGCGGCCAATGTACAGGCACTGCGCGCAGGCACCGGTGCGCGCGAATTTCATGCCTCGGCGCGCGGCCCGGTGGCGGCACAGGTGCACGCACCGCATCCGTACATCACTGACCTGGGCGGCGATTATCAACGCACCGACGTGGCGCGCGTGCGCAGCATCGTGCAGTTGTTGCAGACAGCGTAAGTGGCGGGTGCGGGCGGGCTGCTACTGGGTGCTTGGATTGCCTGATGGTGGCCTGGTGAAGCGTGGGCGCACCAGTAGCGGTTGGTTATTACGCAGCTCACGCGCTCGCTCAACGCACCAACCCCAATCAACGCACGATTAATTTCGCCGGGTCGATCACCACATGCTTGATGCGCTGGCGCTTCCAGGTGTAGCTGATGTGCACCAGGCCATCGCGGGTCTGGATCACGGCCGGGTACGAGAATTCATCTTTCGGGCTGTCTTCCAGGGTGAGCACGCGGCGCCACTGCACGCCGTCGTCTGACACCGCAACGGCCAGCGTGCCGCGGCCATCCCACCATTGCTTGCCGGCGATGCCCGCGTTGTAGACGAGCAGGGCGCGGCCGTCGCGCAGCATCACGGCATCCGTGCCGCTGTTGGGGTTCTCCACGTCCAGCAATTGCATTGGCTGCCAGTGCAGCCCGCCATCGTTGGAGAAGGTACTGAACAGTTTGTTTTGCTGGCTGCGGCCAAGCGCTTGCAGGCGGCCATCGGCGTGCAGCAACAGGCTGGGCTGGATGGCGCCGATGGTGGCGGCGTCGTTGAGCGGCAGGCCGCGCTGCCAGTGCGCGCCGTCGTCATCGCTCCATTCCAGGTGGGCGCGCCAACCGCGGTCCTCGCTGCTGCTTGGGGCCAGGATGCGTCCATTGGGCAACTGCAGAGGCTTGTTCTTGATCGGCCCGAGAATGCCGTTGGGCAAGCGCTGCGGGGGCGACCACTGCGCGCCGTCATCGGTGGAGGTGATGCGCAGGCCCCACCAGTCGCGCGGGTTGGGGCCGAGCTTGTAATAGAGCTGCACCGGGCCATGCCGGGGCTGGAACAGCACCGGATTCCAGGCCGGCAATGCCGCGCCATCTACGCCTGCGTGCGCGCCGTCTGCGATGCGGCGTGGTGTCTGCCAGTGCTGCGGACCGCGTTGGGCGAGCCAGATACCGACATCGAGCGCACCCTCGTGTGCGCCGCCGAACCAGGCCGCAAGCAGGGTGCCATCGCGTGTTTCCAGCAAGGTCGACGCGTGTGCCTGCGGGGTGGGCGCGGGGTTGGCGATGAACTCGCTCAGCACCACGGCCGGGGGTGCAGGCGCGGGTGATTGCGCCTGCGCGCATAGCGCGGCCAGGCTCAAGACAACACTGGTCAACAGGCATGCCGGTCGCATCGTGGTTCAGTTCTCGACGGATTTTAAAGATACCTGTTTATCAGCTATTGAATGCCATTGCTTTGGTTATCCGAGGTGGTTCCGGTTGCCGACCACGGCGGGGAGCGCGATGTCATCACACTCGCGCCCCGTTGCGCTGGCTGGACGTCTTTGGTGACGGTGCCTATCGCCATTGCGCAGAATTTCGCCGTGGTCGGACCCTAGTTGGCTCGTTGCGCTGTTGAGGGCAGAGCTTTCGCCCCGTTGGGTCGAGTCACTTTTCTTTGCTTGTGCAAAGAAAAGTAACCAAAAGAAAGCACACCCCGTCCTCGCGCCTTCCGCGCTACGCGCTCCAGGTCCGCAGGCCATCCGGGAATTTTTCAAAGGGACGTCCCTGTCCCTTTGAAAAACGTCGCGCATCCATTCGTGGCGCCCCGATGGGGTTTGACCCGGAGCGCCTGCCGCTGCGGTATGGGGCCCCAGGGAGCAGTAGCAGAGGCAAATGCAGAAGCCGAAACCGAAATAAGAGTGGGAGCCTGTCTGCAGTTGCTGGTGCCAAAGCCCAAGCTTTGCTCGTGCTCGTGCTCGTGTCGATGCTTTTTAAGTTCAATCGCAATAGCCAGTCGCATGCCTGTCGGCGTGCAGTGCATCGACCGCCGATACGGCGCGACGGTGACGGCGTGGAAATGCTGGAGCAGCGACAGCAACAGCCAGGCAGGTTTACGGAAAGCAGATCTGCGGCAGCTGCGGTTGCAGTTGCGTTGGGGCGGAGTAGTGACGTGCACTGCCACGCAATCGATACCAGCGCTAAGGCGGATTTTTGGCGCCTGACGTTCAAGCAAAGAGCCAAACAAGAAAGTAAATAACGCAGAACAAACGCCACGCCAAAGCAGTGCGTTGCAGTGTTGCCCTGAGATTGCATCCGGCTAGGTGCGCGTCGCTACCAGCGTGCCGGCCCCATCACCGGCCGGGTCGCGCGCCTGTCCATGCAGGCGGTGGCGCGGCGTGGGCTCGACGCATTCAGTACAGCCGTGGTGATCCCACCATCTGCGTCATCGTGCGAGCGGTCGGCAATACGGCGACACATCGCATTCCCGCAAGCCGGGCATGCGGGAGGTTGAGGCTGTCTCTGTGATCGAGCGTGGTGTTGGCGATGCCGGCGATCGGTGACCCACAAAGGGGGCCGGTCTGCGCGCCGGTGACAGCAATGGTGCTATCGCCCGTGTTGCCAACGCGCGGCTGCGCTGCGCTCAGGCGGCGTCTTGGTCGCGGCCTTGCGGGGGCAGCAGGGTCTGCGGTTGTTTGGCCGCGTGGGTCTGGACCAGGAAGGTCATCAGGTGCGTCGCTTCGGTGCTGCCGATCGGTTTGCTGGGTGCGTGCTTGCTGTGGACGTGTTCGGCGAAGGCGTGCTGGGTCTGCTCCGGAACCGCGGAGACAGGGTCTTGCGTAACGGTGGACGACGACATGAAACGCTCCTGGAACCAACCAACTGACCGCCGTTCAAACGGACGACGGGAATGCGCCGCTCTCTCTGTATAGCGACGTGAGCCGGTGATCTTGCCTTGAATGTGGTCCGTCCGATACCACGCGGGCCGCGGACGGTGCACGAGCACCGGATGTCCAGTTAACGGCGGGGCTGCTGGGCTCTGAAGGGCCCGTGGCCCGGCGGCTGGATGGCGGTTGCCTGCCGGTGGGGTTGGCGGTGGCGAGCCTGATCGCTGGAGTGGCGGATGGAGGCTTCTGGTTCGTGCGGGCGCACGTTGGCCTGAGCTGTCAGCAACTAGCCGGCGGGACTGACCACCAGCGATCAGCCGCTAGCGGCCAGCCGCCAACCGCCAGTAGCCAATTACCAAGCGCCACCACTACTCACCAATCACCAATCACCTGACCACTGCGTACGCGCGACGCAGACGCACAGCCCGCACGGTCCCTGCCGCGCTCACTCCTTCGGCGTCATCCATACCTGCTGCTGCAGGCCGCGCACGCTCGGCTTGGGGGTGCTGTCCAGGTCGAACACCACCACGGTGTTGTCGCCCTTGCGCTGGAACGGGGCGGGGTAATACAGCGCCCGTTGCGGGCCGATGTTCCAGTGCCTGCCGAGGTTGACGCCGTTGGCCCAGGCGATGCCTTTGCCGAATGCGCGCATGTCCAGGTAGGTGTCGGTGGGCGTGCCGATGCGCAGGGTGCCGCGATGAAAGGCAGGGCCTTGCACTGTGTTGCGGGTCCAGCCGCGGATGCTGTCGGGCGAGCGCATGGGGAGCGGGAACGCCTGCCAGTTGGTGAGTTGCTGGTTGTCCAGCAGTACCGGGTCGACCAGGCCGGCGCGGCCGTCGGCCATGCGCGGGCCGTAGTTGATGCGGCCGCTGTTTTCGACCAGCACATCGAGCGTGTGTTCGCCGGCCGGAATATCCACGTTGGTGGAGACCTGCTGCAGGCGACGCTCGACGCTGGCGACCGGCTTCTTGTCCAGATACACGCGTGCTACGTCGCGCACCTCGCCCAGATATAGCGAACCCTTGCGCGGGCCGGTGACGGTGGTGCGATACAGGATGTAGCCATAATCCTGGCCAAAATGTTCCATCGGCTGCGGCGTGGCGATGGCGATGGGCGCGGGCAGGTTGTCCCACAGCGAGGCCGACTCGCGCAGCGGTGCGTCCTTCAGCGCGGCCATAGCGATCGGTGCGGGCAAGGCCGGCGGCTGCACGCCGGTGACGCGCGTGATGGCATCGCGCATCAGCGCGAACTTGGGCGTGGGGCGGCCGGCTTCGTCCAGGATGGCGTCGTAGTCGTAGCTGGTAGTCTGCGGTGCGTAATGGTCGCTGGGATTACCCTGGAAATTGGCACCGTTCATGAAGCCGAAACTGGTGCCGCCGATGAACATGTAGAGGTTGGCCGAGTGGCCCTGGCGCAGGATCCATTCCAGTTCTTCGGTCTGCTGCTTGGCGTTGGTGCTCGCGTGCGGCGTGCCCCAATGGTCGAACCAGCCGGCCCAGTATTCGCCGACCATGCGTGGTTGGTCAGGCTGAAACTTGATCAGTTTGTCGAACGCACTCTTGGCCTCGCCCGGGGCGAAGTTCACCACGGCCAACGTGCCCGGCAGGGTGCCGTTGGCAAGCATGTCTGCGCCGTCGGAGGTAAACAGCAGCGCCTTGTCGAAGCCGGCCTTGACGAACATGGCGCGGTTGTCGGCCATGTAGGCATGGTCGTCGTCGTAGGAGCCGTATTCGTTCTCCACCTGCACGGCAATGATCGGGCCGCCGTTGTGGTTGAGCAGCGGTTGTATCTGCTTTGCCACCGCATCCAGGTAGGCCTGGCTGGCGCCGAGAAAGCGCGGGTCGCGGCTGCGCACACGGATGTTGTCCTTGCCGAACAACCAGGCTGGATACCCACCGGCTTCCCATTCCGCGCAGGCGTACGGGCCCGGCCGCAGGATCACGTTGAGGCCTTGCGCGGCGGCCTCGCGTACGAACGCGGCCACGTCGTTATTGGCGTTGAAATCGAATTGCCCCTGCTGCGGTTCGACTAGGTTCCAGAACACGTAGGTTTCCACGGTGTTCAAACCCAGCGCACGCGCTTTTTGCAGGCGGTCTTTCCAATAGGCGCGCGGAATGCGCTGGAAATGGATGGCACCGGAAAGCACTTGGTACGGCTTGCCGTCGCGCACGAACTGCGTGCCCTGGGTGGCGAAGGTGGGCCACTGGTCATCGCTGGCGGCCGTGGCGGTGATGGGCAGTGCGATGGCCAGGGCCAGGACGAGCGGGGCAAGCGTGGTACGCAACATGGGCAATTCTCGGCAATGACGAATGACGAATGACGTGGGGCGAGTGACACGAACGGATGGCAGGCCAGGCTGCAGTGCCGGTGCTGCGTGCACCGCAGGCTGTCTGTCGTTGCGCCATGCAGCACCGCGGTGGCGCGCGAAGCGGCTTGAACGAGCGCGCCGTTGCGCTGCGATCATCCGAGCGCAGCGCACCAGGTGTGGCCGCCAACGCGTGGCGCTGACGCAACGATCGCGCGCGCTCAGGCGAACGACGGCGGCAGGTCCTCCTTGCTTGCACCGAACGCCAGGTTGGGCGTGGCCCCCATGCGGAATTCCAGCGTGCCGCCGGCGGCCAGCTCGGCATGCCGCATCCAGCTGCGCGTGATCGGCGTGCCGTTCCAGGTCAGCGACTGCACGTAGAGGTTCTTGGCGCTGGTGTCGCGGGCAATGATGCGCAACGTGTGGCCGTTGCCCACGTCCAGCTCGGCGCGCTTGAACAACGGGCTGCCGAGTACGTAGTTGCCGCTGACCGGGTCCACCGCGTACAGGCCAAGTGCGCTGAGCACGAACCACGCACTCATCTGCCCGCAATCCTCGTTGCCGGACAGACCATTGCGCGCGTCGTGGTATTGCTCGCGCAACAGCCGGCGCACCATCGCCTGGGTCTTGTAAGGCTGCCCGGCGTAGGCGAACAGGTACGCCACATGATGGCTGGGTTCGTTGCCGTGCGCGTACTGGCCGACCAGGCCATCGATATCCGGCGGTGCGTCGGCCGGCAACTCGGAGCTGGTGGAAAACAGCTCGTCCAGCTTGGCCAGGAAGCCGTCGCGGCCGCCGTACAAATCCATATAGCCATACAGATCGTGCTGGTTGAGGAAGGTGGCCTGCCAGGCATTGGACTCGGTGAAATCGCGCCACTTGGCGATGTGCCCCATGCCCCGCGGGTCGAACGGTTTGGCCCAGCTGCCGTCTTCCAGGCGCGCCTGCACGAAGCCGCTGTCGCGGTTGAACACGTTGCGGTAATTGCGCGAACGGTCGCGCAGTGCGCGTGCATCGTCGGCGGCGCCGGCGGCCTGCGCCAGGTGCGCGCAGGCCCAGTCGTCGTAGGCGTATTCCAGGGTGCGGCTGACCGCTTCGTCCACCTTGTCGGCGGGGATGTAACCGAGTTTGCGGTAGTCCCCCAGGCCGTGGGTGGTGTCGTCCATCGCGCGCTTGCGGTAGGCCGGCCAGGCGGCTTTGTAGTCGATGCCGGTGAAGCCCTTGGCATGCGCTTCGGCTAGCACCACCGCCGAGTGGTAGCCGATCATGCAGCCGGTTTCCACGCCCTGCAGCGGCCAGATGCCCACACCGTCCGGGCATTCGTTGGCGCCGCGCACCAGGCATTGCACCAGGTCCGGCACGCGCTCGGGCTGCACCAGGGTCAGCAGCGGATGCGCGGCGCGGTAGGTGTCCCACAGCGAGTAGGTGCTGTAATTGTGATAGCCCTTGGGCACGGTGTGGATCTGCAGATCCATGCCGCGGTAGCGGCCATCCACGTCGCTGAAGAGGGTGGGCGCGAGCAGGCTGTGATACAGGCCGGTGTAGAAGATGCGCCGTTGCGCCTCGTCGTCGCTGTCGATGCGCACGCGCCCCAGTTCCTTTTCCCACGCGGCCACGGCTTGCGCATGCACGCGGGTGAAGTCGAAGTCGGGAAGTTCGGCATCCAGGTTGGCCAACGCGTTGTCCGCGCTCACCGCCGAGATGCCGACCTTGATCAGCAACGGCGCCTCGGAGGCATCCGGATAATGCAGTGCGGCCTTGAGATGCACGCCATCGGCGCTGCTCAGCCCGGCGGCAAGGGGCTGGTCTTCGTTGTACAGCTGCACCTTTTCGAACGGGCGCGACAGCCGCATGGCGAAGTAGATATAGCGGCCCTTGGCCCATTGATAGACACGGCGGCCGCCGGTGATGGTCTGTGCGTCGACCACGCGCAGCTGCGCATCGCTCACGCGGGTGGCGATGCCGGGTTTGTCCTGCATGCCATGGCACAGGTCCAGCAGCACGTGCGCAGGTTTGCCCTTGGGGAAGTGGTACCGGTGCAGGCCGGCGCGCGCGGTGGCGGTGAGTTCGGCATGCACGCCGCTGTCCTTGAGCCGCACGCGGTAGTAGCCGGGCGAGGCCGCTTCATCCGCATGGTCGTAGCGCGAGCGATAGCCGGCGTCGGGATCATCCAGCGGGCCGGGCACCAGCTTGACCTCGCCGGTGGCCGGCACCAGCAGAACATCGAGCATGTCGCCGATGCCGGTGCCGGACAGATGCGTGTGCGAAAAGCCCATGATCGAGCCATCGGACTCGTGGTAGCCCGAGCACGAATCCCACACCGCGTTGTAGGTGTCCGGGCTGAGTTGCACCATGCCGAACGGCAATGTCGCGCCAGGGAAGGTGTGGCCATGGCCGCCGGTACCGATGAAGACATCGACATGGCGGGTGAGGTCGGCGCGGGTGCGCGCATCGGCCGGCAGTGCGTAGGTGCCCGCGCGTGCGCGGGCGAGGCCTGTGGCCAGAGCGCCGCTACCGAAGAGGGCTGCTGCGATGGCGCCTTGTAGAAAACCGCGTCGTGTTGCCATGTGTCTGGTCTCGGAGTTTGCGGGCCGATGCCGGGGCACCCTCATCCGCCCTTCGGCACCTTCTCCCGGCGGGAGAAGGGAAGATCAAGTGCTCTGTCGTTCCGCCTGGAAAGGAAGATCTAGCGCTTCGGACAATCAGCGACTGCGCAGCAGCTGCGGTTTGCGCTGATGCAGGTCGATGATGAGTTCGCCGAACAAGGTGTTGGCCCAGGCGAACCAGTCACGCGTAAATGTGGCCGGGTTGTCCTTGTCGAAGGCCTCATGCATGAAGCCGGTGCCGGCATGTGTGGTCTTGAGCCACTGCAGGCACTGGCGCAGCTGCGCATCGTCGTCGCTGACCAGCGCGTACTGCACGATCGCCATCGGCCAGATGGTGCCCATGCCGCTATGCGGGCTGCCCACGCCTTCTGCCGCGGTGCCGCGCGAAAAGTACGGGTTGCGCTCGCTCCAGGCCAGCTGGCGTGTGCGCAGGAACACCGGGTCGGCGCGATCGCAACAGCCCAGGTAGGCGAGGCTGAGCAGCCCGGGTGCGTTGGCGTCGTCGATGAACAACTGGTTGCCATAGCCGTCCACTTCAAACGCCCAATACGCCTGGCCATCGCTGTCGCGCATCTGCCCGAACTGGCGTGTGGCGGTTTCCACTTCGTCGGCCAGCGCCGTGCAGTCGGCCGCGAATGCGCTGTCGCGATGGATCTGCGTGCTCATGCTGGCCAGGTGCCGCAGCGAGGCCACCGCAAACAGGTTGGCCGGCACGAACAATGGGAATACGCAGGCATCGTCGGACGGGCGGAACATCGAATGGATCATGCCGTTGGGCTTGGTCGGCTGGCCGTAGCCTTCCAGCACCAGCGTCTCGGTGGCCAGCGGCGAGGGGCGCTGGAACACGTACGGGCCGCGGTTGTCCTTGCGCTGCTGTTCGCGGAAGGTGCGCACCACCACGTGCATCGCCTCACGCCAATCGTCGTCGAACGGCGCGGTGTCGCCGGTGGCACGCCAGTATTCGTGCGCGATGCGGATCGGGTAGCACAGCGAATCGATTTCCCACTTGCGCTCGCCCACACCAGGCTTCATCTCGGTGATGTCGTTGAGCGACCACTTCAGGCGCTGGGTCTGGCCATCGGGCAGGAACGCGTTGGCATACGGATCGAGCTTGATGCAGGCCGCCTGGCGCTGGATCAGGCCATGGAACATGCGCCGCAGTGCGGGGTCGCGCTTGGCCAGCGGCACATACGGATGCACCTGCGCGGACGAATCGCGCAGCCACATCGCGTGGATGTCGCCGGTGATGACGAAGGTGTCCGGCTTGCCGTTGCGGGTGCCGGTTTCCACCGTGGTGTCGAGCGTGTTGGGGTAGCAGTTCTCGAACAGCCACGCCAGTTCCGGGTCGGCGATGCGCGCCTTGATCTGGGTGATTTGCTGCTCCACCGCGGTGCTGACAAAGCGGCGCTGCGCCTTGGGCGGACGCTTGCTGACAAAACCCGAGGCCGGCGACGAGGTCGCCGCACGCGCACCGGGGATGCCGCCGATCAGCGCGCTGCCTGCGGCGGCGCCGAGCATGCCCAGCATCGTGCGGCGCGAGACGGCGGCGGTAGTGGGTTGCGTGCTGTCGTCGCGCGCTGGCTCGGTGATGTTGTCTGTGGGGATCTTACGCATGGATACTCCTGATGCCGCGCCCGTGCTGCGGGCGCGTGGTGTTCGTGACGCGCATGCCGGCACTGCGCCGGCACGCTGCGAATGGCCTTACTTCGGCAGCGGTGCGCGGCCCTGGATGGTGAGCGCCGCACTCTGGCCGGGGGCGCCGGTGTCCGGCTGGCCGCCACCGACGAACAGCCGGTAATCGCCGGCTTCCACCGCACGCGTGCCTGTACGGTCCACATCGCTCAGGGCGCGCGCATCCAGGGTGAAGGTGAGCGTGCGCTGCTCGCCGGGTTGCAGATGCACGCGCTGGAATCCAACCAGGCTGCGCAATGGCGACTGCGGGCGGTCTGGATACTGCAGATACACCTGCGCCACTTCATCACCCGCGCGTTCACCGGTATTGCGCACGGTGGTGGTCACCTGCAGCGGGCTGCCGGCCTGCAGCGTAGTGACGGACAGGCGCGGCGTCTCGTACGCAAAGCGGGTGTAGCTCAACCCGTAGCCGAACGGAAACAATGCCTCGCCCTTGAAATAGCGGTAGGTGCGGCCCTTCATGTCGTAGCTGACGTACGGCGGCAGGTCCTTGGTGGAGCGATAGAACGTCACCGGCAGGCGCCCGCCGGGGTTGTCGTCACCGGCCAGCGCACGGGCAATGGCGGTGCCGCCGGACTGGCCGGGGTACCACGCCGCCACGATTGCATCGGCATGGGTCTTGGCCCAATTCAATGCCACTGCGCTGCCGCTCATCAACACCACCACCAACGGCTTGCCGGAGGCCTTGGCACGCTCCAGCAAGGCCTGTTGCGCGGCGGGCAGGGCGATGTCGTTACGGTCGCCGCCGTCGAAGCCGGGCACGTCGATGCGCAGCTCTTCGCCTTCCACATCGGGCGAGAGCCCGACGAAGGCCACCACTGCATCGGCCTGCGCCACGGCTTGTTCGGCTTCGGCCAACTGTGCGGCTGCCGGCGCCAGCCATTCCAGGCGCACGCCCTGGTCCTGGCCGCGGTGTTCAAGTTCCAGGCGGATCTTGCGTGGGCGGGTGTCGTCGAAATGCAGCACCGTCTCCACGCTGCGGCCGTCGGCGTTGTGCATGCCTGCCGGCACGTGCTTGTCTTCGGCGTTGCCGGCAACGACCAGTTTGTCGTCGATGTACAGCCGCACCGGGTCGTGGCCGGTGCAATCGAAGCACCGCGCCACGCGCACTGCCAGCGTGTAGTCGCCAGTGCCGGGCGGCAACAGCTCGCCGCTCCAGCGCACGGCGTAGCGATCGGCGGGCACGCCCTTGGCCGGGCTTACCTGGTCCCAGTTGAAGCTGATCGCGCGGTCCTGGCGCGTCACGCGCGGTGCGCCTTCCAACTCGACATTGTCGAAATACTCACCGCGCAGCCCGGGCTTGCCGTCGCTGCGCAACGCAGTCTCCGGAATCATGCCCGGCACGCCAGCGGCCAGCGGCGCGCCTTGCGCGTAGCGCACCTGCTGCGCGCCGAAGCGCTGGCGCAGGCCAAGCAGCGGCGTCACCGGCTGCGATGAGGTGCCTTGGTAGTTGGCTTCCAGTGCAGCCAATGCATCGGCGTTGGGGCCGATCACCGCCAGCCGTGTGCCGGCCTTCAATGGCAGCGTGGCGTTCGCGTTCTTCAGCAGCACAATCGACTCGGCGGCCGCCTGCAACGCCAGCGCACGGTTGCCCGCGTTGTCGATGTCCTTGGCGCCGAGCCTGGCGTAGCGGTCCTTGCGCGGCGCCTGCAGCTCGCCCAGGCGGTAGCGCGCGGCGAACAGGCGCACCAGCGATTGATCGAGCAATGCTTCGTCCACTTCACCGCGTTCGATCGCGGTGCCAAGCGCGCGATAGGCAGTGCCGCAGTTGAGGTCGTGGCCGGCCTTGAGCGATGCCGCCGACGATCCGGCGTTATCCGGGCGGAAATAATGGAACTGGGTCATGTCGTCCACCGCATCGCAGTCGGAGACCACAAAGCCCTTGAAGCCCCAATCGCCGCGCACGCGGCCGTTGAGCAACCAGTCCGCCGCGCATGCCGGCGTGCCGTGCAGGGAGTTGTAGGCGCACATCACCGAGCCGGCCTGGCCCTCGACCAGCGCGGCGCGGAACGCAGGTGTGTAGGTCGCTTCCACATCGCGCGGGGAGACGTCCACATCGAAACCATGCCGGCCCGGCTCCGGGCCGCTGTGCACGGCGATGTGCTTGGGCGTTGCAATCGTGCGCGGATGTTCCAGGTCATCGCCCTGCAGGCCGCGAATGAAGCCCACGGCCAGTTGCCCGGTGAGGAACGGGTCTTCGCCATAGGTTTCCATGCCACGGCCCCAGCGCGGGTCGCGGAAGATGTTGATGTTCGGCGACCAGATGGTCAGGCCTGCGTAACGCTTGTGGTCCTTGCCCGGGCCGCCGGCCTGGTTGAACTTGGCACGTGCCTCGGTCGATACCACGGTGCCCACCTGCTGCATCAGCTGTGTATTCCAGCTGGCGGCCAGCCCGATCGCCTGCGGAAACACCGTGGCGTAGCCATTGCGGGCAATGCCGTGCAAGCCCTCGCTCCACCATTCGTAGGCGGGGATGCCCAGGCGCGGAATCGCTGGCGCCGCATTCATCGCCTGGGCCACTTTTTCCTCGCGGCTCATCTGCGCGACCAATGCGGCGGCACGCTGTTCCGGCGTGCTGGTGGGCGCTGCGGCCTGAGCGGGCGCACTGGTCAGCGGTGCAGCCAAGGCAAATCCAAGAGCAAGGGCCAGGCGATGGGGAAACACGGACAACGACATCATTTCACTCCTGCCGTGCGGCAGTGGCCACGCGGCGTTGCATTGGGGTACCCGTCGCGTGCGACGGGCAGGGATGAATCTGTATGCGGCAGGCCGTGCATTGGCACTGCCGCGGTAGTGCGACTTCCGCTCGCGCTGCTGTGCAGGTGCGAAGCGGTGCGGTGGTGCTGGCGTGCGCCGCGCCTTGCACCAACGATGATGTTCACCGCGGTGCACGCGCCGCGCTCACTGAGCGCAATGTGCAGCGAACTGCAACGTCATTTGCTCTCGGCCGGCTCCGGTGGTGCACCCGCCAGCGTGCTGGCCAGGTCGCGGACCTGCAGCGCGGACTGCAACTGCGCCAGCGCTGTCTTGCTGGTCACGTGCACGGTCAGCGGCTCGCCCGGCAGCAGGTCGAAGGCGTTGTCCGACAGCGTGGCGTCCACGTCGCCGAACGATAGCCACACCTCGCGCGCCAGCGTCTTGCTGGACAGCGTGAGCGCGTAGCCATCGCCATCGGCGCGCCACTGGCTGTCGATCGTGGCGGTGGGCAAGGCCAGTTGCTTGGCGGCGGCGAAGAACACCACTTCGCGCGACAACAGCTTGTCGCCGTCGAATAATTCGAACACTGCGTAGCTGCGCTTCGGATCGGCGCTGCCCAGCAATTGCTTGTCGCTGAAGTTGCCCACCTGCAGGCTGCTCAGCGGCTTGAGCGTGGCTTTTTCTTCGCGCTTGCTCAGCACCTTGCCCTCCATGCTCATCACGCGCATGCGCCAGCGCGCCTGCAGCGGCGTGGTGCGGTCGGACACCAGCGAGACCTCGGTCTGGCCCTTGTCGTTGCGCAGCGCGGCGATCATTTCCGGCGCATAGAAGCGGCGTGCGTGGTAGTGCAGCGCCTTCCAGCGGCCGTAGTAGTCCACGCTGGACCAGGAGGCGCCGGGCCACACGTCGTTGAGCTGCCAGTACAGCGAGCCCATCGACTGCGGGCGTGAGGCGCGCAGATGCGAGGCGGCCAGGTTGATGCCTTCGGCCTGCATCAGCTGGCTCAGGTAGACGAAGCTTTCGAAATCCTTGGGCTCGCCGAATTCGCGGCGGATATACAGCATCAGCCGCTTGTTGCCGTTGCCCTTGTCGAACTTCTGATGCACGCGCATCACCGGCGATTCCGGATCCATGTCGCCGGGTTCGGCGAACGCGCGCACAGTGCGCATGTCGGGGAACGACTGCAGGCCGTATTCGGACATGAAACGCGGAGTGACATTGAGGTATTCGGTGACCGGCAGCGCCGGGCCGCCCCAGACCTTCCAGTAATGCATGTCGCCATCGTTGGCCTGGTCGGCGGCGCCGTCGAAGTTGGTGCCGGGCGAGGTGGACCAGTACGGCACGTCGCTGTCGTAGGTGGCGACCACTTCGCGGAACACGGTGCCGAACAGCGTGGTCATGCCACGCTCGATGCGGCTACGTTCTTCCGGGTCCACCGACTGCTTGAACTTGACCCGGTCGCCCCAGTTTTCCCAACCGGTCTGCACTTCGTTGTTGCCGCACCACAACACCACGCTGGGATGGTCGCGCAGGCGTTTGACCTGCTCGATCGCTTCCTGGCGGGTGTTTTCGCGGAACTCCACGTCATACGGCGGCACCGCGCCACCGAACATGAAGTCCTGCCAGATCATGATGCCCAGCTCGTCGGCCACCTCGTAGAAGTGGTCGTCCTGGTAATGGCCGCCGCCCCACATGCGCAGCATGTTCATGTTGGCATCGCGCGCGTCCTGCAGGGTGCTGCGCATGCGCGCCTGGCTGACGCGCGAGGGGAAGGCGTCCAGCGGAATCAGGTTAGCGCCCTTGGCAAAGATCGGGATGCCGTTGATCACGATCTCCATGCTCTTGCCGAACTTGTCTTTTTCGCGGCGCAGCTCCACCGAACGCAGGCCGGTGATGCGCTTGATCTGCTGGCTGTCGCCATCGGCATCGCGCACCGTGGCCACGAAGGTGTAGCGGTCCTGCGCGCCGTAGCCGGCCGGGAACCAGCGCTTGGGCTTGGCGATGCGCACGGCCAGATCGATGCGGTTCTGGCCCGGGTCGACCACCGCGTCCTGGGTGAACTGGCCCACGCGTTGGCCATTCGGGCCGAGCACGTCAAGGTTGACCTGCACCGGGCCGCTGCGGCCGGCCTGCAACTCCAGCTGCGCCTGCAACTGCGCACTGTCGGCATCCACGCGCTGCTGGGCGATATGCAGCCCATCCACGCGCACCGCATCCCAGGCTTCCACACGCACGTCTTTCCAGATGCCGGCGTTGACCATGCGCGGGCCCCAGTCCCAGCCGAAGTTGTACGGCGCCTTGCGCACGTAGGTGGAGCTGTGCCGCGATTCGGGCTCGTCGCCGAAAGCCGAATCGTAGGCGCCCGGCAGGGCGTAGGGCTGCTTGGCCAGCCACGGCTGGATCTTCTTGATCGGCGAAAACAGCTTCACTTCCAGCACGTTGTCGCCGCGCTTGAGCAGCGCCTTGGCGTCCACGCGCCACTGCCGGAACATGTTGTCGGCGCTGAGCAACGGCTTGCCGTTGAGGGTGACCTCGGCAAACGTATCCAGGCCATCGAACACCAGCTCCACATGCTCGCGCGCGAGCGTGGCCGCATCCACGGTGAAGCGCGTCTGGTACTGCCAGTCGCTCAGGCCGGCCCACTGAATCTTGCCTTCGTTGTCGCGGTAGAACGGGTCCGGCACGACCTTGGCGGCGATCAGATCGGTCTGCACCACGCCCGGCACCTGCGCCGGCAACCAAGCCGCGGCCTTGGGGTAGGTCTTGGCCTGTTCCTGCCCCGGCACCAGCCGCACCTGCCAGCCGCTGTCCAGCGTCACGGCCGTGGGCGGCGCCGCCCAGGCCTGCGACATGGCGAAGGCGAGGGCAAGCCCGAGGCGGGCGGGTGCAGGAACACGACGGTGGCGGGACAGGGACATGCAGGGTTCTCCTTGGAGGGATCAGCGCGTGGCGGCGGGGGGCGCCTGCGCGGTGGTTTCAATCAGATGGACGGCGCCGATGGCATACAACGGGCCGGTGATGGGGGCGGTGAAGCGCAGGCACAGATCGTGCGTGCCGGTGCGTGCAGGCAGCGCGCTTTCCAGCGTGAATTGTTCGCCGAGCGCGTTGCCCTTGGGCAGCGGGATGCGCGCGAGCACCTCGCCTTCGCAACCCAGGCGCACTTCGAGTTCGCCGTCGGGTGTCTTGGCCGGGTACTTCTGCACCTTGGACTGCTCGCGCGCCAGGCCAAAGTTGCGCGCCAGGCGTGCGGTGTCCACCTTGATCGCGCCCACGCCCTCCAGCCGCGCCTGCGGATACAGGCGGCAGGCATGGAACAGGTCCACGTTGTAGACCGGCGTGTCGGCGCCCGGCAGGTCCGGCAGCAGCGGCAGGCGCAGGCCCAGCGCCCCTTGCTCGACACAGTGACGCAGACCCTGGGTGTCGCGGCTCAGCAGCGCGGCACGGTCAAAGGTGCTGCTGCGTGGGGCGGCCAGTGCAATGCCATCGTCGGTGAAGGCGGTGGCCTTGACGGTGGTGGGCAGCTGAATCGCGAACGGCGCCGTGTAGCGCGGTGCATCCGGCGTGGGGTCGCTGCCATCCACGGTGTAGTGCAGGCTGCCGGCGCCGCTCTGGTTGCCGAGCGACACCTTGGCCGGGCCACCGGCCAGTACCGCGTTGACGTCGCCGTCCAGATCGATGTCGGCGGCAAACGCGCCATCGCTGTAATCGATGCCCAGCGCCTGATAACGCTGCAGCTGCGCCGGCATGCGCGCCAGGAAATTCTTCCAGTCGCGCGCGGCCATCGGCGACCACGTCACTTCGGCCACCGCTGCCAGGCGCGGGAACAGCGCGTGGTCGATGTGCCAGCGCGAGGGAATGTATTCGGCCCACAACGCGCCCTGCGCGCCGAGCACATGCTTGGCCTGTTCGGCACTGAGCGCGGTCGGCACCGGGTTGAATGCGTAGACCTTCGAGAGCGGTAGCGTGGTCAGGCGGCCGTTGGGTTCATCGCTGCGCGTGGTTTGCAGGTTGTCCAGATACAGCGAATCGCCCGGTGCCAGCACCACGTCGTGGCCTTGCTTGGCGGCGGTTACCGCGCCTTCGATGCCACGCCAGGACATCACGGCCGCGCTGGCCGGCACGCCGCCTTCGAGGATTTCGTCCCAGCCGATCATGCGCCGGCCGTGTTGGGTGAGGTACTGGGCCAGTTGCTCGTTGAACCAGCCTTGCATCGCGTGTGCGTCCTTGACGCCGAGCTTGCGCATCTGTGCGCGCACCGTAGGCGAGGCTTCCCATTGGTCCTTGACTGCCTCATCGCCGCCGATGTGGATGTAGGTCGACGGGAACAGCGTGAGTACTTCATCCAGCACATTGGTGATGAAGGTCAGGCTGCGTTCGCTGGTGTTGAACAGGTACGGGTTGACGCCCCAGTCCACACCCACCTGGGTGCGCACACCGGGGACGCCCACTTCTTCGGGATACGCGGCAATGGCCGCCTGCGCATGCCCGGGCATATCCAGCTCGGGCAGCACGGTGATGTGCAGGCGTGCTGCGTAGGCCACCACTTCGCTGATCTGTTCCTGCGTGTAGAAGCCGCCATAGCGCTCCGGCGTGCCGTGCTGGCCCGCGCCCGGCGGCGTGCGCCACGCGCCCACCTCGGTGAGCTTGGGGTAGCGCTTGATCTCGATCCGCCAGCCCTGGTCATCGGTGAGATGCCAGTGCAGCACGTTGAGCTTGTGCACGGCCATCGTGTCGAGCACGTGCTTGACCGTTGCCACGTCGTGGAAGTGGCGCGCCACATCCAGATGCTGGCCGCGCCAGCTGAAACGCGGCCAGTCGCGGATGGCCACCGCCGGTACCTCGACATCGCCCTTGCGCGCATCCGGGGTCATCAACTGCCACGCGCTCACGGTGCCATAGAACAACCCGGCGCCATCACGCGCCTGGATGCGGATGCCCTTCGCATCGCTTTCGAAGCTATAGCCTTCCTTCTGCGCTACCGGTGCCTGCGCGCTGCGTTCCAGGCGGATGCTGCCCGGTGAGGCGCTGGTTTCGTTGCGCACTTCCAGCGACAGGCCGCGCGTGCGCTTGAGCAGCTCGGCGAGATATTCGGCGCTGCGGCGTGCATCGGCATCGCCACCGACGATCGAAATCACCGTGCCGGCACCGATGTGGAAACTGCCACTGCCGCGTGTGAGCTGCGCCGGTGCCGGAATCAGGGGCAGCGGTGTGCTGGCGGCAGGTGCCGCGGGCGCGCCGGCACTGGCAACGGCCGGTGCAGTGCCGGCCTCGCGTTGACCACATCCAAGCAGGGCGCTGACTGCAACGCAGCAGACAAGCAGGCGCGACGGCAATCGTGTGGACAGCAGCACGCGCGACGACAGCGTGCGTGGAACAGGGCCGGTGTTGGAGAGCATGCAATCACATCCCGATGTGGCGATCAGCGCGTGTCATGCAGCTTGCCACGCGCCAGGACACGGCAGCCACGCACAGTAGCAAAGCCGTGGCGAACGACGCAGGGACTGGCGCACGCTTCGTGCGCGCGCCGCCCTGTTGCATGGCGGGCTCAGCGCTGCGCCACCGGCAGCTCATCCCACACCTTCGGATCTTCGGCGCCCAGTACCCAGCAGCTGAAGCCTTCCAGCCCGTACTGCTTCACCATGTCGTAGCGTGCCTTGAAGCTGCGCGCATCCGGGCGGAACACCCACTCGCGCATATCGTCGCGGTAGAAGTAGAACCACGATTCCTGCTCCACCGGATCCCACTGCACGGTGGCGTTCTGTTCGATTGCCAGCGGGAAGGATTCGTCGGCATCGATATACGTGGCCGAGATGTTCGACGCTTCGGTGCCGTCTTCCTTCACGGGGTTGCCGGTGTACCAACGGTAGCCGTAAGTGGCGATACCCAGCGACAGCTTTTCCTTCGGTACCTGGGTGATGGCGTAGTCCAGGTGCTTCTTCATCCACACCATGCCGTCAACCGGGCCGGGAGTGGTCCAGCGGGTGTGCTGGTCGTAGGTCATGATGCTGACCAGATCGGCGGCCTGGCCCAGTGCCTTCAGGTCATACGCACCGCGCCAGTATTCCCACATCCACTTGGAAAACTGGCCGCCTTCGGCATGGCCCGGTGCATTGGGCACCACTGCTACCGACATCTTGAAACCGGCCTTGTGCAGCGCATCGGCGGTCTGCTTGACCATTAGCGTGTAGGCATCGCGATCGGTCCAGGCGATGTTCTCGAAATCGAACTGGAAGCCGTAGTACTTGTGCTGCTTGCCGTGGATCAGCAGCGATTCGATCATGCGCTTCTTGGCTGCTTCGTCGTGCATCAGCTTGTGGAAGCCGTCGCGGCCGGTGGTCATCGACAGGATTGGCATCACGCGCAGATTTTTCTGCTTGGCGATGTCGTACAGATACATGTTAGGCGTGCCGTTGACCAAGCCGTTCTGATCCACGCCATACCAGGTGGGCACCACCACATCGATCTTGTCGACATTGGCCAGGAACGAGTTGGTCGATTTCTGCGTGTTCATCAGATAGAACAGCGCCGTGGGATTCTTGGCCAGCGCCAAGGTGGGCGCGCAGGCAACCGCCAGCGCGAGCAACATCCAGGTCAATCGCTTGATCATGAAGACAGGATCCGTCAGGGAGTGGAAGAGGGCGCAAGGTCGATGCGGAACACGTAGGCGCTTTCGCCGACCGGCTTGGCCGGCAGCCGCAGGTGCAAGCCATCGGCCTGTTGTTCGAAGGAAATCTTTTTGCCATTGGCCAGCAGCGTCACCCCGCGCACGCCATCGGCGGCAGTGAGCGAGCGGATCACCGCCTTGCCATCGGCCGGCCAGCCCAGCTCAATGGCATACAGCGCGCCATCGCGGGTGGTGAAGCGGAAATCTTCAGCCGTGTACGGCTTGGTCTTGACGTCCTGGAAGGTGCCGCCCACCACTTCGGTGGGGCCTTCGCCATACACGCGCCACGGCTTGCTGTCGTAGATCGCGCCGCCATTGGTCTTGAGCCACTTGCCGATCGAAAGCAGGATGCCGCGCTCGGTATCGGGGATGGAGCCATCCGCGCGCGGGCCGATGTTGAGCATCAGGTTGCCGTTCTTGGCCACCACATCGGCCAGCATGTGGATGATGAAGGTGGGCGACTTGTAGGTGTCGTTTTCGATATAGCCCCACGATGCATTGCTCACCGAGGTGTCGGTCTGCCAATGCGTGGGGTGGATGCCGGTGAGCTGGCCGCGCTCGATATCCAGCGTGCCAGCGCCTTCGGGGAACGCACCGAGCTTGTAGTTCACCACTACGCCACGGTCGGCTTCGGTCCGCGCCGCGCCCTGGTTGTAGTAATACGCCAGCATGGTCGGCAGGCTGCTGCGGAAGGTGGGATGGGCGATCCACCAATCGAAATAGATCAGGTCCGGCTGATAGACATCGATCAACTCGGTGGTGCGCGCCAGCCAGTCGTCCAGCCACGCCTGCGATACGGGCGTCCAGTCATTGGCGACATCGGCGTCGTCCTTGCCGGGCAGGCGCACCTGCGCGGGGCCGTACAGCGCCGCATAACGCGGGTCGTTGACGTCCGAATCGAACTTGCGCCCGCCATCGAAGAACCAGTTGTGCTCGGCGCGGTGAGAGGACAGCCCGAAGTGCAAGCCTTGCGCACGGATCGCGGTGGACAACTCGCCCAGCAGGTCGCGCTTGGGCCCCATCTTCATCGCCGTCCAGTCGGACAACTTCGAGTCGTACAACGCAAAGCCATCGTGATGCTCGGCCACCGGCACCACGTAGCGCGCACCGGATTCACGGAACAGCTTGGCCCAGCCAGTGGGGTCGAACTTGGGCGCGGTGAACTTGGGAATCAGGTCCTTGTAGCCGCTGCTGGCCTGCGGGCCATAGGTCGCCACGTGGTGCGCGAATTCCTTGGAGCCTTCCAGATACATGTTGCGCGAATACCACTCGCTGCCGAAGGCCGGCACCGAAAACACGCCCCAGTGAATGAAGATGCCGAACTTGGCGTTGTCGTACCACGCAGGTGATTGGTACGCCTTCAGCGCAGCCCAGTCGGGACGGAACGGACCCTTGCGCGCGCCGGCTTGCGCTTCGCGCACCAGCCGCGCGCGTTCGGGCGCGTACTGCGCGGTGGCGTCGAGCCACTGCTGGTCGATGACCTCCGGGCTGAGCGTGGTGGCGGTCGGTGCGGTGGGCGATTGTGCTGCGCTGAGCGTGGCGGCAGGCAACGCGAGCAACAGACCGAGCGCGAGCATTCGCGTTCTGGGTGCAGCTCCGGCGTGGCGGCGGGATGGAGCCGCAAGGCGGCTATCGGTCGTCATGGGAACTGCACTCCTGTGGGCAAAGACGCGCCGGCATCAGGCATCCGGCCCGTGGTTGCGGAAGCGGGACTGGCCATCACCCTTCAGCACGAAGGGCGATGGCCAGGTCCACTCAATGTGCACTGCATGCACTGTCGTTGCCCCATGCAACGACAGAAAAAAAAGCGCGCCACCGTGGAGGGTCGGTGGCGCGCCGTCACACCATCAGAACTTGAAGTTGAGCTGTGCCTGGTAGCCGCGGCCGTTCTTGTAGAACGCGGTCGGGGTATCACGCGTGTTGCTGAAGACCCGGTAGGTGGAATCCAGCAGGTTGGTGGCACCGAAGGTGATGCCCATGTAATCGGTGATCTGGTAGGAGGCGTTCAGATCCAGCTGCTTGTAGGCATCTGCAAAGTCACGCGATTCCAGTCGGCCGATCTGGGTGAAGTACTTCGAGCGGTAGCTGTAGTTCACACGCACGGTCCAGTCGCCGTGTTCCCAGTACGGGATCACGTTGTAGGTGTCGCGCGACAGGTACGGCAGGTTCAAGCCCGAGCTGGAATCGGATTCGGCAAACGTGTAGTTGGCCTGCAGACCAAAGCCCAGACCGAAGGTCTGCTGGTAGTTGACCGACACGCCCTTGACCTTGGCATCGGACACGTTCACCGGCGTGGTGACCTGGTACAGACCGGCAACGGCCGGCGGTGCCGGGTTCAACTGCTGGCTGGTGGTGGTGCTGACGATGTAGGAGCTGATATCGCGGTAGAACACTTCGCCGGACAGCATGCTGGACGGAGCGAAATACCATTCCGCAGCAAGGTCGTAGTTGGTGGACTCGTACGGCTTCAGATCCGGGTTGCCGCCGTTGGCAGTCAGGTCACCGGTACCGCTGTTGATGGTGAACGTACCGGCCAGGTCGGCATAACGCGGACGTGCAATCACCTTGGCCGCCGAGAAGCGCAGCACGGTGTCGTCGGTGATGTCGTAGGCGATGTTGAAGCTCGGCAGCGCCTTGCGGTAGTCGTTGGTTTCGGCCACGCGGTCGAAGTTGGTGCCACCGTCGTTGCTCTGCCAGAACTCGGACTTGTCGGTGGTGTCGACCAAACGCACGCCGACGTTACCGCGCCACTGGCCGGATTCGAAGTTCAACTGCGTGTAGACGTTCTGGGTGATTTCCTTGACCTGGAACGAGGCGCCGAAATCGGTGCGGTACGGGCCCTGCGGCTGCGACAACAGGTAGCTGCGCACGGCATTCAGGCTGGCGGTGGGCCAGGTGGTCAGGTCGCCGCTGGCACCGAGGCCGTCGTACAGGCTGCTGGGCGTGCTGCCCGGGTTGAACTGCGTCAACGACACTGTATCGGTGGAGTTGATGCGGTTGCCGCGCGCGTCCACGCCGTTGTTGTGGTTGATGTACTTGTAGCCGAATTGCAGCTTGGTGAACGGGCCCCATTCCAGGTCACGCGAGGCGTCCCACTGGAAGTACTTCTCGTCGTCCTTGCTCTTCTGGTAGGCGATACCGCCGGCCTGCATGATGCCGGTATTGGTGCCCGGGATATTGCCTTGCTGGCCAGGTGCCAGGCCAGCCGGATTGCCCGGCAACACCCAGTTCGAGGCGCCGCCGTTGTCGTAGTTCACCGAGGTGTTCTGACCGTCGAAGGCGTAGTTGTAGCCGCCGTCCTGCATCAGGAACTTCATCAGGTATTCGGGGTTCTTGCCGCCGGTGGCTTCGGTGTAACCGGCCTGCGTGGTGAACACCCACTTCTCGCCGGACCAGTCGTGACGCAGGTTCAGGCTCTTGGTGGTGACCGTGCTCTCGCGGTAGTTGGCATCCAGCTGTGCGTACGGCTGGCCGGCTGCGCCGTCGCTGACGGTGGCGCCGGTCACCACGCCGTTTTCGACATTGGCGCTGGTGATCTTCTGGCGGTCGTCATTACATGCCGGGCACACGTAGCGCGCCTGGCTGAAGTTGTTGTACTTGCCCTTGATGTACAGGCCGGTCAGGTTGAACTCGTTCTGCTCGTTGGGCTTCCACTGCAATGCACCCTGCAGGCCGCTGCGCTCGCGGGTCTGCTGGAAGAATGCGCTGCTGATGCCGGCCGGCACGCGGGCAGTGGCCACATCGCTGCCGTCGCCGGTGATGGTGGCGCTGGCCGGAATGCCGGCACCGGTGGTGTAGCCGAAGTATTCGATACCGGCGCGTGCCAGGTCCTGCTTGTCGTGCGTGGCGGAGATCAACGCGCCGAAGGTTTCGTCGTCGTTCTTCCAGCTCCACAGCGCCGAGCCGCGCGGATTACCTTCCTCCGAGCGATCGTTGTAGTTGTAGCCGATCGAGCCGCGGATGGTGTTCTTGGGCAGGTCCAGCGGCTTGCGGGTGTGCACGATCACGGTGCCGCCGATCGAGCCTTCGTCGATGCGCGCTTCGGGGGTCTTGTAGACCTCCATTAGGCCGATGATTTCCGGCGACAGCAGCGTGTAGTTGAAGGTACGGCCGCTGGTGTCGGTCGGGTTGCCGCCCCAGTCGCCGGAGGCGATGGTCTGGCCGTTGAGCAGCACGCGGTTCAATGCCGGGTCGGTGCCGTTGATGCTGACCTTTTCGCCTTCGCCGAACTGGCGGTCGACGCTGATGCCCGGCAGGTGCGAGAGCGATTCGGCCGCATTAATGTCCGGGAACTTGCCGATGTCTTCGGCGCTGATGGCGTCGACGATCGAGTTGGCCGAGCGCTTGACCGCCTGGCTCTTCTCCAGCGAAGCGCGATAACCGGTGACGGTGATCGTGTCCAGCTCGGTGGTGGACGAGGGCGCGTTTGGAGCAGCTTGCGGAGCGGCTTGCTGTTCTTGTCCGGCAGCCATGGCAGCGCCGGAGTAGTACAGGGCGGCGGTGATACAGAATGCTAACGTCGTGGTGCGGCTGTGCATGGCTAAACCTCGTTGGTTAGTGCTTTGAGCGCGGATGGCCCGTGGTGAGGCGCAACGCGCTCGGCGTGGCCGGCAAAACAACACGCCCTGACCGATCGCGGTGATCGCCTGACCGAACTTCGCGCGAAGTGCGGCTGCGGTAATTCGCGTGGTAGAGGAGGTGTCCCCCGTGTGGTGGTGCAGTGGAGCGAACGCGACATCTGCGAGTGCAGCGTCCCATGACGCGTGGCTCGCAAATCTGGATGTTCCGGGCGAGGGGCGCGCCAGTCCGTACAGTCGTAAAACAGTCCATGGCCCCTCCTGCCTGAACTCCGATTTGAATCGAGTCTCGCGTAGCGTTGACAGCGTTGTCAACACATCGTCACAGATCTCTGAAGTGGCTGCGATTGCGCTGCAATGCAGCATTTTTGTGCGGTGGTTCGCGGAACGCCGGCGGCGCTGCGCAATTGGGCCGCACGCGATGTGGGCAGCGATCGGCTGTTTCTATGGCCGATGTGCAATTCGAGCCGGCATTGCTGGATTTTGTGCCGGAATCACCGTTGCCAGCGCTGATATTTGTTGGATGATGGAATTTGCCGCGCGCGCGATGCAGCACGCGCGCGACGGTTGCGTTACAGGACGATTGCTGACAACGTTGTCTACCCGCTCGCCTTTCGTCGGCCAGCAGGACGATGTCGGCCCCGCTGCCACTTATCAGGAGAATGCGTGAGCGCAAGCAGCCCAATGGAAGCGGTGGCATTTCCGCGCCCCGAAACCTTCGTTGCCGCGGATGTCGGAGGAACGCATGTGCGCCTGGCGCTGGCCTGCGAGAGCAACGATCCGCGCAAGCCGGTCACCGTGCTGGATTACCGCAAGTACCGCTGCGCTGATTACCCGGGCCTGGCCGAGATCATGGCTGTGTTCTTTGCCGAGCTGTCCTGCGCACCGGTGCGCCGTGGCGTGATCGCCAGCGCCGGGTATGCGCTGGAAGACGGCCGCGTGATCACCGCCAATCTGCCGTGGGTGCTGGCGCCGGAGCAGATCCGCCAGCAGCTCGGCATGCAGGCCTTGCACCTGGTCAACGACTTCGAAGCGGTCGCCTATGCGGCCAATTACATGACCGGCAATCAGGTCATGCAGCTTTCCGGCCCCGCCCAGGGCGCTCCTGGCCCGGCATTGGTGCTCGGCCCGGGCACTGGCCTGGGCGCGGCGCTGTGGATTCCCAATGGTGGGAACTCGGTGGTGTTGCCGACCGAGGCCGGCCACGCCGCGCTGGCAGCATCCAGCGATCTGGAAGTGGCCTTGCTGCAGGAGTTGCGCCGCACGCGCACCCATGTGGCGACCGAACACTTTCTCTCCGGCCCTGGCTTGCTCACGCTGTATACCGCGCTGGCCACGCTGCGCGACGCGCCGGCGGTGCACGCCACTCCGGCTGCGGTCACTGCCGCAGCACTGGCCGGTGACGACGTGCTGGCGCACGAAGCGCTGCAGACGTTCTGCGGTTTCATGGGCAGCGTGGTTGGCGACATGATGCTGTTGTACGGCGTGCGCAGCGGTGTGTATCTGGCCGGTGGTTTCCTGCCGCAGATTGCCGACTTCATCGCCCGCAGCGACTTCGCTGCACGCTTGCTCGACAAGGGCCCACTGCGCCCTGCGCTGGAGCAGGTGCCGGTGCGTATCGTCGAACATGGCCAGCTTGGCGTGATCGGTGCCGCCAGCTGGTTCCTGCAGCACGGCCGCTAAGCGCCGGGGTTCCGCGGGGCGCAGAGGCAGCATGCGTCCGGTGCGCAGCGCTACCACGCGCCTGGCATTAGCCGGGCAAACGTAGGAGCGCCCTCGGGCGCGATGAGGCTCTACCGATAACGCCCTCGCGCCCAAGGGCGCTCCTACAGAAAACCCAGCCCTAAACAGGGCGTACCTTGCCAGCGCCGCACACACACGACCAACCCGCCCTACAAATCTCCAAATCGCGACTGCAGCGCCGCAATCGCTGCCAATCCTGCGGTTTCGGTGCGCAGGATGCGGGGACCCAGGCGCAGCCCGGTGAAGCCGGCCTCGCCCAGCGTTGTGCGGTCGCGTGGCGACCAGCCACCTTCCGGGCCGATCGCCACAATTACCTCTTGCCCGGGCTGCACCGCCAGCGTGCCCAGGCGATGTTCGCCGTGCGGGTCCAGCGTCAACCGCAACGCCTGTGCATCGCTGGCACGCGCGGCGTCCTGCAGCGACGCGGGCGGTGCCAGCGAGGGAATGCGTGCGCGCCCGGATTGCTCGCAGGCCGAGACAATCACGCTGCGCCAATGCGCCATGCGTTTTTCCAGGCGCGCGGCATCCAACTTCACCTCGGTGCGCTCGGCATTGACTGGCACGACCGCTGTCACGCCGAGCTCGGTGGCTTTCTGCAGGATCAGGTCCATCTTCTCGCCGCGCGCAATGCCCTGCAGCAGGGTGATTGCCAGCGGCGACTCGTTGCTCACTGCCTCCACGCGCTCGACCACGGCCCGCGCCTCGCGCTTGCCGGCCACGGTGATGCGTGCGTGGTAGTCACTGCCATCGCCATTGAACAGCACGCAGGCATCGCCTTCGCGCAGCCGCAGCACACGCAGCAGGTGGTTGGCCGATTCCTCCGGCAGCGTGACATCGCCGCCGCTGTGCAGCGGCAATGCAACATACGAACGGGTCAGGCGCATGCAATGGCCTCGGCGATGGCGTGGCGGGTGGTGTCTGCGAGCAGCGCAAGCTGTTCGTCGTCCACGCAATACGGCGGCATCCAGTACAGCACGTCGCCCAACGGGCGCAGCACCACGCCGCGTGCCAATGCGGCGCGGTAGGCCTGCAGGCCCACGCGCGCAGCGGCGGGGAAGGGCGTGCGCTTGTCGCCGCCCTGGGTGAGCTCGAAGGCCACGATCATGCCGGCCTGGCGCACGTCGGCCACCGCGCTGTGCTCGCCGATCTGCGCAGCGAGCTGGGTCATGTGTGCGGCGGTGCGTTGGTTACGCGCAATGATGTCGTCGTCGGCGAAGATCTGCAGCGTCGCCAGCGCCGCCGCACATGCCAGCGGGTTGCCGGTGTAGCTGTGCGAATGCAGGAAGGCGCGCTCGCGCGAGTCATCCAGAAACGCGTCGTATAGCTGCTGCGTGGCCAGTACCGCCGACAGGGGCAGGAAGCCACCGGTGAGTCCTTTCGACAGACACAACAGGTCCGGCATCACACCGGCCTGTTCGCAGGCGAACAAGGTACCGGTGCGGCCAAAGCCGGTGGCGATCTCGTCGGCGATCAGGAACACGCCATGCGCATCGCACAGTTCGCGCGCACGGCGCAGGTAGGCCGGGTGATACATGCGCATGCCGCCAGCGCACTGCACCCGCGGCTCCAGGATCAAGGCGCAGATTTCGCCCGGGGATTGCTCCAGCAGATGCTGCAGTGCATCGGCCGCCTGTAACGCGTAGTCTTCGTCGCTCTGTCCCGGTTCGGCCTGGTACGCATCGGGCGAAGGCGCGAAGATCGATTCCAGCAACAGCGGCGCGTACACGCGGCGGTACAGCGGAATGTCGCCCACCGACAGCGCACCGATGGTCTCGCCGTGGTAACCGTTCTCCAGCGCGATGAAGCGGGTGCGGCGGTGCTCGCCACGGTTGTGGAAATAGTGGAAGGCCATCTTCAAGGCGACTTCCACCCCGGCCGAGCCATTGTCGGCGTAGAACACCTTGGCCAACGGCGCGCGGTCGGGCTGGCGCGGCGCGATGGCTAGCAGCCGCTCGGCCAGTTGCACGGCGGGCGCATGCGTGAAGCCGGCCAGCATCACCTGTTCCAACGTGCCGGCCTGCTGCGCGATGGCCGCGCCGATGCGCGGTTCGGCGTGTCCAAACAAGTTGGTCCACCAGCTGCTGACCGCATCCAGATAGTGGCGGCCATCGTGGCCGATCAGCCAGGCGCCGTCGCCACGTGCGATCGGCACCAGCGGCAGTGTGTGCGGGTGCTCTCGCATCTGGGTGCAGGGGTGCCACACCACCGCAAGATCGCGTTGCCGCCAATGTTCGGCAGCTTCGAAGGCTGCCGGGTCTGCTAGGATTTCGGGCTCATGAACATGTCGATGCATCTGCCTATTCTATCGGCCGGCTCCGCCGCTGCGTGCTGCGCATGAGCACGCGTCTGCCGACCATCCACAAGATCACCGATCTGGGCGAAGGGCCGTTCCGGCGCCAGCAGCTCGATCTGGAATTTTCCAACGGCGAGCGGCGCCTGTACGAACGCCAGCTCAGCCAGGGCCACGGCGCTGTGGTGGTCGTGCCGATGCTCGATGCGCAGACCGTGCTGCTGGTACGCGAGTACGCCGCCGGCGTGCACCGCTACGAGCTGGGCTTGGTCAAGGGCCGCATCGATGCCGGCGAGACGCCCGAGCAGGCCGCCGACCGCGAGCTCAAGGAAGAAGCCGGCTACGGCGCGCGCCAGGTGCAGGTGCTGCGCGCCATGACGCTTGCTCCTACTTATATGAGTCACCAATCCTGGCTGGTGCTGGCGCGCGACCTCTACCCCGAGCGTCTGCCCGGCGACGAACCCGAAGAACTGGATGTGATCCCCTGGCCCTTGGCACGCCTGGACGAACTGATGCTGCGCGAAGACTTTTCCGAAGGCCGTTCCCTGGCGGCCCTGTTCATTGCGCGCGAGTGGCTGGAGCGCAACCCATGATCCGCATCCCGATGGAATTGCGCGAGACCGTGATTGCGATCGCGCGCCAAGCCGGCGACGCCATCATGGAGGTGTACGCGCAGGATTTCGCTGTCGAGATCAAGGCCGACGCCAGCCCGTTGACCCAGGCCGACCTGGCCGCCAACCGCGTCATCGTGGAAGGCTTGCGCCGGGTCACGCCGGATGTGCCGGTGTTGTCGGAAGAGTCTGCCCACGTGGCCTGGGAAGAACGCCAGTACTGGACCAGCTATTGGCTGGTCGACCCGCTGGATGGCACGCGCGAGTTCGTCAAGCGCAATGGCGAGTTCAGCGTCAACATCGCCCTGATCCACATGGGCGCGCCGGTGCTCGGCGTGGTGCAGGCGCCGGTCGATGGACGGGTCTGGTATGCGGCGCGCGGTGAGAACGCCTACCGCCGCGATGGCGACCGCGACGAAATGCTGCATTCGCGCACGCCTGCTGCTGCCCCGTTACGGGTCGCCGCCAGCCGCTCGCATCGCGATGCACGCACAGCCGCCGCGCTGGAACGCATGGGCCAGATCGACGTGGTGGCGCAGGGCTCCTCATTGAAGTTCTGCCGCATCGCCGAAGGCGAGCTGGATGTGTACCCGCGCTTCGGTCCCACCTCCGAGTGGGACACCGCCGCTGGCCAGTGCGTGCTGCATGCCGCCGGTGGCGCGCTGCTCGCGGCCGGCACCGGCAAGCCGTTCCGCTACAACCGCCGCGACACCTTGCTCAATGGCGACTTCATCGCCCTGGGCGACCCCGGCCTGCCGTGGCGCGACTGGCTGGTGTAAGCGTGCCGCCCCGCCGCACCCAACGAGAGATCCAATGAGCCAACCTCCTTCCAGCGGCGATATCGCGCACCTGCTGCAGCTGATGGCGCGCCTGCGTGACCGCGAGCAGGGCTGCCCGTGGGATGTCGAACAGACCTTCGCCACCATCGCGCCGTACACCATCGAAGAAGCCTACGAAGTGGCCGATGCGATCGATCGCCACGACCTGCCCGGCCTGCAGGACGAATTGGGCGACCTGTTGTTGCAGGTGGTCTTCCATGCGCAGATGGCGTCTGAGCAAGGTGCCTTCGGGTTTGCCGACGTGGTCGCCAGCATCAGCGACAAGCTGGTGCGTCGCCATCCACATGTCTTCGGCGCGCAACAGGTGGATGGCGCGCAGGCGGTGAGCGCCAACTGGGAGCAGATCAAGCGTGAGGAGCGCCGCGCGGCGGGAGAGAAAGACAGTTCCGCGCTGGCCGGCATCGCACGCGGCCTGCCGGAGTGGCAACGGGCCACCAAGTTGCAGTCGCGCGCGGCGCGGGTCGGTTTCGACTGGCCCGGTCCGGCGCCGGTGCTGGAAAAACTGCAGGAAGAAATCGATGAGCTGCGCGTAGAGTTTGCGCGTGGCCCGGTCGCCGATAACCAGGCACGACTGGAAGACGAGTTGGGCGATGTGCTGTTTGTCTGCGCCAACCTGGCCCGGCATGCCAAGGTGGATGTGGGCGCGGCGTTGCGCCACGCCAACCTGAAATTCGAGCGTCGCTTCCGCGCGATGGAAGCATATGCCCAGGCCGACGGCACCGCGCTGGACGCGTTGTCGCTGAGCGAACAGGAAGCGTTGTGGCAACGCGTCAAGCGTGACGGGCCCGCCGCGCAGTGAGCGCGGCGCTGACCACGCTGCTGTTGTTCGTGGCCACCGCGGTGGCCGAATTGGTGGGTTGCTACCTTCCTTATCTTTGGCTGCGCAAAGGCGGCAGCGTGTGGCTGCTGTTGCCGGCCGCACTCAGCCTGGCGGTGTTCGTCTGGTTGTTGACCTTGCACCCGGCCGCCAGCGGCCGCGTGTATGCCGCCTATGGTGGCGTCTACATCGCCACCGCACTGCTGTGGTTGTGGTGGGTGGACCGGGTGACACCCACGCGGTGGGATCTGCTCGGCGCCGGCTGCTGCCTGCTGGGCATGGCCATCATCATGTTCTCGCCGCGCTCCGGTTGAGTGCGCTCGTGCGGGTGGGTCACAGGCATGCAATGCCTCGCCATCGCGCTGCACGTTGAGGCAAAGCCTTTCCACACCTTCTTATGCGTCGCAGCGAGAACTGCCTTCGGCCAGTCCGAGACAGATCGCCCTAGCTGCTGCACTGCGCCATGCGAGGGGATCACGCGCGTACTGATCAAGCGCCGCGCACACGCGTAAGGTTGGTCATGCGCAGCGCCTATGCGCCGCCTGCGTGACGGCACCCATCGATCATCCCACGTGCATGCCTTCCCTCTTCCAGCGCATTCGGGCACTCCACGCACAGGCCTATACTTGGGCAAGGATCGTTCGCATCGGGGAAGGAGTGGCACATGTTTCCAACATCGTTCTTGGCAATCGTGGTTCTGGTCGCTGGCGTCATCGTGCTGTTCAAGACGGTGCGCATGGTGCCGCAGGGATTCGAGTGGACCGTGGAGCGCTTCGGCCGCTACACCCACACGATGACGCCGGGCCTGCATTTCCTGATTCCGGTGGTCTACGGCGTGGGCCGCAAGATCAACATGATGGAACAGGTGCTCGACGTGCCCAGCCAGGACGTCATCACCAAGGACAACGCGGTGGTGCGCGTGGACGGCGTGGTGTTCTTCCAGGTGCTGGACGCGGCCAAGGCCGCCTATGAAGTGTCGAATCTGGAAATCGCCAGCATCGCCCTGGTGCAGACCAACATCCGCACGGTGATCGGTTCGATGGACCTGGACGAATCGCTCAGCCAGCGCGAAACCATCAACGCGCAGCTGCTCAGCGTGGTCGACCAGGCCACCAACCCGTGGGGCATCAAGGTCACCCGGATCGAGATCCGCGACATCCAGCCGCCGCGCGACCTGATCGATTCGATGGCGCGGCAAATGAAGGCCGAACGCGAGAAGCGCGCGCAGATTCTCGAAGCCGAAGGTTCGCGTCAATCGGAAATCCTGCGCGCCGAGGGCGAAAAGCAAGCCGCGGTGCTTGAAGCCGAGGGCCGCAAGGAAGCCGCGTTCCGCGATGCCGAGGCACGCGAGCGCCTGGCCGAGGCCGAAGCCAAGGCCACCCAGGTGGTGTCCGATGCGATCGCTCAAGGCAGCGTGCAGGCCATCAACTACTTCGTTGCGCAGAAGTATGTGGAAGCGTTCAAGGCGCTGGCCACCGCGCCCAACCAGAAGTTCGTGCTGATGCCGATGGAATCCAGCGGCATCATCGGCTCCATCGCCGGCATCGCCGAGCTGGCCAAGGAAGCCTTGGGCAAGCCCGACGCGCCGGTGGTGCGCACGCCGCCATTGCCGCCGCGCGCGGGAGGCTGAGCGATGCGCTGGGACGTGGTCGCCTGGGCAGTGCTGGCCCTGCTGTTGATCGCCGCCGAGACGCTGGCGCCCGGCGCGTTTCTGCTATGGATGGGCATCGCGGCCGCGGCGGTGTGCGTGCTGGTGCTGGCCGTGCCCGGCATGTCGGTGCTGGTGCAGATCGTGGCATTCGTGGTGCTCAGCTTCGTCGCCATCCAGGTGTATCGCACCTGGTTCCGCGGCAAGGGCCGGCAGAGCGATCGGCCCTTGCTCAACCGGCGCGCCGAACAGTTGATCGGTCGCAGCGTGCTGCTGGATCAGGCGATCGTTGACGGACGTGGCCGCGCCAAGGTGGACGATGCGTTCTGGGTGGTGAGTGGCCCGGATCTTCCCGCCGGTGCGTTGGTGCGCATCGTTGCGGTCGACGGCATGACCCTGCAGGTGCAGCCCAACACCTGAGCCACCCACGGGCGCGTGATGCGCCCGTCTTGCGCCGCACGCCGCTCAATCGGAAACTCATCGGTCGCCGCTGGTCGGGTGCGCCCAGGCGGCGCACGCACCCCGATGCCCACGCACCGGCCGTGCGTTGCGCCAGTGGCAATCCGCGGTTTCCCCCAAGCGTGGCCGGCCGGCGATAATGGTCCTCTTTCCCTTGGACCGGCGCTCATGACCCAGAAGACCATCCTCAACGACACCCATCGCGCGCTCGGCGCCAAGATGGTCGACTTCGGCGGTTGGGACATGCCGATCCACTACGGCTCGCAGATCGACGAACACCACCAGGTGCGTCGCGACGCCGGCATGTTCGACGTCAGCCATATGACCGTGGTCGATCTGCACGGCGCGCGCGTGCGCGAGTTCTTGCGCTACCTGCTGGCCAATTCGGTCGACAAGCTCAAGGTCTCCGGCAAGGCGCTGTACACCTGCATGCTCAACCCGCAGGGTGGCGTGATCGACGACCTGATCGTGTACTTCATGCAGGAAGAGTTCTTCCGCCTGGTGGTCAACGCCGCCACCCGCGACAAGGACCTGCAGTGGATCGGCGAACAGGCCGCACGCTTCGAGGTGCGCGTGGAAGAGCGCGCCGACTTCGCCATGATCGCGGTGCAGGGGCCCAACGCGCGCAGCAAGGTGATCGATCTGCTCGATCCCGCCGACGCCAGCGCGGCGAGCAAGCTCGGCCGCTTTGCTGCGCTGCAGACGCGCACGCACGATGGCGTTGCGTTGTTCCTGGCGCGCACCGGTTACACCGGCGAGGACGGTTTTGAAATCGTGTTGCCGCAGGCCGATGCGGTCGCGTTCTGGAATGCGCTGCTCGCGCATGGCGTGGCGCCTGCCGGCCTGGGCGCGCGCGACACCTTGCGTCTGGAAGCGGGCATGAATCTCTACGGCCAGGACATGGACGACAACGTCACTCCGTACGAAGCCGCGCTGGCCTGGACCATCACGCTCGACGAAGGCCGCGACTTCATCGGCCGCAGCGTGCTGGAGTCGCAGAAGGCGCAGGGAGCACCCCGCCAGATGATCGGCGTGGTCATGGACGAGAAGGGCGTGCTACGTCACGGCCAGAAGGTGCTCAGCGCAGGCGGCGAAGGCGAGATCCTGTCCGGCACGTTCTCGCCCACCCTGGGCAAGGCCATCGCCTTCGCACGCGTGCCGGCCGGCAGCATCGACGACCTGCGCGTGGACATCCGTGGCAAGCAGGTGCCATTGCGCGCGGTGAAGTTTCCGTTCGTGCGCGACGGCCAGGCCCAGCCAGGCGTACTCGGCGCGTAAGCCTGCTGCTGCCGGTCGTTCGCGCGGCCGGCAGCAGTGATCCATCGGCATTGCCATCACGCGATGCCAGCACCTGACGCACGGCCTTGGTTAAACTAGCGCCTTGTCCCCGAACCCTACGTTTTCCCGGAGCACACCCATGAGCGAGATCCCTGGCGACCTCAAGTTCCTCAAATCCCACGAGTGGGCCCGCGTCGAAGGCAATGGCCGCGTCACCGTCGGTATCTCCGACCACGCGCAAGGCTTGCTGGGTGACCTGGTCTACGTCGAACTGCCAGCCGTTGGCGACACCGTCCAGGCTGGCAACGGCGCTGCGGTGGTGGAGTCGGTCAAGGCCGCCTCCGACGTCTACAGCCCGGTCACCGGCACGGTCGTCGAGGTCAATGCCTCGCTGAGCGACAAGCCGGAAACCATCAATGAAGACGCGTACGGCGAAGGCTGGATCTTCGTGGTGGAGATCGACGACAAGGAGCAGCTCAACGAACTGCTGGCCCCGGACGATTACGCCGAGCTGCTGGAAGACGACGCGCACTGATCGCGCCGCCTGCTGCATCCCGATGGCCGCTCATCCGAGCGGCCATTTTTTTTGCCTGGCGGGCGGTGGTTCGGCGGCCGAGCACAGAACTGCATGCCGTCTTCTTCTAGCTGGCGGTGATGCATGCGCACGTGCAGGGCGTCGGCGCGCGGAGCAGTGGTCGACCGATCGCTGTCGTCGCTGTCGCATCCGTCACGGGTGATGCTCGGCCGATGCGCTACATGCGGGCGGTCGGTTTGTTGGTCAAACGTGCGCGGTCGTTTTCGTCGCGTCGGAATTCTGGCGTGAGCCACTCGTGAGGAGTTGGCGTGCGCTCGGTGAAAAAGTAGTCGTCGTACTGCCATTGCCGATGGCGCGAACCAACGCCTGCGACTCCATCGGTGCGCGTGTGCCGCACCGCATGCAGTACAAAACGGCGCAAGAAGTTTGCGCATTTGTGCTTGTGCGACGCCGGAAGCGGCAACGCCGGCAAAAAAATTTTCAGCTGGCGGACAGGCGGCGCAGCGGTCATCGCAGACACCGCGTCGTGTTGCTGGCGCGGAGTGCCTGCGTATGTGCTTGAACGGCATGTATGAAAAAAACAGCGCAAAAGAAGTGCTTTTTAAAAAACCACTGCGCAAGCGTCTGTGCGAATGCGGGGTTGGTGATCGCCGGCAACGCCGGTTTGCGTCGCCGCTTGCCGACGCGTGGCGACACCAGACTGAAAAATATTTGCAAAAGAGTGTTGACAGTAAAAAAAAGCGTGATTAGGTTTCGCCCAGCAGACATTGCTGCGGAAGAGAGTGAGCAGAATCGACATCAGGCCGACACGCTTGTTCCAGATGTCCACCGAAGCACCATCAACGGTGGAGTCGGGTTCGCTTCTCTCCAAAAAAACGCAGCGGTCGTTCCGATCACGCACCCGTGTCGCCGTTCGATGCGGGTGTTTCTGTATCCGTCCCGTCGCGCATCACCTGCGGACGGTTCCCGACGACGGCATGCCGTCACGGGGTTTGCTTCAACTGGGCGTTTTCCAACTCCATAGTTCACTGACGAGGAGCCAAACACATGGCCACCACTAAAAAAGCTGCGAAAAAGAAACCCACCGCCAAGAAGGCAGTGAAGAAGACTGCCGCCAAGAAGGCCGTCAAGAAGGTCGCGAAGAAGGCGACCGCCAAGAAGGCAGTGAAGAAGACCGCCGCCAAGAAGGCCGTCAAGAAGACTGCAAAGAAGGCAACCAAGAAGACTGCCGCCAAGAAGGCAGTGAAGAAGACTGCGAAGAAGGCAACCAAGAAGGCTGCCGCCAAGAAGGCAGTGAAGAAGACTGCAAAGAAGGCGACCAAGAAGACTGCCGCCAAGAAAGCCGTCAAGAAGACCGCCAAGAAGGCAGCTCCGAAGAAGGCGACCAAGAAGTCCGCCACCAAGAAGTCTGCTGCCAAGAAGCCTGCTGTGAAGAAGGTCGCCAAGAAGAAGCCGGCCGCTCGCAAGAAGAAGGCCGCTCCGGTCGCGCTGCCCGCAACCCCGGCACCGCTGATCTGATTTGTAACACCCGATCGCCGTAAACATCGAGCTCTCTCCCCGACGCCCAGCGGGGAGGGAGCTTTTTTATTGGGCGGGGCAGAGCATCTTCGCTGACGCGGCGAATAGATGCAGGCGGCTGGGTCGCGTGCTTGTAGCTTGCGGATCGTCTGTAAGGAATGGGCAGTGCAATACGACAGCGGGCAATGCGCTAGGGCAGGCTGCAGCCCAGGGACGGAAGAGCCCCTCGGACCTGCGGCCAGGGTTGCATAGCCGACAAGGCGCCATAACTGCGGACGGCTCGACGCGGCACCATGCTGCACCGATCAATGCCGCCGAGTTTGCCTGCGTCGGCTGGATCCCCATCGCCAGCGTATAGCTGTTAGTGATAGCTGTAGTTGCAGCGACCGATCTTCAGCTCAGTTGACCACCACCCCAGCGACTTCCTTGCAGTCGTTGCAGATCCCCCGGGTCGATCCGCCGATTGCATTACCGGCATCGTTTTCGAAGTGCCTCAATGTGCATAACCGCCTGCAGATGGCGGTGGCCCTGCCGCTACCTGCCTGCCATCGCCATTTCCCTTCCATCACCAAACGCGGAATCTGTTCGCAGCGACACGAGCTTCGGGGTCTGCCCGCCAGTGGCTGTCCATCACCAACCCCGGAATCTGTCTGCCAAAGGCCAACCGACACAAGCCTCGTCATCTGTCTGCCAGTGGTCAGCCGGTACGGGCTTTGAGCTATCTGCCAGCGGCAGGCCAACATGAGCTTCGGAAGCTCGCTGCTAGTGGCCAGCCGGCACAGAGCGTGCCGATCACCACGCCATCAGTGGCGCAGGCTCGCTTGGCCGAGTGCAAAGGCACTGAGCGCTTGCGGGTTACCTGGTACGTAGCTACAGCGACAAGCCACGTGTTGCTTCCGCCTCGTGTGCCGTGAGGGCGCCCAGCCGGGTGCAGCGCCGGATAACCCGCGCGAGCGCAGGTAGAGCAGCTCACTGTCGTCGAGCTGGCCCACGGTGCTGCTGTGTGCGGCCTGCACTTCGTCCGCGTCATGGCCCTGTGGGTCGAATAACGTCGAGATGGGCGCGGCTAGCAAGCATGCATAGCGAAACGGCATCTCACCTGCCATCGGCAACTTCAGTTGGCATGGGTGTCATCGCATCTCACGCACTCACGCACCAGCCGCAGGCTCGGGCGCAGGCGCGCCAATCCACGCACTAACGATCTGCTACCCAAATCCATCGCACCGCCTCCCAGCAAGGCAACAAAAAAGGCGGCCGAAGCCGCCTTTTGATCTGTGCGTTATCCAGCCACCAGGTCAGCGCGGCGATGCCACCGACTTGCCAGAGGAGGCGCCCTTGCCGGCCGGGTCGGGGCGCTCGGCCAGCATGTTCTCACTGCCGAAGTCGCCGTCCACATCGATATCCAACCAGCGCTTGGCCGGCAGGCCAAGGGCGCGGTCGAGGATGGTCGGCAGCATGCCCGAGGGCAGGCCGCTTTCGCCGTTCCACATGATGGCAATGCCGAGGTCGCGTTCGGGCAGCAACGCCACCAGGCCGCGATAGCCCTGCACGGCGCCGGCGTGGAAGATCACCTGATGCCCGGCGTAGTCGAACACGCGCCAGCCCAATGCATAGCTGGCCGCGTCCACACGCTCATGGCGCCAGCCCGAGCGCATTTCGCCCGGTGTGGAGATCAGCGGTGCGTGCAATGTCGCCAGTAGCGGTGCAGGCAGCACGTCGGTGCGATGCCCGGTGTGGGCGAGCAGCCACTGCGCCATGTCGCTGGCGCTGGCATTGACGCCGGCAGCCGGTGCCAGGCGGTAGTAGGTCGGCTTGGGCGTCAGCGACACCCAGCCATTGCGGCTGCGCACATGCGGGCGTGCCCAATGTGGACTGGCCTGGATACCGGCCAGGCCCATGCTGGCATCGTTCATGCCCAGCGGCTTGAAGATGCGGCGCTCCACCGATTGCTCATAGAAGCTGCCCGAGGCCGCGAACACCACATCACCGACCAGGCTGAAGGCGACGTTCTGGTAGGCATAGCAATCGCCAGGCGCGCAGCGCAGTGGCGCGGCTGCCAGCTTGTGGCTGAGCGAGTAGTAGTCGGCGTTGGATTCGATGTCGCGGTCGTAGGCGTTGCGGGTCAGGCCGACGCGGTGGCTGAGGACTTCGGCCACGGTGAGCTGACGGGTGGCAGTGGAGTCGCTGAGCTGGAAGCCGGGGACGTAGTCCACCACCTTGCTGTCCCAGCGCAGCACTCCGTCGTTGACCAGCAGCCCGGCCATGGTGCCAGCAAATGCCTTGGACAACGACGCCAGCCGGAACACGGTGTGGCCGTCGACAGGCTGCGGATGATTGACGTCGGTGACGCCATAGCCGCGCGCGCTGAGCACCTTGCCGCCCTGCACGATGGCCATCGCCATGCCAGGTACGCGGTTGCCGTAGGTGAGCTGGTCGGCCATCGACTCGAACGAAGGCACATCGAAGCCAGCGGCAGGCGCCAGCACGCTGCTGGCAGGCAGCGACGTGCGGTAAGGCAACGGAGTAGTGGGCGACTGCGCGGCGGTCGCCGGCTGCAAGCTATTGGCAGTCAGGGCAGGGGTCTGCGCGGTGGAAGAAAGCGCCAGAGGCAGCAATGCCCCGAACAGCCCAACGGCCAACGGACGGAACCGTCGGCGCCTGCGTATTTCTGTCATGGTGTTCCCGCCTGTTCCACTGCCTCCGGCGATTCTAGCGCCGCGCTTTGCAATAGCACAAACTGCCGGAAGATGAATGGGCATCGTATTGATCCTATTGATGATTCTGCTTGTGAAAAAGCCCGCATGCAGCACGCCTGGGCGGGCATGCAGACACCACGATCAGGCAGCTGCAAGCCGCGTGCCCAGGTGCCGGGCAGGCCTCGCCAGGACCGTTAAAACCGCGCAAGTGCTTGGCGCCGCTGGCTGCGAACGCGTGCATCGGCTAACTTGCGCGCTTTCCTGCGGGCGCTGCGCTGCCATGGTCTTATTGTCGAGCTCGCCGCACCGAGCGCTGTCATGCCGATGAACAGCCAGTCATCTTCGCGTCCATCGGTGGCCCACCTGGCGGGTGCTTTGCGCAGTTCTCCGCCATTGGCGTGGTCGTTCCTGTACTTCTTCTGCCTGCTCAGCGGCTACTACGTACTGCGCCCGGTGCGCGAGGCAATGGGTGCGTCGGCGGATGTGGCGGCAATCTTTCCGGCCGGCATGATCGCGTTCTTCGGTGCACACGGCATGCCGCTGAAGGACTTCACCTTGCAGGTGCTGTTTACCTGCACCTTTTTGATCACCCTGCTCCTGCAACCGATCTACGGGGCCCTGGTGAGCCGCTACCCGCGCCGTGTGTTTCTGCCGGTGGTGTACGGCTTCTTTATCGCTACGCTGTTGCTGTTCTATGTGCTGTTCGACACCGGTGTGCCCGGGCGCGGAATGGCATTCTTCCTGTGGACGGCGGTGTTCAACCTGTTCGCCGTGGCAGTGTTCTGGAGCTTCATGGCCGATGTCTTCAGCAATGCGGAGGCGCGCAGCTATTACGGCTATATCGGTGCGGCCGGCACCATCGGCGCGTTCCTGGGGCCGATCCTGACCCGCACCCTGGTGGAGCGGATCGGCATTGCGCACTTGATGCTGGTGTCGGCCGGCTTTCTGGGGATGTGCGTGGTGTGCCTGCTGCGCCTGCGCCTGTGGGCGGTCGCACGCGAGCAGGAGCGCCAGGTGACCTCCGGCGAAGTGCCGATGGGCGGCGACGTGTTGGGCGGGCTGAAGCTGATCGTGCGCGAGCCGCTGCTGCGCTGGCTCGCGGTCATGGTGGTGTTCGGCGTGGGCGTTGGCACGCTGCTGTACAACGAGCAGGCCGCGCTGGTGCGGCGCCTGTATACCGATGCGGCAGCGAGCACCGCCTACTACGCCAACATCGATCTGGCGGTCAATGCGCTCACGCTGGTCCTGCAGTTACTGGTCACGCGCGCCCTGTTGTCGCGCTTCGGCATTGCACCCGCGCTGCTGATTCCCGGCGCGGCGATCATCTTCGGATTCGCCGTGTTGTCTGCCTCACCGTTGCCCATGATGCTGGCGATCGTGCAGGTGATGACCCGCTCCAGCGAGTTTGCCCTGGCCAAGCCGGCACGCGAGACGCTGTACACGCGCGTCGATCGCGAATGGCGCTACAAGGCCGGGGCTGCGATCGACACCGTGGTTTACCGCGGCGGCGATCTGAGCGTTGTGTGGATCCACAAGGTGGTGTCGGCGTTCGGTTCCAGTGTCGTCTTCGGTGTGGGCGTGTTGATCGCATGCGGCATGACGGTGGGCGCCCTGGGCGTGCTGCATGAGGCACGCAAGCTCCCCGCCGAACGCGATGCGGCGGTGAGGCGCATCCGCGAGTAAGCCGCACGCCAGTCATCGCCGCTATGCTGGCGCCTACCTTGATCGAGCCCGTCCCTATGTCCATCGTTGCCATCGTTGCCGGCCTGTGTGTTGCGCTGCTGCACGTCTACATCCTGGTCCTGGAGATGGTGCTGTGGACGCGCCCACTGGGCCTGAAGACCTTCCGCAACACGCCGGAGAAGGCACAGGCCACCCGCGTGCTCGCGGCCAACCAGGGGCTCTACAACGGTTTCCTTGCCGCCGGCCTGTTCTGGGGCGCGCTGCAGGCCCGCACCGACGTGCTGGGCTTCTTCCTGGGCTGTGTGGTGGTGGCGGGCTGCTACGGCGCCTACAGCGTCAATCGACGCATCTTCTTTGTGCAGGCGTTGCCGGCGCTGATTGCCTTGGCACTGCTGTGGTTGCCGGGCTGAAGTCGCTGTTGCATTGGTAGTGGCAGGCGGCCAACGCGCTGCAATTGGCTGCAGGGCACGTTCGGCGGGAGTGCGGCAGCGCATCGTCGGTTTGCTGCGCGCGTTTCAGTGCGTTTTCCGTTGGTGCTCGGGTAGGACGCTGTGCTGCTGCCTGGCGACGTCGGCGCTAAAAATGGAAGAGATCACCTCCTGTTGCGCTGAACTCGATTGTGCAGGTGCCAGGTGCCCTCCGCAGCGATGCACGGTCAGGCCAGTCAGCGCGGTAGCGCAGGTGCAATGACGATTGCTCTCTTGCGTGCGGCAAGCGCTGGTTTGCCAGGCTCCAGAGACAACAATTGGCGAAGCACAATCCGCTCGCAGAGACGCTGTGCAACAAGCCTGCATCTCTCTCACCCCAAACGCGGCCGGACCCGTCGGCGCAGTCGCTCCACGCGATGCCTGCAGCGTGTTGGCACGTTCGCCAGTGCGCATTTGCCACCTCAGAACAGCAACGGCTAGCCTGAGCTCGCCGTTGCAACGACGCTGCGCGACGAGTCCCTCATTCCCTTCCCAACGCTGCCGGATCAGTCGGCATGACCATCCACTCGCTGACAACGACACGTTCGCCTGCGCTCACGCGTCAAACGCCAGAAACAACAACGGCGAGCCTGAGCTCGCCGTTGTGCTTGTTCCTCGTTGCAGCCCTTACGCGGCTTCGCGCGGCTGCTGTGCCTGCGGCTTGTCGTAGAAGCTGGCCGCGCGCAGTTCGTGCGGATCGAAATCGTCCACGGTGATCGTGTCCATCATGATCTCGCGCAGCTCTTCCAGCAGCTTGCGCTCGTCCAGGGTGAGCACGCCCTCGGCCACGGCTTCGTCCAGCTGCGCCGGGAAATCCAATGCCTCGATACCCTTGGTCTTGAGCGCCTTCAGGAACTTGCGTTCCACCGGCTCGGCCATCACCGCCTTGGTCAGGTAGCTGGCGATACGGCCGCCCGGATTGTTGGCGCACGGGGTGAGGAACACACCCTGTGCCAAGCGATCACGTGCTTCGTTAGGTGCCATCAGGATCGATGCCACACGATGGCCCAGGCGGTCGCCCGGTGCTTCGGCACGGCGGCCCAGCGGGAAGATCAGCACCCACATCAGCCAGCCCACCGGGCGGATCGGAAAGTTACGCAGTGCCGCCGACAGCGCGGTTTCGATCTTGTGCACGCTGTCGTGGAAGGCCCAGGCCAGCAGCGGCTGATCGGTCGCCGGTGCGCCTTCGTCGTGATACCGCTTGAGCATCGCGCTGGTCATGTAGATATGGCTCAGCACATCGCCCAGGCGCCCGGACAACGACTCCTTGAACTTCAATTTGCCGCCCAGCATCAGCATCGATACGTCGGCCATCAAGGCCAGGTTGGCCGAATAGCGATCCAGCTTGCGGAAGAAACGACGCGTGTACGCATCGCCGGGCGCCGCACCGATGCGCGCACCGGTCAGGCCGAACCAGAACGAGCGCACGGCGTTGGAGATACCGAAGCGGATATGGCCGAACAGGCTCTGGTCGAACTCTTCCAGGCCGCGACGCGTATCCGGATCCTGCGCCGCCTTCATTTCCTTCATCACCCACGGATGGCACAGGATCGCGCCCTGGCCAAAGATCAGCAGGCTGCGGGTCATGATGTTGGCGCCTTCCACGGTCACACCGATCGGTGCGGCCTGCCAGGCGCGGCCGGCGAAGTTGCGCGGCCCCAGGATGATGCCCTTGCCGCCGATCACATCCATCATGTCGCTGACCACTTCGCGGCCCATGGTGGTGCAGTGATACTTGGCGATTGCCGACGGCACCGACGGCACGTCCCCACGGTCAACCGCTGCGGCCGTGGCCTGCGCCAGTGCGCTGATCGCATACGCCTTGCCACCGATGCGGGCGAGTGCTTCTTCCACGCCCTCGAAACGGCCAACCGACAGGCCGAACTGCTTGCGGATGCGTGCGTACGCACCTGTCACCACTGCAGCGTACTTGCCACCGCCACTGGCGGTGGAGGGCAGGGTGATCGAGCGGCCCACGGCCAGGCACTCGTTGAGCATGTTCCAGCCCTTGCCGACCATTTCCACGCCACCGATCAACTGGCTCAGCGGAATGAACACTTCTTCGCCATGGATCGGGCCATTCTGGAATGGCGAATTCAACGGGAAGTGGCGGCGGCCGATCTCCACCCCGGGGGTGTCGCGCGGCAGCAGCGCCAGGGTGATGCCGATGTCCTTTTTGTCACCGATCAGGCCGTCCGGATCATAGGCGCGGAACGCCAGACCGATCAGCGACGCCACCGGCGCCAGGGTGATGTAGCGCTTGTCGAAAGTGAGCTTGACGCCGAGCACGTTGGCGCCATTCCACTCGCCCTTGCAGACGATGCCGTAATCCGGAATCGACGTGGCATCGGAACCTGCGAACGGGCCCGTCAGGCCGAAGCACGGCACTTCGGCGCCGATCGCCAGACGCGGCAGGTAGTAATCTTTCTGTTCCGGCGTGCCGTAATGCAGCAGCAGCTCACCCGGCCCGAGCGAGTTCGGCACACCGACGGTGGAACTGACCACGCTGGAGATCGACGACAGCTTCTGGATCACCTTATGGTGCGCCAGCGCACTGAAACCCAAGCCGCCGTATTGCTTCGGAATGATCATGCCGAAGAACTTGTGCTTCTTGATGTAGTCCCACAACTCCGGCGGCAGGTCAGCGTGGACATGGGTGATTTCCCAGTCGTTGACCATCTTGCACAGTTCTTCCACCGGGCCATCCAGGAACGCCTGCTCTTCGGCGGTCAACTGCGGCTTGGGATAGTTGAGCAGCTTCTGCCAGTCCGGATCACCGGTAAACAGCTCGCCCTCGAAGCCGACCGAGCCGGTTTCCAGCGCAATACGCTCGGTCTGCGAGAGCGGCGGCAGCACCTTGCGGAAGAACGCCATCAACGGCGTGGTCAGCAGTGGCTTGCGCAGGAACGGCAACAACACCGGCGCTGCAATCAGCACGACCAGCGCGGCTGCAACGATGGTGGCGGTGAGGTTGGCTCCCAACAGCCAGCACGCCACCAGCACGCAGGCGCTCAGCGCGACCCACGTGGCAAGGCGCATGCGGTGATAGGCAGCGATGCCCGCCGCCAGGATGACGAGGAGGAACGGTGCAACGATGCTCATGGTCTTGCTCCAGTGACATGCTCGGTAATGTTGGACGCGGTGCTGATGCCAACCGAGGGAAGTGCGTCCAGATAATGCAACACGGTGGCGGTAAACGTGGTGTTGTCGTCGCCGGCCAGCATGTGCGTGGCGTGCAGCAGTTGCACGTGCTGCGCATGCGGGGCGATCGACAGGAATTCAGTGATGGTTTGCGGCGTGACCAGATCGCTGCGTCCGCCGCTGATCAGCAGCATCGGGCACCGCACCTGTGCCGCAGCCTCCATCAGTGCCTGTTGCTGTGCCTGACTATCCTGGCCCGCCAGTTCGCTGACCAGGCGCGGATCCCAATGCCAATGCCATTGCCCGTCACTGCGCTGGCGCAGCAGCAACTGCAGTTGCGCCGCACTCTTGCGCGGGCGCTGCGGCAGATATGCGGCAATTGCATCGGCAGCCGCATCCAGCGATGCAAACCCCTGCGGATGCGCGGTCATGAAGCGCAGGATGCGCTCCACACCGGTGGTATCCCAGCGTGGCGTGATGTCCACCAGCACGATCGCGCGAAACAAGCCCGGCCAACGCGCTTCGGCCAGCAGGCCGAACAGCCCGCCCATCGACGCAGCTACCAGCACCGGTGGCTCGGGCAACTCACCCGCCAGCACGATCAGGTCATCGGTGAATTGCGCCGCCGAATAAGGCAGGGACGCAGGATTGGGACTGGAGTCGCCATGCCCGCGCGCATCGAATGACAGCGCCTGATAGCCGGCCTCCGCCAGTGCCGTGGCCGTCGCTTCCCAGGCATGACGTGTCTGCCCGAATCCATGCGCCAGTAACACGGTGGGCGCATTGCCAGCACCACGCCGCGAAACCGCCAGCGGCGCATCTCCCACGCTGATGCGAGCAAGGGATGCAGTCTCGGCGAGGCTAGAGGGATGGCTGACCATACCTAATGGTATGGATCCCGCCCGGGGGATGTCAATACTCCCTGGTATGGACGTTAAGCCGTTGAATTGCCGCGCTTTGCGTTATCGGCGGATGGTGCATACTGCAACCGACCCGAGCGTATGGTTAAATCGTCACAATGAACGACATCACCGAATCCAGCCCTGCCACTCCCCGCGCCAGTTCCGGTCGCGGCAACCGCCTCAGCGCCGACGATTGGGCGCAGGCTGCGCTGGATCTGATTGCAGAACAAGGCGTGGGCGCCGTTGCGGTCGAACCGCTGGCGCGCCGTCTGGGCGTCACCAAGGGCAGCTTCTACTGGCACTTCCCCTCGCGCGACGCACTCTTGCAGGCCGCACTCGAACGCTGGGAAATCTTCGAACAGAAAGAAGTGTTCGGCAGCCTGGAGGACGTGCCCGACCCAAGCGCTCGCCTGCGCGCGCTGTTCCAGCTGGTTGCGCACGAGGTCAAGCCGCATGTGATCTACAGCGAGCTGCTCAAGGCGCTGGATCACCCCGCAGTACGCCCGGTCATCGACCGTGTCTCGCAGCGCCGCCTCGACTACCTGATCGCCTCGTTCCGCCAGGCCGGCCTCAGCCGCACCGATGCTCAACACCGCGCCCGCCTGGCCTACGCCGCTTACGTCGGCTTTCTACAACTCTCGCTGCAACTGCAGCAACCCAAGCAGGCCCGCGAAGATTTCGAAGCCTACGTCGAGCATGTGATCCAGACGTTGATTCCGGGGTAATTCCCGTACACGTCAGGGATGGCTTAATGCTGCCTCGTGAGTAAAGAAAAACCGCGACTCTTTCGAGTCGCGGTTTTTTTATTACGCATTACAAACGCGGAGAGCTATCAGAACTTCTGGGTGTAGCGCATGTAGTAGAAACGACCCGGAATTTCGTACTGCGAGTCAAAGCTGTTTGCGAAGGCGGTAGCTGACTGCGGCGGATCACGGTCAAAAGCATTGTTCACGCCGACGGTAACGCGAGCATTCCAAGGCGCTTTCCAATACGCACTAATGTCGGTGTAGGTGACGCTTGGGACATGATTGCGCGGTGCAGCTCCCGCACTCGTGACGCGATCTGCATCAGAGCAAAGCAGGCCGATGTTGGCCGGATTTGCAAGGTTGGCGCCCGTGCAGTTTTCGACTTGCGAGCTGTAATAACGCATGGCTACAGAGCTGCCGACATCGCCCAATTCCCAGTTTGCCATCATGTTTGAACGCAGGCGCCAGTTGTTGTCACGCGCCGAACCACCACGATACAAGCCAACACGCTCTTCAGGAGCCTGCAGAGGCTTCTCAACAGTGAACTTCGTCAGGTAGGTCGAGTCCCAGACGAAGCTGAAGCTGCCCCATGCGGTTTCAGGCAGTCGATAGCCAAACGTAAAGTCAAAGCCTTCTGCTTCGATACTCGCGATATTGCGGGGAACCGCAAGCATATTAGAGATTTCACCGGTACTCTCGCGAGTGATCAGTGCGCAAGTTGACTGGATGCCAGCCACATAGCAGCTATCCAGCAGCTCTTGCGCGGTCTGGGTATCGATGGCATTTTCGATCTTGACCGTCCACCAATCGACTGCTATGTCCAGACCCGAGGCGAAGCTCGGGCTATACACAAAGCCAAGCGTCTTGGAGGTGGAGGTCTCTGGTCCGAGTTCTTCACTTCCGCCGACAGTTGTGCGGATCTGCGAATTGGCCTGGGCATAAGGAGTGACCCCAGCACAAGAGCCAGGAATTGCCCCGTTGACGCTACCGTCAGTGTAGGAGCCGGCGCATGGGTCGCGAACGTCTTCGAACGTGTCGCTCACGCCGGAGAACAGTTCGCTGATAGAGGGTGCACGAAATCCCTCGGACCAGTTGCCACGGATCATCAAATCCGTAATGGGCTTCCAGCGGAAGCCAAACTTGCTATTGGTCGTGTTTCCGAAGTTGCTGTACTTGGAGTAGCGCGTTGCCAAGCTGAAGTCAAGCAGCTGTGCTCCTGGCAAATCCGCCAGCAGGGGCACTGCCAGCTCCAGGTAAGCTTCGTCGAGATCGTAGCCGCCACTGGTCGCAGTGCGGGCATTACCGGTCGTGTCGCCAGAGTTGATAAGTGCATCCGGATCATCGAAACCGGACTCTTCGCGATGTTCGACACCTAGCGAGAAGGCAAACGCACCTCCCTGCATGTCGAAAAGTTCTCCGCCGATGCTGCCGTAGTAGCTCTTTTGCTCATAGCCATAAACGTCGTGCGCCTTGAAGCCTGCGTAATCGATCATTTCAGGCGTCATCGAGCCGGCACCACCCAGCAGATTCAGCGGGACGCAGCCATCGATCGTGGAGGCAGCCGTTCCGCAACGGGCTACACCAGTGGCATCAACAAACGACGGTCCCAGTGCACTCCGCAGGGCCGAGATGTTGAAAAAGCCCGTAGTGATATCGGTCTGGTCATTCTTGCCATAGAACATGCCAGCTTCCCAGTTAAAGAAGCGGCTGCCAACTTCGAAATCACCTTCGAAAGCACCGTTGAAACCATACGTCTTGACGTTCTGGGTGTAGATGCGACCGCCGGTCTCATTTGCGCGATACTGGATGTAGTCGATATCACGACCAAAGTTGTTATAGATGTTGTCTGCGTCAATAACGACGTTGGCACCATTCGTACCCGGGGCAGCGCGACCGAGCACAATGGGCATCGCTGCCAGAACCTGAGACGACTCGCGTTCGTTGTACGTGACGGTGGTCTTGAACCGCACGTTCTCTGTAATGCTCAGCCCTGCGTCAGCAAAAACAGACTTGCGTTCCTGTGGCGTGACCAAGTAATTGGTCGGAGCAAAGTTGTAGCTATCTGCTGCCGTGTACGGCCGAGTGGTGGTGCCACCATTGCCGGTTACAAAGTAGCCCGGCGTGCCATTAAGGCGCGTTGCTCCATTGGTTGTTGCACTTGTGGGCCCGAACACCGCAAAGCGGCCGCTAGGAGTGGTCGAGCTATTGCCCGTGCCAGGCACAGCGCCGAATACAGGAACAGCGGAAATCTCGCGATCACCTGCCCAAACCTGCTCCTCCTTCACATAGCCCACGCCCAAGGTGGCGTGCCAACGATCGCCGGCCGAACCAATGGTGAAGTCGTATGACTCGCGGCTGCCGTCGCCCTTGTCGTACTGGCCGTAATAGGCATTCGCCTCTGCCCCGTCGAAATTCTGGCGCAGGATGATATTGACCACACCGGCGATGGCGTCGGAGCCGTAAATCGTGGACGCGCCGTCCTTCAAGACCTCGATGCGCTCGACAGCAGCAGTCGGAATCGTATTGAGGTCGACCGCGCCACCCAGACCGGTGCCACCGACCCAACGGCGGCCATTGACCAGCACCAGGGTGCGGTTGGAACCAAGGTTGCGCAGGTTGACGCGAGTTTCGCCATTGCCACCATTGTTGACATTGGTGTTGAGGGCTGAACCATTGGTGGCAATGTTCTGGATCACGTCGCCGATCGAGGTCAAACCCTGCGATTCGATCTGCTGACGGCTCATGCTGAAGACCGGCTGCGACGTTTCAACGTCGGCGCGCTTGATGCGCGAGCCGGTGACTTCGATCTTGTCGAGGTTGGTGGTACCGGCTTCCTGAGCGATGGCGGTACCAGTACCGCTGGCGCCCACGACAAGCGCGAGGACAACTGCATCGCGCAGCTTGTTGGACTTGCAATTCATTAGCTCTCTCTCCAAGTGATCTTGGGTACTGCCAAGGGTTTGTTGGCCCGGCGGGGGATCCGAAGAAGCGGATCCAAAACGTCAGGGTGAACCGATGGTATATGCGTTGCGTCAGGAATTAAAGTCCCGTTAATGAAAAAGAAGAAAGACGTGAAATCGGGCGACGAACGGTCGGCCACAACGCAAAACGCCACCGGCTGGTGGCCGGTGGCGTTGCTAAATTCTTTTTTCTAATCAGAGGCTTACAGGTCTTGCTCGTACCTGACGTACGGGATGGTCCCGTCGCTGTTGCTCTCGTTGTTTGGGGCAAACGGGTTCTTGCCGCGGGAAATGACGTTCTCCGCGCCGACCGTGAGCTGGCCGCTCCAGGGGGTGCGCCAGGTCAGGCCAAGGCCCAGGCCTTCCCACTTTTCCGGCTGGCCGGGGACGTCGACCACGCGCCCGATGACATTGGCGCTGAAGGCGCCGTAGCCGCCGCCGACGCTGAGGGTCTTGCTGTCCCATTGGTCGGCAATGGCCGGCGAGACGTCGGCCAGTGGCACCAAGCGGGCTCGGGCGTAGGTGCCACCGATGGACACGAAGCCTTCGCGGCCGATGTTCTTCTGGCCGAAGACGGTGAGATCGTTCTGCTCCACACGGGTCAGTGGGGCCTTGCCGGCACCGATCAGCCAGGAGGGCAGGGTGTCGCGGCCGGTCCCCGCGGTTACGCCCGCGCGTGCGCCATTGCGGTTGAAGCCCAGCGTGGCGGACACGCGGCGCGAGGCGGCCGCGCTGTCTTCTTCGTCATCGCCGATACCTGCGAGCAGGCAATGGCTGGCAAGGCCGCTGATATTGGTGCCGCGGCTGCTGTTGCACAGCAGGCCGAGCGAATCGCCGGAGGTCAGGCCGAACGCGGCATCGAGCGAATTACGCCCGAAATGCCAGCGCGCGCCGGCCTTCTGCTCGCCGGTCGGTTCCAGGTAGAGGAAGGCTTCGACCTTGCCGCTGCCTTTGTTCCATACCGGCAAGATGGTGCTTTCACGGATCTGGGCTGCCGACTGCGCGTGCACGCCGCTGGCTGCCGCGAGGGCAACCAAGAGAGCGAGCGGAAGGCGCAGAAGATGTCGCATACCAGAGTTCAGACCCAGAGGCAGGTGTTAAGTTCCCGATAGCGGGCAGTGAGGATGCTAGGGTGTTTATGAATATTTAACAAGTCCTCGCTCTCCCCAGAACGTCGCTTGCCAGATGCTCTCTACTGCAACCGTTCCGGCGCATCCTGCGATGGCTGCGCCTCGCTGAAAAGTACGTCCAGCTCGGTCAACGGAAAGTGATACTCACGTCCGCAAAACTCGCACCGCACTTCGACTTCCCCAGTCGGCTCCGCTGCCGTGCGCGCTTCGTCTTCGCCCAGCGACTGCAGCATGGCGGCGACGCGCTCGCGTGAGCAGGAACAGCCGAAGCTTAGCGCCTTGTTGCCCACCAATTCGGGCGCTTCTTCATGGAATAGACGATGCAGCAGGTCTTCGCCGGCGACCGAAAGCAGTTCCGGGGCGCCCAGAGTGTCGAACAGAGCGCCGACGCGGGTCCAGCCGTCGGTGTCGCCTTCGTCGCCGGGCAGCTTTTGCAGCAGCAGGCCGGCAGCCTGGTCTGGCCCGGCGGCCAGCAGCAGGCGGGTGGGCAGCTGCTCGGACTGCAGAAAATAGGTTTCGAACGCTTCGGCCAGATCCGGCGCCTGCATGCCCACCAGGCTCTGGTAGCGCTGCGGTTCGCGCGGGTCCAAGCCGGGGTTCTCGATGGTGATGGCCAGCAGGGCGTCGTCGCCGAGCTCGCGCAGATCGGTGGGCGCATCGGCACCGTCGGCGATCTGGACGATGCCGCGCAAGGTGCCGGCGGCGGTGCATTCGGCAAACAGCGTGCGCAGGCGCTCATTGCCGCGCAGCTGCACCGACAGCCGGCCGTCCACCTTGGTGTGGCCGGTGAACAGCGCGGACGCGACTGCGGCTTCGCCAAGCAACTGGCGTGCAAATGGCGGGTAGTGGGCAGCGCCCTGGATGTCGCGCCAGGCCTGGGTCAGACGCACATGCACGCCACGCACGCCGGCGGCAGGCAACAGGAAACGGGAAAGCTGATCGTGATCGGTCATGGGAGCGTCGGACGTAAGGGACGCCAGTGCCGGATAATGCGGCAGGCATCGGGATGAAGGTCGTAGCGAACAATGGGGACGGACGGATTGGATGACAAGCAGGCCAGGCCACCGCGTCGGGCGCGGCGCTGGCTGCGCTGGGTGCTGGCGGCACCGTTGCTGTTCGCCGCAGCGAGCGTGCTGCAGGTGTTGGCGCTGCGCATCATCGACCCGCCCATCAGCACGGTGATGGTGGGCCGCTACCTGGAGGCCTGGGGCGAGGGTGAGGTGGGGTTCTCGCTGGACCATCAGTGGCGCGACCTCGACGAGATCGCGCCCAGCCTGCCGATTTCGGTGGTGGCCGCCGAAGACCAGCAGTTTCCATCTCACCATGGGTTCGATCTGCAGGCGATCGAGAAGGCACGCGACTACAACGCGCGCGGTGGCCGCGTGCGCGGCGCCAGCACCATCAGTCAGCAGGTCGCCAAGAACGTGTTCCTGTGGCAAGGCCGCAGTTGGGTGCGCAAGGGGCTGGAGGCCTGGTACACGCTGCTGATCGAGCTGTTCTGGCCAAAGCAACGCATCCTGGAGATGTATGTGAATGTGGCCGAATTCGGCGACGGAATTTACGGCGCGCAAGCGGCGGCGCGGCAATTCTGGGGCAAGGATGCGTCGCGGCTGACGCCGACCGAATCGGCGCGTCTTGCCGCGGTACTGCCATCGCCGCGCCGCTATGACGCGCGCCGCCCCGGCGCCTATGTGCAGCGCCGCACTGCGTGGATCCAGCGCCAGGCCCGCCAGTTGGGTGGCCCCGGCTATCTGCAGGCGCCATGAGCGCGCCCGCGATGCTGCCGACCGATCAGAACGCTCCGCTCACCGCGGAACGCCTGACCGTGGTGATTGCCGCCTTCAACGAAGCGACCAGCATCCCGTTACTGCATCCACGCCTGCAGGGTGTCCTCGCTGACATAAGCGGCGTGCAGACGCATGTGCTGTATGTCGACGATGGCAGCACCGACGACACCTGGCAGGTGCTGCAGGCGCTCACCGAGGCCGATGCGCAGGTCAGTGCAGTGCGGTTGTCGCGTAATTTCGGCAAGGAAGTGGCGATCTCGGCCGGGCTGGACCATGTGCAGCCGGGCGCAGTGGTGCTGCTGGACGCCGATGGCCAGGATCCGCCGGAACTCATTCCCGAGTTCGTCGCGTTGTGGCGCGCCGGGTACGACAACATCTTCGGCACGCGCGTGTTTCGCGAGGGCGAGAGCTGGTTGAAGCGTGCGGCCGCGCATGCGTTTTACCGGGTGATCCGGCAATTGTCGCGAACGCCGATTCCTGCCGACACCGGTGATTTCCGGCTGCTCTCGCCTCGAGTGGTGCAGGCGCTGCAGCAATTGCGCGAACGCCATCGTTTCATGAAAGGGCTGTTTGGCTGGGTGGGATTTCGCCAGGTGGCGCTCCCGTACCGGCGCGCGCCGCGCCTGTCGGGGCGCAGCAAGTTCACCGTGTGGCGGCTGTGGAATTTCGCGCTGGACGGCATCACCAGCTTCTCCACCGTGCCACTGCGCGCGGCCACCTACCTGGGCATGCTGACAGCGCTGGTGGCGTTCGTGTTTGGTGGCTGGGTGATCGTCAAGGCAGCGCTGATGGGCGACCCGGTGCCCGGCTGGCCGACCATGATGTCGATCATCCTGTTCCTGGGCGGCATCCAGCTGATTGCGCTGGGCATGATCGGCGAGTACCTGGGGCGCCTGTACGACGAGGCCAAGCAACGGCCGCTGTATCTGATCGACACGTATCGCGGCGCGGCGGGAGTATTCTCGGGCGACCAGTCCAATCGCGGAGCAGGCCATGCAAACGGTACGGCAGCTGTTGGGGATGAAGCAGGTTGAGGTGTTTTCCGTCGCGGCCGACGCCGCGGTGATCGAGGCCATCCGTCTGATGGCCGACAAGAGCATCGGTGCGGTGTTGGTAATGGAGGGCGAGCGCCTGGTCGGCATCGTGTCCGAGCGGGATTACGCGCGCAAGGTGGTGTTGCGGGACCGTTCCTCGTCCAGCACCAGCGTGGCCGAGATCATGAGCCACGCGGTGGTAACGGTGTCGCCCGCAGACTCGGTCGAGCACTGCATGCAGCTGATGACCGATGGGCGTTTCCGGCATCTACCGGTGGTGGATAACGGCCGGGTGCAGGGCGTGATTTCCATCGGCGATCTGGTCAAGGCGGTGATCGAAGCGCAGCAACAGGATATCGATCAGTTGCAGCGCTACATCGCCAGCTGAGGCGAGGCGTTACTGCGCGTACTTGCCGCCGCAGTCGCTGTCCTTGCCGGGCCCGGGTTCGAAGGTCGCCAGCAGGGCAGCGGGCGGGGCGATGCTGCCCAGTGCAACCGCGATGGCGCCACGCACGCCCAGCGCCTTGAAATCCGGGCGGAACGACGGGTCCTTGAAGGTCCCGCCGATCCGCAGCGGCGAGCGCAGGCTGAGGATGCTGCGATCCTTCGGGCGCGGGCGCAGCAGCAGATCCAGCTGCTCGTCCTTCAAGCTGATACTGCCTTCGCCGATGATGATGGTGTCGGTGCTGTCGAAGGCCAATGCGCGCGATTGCATCACGCCATCGCGCACACCGAAGTCGCCGAAGATGCAGCGCACCGGAATCTGCCGGTCGCGGGTGACCAGGTATTTCAGCGATTCGGCAATATCCAGGCCGGCCAGTTCCATGATCAGGTTGCCCACGTGACCGCGGCCCATGCCCACACCGATCGAGCCGTCGGCGGTACCGAGCATGGCGGCGATCGAATTGCCGCGTCCTTTCAGATCCAGATCGCCACCGATCGCGCCAGACGCCTGCTTGGCCAGGGTGGCATCGGGAAACAGCTTGTCCAGGCGGATACCGCGAATCGCGGCCTGCAGTTGGGTGGAAATCACCGCGCTGCGGGCGTCCATGCGGATGGTGGAGCGGATATCGCCGCCCGCCACGCCGAAATTGAGTGGATCCAGCTGCAGCAATCCATCCTTCAAGCGCAGCGATGCATCCATGTCGTCCAGCGGCCACGAGGGTGCATTGATGCGCTGCGCGCGCCAGCGCACCTGCGCATCCATCGCCCGCAATTTGGACAGGTCATAGGGCGTGTCGGGCAGTACGCGGGTGTCGGCGGCCAATTGCGCTGCCTGCTTCTTTTGCTCGGCGTTAGCCGATTCGTTGGCGCCGGTCTTGGGCGGTGCACCGACAAACCCGGCGAGGTCGTCGAAATCCAGGCGTTTGGAGGCCAGATCGGCGCGCAGGAAGGGGCGCTTGTTGCGCAGGTCCACTTCGGCGGTGCCTGAGAGATCGCTATCGCCGGCCTTGCCGGTGAAATTTTCGTAGCGCCAGATATCGCCGTTGCGGCGCAGGCGGCCATCCAGCGTGTACGGCGGGGTGGAGGGAATCGCCACGCCGGTTAGCGGATACAGGTCCTCCATGTCCTGGCCGCTCAATGCCATCTGCAAGTCGAACACCTGGAATTGAAACGGATTGGTCAGCGTGCCGCGCACGTGGGTACGGGTGGCCCCGGCACTGCCGCGCAGGTCGATCCGGAATGGGTGCTCGGTCTGGCTCAGCTCCAGCGGTGAGGCGGTATTGCCCTTGAGCGTGAAGGGATAGCCCTTCCAGCGGCCCTTGCCGTCGATGCCGATCGGTGCGGCGCGCTGATCGCTGCGCGGTGGTGCCAGGCTATTGATGGCGACGTCCACGTCAGACTTATTGGCCGCATCGATGTACTGCAGCCGTCCGTCCTGCACCAGCAAACGGCCCAGTCGCGGCAGGGTGCCATCGCCGCCGCTCGTCTCGAACACCCAGTTGCCGGGGTGGGTGTCGTCGCCGGCTTCTAGCACCACCTTGGCATGCTCCAGCCGGATCTCCGGCAGGCGCACCTTGCCGCGCAGCAATGGCCAGAATTCGACATCGATTTCGGCTGAGCGCATCTGCGCCATGGGGCCGCGTTTGGACCATGCGGCATTGCCTAAGCTCAGCTGCTCACCGCGCACGGTGACGATTCGGCCCAGATCCACATCCAGATGGCCCAGGTGGAATTCGCGCCCGGTCTTGGCACTGACTGCGCGCTCCACCGGGCCACGCAACCAGTTCCAGTCGAACACCAGCACCAGGATCACGATCAGCGCCAGCACGATGCCGGTGCCGATCAACCAGCGGCGTCGGCGTAGTGGACGGGAGGGGCGGGCGGCGATGGAAGCGGTCGGGGTAGTCACCCGACCCATGGTTGGCGAAGCCTCGTGCACGGCGCGCGAACGCGCCATCGGTCACACGATTTGCGCGGTCACCGCCACAAAGTGGCAAGCGCTGCCGGCGAGCACGAACAGATGCCAGATGGCGTGGAAATAGCGCTGCGTGTCGCGTTGGTAGAAGTAGGTGCCCAACGTATAGAAGAGCCCGCCGGCGAGCAGCCAGCAGAGAGACCAGGTGTCGACCGCCGCCAGCAGCGGCTTGATCGCCACGATGATCAGCCAGCCCATTGCCAGGTACAGGATGGTCGACAACAGCCGGAAGCGGCCGGTGAAAAACAGCTTGAAGATCACGCCCGCTGCGGCGATGGTCCAGATCGCGGCGAACAGGCTCCAGCCCCACGGCCCACGCAGGTTGATCAGCATAAACGGCGTATAGGTGCCTGCAATGAGCAGATAGATCGCGCAGTGATCGAGCACCTGCAGGCGGGCCTTGGCACCCACGTGCGGGATGGCATGGAACAGCGTGGATGCGACATACAGCAGGATCAGCGTGGCACTGAACACGATGGTGGTGGCCAGCTGCCAGCCATCGCCGTAGATCGCGGCCAGGGTGATCAGGACCGAGCCACCGGCCAGTGCGGCAATCGCGCCCAGGCCGTGGGTCACCGCACTGGCGATTTCATCGCGCAGGTCGGTGGAGGGGGGGGCATCTGCATTCATGCCCAAAAGGTACCGTAACCGCGCGCAAATCGCATCGCCAGCGGTGGCGCTGGCTTGTGGCGATTCAAGTGGCGGTCAATCGACCGCCGTGGCGTAGGCGTGTTCGCGCGTTGCGGAAAAGCGCACGTCCGGCGCGCGTTCCTGGGCCAGCTGCAGGTTGACCCGGGTGGGTGCGAGATACACCAGTTGCCCGGCCGCATCGATGCCCAGATTGCCGGCGTTCTTCTCGCGGAACTCTTCCAGCTTCTTGGGGTTGTCGCAGTGCACCCAGCGTGCGGTGGTGACGCTCACCGGTTCGAAGATCGCATCCACGCCGTACTCGTCCTTGAGCCGGTAGGCCACTACGTCGAACTGCAGTACACCCACCGCGCCGAGGATCAGGTCGTTGCTCATCAGCGGGCGGAAGAACTGCGTGGCGCCTTCTTCGGACAATTGTGCCAGGCCCTTCTGCAACTGCTTGAGCTTGAGCGGGTCGCGCAGGCGTGCGCGGCGGAACAATTCCGGCGCGAAGTTGGGAATGCCGGTGAACGACAGCGACTCGCCTTCGGTGAAGGTATCGCCGATGGAGATGGTGCCGTGGTTGTGGATGCCGATCACATCGCCCGGCCACGCTTCGGCGGCGATCTCGCGATCGGAGGCCATGAAGGTCAGCGCGTTGGCCAGCTTCACGTCCTTGCCGCTGCGCACGTGCAATGCCTTCATGCCGGCGGTGAACTTGCCCGAGCACACGCGCATGAACGCCACGCGGTCGCGGTGCTGCGGGTCCATGTTGGCCTGGATCTTGAACACGAAGCCGCTCAACTTGGGCTCGACCGCTTCGACCCGGCGGCCGGTGGTATCGCGTGCCTGCGGCGGCGGTGCGTGCTCGACGAAGAAATCCAGCAATGGCTGCACGCCGAAGTTATTGACGCCCGAGCCGAAGAACACCGGCGTCTGCTGCCCGGCGCGGTAGGCATCCAGGTCGAACGGATTGCTGGCGCCTTGCACCAGTTCCAGTTCCTCACGCAGTTCGTCCAGCATCTGGGTGCCGATCTTTTCGGCAAGGCCCGGCGCATCGAGCGAGGGAAAGATGGTGGAGTCCTGACGGGTGAAGTTGCGGCCCTGCTCGTACAGGTGCACTTCGCCGGTGATCAGATGCACCACGCCCTTCAGGCGCTGGCCCATGCCGATCGGCCAGGTGACCGGGGCACACTGGATGCCCAGCACGGTTTCCACTTCATCCAGCAGGTCGATCGGGTTCTTGCCTTCGCGATCGAGCTTGTTGATGAAAGTCATGATGGGGGTGTCGCGCAGGCGGCAGACTTCCATCAACTTGATGGTGCGTTCTTCCACGCCTTTGGCCACGTCGATCACCATCAGCGCCGAGTCCACCGCGGTCAGCACGCGATAGGTGTCCTCGCCGAAGTCGGCGTGGCCGGGGGTGTCGAGCAGGTTGACGATCTTGTCCTCGTACGGGAACTGCATCACCGAGGAGGTCACCGAGATGCCGCGCTCTTTTTCCAGCGCCATCCAGTCCGAGGTGGCGTGGCGGGCGGCCTTGCGTCCCTTCACCGAGCCGGCCATCTGGATCGCGCCGCCGAACAGCAGCAGCTTTTCGGTCAGCGTGGTCTTGCCGGCGTCGGGATGGGAAATGATGGCGAAGGTGCGGCGGCGCGCGGCTTCGTTGGAGACTTCGGACATGAGGGAGCGCGCCCGGTCGGACGCCTGCGGAAACTGAGGAAGCCGGTGATTATAGCGGCTTCGGTGCGTCGGCCTGCGGCAGGCCAGGGAGCCCGGCTGGCGCTGGCCGCACGCGTCAGGGCGCGGGCGAGGGGAAGTGCAGCTCGCCTTGTGGGCCGCTCATCCGGAATGGCAGCGAGATCAGCCGCAGGCCGACATTGCGTTGCACCGCGAAATGCAGGTGCGGCGCGGTGCTGAAGCCGGTGCTGCCGGCGCTGCCGAGCCGCTCGCCGCCGCGCACGCGCTGACCGGGGCGCACCAGCACGCCCGCCGGAGCCAGATGGGCGTAGATCGCCATGCTGCCGTCGGCATGCAGCAGGCGCACCAGGTTGCCGCCGCCGGCGTCCGGCCCATGCGGGCCGGCTTCGTCGGCGCCTTGCTGGATCTCCATGACCACGCCGTCGCGGGCGGCCAGCACCGGGGTACCGGCGGGCAGGGCGAAGTCGATGGCATACCAGTTGGGATCGTCACTATGGCTGTACTGACCGCCATAGCCCTGGTCCACCTGGATCGGCACGTCGCGGAACGGCAACTGGTAGCGCGCTTCCTGCAGTTGCGCCTGCGGGTCGCCGGGCACCACCTCCAGCCGCAGGCCGAGCCCGTCCAGCGTCCTGCGCTGGCTGACCGGGTACACGCGGGCCAGCAGGCGCCGTTCGCGCGCGCCCAGCGACTGCACCAACGGAAGCTGTGGCACGGCGCGATAGTCGGCGCTGGGCGGTGCGCTCAGGCGCACTTCGGCCGGGCCGTCCAGTGGATTGACGGCCCAGGCCAGATATACCGGCGCCTGCCATTCGAGCTGCAGGGCCAGGCCCGGCGCGGCGGCGGTTTCGGCGCGTTGCGACGCACTTGCAGGTGGCGTTGCGCCCACTGCCGCTGCGCCAGGCCAATGCCAGCGCTGTTGCGCGGCGACCGGTGCCGCGGGGATGCACAACAGCAGGATGACGGCGGAAACGGCGGCACGAAGCATGGGCGAGCGGCTGCAGTTGAGGTCGGGCGAGAGGGGCGCAAGTATGCGGTCCATCACGGCCAGGTGGTATCGGATGAAAATATATCTTTCCATCCGCATGAAGAGATTGACATCGCAAAAAGGCGGTGGCATCGTAGCCTCACCATCGAGACCGGCGGAGGGACAGGCCCTTTGATGCCGGGGCAGCCAGCGGAGCGCGCAAGCGCCCGCGTTTGGTGCCAAATCCTGCGGGGACCTCCGCGTCCGCCGAAAGATGGTTCGAATCGTGCCCTCCGCACGTCGAACGCGAGCTCCCGCGAAGCTCGATGGCCGATCCACCCCGGATATCGCCATGAGCCTCGTGACCACAGCATCGCCACTCACCACCGCCGACACCTATACGCCCGCCGCTGATAGCGACGCCCCGCCTGCCGTGCGCGGCGAGCTCGTCATCAATCTACCGATGCGCCACGCCGGCCAACGCGAGCTGCGCCTGCGCTACGAACTGGTTGGCGCGGAGCAGGCGCCGGTGGTGTTCGTGGCGGGCGGAATTTCAGCCCATCGCCATCTCGCTGCCAGCGCGGTGTTCCCCGAGAAAGGTTGGGTAGAGGGGCTGGTCGGTGCCGGCCGCGCGCTGGACCCGGCGTCGCGCCGACTATTGGCCTTCGATTTTCTTGGTGCAGACGGCAGCCTGGATGCGCCGATCGACACCGCCGACCAGGCCGATGCAATCGCCGCACTGCTGGATGTGCTGGGCATCGCGCGCCTGCACGGCTTTGTCGGTTATTCCTACGGCGCCCTGGTCGGCCTGCAATTCGCCAGCCGGCATGCCGCGCGGCTGCACACGCTGGTTGCGGTGAGTGGTGCCCATCGGGCTCATCCGTATGCCGCCGCATGGCGTGCCCTGCAGCGGCGCGCGGTGGCGCTTGGCCAGTTGCAATGCGCCGAGCACCACGGGCTCGCCCTGGCACGCCAGTTCGCGATGCTGAGCTACCGCACCCCGGAAGAATTCAGCGAGCGCTTCGATGCGCCGCCGGAAGTGATCAATGGCCGCGTGCGCGTGGCCGCCGAAGACTATCTGGATGCGGCCGGCGCCCAATACGTGGCGCGCACGCCGGTGAACGCCTATCTACGCCTGTCCGAGTCCATCGACCTGCACCGCATCGACCCGGCCGCGGTCGCCGTGCCCACGGTGGTGGTCGCGGTGGAAGGCGACCGCCTGGTGCCGCTGGCCGATCTGGTCAGCCTGGTCGAAGGGCTGGGCCCGCGCGGCAGTTTGCGCGTGCTGCGCTCGCCCTACGGCCACGACGCCTTCCTCAAAGAAATCGATCGCATCGACGCGATCCTCACCACTGCCCTTCGCACGACCGGAGAAACCGCATGAGCTTTCGTGACCCTGCCGACGCGCCCTGTAGCGCTGCCACCGCCGCCGTCCGTGCCGGAATCGACCGGGACACCGCCTACGGCGCGGTGACGCCGCCGATCGTGCTGTCGTCGAACTTCTCCTTCGACGGCTTCGGCAACAAGCGCCAATACGACTACACCCGCAGCGGCAACCCCACTCGCGACCTGCTCGGCGAAGCCCTGGCCGAACTGGAAGGCGGCGCCGGCGGAGTGATCACCTCCACCGGCATGGGCGCGATCAACCTGGTGCTCAACGCCTTGCTGCAGCCCGGCGACACCCTGGTGGTGCCGCACGATGCCTACGGCGGCAGCTGGCGGTTGTTCAACGCGCTGGCCAAGAAGGGCCATTTCGCCCTGATCACCGCCGACCTCACCGACCCGCGCTCGCTGGCCGATGCACTGGCGCAGTCGCCCAAGCTGGTGCTGATCGAAACCCCGTCCAACCCGTTGCTGCGCATCACTGATCTGCGCTTTGTCATCGAGGCCGCGCACAAGGTGGGCGCGCTGACCGTGGTGGACAACACGTTCCTGTCGCCGGCGCTGCAAAAGCCGCTGGAATTTGGCGCCGATGTGGTGCTGCATTCCACCACCAAGTACGTCAACGGCCACAGCGATGTGGTGGGCGGCGCAGTGATCGCGCGCGATGCGGAGCTGCACCAGCAGTTGGTGTGGTGGGCCAACGCCCTGGGCCTGACCGGTTCGCCGTTCGATGCGTTTTTGACCTTGCGCGGGCTGCGCACGCTGGATGCCCGCCTGCGCGTGCACCAAGAAAACGCCGATGCGATCGCGGTGCTGCTGGACGAACACGCGGCAGTGAACCAGGTGTATTTCCCCGGGCTGGCATCGCATCCTGGCCATGCGCTGGCGGCACGCCAGCAGAAGGGCTTCGGCGCGATGATCAGCTTCGAGCTCAATGGCGGTGAGGCGGCGGTGCGTGCGTTCGTCGACGGGCTGCGTTATTTCACCCTGGCCGAATCGCTGGGTGGCGTGGAGAGCCTGATCGCGCATCCGGCTTCGATGACGCACGCGGCGATGACCGCCGAAGCGCGCGCTGCGGCCGGTATTTCCGATGGCTTGTTGCGGCTGTCGGTGGGCATTGAATCTGCCGAGGATCTGCTGGTCGACCTGCGTGCCGGCCTGGCACGTGCGGAAGCCGCGTTGAGCGCGGTCGCGCGCAAACAGGTCGACGCGTGAGCGCCGTGCTGCCTGTCTCGCGCCGTGCGCCGGTGGCTGCCGTGACGCCCACACCGCGGCTCGCACTGTTGGGCACCGGCACGGTGGGGCGTGCCTTCGTGACGCGCTATACCGCCTTGCAGCAGCGTCAGTTGCGCCTGCCGCGCTTTGACTGGCTGGCCAACTCGCGGATTGCGCACGATTGTGGTGCCGGCGCGGAGCAGGCACTGCAGCTGGCCAATGCGGCGCCGCGTGGCCGTGCGGTGCTGCAGCCGTGGGCAGAAACCACTGCGCTGCGCGCCGGCGATGTGCTGGTGGATGCCACCGCCAGCGACGTGGTGGCGGATTGGCACGTGGAATGGCTGACCCGCGGCGTGCATGTAGTGACCGCCAACAAGCTGGGCCAGGGCACAGCACTGTCGCGTGCGCAGGACCTGTATGCCGCGCGTCACGCCAGCGGCGCGTATTACGGCGACAGTGCCACCGTGGGTGCTGGGCTGCCCTTGCTCAGCAGCGTGCGTGCACTGGTGGCCGGCGGCGACCAGATTCATTCGATCGAAGGGGTGTTGTCGGGGTCGTTGGCGTGGCTGTTTCATCGCTACGATGGCAGTACGCCGTTCTCGGCGTGCGTCCGCGAAGCGATGGCGGCCGGGTACACCGAGCCCGATCCGCGTATCGATCTCTCCGGTGAGGACGTGCGGCGCAAGTTGTTGATCCTGGCGCGTGCGGCCGGGCAACCGCTGGAAGCCGAGCAGGTGCATGTGGAATCGCTGGTACCTGCCGCGCTGACGTCTGTGGCGCCGGAGGCGGTGGACGCGCACCTGGAAACACTGGATTCGCTGGTGCAGACGCGTTGGCAGCAGGCCTGCGCCGCCGGCCGCTGCTTGCGGTTCGTGGGCCGCGTGGACGAGCATGGCGCAAGCGTGGGCTTGCGCGAATTGGCCCTGGACCACCCGCTGGCGGGCGGCGCGGGCACCGACAACCGTGTCGCCATCAGCAGCGATCGCTACCGCGACCAGCCGCTGTTGATTCAAGGGCCGGGCGCCGGTGCCGAAGTGACCGCGGCGGCGTTGCTGGACGATGTGCTGCGGATCGTTGCTGGCTGAGGTTGCGGTGCTTCGTACCCGACGCATTGTTGTTGCTGTCGCGTGCGAAGGATGCTGCGGTTTGGCCCGTGCGGTGTCGCCGCTGCGCTATCGGCTCCTGCGGTGCGTGCAAGCTGGGGCAGCGCGTGGGTGACCGCAGGCAGCCCCCGTGGAATGCTTCTGACAGAATTGGATTTGCGCGTTAAACCACGTGTCCCCAACATGTGTTCCCAATCGGCGTTGGGCGCGTGGTGATCGCGCACGCGCCTGGAGCTGGCAGGCGGCGCGCATGCCAGAACCTGCGCGCCGCAACTGGCTAGCGGGAAATCGCCTTCAATAACTCGGCATTGAAGCGCACCGGATCCTGCACCTGTGGCGAATGTCCGAGTTCGGCGAATTCGACCAGCGTGGCATCCGGAATGGCCTCGGCGGCGCGTTTGCCCAGCTTGGTGTAGTCGCCGACGCGCGCCTTCACCTCTGGCGGTGCGGTGTCCTTGCCGATGGCAGTGCGGTCCTTGAGCCCGATGAACAGCGTGGTTGGCACGGCGAGCTTGGGCAGCTCGTAAACCACCGGCTGATTGAACACCATGTCGTAGGTCAGCGCCTGATTCCAGGCCACGGCCTGTTTGCCGTTGCCCAGCGACATACCGGCCTGCATGCGCGCCCAGCGCTCGAATTCCGGCTTCCATTGGCCAGCGTAGTACACGTCCATCTGGTACTTCTTGATGCGCTCGAAGCTGATCTTCAGCTCGTTGTCGTACCAAACATCCACGCTGCGCCACGGAATGCCTTCGGCCTTCCAGTCTTCCAGCCCGATCGGGTCGACCAGCGCGAGGTGCTCGGTCGCTTGCGGGTACATCAGTGCATAGCGGATCGCGAGCATGCCGCCCATCGAGTGCCCAACCACCACGGCGCGCTGGAGACCGAGCTTCTGCAGCAGGGCATGCGTGTTGTCGGCGAGCTGTGCGAACGAGAACTGATAGGCGGCCGGTTTGCTGGATTTGCAAAAGCCCACCTGGTCCGGCGCGATCACGCGGTAGCCGGCCTTGCTCAGTGCGGCGATGGTTTGCTCCCAGGTGGCGGCGCAGAAATTCTTGCCGTGCAGCAGCACGGCGGTGCGCCCGTTGGCTTTGCCCGTTGGCGCAACATCCAGGTACGCCATCTCCAGCGCCTGCTGTTGCGACGTGAACGCGTAGGTTTTCACTGGATATGGGTAATCGAAGCCTTCCAGGCGAGGGCCGTAACTGGCCTCCTGGGCCATCAGCGGGCCGCAGGCCAGCGCCAAAGCGAGAGAGCAGGCAAGGTGTCGCATCGCGATCTCCAGGTGAGCAATCCCGCAAGGCTACACAGCGCGCTGTGGTGAGCGCGTACAACACGTGGCGGCCGCTACTGAGCGCCACTCAACACTTGCGCTGCACGAGGGGGGCGCGCCTGTGCTTGGATCGAACTGTCGAGCAACGGTGTGGTTGGCAGCTAGCGTCGCGCTGGCCATGAGCCTTGACGCGCGCTTGTCAGAACAGGCGCGTGGAGAAGGAAAAGAAGCATCGCAGACGCGTGCGAGGGCAACACGGTGCCACGCGCACCACGCGGGCGATTGCGATCAACGTATCCATGGCGCGCCGCAGTGCCGTACGGCCGCTGCTTGGAACAAGCGCAGCGTCCGCGCGCAGTAATGTCATGTGGTCCAACCGGTCACCGCTTGCGTCCAGCAAATGATGGCCGGTCTTGTGTCACGCACGCACTAAGAGCAGCTATCAAAACGACTGCGCGGCCGCCAGGCGGGCGCGGCCGGTGCTCGGAATACTCTGTACCCGCGTACATTCCGGTTCCTCCGCGCCGTCCGCACCCACCTGACGACTGCTCGCTACGTTTTTTTAGCCGCTCTACGCCACGCACTGGCTCAGCATTCGATGACATTCACCGCCAGCCCGCCACGGCTGGTTTCCTTGTATTTGTCCTGCATGTCACGGCCGGTGTCGCGCATGGTCTTGATGACCTTGTCCAGTGACACCTTGTGCTTGCCGTCGCCACGCATGGCCATGCGGCTGGCGTTGATGGCTTTCACTGCACCCATGGCGTTGCGTTCGATGCAGGGGATCTGCACCAGCCCGCCGATCGGGTCGCAGGTCAGACCGAGGTTGTGCTCCATGCCGATTTCCGCCGCATTCTCGATCTGCCCGGGGTTGCCGCCGAGCGCGGCGACCAGACCGCCGGCGGCCATCGAGCAGGCCACACCCACTTCGCCTTGGCAGCCCACTTCGGCGCCGGAAATCGAGGCGTTTTCCTTGTACAGGATGCCGATTGCCGCTGCGGTGAGCAGGAAGTCGAAAATGCGTTGTTCCGAAGCGCCCGGGCAAAAACGATCGAAGTAATGCAGCACCGAGGGAATGATGCCGGCTGCACCGTTGGTGGGCGCAGTGACCACGCGGCCGCCTGCGGCATTTTCTTCGTTGACCGCGAGTGCGTAGAGGTTGACCCAGTCTAGCGTGGTCAACGGGTCGCGCATCGCCGCTTCGGGTTTGGAGGAGAGCTCGCGGTACAGCGCGGGCGCACGGCGCGAGACGTTCAGGCCGCCGGGCAGGGTGCCTTCTTCGCGAATGCCGCGTGCCACGCACGACTGCATGGCATTCCACAGCTCCCGCAGGCCGGCGCGGATCTCGTCTTCGCTACGCCAGCTCTTTTCGTTCTCGAACATCAGTTGCGCAATGCTCAGGCCGCTGCGCGCGCACTGTGCCAGCAACTCATCGCCGCTGAGGAACGGGTAGGGCAACGGAGTCTCGTCGGCCACGATGCGGTCGTCGGCGGCGTCGTCCTGGTTGACCACGAAACCGCCACCCACCGAGTAGTAATCGCGCGTGGCGATCACCGCTTCGGTTGCATCGTAGGCGGTGAAGCGCATGCCGTTGGTGTGGTACGGCAGCTTCTGCCGCTTGTTCATCGGCAGGTCGCGCTTTTCGTCGAAGCTGATTGCGTGCTGGCCCATCAGGTTGATGCGCTTGCTGCTGCGGATGCGCTCAAGCGTGGCGGGGATGACATCCGGGTCGATCAGGTTCGGGCGATGCCCTTCCAGCCCGAGCAGCACGGCCTTGTCGGTGCCATGGCCGCGCCCGGTCAATGCCAGCGAGCCGAAGACTTCGGCGCGCAGACGTGTCACCTCCTGCAAGCGGCCGGTATCGAGCAACCAGCGGTGGACGAAGCGCTCGGCGGCGCGCATCGGCCCCACGGTATGCGAGGAACTCGGACCGATACCGATCTTGAACAGGTCGAACGTACTGACAGCCATGCGTGCCGGAGAGGTGAGCAAGAAGCCCGCTATTCTAAGCGCTTGGCGATTGCAGCACGGCTGCAGCGCAGCATGAGACCCCCCGCATGGCCCTGACCCTTTACCAGCGCGACGACTGCCACCTCTGCGACCAGGCCGTGGAAGTGCTGGCCCAGGCGCGCGCAGGCGCGTTCTTCAGCGTGTTCATCGACGACGATGCGGCGCTAGAGTCCGCTTACGGTCTGCGTGTGCCGGTGTTACGCGACCCGGCGGGGCGTGAGCTGGACTGGCCATTCGATGCGCCACGTCTGCGCGCCTGGCTGGACGCTGCACCCCATGCATGAGACATAAAAAAACGGCGGACCCGACGAGGTAGTCCGCCGTTCAGTGGCCGCGTCCTGGTGCGGCCGGTGGCGCATCACTTCGCCTTGAACACCACCTTGGTGCTGATTGCCGTTTCGTTTGGAATGGTCTTGGTATCGGTCCAGTCGCCGCCGCCCACGCCGAAGTCCAGGCGCTTGACGGTGGCCTTGCCGGCGAGCACCGGCTGCGCGCCGGGCGTCCAGGTGAAGGTCAGCGTGACCGGCTTGCTGACACCGCGCAGCTCCAGGGTGCCGTCGGCGGCGTACTGGTTGCCGCCCAGCGCGCGGAATTTCTCGGCGTGGTAGCGCGCGGTGGCGAACTTGGCCACGTTGAAGAAGTCCGGCCCCTGCAGGGTGGAATCGCGGTCGCCGTTGCCGCTCTTGGCACCGGCCAGCGGGATGCGCACATCGAGCTTGGCGCCGGCCAGGTTGGCGGGATCGAAGCTCAGCGTGGTGTCGAAGCCCGGGAAGGTGCCGGTGAACACTTCGCCGTCGTACTTACTGGCGAACACCAGCGAAGAGCCGGGCGCCTGGACATAGTCGGCGGCCAGCACCGGGGCGGCGGCGAAGGTGGCGACCAGTGCGGACGCAACCAGCAGGGGGGAGGCAAACAGCCTGGAAGACATGCGACATCCTTTACGGTTTGGGGGAGAGCCAGCCACGCGGCAGCATGCGCGTCAGCGTGGCATCGCGTTGGAAGAGATGGTGGTAAAGCGCGGCGCCGGCATGCGCCAGGACCACGGCAATCAACAGCCAGAAGCCCCATTCGTGCACGGCGTGCGACACCGCGCGCAGCTGCTCGTCCGGTGCGCTGAGCTTGGGCACGTTGAACAGGCCGAACCAGCGGAACGGGCGCAGCCCGCTGGTGGAGTCGTACAGCCACCCGGACAGCGGCATCGCAAAGATCATCGCGTACAGCAGCCAGTGGGTGAACCCGGCGATGCGTTCCTGCCAGCTTGGCGTGCCCGGCACCGGTGGCGGGGCGCCGGCATATAGCCGCCAGCCCAGGCGGGCGATGACCAGGGCCAGCACGGTCAGGCCCACGGATTTGTGCGCGGTGTAGACCCAGAAATACTTGGGCGTCTTGGGCAGCTCGCCCATGGTCAGGCCGACGATGCCCAGCACCAGGATCAGCAGCGCGATCAACCAGTGCAGGGTCTGGCTGACGCCGCCCCAGCGCTCGACATTCTTCAGGCTCATCGGCCGCTCTCCGTATCGGTGGTCGCTGGCGCCGGTTGCTCCGGCGCGGCGGGCTCGGTGGTCTTGCCGGCATCGTCGTCGCTATCGGCGCGCCCTTCGCGGACGGCCTCGGCTTCGATGCGTAGCTCGACGGTGTCGCCGATCATCGACTTCCAGGCATCCACGCCAAACGCGGCGCGGCTGAGCGTGGCCGTGGCCGAGAAGCCGGCGGTGCGGCGGAACGGCGGCAATGGATGCCGCTTGAGCGCATTGAGGGTGACGTCCAGCGTGACCGGCCGGGTGACCCCGTGCAGGGTGAGGTTGCCGGTGACCTTGGCGTGGGTCGCATCGCTGGCTTCGACCTTGGTGGAGACGAAATGCGCGTCAGGAAAGCGCTCGGCGTCGAGTAGGTTGCGTGCCAGGGTGGCCTCGTTCCATTTCGCATCGCCCAGGTCCGCGCGGCGCAGCGGCACGGTGACCTCGAGCGTTGCCGCCGCCCAGTCGTCCGGGTCGAACACCAGGGTGCCGCTGCTGCCGGATACGGTGCCTAGAGCCTTGGAAAATCCGGCATGTTCCACCGCGAACAGCACCCGGGTGTGGACCGGATCCAGTGCGTAGCGCACCGGCGCGGCGGTGGCGGCGAGGCTGGTCAGGACCAGGGCAGGGAAGGCCAGCAGGCGGGCGAGAGGCGTCATGGGCGGATTCTAGACACATCCCGGCAGCACGCGCTTGGCTTGCGTTCGCAACGATCCGTTGCGAGCATGCCGGCTGGACGTGGAAAGGATGCCCACATGCGTTTGCTGTTGTTCGTCGTGCTGGTCGCGCTGCTGGGCGCCTTTCCGTGTGCGGCGAAGATTCCCGAGATCCCTCGCTTCCGGACTGTAGGTCCCAGCGACGGGCTGCCGTCCACCATGGTGATTGCGATCGGCCAGGACCGCGCGGGGTATCTATGGCTTGGCACGCTGGACGGTCTGGTGCGGTATGACGGCGCCGGGTTCAAGACGTGGAGAAACAATCCGACTGACCCGGGATCGCTTTCCTGCAATGCCGTCCAGGCGCTTCACATTGATGCGCTGGACAGGGTCTGGATTGGCTGTGGCAAGACCCTCAGCGTCATGGACGCCGCTCGCACCAGCTTTCGGCATTACCACGCTGCAGACCACCCGGCGCTAAAGGGCGGCGAGATTTACAGCATCGCCAGCTTCGATCATGCCATCTGGGCCGGCACGACGACGGGTGCATTGGTCCGTGTCGATTCCCGCGGAAAGATGGCGTCGGTAGACCTGGACGCGGTCGAAGGCGGCCTGGGTGAGTCCATCGTCATGAATCTGACCACGGACACGCGGCATCGGTTGTGGATCGGAACCAGTCATGGCCTTGCCTATTACGATGGCAAGCGGCTGCATCGCGAATACGTCCCAGGTGAGCCAAGTCGTCAGTCGGCCATCTTTGGCCTGCAATGGACCGGGGACCGGCTGTGGCTTGGAAGCGAGTCGGGTTTGCATGTCATGGGCCCGGGCGACCAATGGTTGCCGCTTCCATGGTCGAGCATGTTCGGAAACGGCAACGAATTTTGGGGCGCTGTTGCTGCGCCTGACGGTGAATTCTGGCTGGGAAGCGGGCGCGGTCTGTGGCGGACGCGTGGCCAGCGCCCACCCGTGCCTGTCTTCAACGGAGAAGGCCAGCTGTCGCGGCGCAACGTTATCGGGTTGTTCGGCGCCGCCGATGGCGGTCTCTGGGTGCCGATGCACGGGACTGGCCTTGGATATCTGCCGGCCGACTGGAAACGGAGCGCGGTACTGAAGGCGGTTGCGCCCAATGGCGATGCCATTTACTGCAACCTTGCTCCGGCCAAGCGTTCCGGTGGTTTGTGGCAGGTGGATACGGAAGGCCGGCTGTTGCGTGTCGATCCAAGTAATGGGGACGTCTTTCAGACGGGAATTCAGTCGAAGCATCTGAAAGGGATGGAATTGGTCTCGACCCTGGAGGATCGCCTGCAGCGCGTGTGGATGGGCAACCTGAGTTTTGGTCTGTCACGGATGGATCTGCGTACCGGTGAATTCACGCACTGGCCATCGGACGGTATGGACCCGGCATCTGCGTTTTCTGGCGCGGAATGGCTGACCGAAGATGGCGATACGGTGTGGATGACCTTCATCGACATGATTCAGCAGCGCGATCTGCGCACCGGCCGTGTCCTGCAACAAATTACGGCGCAGGATCCACATGGCTTGCGTGACATCACCGTGCTGCAGCTTGAGAAGGGGCCTGATGGACGCGTCTGGGTGGCCGGCGAAGGTGGAATGTTTGCCTGGGACGCCCCTTCCAACCGGTTCGTGCCGGTTACGGGCTTTGAGGGGCCGGCCATACAGGCGTTTGCCAGTCAGTCGCCCAAGGCTGTCTGGGTGTACCGATCGACCGGTGCAGAAGAGTGGCGCCAGACTGCAACGCGCTGGACGCGTGTTCGCCAAGTGGGCCAAGCCGATGGGATGACGGGATTCGATGCATCGGCGATGCAGATGGATCCACGTGGCAGGATCTGGATTTCCAGTTTGCGCGGTCTTTGGCGGATCGATCCCTCTGTCACACCAGCGCGGGTGCGTAATATCGGCACCCGGGATGGATTGACCAGTCAGGAATTCATCCAGCACTGTCTCGTGATGGTGGACGACACGTTGATCGGCGCCACCAGCGATGGCTCGACGCTCTTGCTGGATACCGCAATGCCGGATGTCCCACCTTTCGTTCCGGCATTGCAGCTGGAACAGGTGAGTGTGCTGCGCAACGGCGCGCGTAAGGTGCTGCCGGCCGATCGTCCCTTCCAGCTTGGCCCTGACGATCGGCAGCTACAAGTTGTGACGCGGCTGCTGTCCTATAACGATCCGCTGTCCAACCGTTACTGGAGCTTCTTGAAAGGCTTCGATACGGAATGGCAAGCATCGGGCAATGCAGGTCTCCGAGAATTTGCCAGCCTGCCTGCGGGCACCTACGAACTTGCTTTGCAAGGCGTTGATCCGCTGGGCAACCGCTCGCAGGTGCGATCGCTGCGATTCACCGTCAACCCGCCCTGGTGGCGCAGCCGTCTCGGCATCGCCGTGATGGTCTTGGTCGGCATGATGTTGGGTGTCTTGCTCGCCGCCGCTTATCGCCGGCGCGTGCGTATGCGTGCGCAATGGCAACTGGCGCAGCACAAGCGTGAGCTCGCCGAACAGGCCTCGCAGGCCAAGACGCGTTTTCTGGCGACGCTGGGGCATGAAGTGCGCACCCCCATGACCGGTGTGCTGGGCATGAGTGAGTTGTTGCTGCAAACGCCGTTGGATGGGCGCCAGCAGGGCTATGCCAGCGCGATCCAGTCGGCGGGCAAGCATTTGCTGCGGCTGGTCAACGATGCGCTGGATCTGGCACGTATCGAGGCGGGTAAGCTGGCCTTGGACGATCGCGATTTCGATCTGCGTCAGTTGATCCGGCAGGTGGTCGACCTGGTGCGGCCCAGTGCCGAGCAGAAGCAGCTTGCGTTCGAGTGCCACCTGGATGAGAGCCTGCCGCGCGCGCTGCATGGTGATGCGAACCGGGTCCAGCAGATCCTGCTCAACCTGTTGTTCAACGCGGTCAAGTTCACCGAGCGCGGGCAGGTGCGTCTGCGCGTGTTGCCCCTGCAGGCGGGCGGCGGCGGTATCCGCGTGGAGGTCAGCGACACCGGGCCGGGCATGAGTGAAGAGCAGCGTGGGCGGCTGTTCCAGCGTTTCGAACAAGCCGAGGGAGGGCGCACGACCACGCGGCATGGCGGCAGCGGGCTGGGCTTGGCGATCTGTCGCGAGTTGGCAGCGGCGATGGGCGGGTCGGTGGGCGTCAGCAGCGCGTTGGGCCAGGGCGCCTGTTTCGCGGTGGAGCTGCCGCTGCGCTGGGTGAGCACGCCTGCGCCTTCGACCACCGTGGTGACGCGTGCGGTTCCGCCGGTGCACCAGGCGCCGCTGCAGTTGTTGCTGGTCGAAGACGACGTGACCGTGGCGCAGGTGATTGTTGGCCTGCTGCAGGGGCGCGGGCATCACGTCACGCACGTGTTGCATGGCCTGGCTGCATTGGCCGAGGTGAGCGCGCGCAGCTTCGACGCGGGCCTGTGCGACCTGGACCTGCCGGGGCTCGATGGCGCGGCGCTGGTGGCGCAGCTGCGCGCACGCGGCGTGCGCTTCCCGATCGTGGCGGTGACCGCGCGCGCCGATGCCGATGCCGAGCCCCAGGCGCTGGCCGCCGGATGCAATGGGTTCTTGCGCAAGCCGCTCACCGGTGACCTGCTGGCACAGGCCTTGGCGCAAGTCCTGGCCGACGATGCGATGGACAAGGCGCCGCCGGAGACGCCGGTCTGAGTCCTGAACGCCAGCGTGCGGGTACAGTGCGACTGGCGGATGGCATTGGGGAATGCAGGGACGATGGGGATCACAGTGCAGATGCGGAAACATGCCAGCTGGGTGCTGGCGGCGGTGCTGCTGCTGATGGGCGCGAGTGCGTTGGCGGCAGAGCAGATCGAAACACCACGCATGCGCCGGTTCGGTCCGGGCGATGGCTTGCCCTCGCGCATGGTGCTGGCCTTGGCACAGGACCGGCAAGGCTATGTCTGGGCCGCGACCAGCGATGGGCTGGCCCGCTATGACGGCATCGGCTTGCAGGTGTGGCAGCACGACCCACTGAGCGCGCGCTCGATCCCCGGCAACGAAGTGGAAACGCTGTTGGTCGATGACCGCGACAGGGTCTGGCTCGGTATCAATGGCTCGCCGCTGGCCATGTTCGATGCCGAGCGCGAGGGCTTTGTCAGCTTTCCCGCCGTCAGCAACGCCTGCGCCGGTCAGGTATGGGCGCTGGCACAGGCGCAGGGCGCACTCTGGATCGGAACCAGCAACGGTGGCCTGTGCAGGCGCGAAGAAGACGGCCGGCTCACGGTGTTCCGTGCCACGCCCGATGCGCCGGACGGGCTGCCCAGCGACACCATCATGAGCATGCTGACCGACGCACGCGGCCGGTTGTGGATCGGCACCGGCAGCGGGCTGGTGATGCGCGATGGCGAGCGTTTCGTGCGCATTGCGCCCGAGCGCCTGAGTGCCACGGTCTTCAAGCTCAGCAAGGATCCGGATGGCACGTTGTGGGTCGGCAGCAGCAAGGGCCAGTACCGGGTCACGCCCGCTGGCGTGCTAGAGCCTGCGCCGTGGAAGGGTGCAGAGAACGTGCGCGCCGGGACCGTGGTGCACGACGTCCACGGGGGCTACTGGGTCGCTGCCGCCGATGGGTTCTTTCGCGTGGCCCCCGGAGAAACCGCGTTGCGGGTCATGGACGGCGACCGTGGCAGCGGGTTTCTCACCGCAGAAAGTGGCGTGCTCGATCTGCTGCAGGATCGCCAGGGCGGGCTGTGGCTGGGGCTGATTTCGCAGGGCCTGGCCTATCTGCCGCCGGACTGGCAGCGCTTTTCCACCATCTTGCAGACCCAGGGCAGACCCCTGGAAAGCCTGTACCTGGTCAATGCCGCTGCCGATGGCGACAGCTTTCTGGTGACCACCGGCGACGGGGTGTATCGGCTTGGTGAACAGGGTGACGTGGTGCCGGTGGTGCACAGCGCGGCGCTGGGCGGGGGCACCGTGCAATCGGTGTTGCCCAATGCCGACGGCAGCCTGTGGATTGCGCTGCGGGATGACGTCACGCACTACGTCCCTGCGACCGGCAAAAAGCGCCGGCTTGGGCTGCAAGTTAACCAGGACAAGAGCCAGCGACCGGAGTTGATGGCGCGCGGGATCGATGGCGAGTTCTGGCTGTCGATTGTGGGAGGTGGCGTGCAACGGCGTGCCGCAGACGGGCGCCTGCTGGCGGAGTTCCGCTTCGGGACCGATCTCAGCGAACCCGGCGGCATGGTGCAGCAGCTCACCATCCGGCCAGACGGCTCGGCCTGGGTAGCGGCTGGCGATGACCTGTGGGTCTGGCAGGGCGAGCGCTTCCGCCGGGTGATCGACGATGCCGAGCACGAGGTCTATGCACTGGCATTCGTGTCGCCAAGCGAGTTCTGGGCCGGGCGCCCCGGGGCGCTGGAGCGATATGGTTGGGATGGCCACAAGGCCACGCTGCTTGAGCGCGTGGGCCATGCGCAGGGGATGCCGGCCACCGAGATCCGTGGCCTGGCGGTGGGGGGCACTGACACGGTGTGGGCCACCACCTCGCGTGGCTTGTTCGCCTACCGACGCGGCCAACCGCAGGTGCGCATGTTCGGTCAACGCGACGGCCTGCCGGACAGCGAATTTTCGATGCGTCCGCCAGTGACCGGCCCCAGCGGGCAGGTGTTGGCGCTGACCACCAGCGGCATCGTGTTGTTCGATCCCACGCGGCCGTTCGCCCCGGTGCCGCAGGCGCAGTTGGTGATCCAGTCGGTACAGGTACGCCGCAACGATGCCGAACGCCCGCAGCAGGTGCCACACAAGCGGCCGATCGTGCTGCAGGCCCGTGACCGCGACCTGCGCATCAGCGCACGGCTCCTGTCGTTCGTGGATCCGGGGCTTGCCCGTTATCGCTATCGCGTGGACGGCTACGACGAGCGTTGGGTGGAGCAGGGCGCAACCGGCGAGCGTGTCATCTCGCGGTTGCCGCCGGGCGACTACCAGGTGCAGGTACAGGCACGCGCAGGCACCGGCGACTGGGTCGCCGCACCAGCGTTGACGCTGCAGGTGCAGCCACCGTGGTGGCTGAGTCCGGCGGCGCAGATGGTCGCGGCGGCGGTGTGCTTGTTGTTGTTCGGTCTGGGTGTGTGGGCGTGGCGGCGGCGGGTGCGGCGTCAGCAGGAATGGGTGCTGGCGCGGCAGCGTCAGCAGCTAGCCGAGCAGGCATCGATTGCCAAGTCGAACTTCCTGGCAACGCTGGGGCATGAAGTGCGCACGCCCATGACCGGCGTGCTGGGCATGAGCGAGTTGCTGCTGGCCACGCCGCTAGACGCAAAACAGCGCGGCCATGTCGATGCGATCCGCAAGGCGGGTGCGCATCTGCTGCGGCTGGTCAACGACGCGCTGGATCTGGCGCGCATCGAGGCCGGCAAGCTGGAACTGGTGCAACAGCCGTTCGAGCCGTCGCAGCTAGCCCAGGAACTGGCCGATTTCATGCATCCCATCGTTGAGGCACGCGGCCTGCGCTTTCACTATCGCAATCAGCTGCCCGCCGCGCTGGTGGTGGTGGGCGATGCCACGCGCGTGCGTCAGATCCTGATCAACCTGCTTGGTAATGCGATCAAGTTTGCCGAGCGCGGCGAGGTGGGGCTCACCGTCAGCCAGCATGGCGACTGCCTGCGTTTCAAGGTGCGCGATTCCGGGCCGGGCATCGGGCCGGAGCAACAAAAACGCCTTTTCCAGCGCTTCGAACAGGGCGAGGGCGCGCGCACCAATGCGCGCTACGGGGGCAGCGGACTGGGCCTGGCCATTTCGCAGGAACTCACCGTGGCGATGAAGGGCAAGATTCGTGTGCGCAGCCGGCTCGGGGTCGGCACCCAGTTCACCGTGGATCTGCCGTTGCCGATCGACCGCTCGCCCTTGCGTCCGGTCGCCGGCGAGGCGCGCACGCCAGCCGGCGCACCGCTGCGCATCCTGCTGGTGGAAGACGACCCCACTGTTGCCGAGGTGATCAGCGGCCTGTTGGCCGGGCGCGGCCATCGGGTGGTGCATGCCGCACACGGCTTGGCGGCCTTGTCCGAAGCGGTCGATGGCGAGTTCGATGTGGCGCTGCTGGACCTGGATCTGCCCGGGCTGGATGGCTTCGCGCTGGCGGCGCAACTGCGTCGGCTCGGGCACGCATTCCCACTGCTGGCGGTGACCGCACGCGCCGATGGCGACGCACAAGCCCAGGCACAGGCCGCCGGGTTCGATGGGTTCCTGCGCAAGCCGGTCACTGCCGACATGCTGGTCGAGGCGATCGCCGCCGTGCAGGCTGCAGTGCGCGAGCGTGACCGGGCAACGCCGCTGCTTGGGTGACTTGGCGACGTCGGTCACTGGTGATCTTCTACTGCGACCGGATGCAAGACTCGGCGTAGCGCTGGTCAACGCGGCGCCGAGCGGGAGTGCAACGCTTCGATTCGCCCAGCAATGCGTGGCAACGATCGCGCCTGGCAGTAGTTGATCCTGAGTGGCGGTAGGGCTGCCACTCGACAAGGACCGACGTGATGCGTCCCGCGTCGGTAACGACATGCGCGCTGCTTCGCCGCTGGCTGCCACACGCTGCCGGCCTGATCCGGGCAAGCCGGCTGACGCTACTAGCGCAACGCTATGCGTCCGCAAGTACAGATGCCTCGCTGCGGCTGTTCGGGAAGACACTGCACGCATGCAGCCGATGGCCCAGCGGAGCAGTGCAGCGCGCAACCCGTCGCGGATTGCCAGCGTGAACGCTTGAGGTTGCTCGCGCTTGCCGGCGCAGCGCGTGGCCCGCACTATGCGGCGACTTGTCGTGAAACGTGTCCAGTGCGCCTTTTTCCGTCTGTTCTCCATTGTGCTGTCGCCTTATTGTTGCTGGGCCTGTGCGTGACCGTGTCACCGGCACTGGCCGCGCGTGCGCCGGTGATGCCGGTGCCCAATCAGGTCACGGTTGCAGACGGGTTGCCATCGGACGTCATTGGTGAACTGGCCGAAGACAAACAGGGCTACCTATGGCTGGCCAGCGACGACGGGCTGGCCCGCTTCGATGGGCGTAATTACCGCATCTGGCGGATGGAAGAAGGCCTGACCGGTAACGCGATCTGGACCATCTGCGTCGATCAGGACAACCGGGTCTGGATGGGCTTTGAAAATGGCGGTGCCGGGTTTCTCGAAGCCAAGACACGCACCTTCAAGCCCCTGGAGAATGCGCAGTTCCCCGAATTGCGCCAGATCACGGTGTGGTCGCTGGCGCAGACCCCAAACGGCGACATCTGGCTCGGCACTGCAGCGAACGGGCTGTATCGCCGCCGCCCCGATGGCAGCATGCAACAATTCTTGAATGTGCCCGGCGACTCGGCCAGCCTGCCCGCCGACGCGGTGAACGCACTCCGCGTGGCGCCCAACGGGACGCTGTGGATTGCAACTCCGGGCGGGCTGGTGCGCTGGGACGGCAAGCAGTTCACGCGTGTGGCGCTGCCGGGAAGCAGTCAGACGGTGGGCCGGCTGCGTTTGGAGCGCGATGGCAATACGTTGTGGGTGACCGATGGAGCAGGCGAGCTGTTTCGCCTGGATGCCGAGGGGCGTTTCAGTCCCCATCCGTGGCAAAACCTGCCCGCGAACCAGGCGGTCTATAACGTCTTGTTGCGCGATCGTCGTGGGCGCTATTGGCTCGATACCAAGTCCGGCATGGCGCTATCTGAGAACGGCACCGATGTGGTCCGCGTGCCGATCTACAGTTTCACTGCGCACAGTTTGGTAAATCGCAACTGGATCGACTCCTACGAGGATCGGGAAGGCGGGCTGTGGTTTGCGGCGCTGGAAGGTGGCCTGTGGCACCTGCTGCCGCATTGGGACACCTTTGCGGTGTTGGCGCATCGCCCCAAGGAGCCTCACTCGCTGGCCAATACGTCCGTTCTGGCGACTGTCGCCTCGGCCTCGGGCGGGGTGTGGCTGGTCGGCAGCAAAGGTGTGCTGGAACGGCTCGACCCTGCCACCGGCCGCTTGCAGACGCATCTGGAGCACATCGACCCGCTGCACCCGCCCGACTCGGTCTTCGAGGACACACGTGGGGTGGTCTGGATTGGCGTGGAAGGCACGCTGGTGCGCTACGACCCGCGGACCCGGCAGGTCAAACGGTTACCCATCCGTGCAGATGTGGCACCTGATGCCGAGGGGGCCGCCGATCGCCCCCTGTGGATGGCAGAGGATGGGCAGGGGCAGCTGTGGGTGTCGGTGCTCGAATACGGCCTGCAGCTGCGCGATGCACAGGGCACCCTGGTGCGGACCATCGTCAACGGCACGCATGGGCTGGAGCCGCTGACCATCTTGGATATCGGCACTGGCCCGGACGGCCAGGTCTGGCTGTCCAACAACGCCGGTCTGCGGCGCTGGGACCCGCGCGCGGATCGGTTTGTGCCGGTTCCCGGTGCGCCGTCCCAGGCCACCTATGTGTTTCGGTTCGCCGAAGGCGGCGTGGTCTGGCTGGGCGTGGTCGGCGAAATACGCCGGTATCTGTGGGACGGCACCCAGCTCAAGCTGCTGGACACCATTGGCAAGGACCAGGAATTCCCGATGGTGGCGCCCAACGGGTTGGTGGTTCATGCCGGTGGGGTGGCCTGGGTGTCGAGCCAGCGTGGGCTGATCCGGATCGACCCCGGCAGCAAATTGGTGCGCGTGTACGGTGTGCACGACGGGCTGCCTAATCCGCTGATGATCAACCGGACACTGGTGCAAGCCACTGGCGGGCAGATTGTCGGTGCGGCGCCGGATGGGGTGGTGGTGTTCGATCCTACCGCCATGCATCCCAATACCCGCAGGCCACCACTGCTCATCGAGCGCGTTGGCGTGCGGCGTGGCGAGCGTGGTCTCGACATCACCGGGCAGGAGCCGCTCACCATTCTTGACGACGACCGCGACCTGCACATCGTTGCGCGCATGCCCACCTTTACGCACCCGGATTCGTCCAGTTACCGCTTCCGCCTCAGTGGCTACGACCCGGATTGGATCGACGTCGGCCCCAGCGGCGAGCGCCTGTTCTCGCGCCTGCCACCGGGCGACTACACGCTGGAAGTGCAGGGCCGCACTGCCGACGGCATCTGGTCGGCCAGCCAGACGCTGACGTTCCAGGTGCTGCCGCCGTGGTGGCGTAGTCCGTGGGGGCTGGTGCTGCTCACCCTGCTGGCGCTGTGTGTCGTGGTGGCAGCGGTGCTGCTGTATCGCCGCCGCCTGCGCCGCCTCAATGCCTGGCAGCTGGCCGTGCACAAGCAGGAGCTTGCCGAGCAGGCGTCGCTGGCCAAGACACGCTTCCTGGCCACGCTCGGCCATGAGGTCCGCACGCCGATGACCGGTGTGCTGGGCATGAGCGAGCTGTTGTTGAAGACGCAGCTGGACCACAAGCAGCGCAGCTACACCGAATCGATCCGGCGCGCCGGCTCGCATCTGCTGCGGCTGGTCAACGATGCGCTGGATCTGGCGCGCATCGAGTCCGGTCGTCTGGAGCTGGATCTGCAGCCGTTTTCGGTGCGCCAGCTGGTGGCCGAAGTGGAAGCGCTGATGGCGCCGTTGGCGCAGGAGCGCGGGCTGCGTTTCAGCCTGGAAGTCGGCTTGCTTGGCGACATTACCGCCAGCGGCGACCCCACCCGTATCCGCCAGATCCTGCTCAACCTGCTCAGCAACGCGATCAAGTTCACCGAGCGCGGCGTGGTCGGACTCAAGCTCAGCACGCTCGGTTCCTACCAGGGGCTGCGCTTCGAGGTGGCCGATACCGGGCCGGGCATCAATGCCGACCAGAAGGCGCGCCTGTTCCAGCGCTTCGAGCAGGGCGATGGCGCCAAGACCACCTCGCGCTACGGCGGCAGCGGCCTGGGCCTGGCCATCTGCCAGGAGTTGGCGATGGCGATGGGCGGGCATATCGAAGTGATCAGCCGCCTGGGCGCAGGTACGCGCTTCGTCGTCGACCTGCCGCTGCGCTGGGTCGCGTCCAATGCCGTGCTGGCCGGCGAGGTGGCACGCGACAGCGCGAACGTGGCGCCCTTGCGCATCCTGCTGGTGGAAGACGAACCCACCATCGCCGAGGTCATCGTGGGCCTGCTGCGCGCGCAAGGGCATTCGGTGGTGCACGCACCGCACGGGTTGGCCGCCCTCACCGAGGCCGCGGATAATGCATTCGATCTGGCACTGCTGGATCTGGATCTGCCCGGGCTGGACGGGTTCGCACTGGCGCGGCAGTTGCGCGTCTTTGGCTATGACATGCCGCTGATTGCGGTGACCGCGCGCTCGGACGAAGCCGCCGAACCCACGGCGCAGCAGGCAGGCTTCGACAGTTTCCTGCGCAAACCGCTCACCGGCGACATGCTGGCCGATACGATTGCCGACGCGCTGCGGCGAGTGCGTCCGCGCGAGGAGTTGTAGCGCGGGATTGGTGCGCGGAGTGGAGCAAAGCGGCTTTGGTATTTCCTGCGCTAGCCCGTTAACGGCGACATGCTGGTCGGTACGGGTGCTGACGCATTAGAACCTGTTCACGATCTTTCCTAATCAGTGCAGACTATGCGGATGCGCCAAAAGACCTATCCGAGCGACATGAGCCGGGAGCAGTTCGAACACGTGCTGCCGATCCTGGAACAAGCGCGTAAGCGCACCAAGCCACGCCGTGTGGATGTGTATGAGGTGTGGTGCGCAGTGTTGTACGTGCTGCGAACCGGTTGCCAATGGCGAGCGCTCCCCAGCGACTTTCCGAAGTGGCGGACCGTGCACTCGTACTTTGCCAAGTGGAGCGAGTGCGACGATGAGGGAGTGAGCCTGCTGGAGCAGGCACTTAAAAAATCAGGTTGGCGTGG
>NZ_JARVTF010000003.1:0-224703 GCF_030208825.1 Xanthomonas sp. LMC-A-07
CGTGGTTGCCAAGATCGTCAAGTAAGTGCCTGCAATCCGGTGACTTCGGTCGCCGAAAAGTAGAGAGAAGGGTCGGTGCAAGCCGGCCCTTTTTTATTGTCCGGTGGAGCGGGGCGCGTTGCGGGAATTGAGCCTGCAAGGCTTGCGCGGGCCAAATCACGTGGCTATAATGCGCGGCTCGGCGTTCCTGGGTAGGGCGCTGAGTTACAGCGAAAAGAACGGCAGGATGCCGCTCGTGTTCGCCAGACCGGGAAGGTCGCGTCGCATGGAGCACTCAGCAACTCACGTTGTTGACCGTGCTCTTGTTGCGCATTATACTTTTCCGTCTGGGCAGACCGGTTTACCGGCCTGCCCCAGTTTTTGGGCGGAGGAAGTGCCCTCGTCGGCAGGATGCACGGCGATTTCATCTACGCAGGAATATCGGGGCAGGTATCCCAGAGGCCTTGCCCGTCGCTCTTTTAACGAAGGAACCCACCGTCATGGCGGACCAAAAGATCCGGATTCGGCTGAAGGCGTTCGATCATCGTTTGATCGACCGTTCGGCCAGCGAGATCGTCGAAACGGCCAAGCGGACCGGCGCGCAAGTGCGTGGCCCGATCCCGTTGCCGACCAAGATCGAACGTTACACCATCCTCGTATCCCCGCATGCCGACAAGGATGCGCGTGACCAATACGAAACCCGCACGCACAAGCGTGTGCTCGATATCGTCGACCCGAACGACAAGACCGTGGACGCGCTGATGAAGCTCGAACTTGCGGCTGGCGTCGACGTCCAGATCAAGCTGACCTGAGGACTACGACCATGACGAAGAAATATTCGTTGGGCTTCGTGGGCCGCAAGGCTGGTATGAGCCGCGTCTTCACTGAAGACGGCCGCTCGGTACCGGTCACGCTGATCGAAGCAACTCCGAACCGCATCGCGCAGATCAAGACCGTCGAAGTTGACGGCTACAGCGCCGTGCAGATTACCGTTGGTGCCCGTCGCGCCGCGCTGGTTAACAAGCCGGCTGCTGGTCACTTCGCCAAGGCGAAGGTGGAAGCGGGTCGCGGCCTGTGGGAATTCCGCGTTGAGGATGCGCAGCTCGGCGATTTCGCCGTCGGCGGCGAAATCAAGGCGGACATCTTTGAGGTCGGCCAGAAGGTCGACGTCCAGGGCGTCACCAAGGGTAAGGGTTTCCAGGGCACCATCAAGCGCTACAACTTCCGTATGGGCGATGCAACTCACGGTAACTCGCTGTCGCATCGCGCGCCGGGTTCGTTGGGTCAGCGCCAGACCCCGGGTCGCGTTTTCCCGGGTAAGAAGATGTCGGGCCACATGGGCGCCGTGCAGCAAAGCACGCAGAACCTGGAAGTGGTCAAGGTCGACGTCGAACGTGGTCTGATTGCCATCCGCGGCGCCGTGCCTGGCGCAGCTGGTGGTGACGTGATCGTCCGTCCGGCGAGCAAGGCATAAGGAGAGATGACGATGGAACTCGTTATCACGGGTAGCAACAACAAGGTCTCGGTCTCCGATGCCGTGTTCGGTCGCGAATTCAGCGAAGATCTGGTTCACCAGGTTGTCGTCGCTTATCGCAATGCCGGCCGCGCCGGCACCAAGGCACAGAAGACGCGTTCGGAAGTTGCGGGCACGACCAAGAAGTCGAAGAAGCAGAAGGGCGGCGGTGCGCGTCATGGCGCGCTGACGGCTCCGATCTTCGTCGGCGGCGGCGTGACCTTTGCGGCCAAGCCGCGCAGCTTCGAGCAGAAGGTCAACCGCAAGATGTACCGTGCGGCCATCTGCGCGATCTTCTCCGAGCTGAACCGTCAGGGTCGTCTGATGATCGTCGACTCGTTCGACATCGAAGCAACCAAGACCAAGGGTCTGATCGAGAAGCTGAAGGGGATGGATGTGGGCAAGCGCCCGCTGATCGTCACCGAAGAAGCCTCCGAGCACCTGTATCTGTCCGCCCGCAATCTGCCGTATGTGCAGGTGCGTGATGTGCAGGGTCTGGATCCGGTCGCTCTGGTCGGGGCCGACACGGTCGTGATCACCGCTGACGCGGTCAAGAAGGTCGAGGAGTGGCTGGCATGAGCAGCAACGAAAAAATCTTCAGCGTGCTGCGTGCTCCGCGAGTCTCCGAAAAGACCGCGCGCCTGCAGGAAATCTCCAACCAGTATGTCTTCGAAGTTTCGAACGAAGCCACCAAAGCCGATGTAAAGGCCGCGGTTGAGCAGCTGTTCGACGTCAAGGTCAAAGCGGTCAACGTGGTCAATGTGAAGGGTAAGAGCAAGTCCTTCCGTAACCGTGCTGGCAGCCGTGGCAATTGGCGCAAGGCATACGTCCGCCTGGTTGATGGTCAGTCCATCGACGTAACGGCCAAGGCCTGAGGTCCAACCCATGCCATTGATGAAGTTCAAACCCACCTCTCCCGGCCGTCGTTCCGCCGTGCGCGTGGTTACTCCCGATCTGCACAAGGGCGCGCCGCATGCGGCACTGCTCGACTCGCAGAGCAAGTCCGGTGGTCGTAACCACCATGGCCGTATCACCGTGCGTCACGTCGGTGGTGGTCACAAGCAGCATTACCGCATCATCGACTTCAAGCGCAACAAGGAAGGCATTCCGGCGCGTGTGGAACGGATTGAATACGATCCGAACCGTACCGCTCATATCGCCCTGCTGTGCTATGTCGACGGCGAGCGCCGCTACATCATCGCCCCCAAGGGCCTGAAGGCGGGTGACCAGGTCATCGCCGGTGCCAACGCACCGATCAAGACCGGTAACACGCTGCCGCTGCGCAACATCCCGGTCGGTACGACGGTACACGGTATCGAGCTGAAGCCGGGTAAGGGCGCTCAGATCGCACGCGCAGCCGGTGCAGCCGTCCAGCTGGTCGCTCGCGAAGGCATCTATGCCACGCTGCGCCTGCGCTCGGGCGAAATGCGCAAGGTGCCGGTCGAGTGCCGCGCCACCATCGGCGAAGTCGGCAACGACGAGCACAACCTCGAGAAGCTGGGCAAGGCCGGCGCCAAGCGTTGGCGCGGTGTTCGCCCGACCGTTCGCGGTGCCGCCATGAACCCGGTCGATCACCCGCACGGTGGTGGTGAGGCCAAGGCTGGCCAGGGTAATCCGCATCCGGTCACCCCGTGGGGTGTTCCGACCAAGGGTTACAAGACGCGCAAGAACAAGCGCACCCAGCAATTCATCGTCCGCGATCGTAGGGGCTAATCGACCATGGCACGTTCACTTAAGAAGGGCCCGTTCGTCGATCACCACCTTGCAAAGAAGGTGGAGTCCGCTGCGGGTAGCAAGAAGCCGATCAAGACCTGGTCGCGCCGTTCGATGATCCTGCCGGAAATGGTAGGCATCACCATCGCCGTGCATAACGGTAAGAACCATATTCCGGTGCTCGTCAACGAGAATATGGTCGGCCACAAGCTCGGCGAATTTGCCGTCACCCGGACCTTCAAGGGTCACGGTGGCGACAAGAAGTCGAGCAGGTAAGGAGAGATGACGATGGAAGCGAAAGCAATCCTGCGCACCGCGCGCATCTCCCCGCAGAAGGCCCGCCTGGTCGCTGACCAGGTGCGTGGACTGTCCGCCGAACGTGCGGTCAATCTGCTGAAGTTTTCGGACAAAAAGGCTGCACACCTGATCAAAAAGGTCGTGGAGTCGGCAATTGCCAATGCCGAAAACAATCAGGGCGCGGATGTCGACGAGCTGAAGGTCAAGACCATCATGGTTGATGAAGGTCCCTCCCTGAAGCGTTTCATGGCGCGGGCGAAAGGCCGCGGTACCCGCATCCTCAAGCGCACCAGCCACATCACTGTGGTTGTGGGCGCCGCCAAGTAAGCGGAAAGGAAAAGACCATGGGTCATAAAGTTCATCCGACTGGAATCCGCCTCGGCATCGCCAAGGACTGGAATTCCAAGTGGTACGCAAGCAAGGCCGACTTCGCCGCTTATCTGGCTGCCGACCTGAAAGTGCGTGAAATGCTGCGCAAGAAGCTCGCGCAGGCAGGCATCAGCAAGATCTTGATCGAGCGCCCTGCCAAAACCGCCCGCGTGACCATCCACACTGCCCGTCCGGGCGTGGTGATCGGCAAGCGTGGTGAGGACATCGAAAAGCTGCGTAAGGAAGTGAGCGAGATGATGGGCGTTCCCGCCCACATCAACGTCACCGAAGTGCGCAAGCCGGAGCTGGACGCGCAGCTGGTCGCTGAGTCGATCGCGCAGCAGCTGGAGCGTCGCATCATGTTCCGCCGTGCAATGAAGCGCTCGGTCGGTAATGCGATGCGCCTGGGTGCCCTGGGCATCAAGGTCAATGTGGCTGGCCGCCTCAACGGTGCAGAAATTGCCCGTTCGGAGTGGTACCGCGAAGGCCGCGTGCCGCTGCACACGCTACGTGCCGACATCGATTACGGTTTTGCCGAGGCGTCCACGACGTACGGCATCATCGGCATCAAGGTCTGGATCTATAAGGGCGAGGTCTTTGACTTCTCCCAGGTTGGCCAGGAGAAGCAGGACGACAGCCCGCGCAACGATCGTAACGATCGCGGCGACCGTGGTGACCGTCCTTCGCGCCCGGCTCGTGAAGCGAGGTAACGGCAATGTTGCAACCCAAGCGAACCAAATATCGCAAGATGCACAAGGGCCGCAATGACGGCCTGGCATGGAGCGGAAACGCCGTCAGCTTCGGCGAATACGGCCTCAAGGCCACTGCGCACGGTCAGCTGACCGCGCGTCAGATCGAAGCCGCCCGCCGTACGATCAGCCGCCACGTCAAAAAGGGCGGCAAGATGTGGATCCGTGTGTTCCCCGACAAGCCGATCACCAAGAAGCCGATCGAAGTCCGCATGGGCTCCGGTAAGGGCAACGTGGAGTACTGGGTCGCGCAGATTCAGCCGGGCCGCATGATCTATGAAATCGAGGGTATTCCTGAAGACATCGCACGTGAGGCGTTCCGCCTTGCCGCCGCGAAGCTTTCGGTGACCACCACTTTCGTGACCCGGACGGTGCGCTGATGGATATCAAACAACTCCGCGAGAAGTCGGCTGACGAACTGAAGGCCCACCTGACCGATCTGCGTAAGGAGCAATTCTCGCTCCGCATGCAGCAGGTTACCGGCCAGCTGCCGAAGACCCACGAAACCCGCCGGGTGCGCCGCGAAATTGCTCGCGTCAAGCACCTGCTCGGCAGCACCCAGTAAGGATGGCCGCGATGAGCGACAACAACGAAAAGCAAACGCTGCGCACGGTCGAAGGCCGTGTCGTCAGCAACAAGATGGACAAGACGGTCACCGTGTTGGTGGAGCGCCAGGTCAAGCACCCGTTGTACGGTAAGTACATCAAGCGCTCGTCCAAGCTGCACGCACACGACGCCGACAATGCCTGCAACGAAGGCGATGTCGTGCGCGTGACTGAAATTGCGCCAATGTCCAAGACCAAGAACTGGCGGGTGGTCGAAATCGTCACCCGTGCGGCCGTCTAAGGGAGATCTGAATCATGATCCAGATGCAGAGCTACCTCGATGTGGCCGACAATTCGGGTGCCAAGGAAGTGATGTGCATCAAGGTGCTGGGCGGCTCTAAGCGCCGCTACGCACACATCGGTGACATCATCAAGGTGACCGTCAAGGACGCCATCCCGCGTGGCAAGGTCAAGAAAGGCGAAGTCTACGACGCCGTCGTGGTGCGTACCCGCAAGGGTGTGCGCCGTCCCGACGGCTCGCTGATCCGCTTCGACGGCAATGCCGCTGTGCTGTTGAACAACAAGCAGGAGCCGATCGGGACCCGCATCTTCGGGCCGGTGACGCGCGAGCTGCGTTCCGAGAAGTTCATGAAGATCGTCTCGCTCGCTCCCGAAGTGCTGTGAGCGGAGGACATACACATGGCTAACCGTATCAAGAAGGGCGACCAGGTCGTCATCAACACTGGCAAGGACAAGGGTAAGCAGGGTGAAGTGGTGCGTGTGGAGGGCGATCGCGTGATCGTCTCCAACGCCAACGTCATCAAGCGCCATACCAAGCCGAACCCGCAGGCGGGTGTCGCCGGCGGCGTGGTCGAGCGTGAAGCGTCGATCCATATCTCCAACGTCAATATCGTCAACCCGGCAACGGGCAAGGGCGAGCGCGTTGGCTTCAAGGTGCTGGAGGATGGACGCAAATTGCGTGTGTTCCGCTCCAGCGGTGAGGCGCTCGACGCCTGAGGAATGAGATCATGAACACTCGTCTCGAAAAGTTTTACAAGGAAAACGTGGTGCCGGCCCTGATGAAGGAATTCGGCTACACCAATCCGATGGAAGTGCCGAAGCTGGTCAAGGTCACGCTCAACATGGGCGTGGGCGAAGCAGCAACCAACAAGAAGATCCTGGAAAATGCGGTCGCCGACATGTCCAAGATTTCCGGTCAAAAGCCGGTGGTCACCAAGTCGCGCGTTTCGGTCGCATCGTTCAAGATCCGCGACGGTTGGCCGATCGGCTGCAAGACCACGTTGCGTCGCGCCAAGATGTACGAGTTTCTGGACCGTCTGATCAACATCTCGTTGCCGCGCGTGCGCGACTTCCGTGGTGTGTCGGGCCGCTCCTTTGACGGTCGTGGCAATTTCAACATGGGTGTGAAGGAACAGATCATCTTCCCGGAAATCGACTTCGACGCCGTCGACGCGATTCGCGGTATGGATATCGCCATCACCACCACCGCCAAGACGGATGCGGAAGCGAAGGCGCTGCTGGCAGCGTTCAAGTTCCCGTTCCGTAACTGACCGTCGAGGACATCCGAAATGGCAAAGACCTCCATGATCCACCGCGACATCAAGCGGGCAAAGCTGGCAAAGAAGTTCGCCGGCAAGCGTGATGCGCTGAAGAAGATCCTCTCCAGTCAGGATGCGTCCTACGAAGAGAAGATCGATGCGTCGACCAAGTTGCAGAAGCTGCCGCGCGATTCGTCGCCGAGCCGCCACCGCAACCGTTGCGAGCTGTCCGGTCGTCCGCGCGGTGTCTACCGCAAGTTCGGTCTGGGTCGCAACATGCTGCGCAAGGCAACCATGAACGGTGACGTTCCGGGTCTGCGCAAGGCCAGCTGGTAATCACAGTTCGGCCGCTCGCGGCCGGTTGGAACAGGTTTGTTTTGTTCAACAAGGGAGTCCGACGCAAGTCGGGCTCTTTTGTCGTATACTTCCGCTTCTGTCTTGCCCGTGAGGGTGGGTGAAGCGTTCAAGGGTCCTGGCCCATCCCCAGGAAAACACAAGATTTTCGCGAAAGCGGATATCGGTGCACTCAAAGGTACTCATATGAGCATGACTGATCCCATCGCCGACCTGCTGGTTCGCATCAAGAATGCGGCCGCGGTTGGTAAGCAGACGGTGAAATTGCCGTCATCCAAGATCAAGGTTGCGATCGCCCAAGTCCTGAAGGACGAGGGTTACATCACCGACCTGCGCGTGACAGCGACCGAGAACAACAAGTCGGAGCTGGAAATCGTGCTGAAGTATTTCGAAGGCCGTCCGGTCATCGAGACCCTGAAGCGTTTTTCGCGCTCGGGTCTGCGCCAGTACCGTGGCAAGACCGAACTGCCCAAGGTCCTGGGTGGCCTGGGTATCGCCATCATCTCCACGTCGAAGGGCATCATGACCGATGCGCAGGCTCGCGAAGCCGGCGTTGGTGGTGAAGTCCTGTGCTTCGTGGCCTAAGGGAAGGAATCGAACATGTCCCGTGTAGCCAAGAAGCCTGTGTCCCTTCCGAAGGGTGTTGAGCTCAACGTCCAGCCCGAGCTGATCAGTGTCAAGGGCCCGAAGGGCACTCTGACCCTGCAGAAGCCGGTCGGCGTTGAAATCGCCATCGACGGCGACGTTGCAACCCTGTCGGCCAATGATCCGTCGCAGATCGCCATCACCGGCACCGTGCGCGCGATCCTCGCCAACATGATCAAGGGCGTTTCCGAAGGTTTCGAGCGCAAGCTCGAGCTGGTGGGCGTCGGTTATCGTGCCGCCATGCAGGGCAAGGATCTGAGCCTGGCGCTCGGCTTCTCGCACCCGTTGGTGTTCGTGGCGCCGGAAGGCATCACGCTGTCGACCCCGACCCAGACCGAAATCCTGGTCCAGGGCGCCGACAAGCAGCGCGTCGGCGAAGTCGCCGCCAAGATCCGCGGTTTCCGTCCGCCGGAGCCCTATAAGGGCAAGGGTGTGAAGTACGCCGGTGAAGTCATCATTCGCAAGGAAGCCAAGAAGGCTTAATGCAGGTCGTTCTTCGGGTCCGGCCATGCGTGGTCGGGTTCGTGCCGAAGCCTGTTTCCTTCAGCTTTCATAGGATTAAACCATGAGCATCAACAAGAACATTGCCCGTCTGCGTCGCGCCAAGTCCACCCGCGCGCACATCCGCGAACTGGGCGTCGCCCGTCTGTCGGTGCTGCGCACCGGTCAGCACCTGTATGCGCAGGTCTTCACTGCCGACGGTTCCAAGGTGATCGCAGCCGCGAACACCCTGCAGGCCGACGTCAAGGACGGCTTGAAGAATGGCAAGAACAGCGAAGCCGCCGTCAAGGTTGGCAAGCTGATCGCCGAGCGCGCCAAGGCTGCCGGCATCGAGAAGGTCGCATTCGACCGCTCGGGCTACCGTTACCACGGCCGCATCAAGGCGCTTGCCGATGCAGCCCGCGAAGGCGGCCTGCAGTTCTAAAGCACTGCTGTGGAGGCGGCCTTGCGTCGTCTCCACGTCCACCGCCGGCAGGGTCTGCTGGGCCGTCCCATTCTTCTGCAATGGCGCCGGGAACACCGCTGTATTCCACAACCATAAGCGGCCTCGAGCCGTACATACTTAATCACTCAAGGAATCAAGATGGCAGAAGAACGTGCACCGCGGGGTCGTGATCGCGACCGTAACCGCGAAGAGAAAGTCGACGACGGCATGATCGAGAAGCTGGTCGCGGTCAACCGCGTCAGCAAGACCGTCAAGGGCGGTCGCCAGTTCACCTTCACTGCGCTCACCGTGGTCGGCGATGGTCTGGGCAAGGTCGGTTTTGGTTATGGCAAGGCGCGCGAAGTGCCGGTCGCTATCCAGAAGTCGATGGAGCAGGCGCGCAAGAACCTGGCCACGGTTGATCTGAATAACGGCACCTTGTGGCATGCCGTCAAGTCCGGTCACGGCGCAGCTCGCGTCTACATGCAGCCGGCGTCGGAAGGTACGGGCGTCATCGCAGGCGGCGCCATGCGCGCTGTGTTGGAAGCGGTCGGCGTCAAGAACGTGCTGGCCAAGGCGGTTGGTTCGCGTAATCCGATCAACCTGGTCCGTGCAACCCTGAAGGGTCTGTCGGAAGTGCAGTCGCCGGCGCGTGTTGCGGCCAAGCGCGGCAAGAAGGTGGAGGAGCTCAACCATGGCTAAGGACACCAATAAGACCGTGAAGGTGCGCCTGGTGCGTGGCCTGCGTGGAACCCAGTCGCGTCACCGCCTGTCGGTGCGTGCCCTGGGCCTGAATAAGCTCAACGATGTGCGTGAACTGAAGGACAGCCCGCAGGTTCGCGGCCTGATCAACACGGTTCACTACCTCGTCCAGGTTGAGGAGTAATCCCATGACTTTGCGTCTCAATGACCTCAAGCCCGCCGACGGCGCCCGTACCGAACGCACCCGCGTCGGTCGCGGCATCGGTTCCGGCCTGGGCAAGACCGCTGGTCGCGGTCACAAGGGTTCGTTCGCTCGTAAGGGCGGCGGCAAGATCAAGGCCGGTTTCGAAGGCGGCCAGACCCCGATGCAGCGTCGTCTGCCGAAGATCGGCTTCCGCTCCAAGATGGCGCGCGACACTGCTGAAGTGTTGTCGTACCAGTTGGACAAGCTGGATGCCGGTGATGTCGACTTCGCAGCACTGCGCGCGGCCAATCTGGTCCCGAGCCGTGCCAAGAAGGCGAAGATCGTGCTGAAGGGCGAGCTGAGCAAGAAGTTCGTGCTGAAGGGCGTTGCGGCAACCGCAGGCGCCAAGGCAGCAATCGAAGCTGCCGGCGGCAGCGTAGAGGAGTAATCGGCAGATGGCGCAGGCTGGCATTGGTAACCTCGGTGGCGGGCTTGGCAAGTTCACGGAACTTCGCCAGCGGCTGTTGTTCGTCCTCGGGGCATTGATCGTCTATCGCATCGGCTGCTATGTGCCGGTGCCTGGCGTCAATCCCGATGCCATGCTTTCGTTGATGCAGGCGCAGGGTGGCGGCATCGTGGACATGTTCAACATGTTCTCGGGCGGCGCCCTGCACCGTTTCAGCATTTTTGCGCTGAACGTGATGCCATACATTTCGGCATCGATCGTGATCCAGTTGGCCACCCACATCTTTCCCGCCCTGAAGGCGATGCAGAAGGAAGGCGAGTCGGGCCGACGCAAGATCACCCAATATTCGCGCATCGGCGCGGTGCTTCTGGCAGTGGTGCAGGGCGGCAGTATCGCGCTCGCGCTGCAGAACCAGACCGCTCCGGGTGGCGCTCCGGTGGTGTACGCCCCGGGCATGGGCTTTGTGCTCACCGCAGTGATTGCGCTGACCGCTGGCACTATCTTCCTGATGTGGGTTGGCGAGCAGGTCACCGAGCGCGGCATCGGTAACGGTGTGTCGCTGATCATCTTCGCCGGCATCGTAGCCGGTCTGCCGTCGGCGGCGATCCAGACCGTCGAAGCGTTCCGCGAAGGCAACCTGAGCTTCATTTCGCTGCTGCTGATCGTCATTACGATCCTGGCATTTACGCTGTTCGTGGTGTTCGTCGAGCGTGGGCAGCGGCGCATTACGGTGAACTATGCGCGTCGCCAGGGTGGTCGTAACGCGTACATGAATCAGACCTCGTTCCTGCCGCTCAAGCTCAACATGGCCGGCGTGATTCCGCCGATCTTCGCATCCAGCATCCTGGCGTTCCCCGCCACGCTGTCGATGTGGTCGGGCCAGGCTGCCTCCGGCAGTGGCGTGGGTTCGTGGCTGCAGCGCATCGCCAACGCCCTGGGCCCTGGCGAACCGGTGCATATGCTGGTGTTTGCGGCGCTGATTATTGGTTTCGCATTCTTCTATACCGCGCTGGTCTTCAATTCGCAGGAAACCGCCGACAACCTCAAGAAGTCGGGTGCGTTGATTCCGGGTATCCGGCCAGGCAAGGCCACCGCCGACTATGTCGACGGCGTGCTGACCCGCCTGACTGCCGCCGGTTCGCTGTACCTGGTGATCGTCTGCCTGCTGCCGGAAATCATGCGCACGCAGCTCGGCACCTCGTTCCACTTCGGTGGCACCTCGCTGTTGATTGCGGTGGTGGTGGTGATGGACTTCATTGCGCAGATCCAGGCGCATCTGATGTCGCACCAGTATGAGAGCCTGCTGAAGAAGGCCAACCTCAAGGGCGGCTCGCGCGGCGGTCTGGCGCGCGGTTAAGTGGTACACTAGTTCTTCATTACGTGAAGACGGCCTGGTTCCCGGGCCACGATCTTCCGATCAGAAGGGCGGCTCGCGCGACGTCTCGCGCGCGGGTGTGACGGGGTGGTCCTGTGCGGGAGTAGCACAGGCGATTCGGAGCAGTTTTCTGGATCAACACCGTCCGGCGCCGGAGCGAGGGCACACTCCCCACGCCGGGTCCATGGAACTTTTGGTTCCACGGGCTTCAAAGCAATCCGAGGCCTTGCTACAATTCCGAGTTCACTTTTGATCCATCCTGCCGGATGGCGCCTGGGCGCTGTCGGGCCATCACTCAGTTGGAGAATCGCGTCATGGCGCGTATTGCAGGCGTCAACCTGCCAGCCCAGAAGCACGTCTGGGTCGGGTTGCAAAGCATCTACGGCATCGGCCGTACCCGTTCTAAGAAGCTCTGCGAATCCGCAGGCGTCACCTCGACCACGAAGATTCGTGACCTGTCCGAACCCGAAATCGAGCGCCTGCGCGCCGAAGTCGGCAAGTATGTCGTCGAAGGCGACCTGCGCCGCGAAATCGGTATCGCGATCAAGCGACTGATGGATCTGGGCTGCTATCGCGGTCTGCGTCATCGCCGTGGTCTCCCGCTGCGTGGTCAGCGTACCCGTACCAACGCCCGCACCCGTAAGGGTCCGCGCAAGGCGATCAGGAAGTAAGGGATAGATCATGGCAAAGCCAGCAGAAAAGAAAACGAAGAAGAAGATCAAGCGCGTCATCACTGACGGCGTCGCTCACGTCCACGCTTCGTTCAACAACACCATCGTCACCATCACCGATCGCCAGGGTAATGCGCTGTCGTGGGCTACGTCCGGCGGCGCCGGTTTCCGTGGTTCGCGCAAATCGACCCCGTTCGCTGCTCAGGTTGCCGCCGAAAAGGCTGGCCGCGCTGCGCTCGACTACGGCGTGAAGTCGCTGGAAGTGCGTATCAAGGGTCCGGGTCCGGGCCGTGAGTCGGCCGTGCGTTCGTTGAACAACGTGGGCTACAAGATCACCAACATCATCGACGTGACGCCAATCCCGCACAACGGGTGCCGTCCGCCGAAGAAGCGTCGCGTCTAAAGGGAGCGATAAGAAATGGCTCGTTATATCGGTCCTACCTGTAAGCTCGCGCGCCGTGAAGGCGCCGACCTTTCCCTCAAGAGCCCGGCGCGTGCGCTGGACTCCAAGTGCAAGCTTGAGCAGAAGCCCGGCCAGCACGGCGCGGCTCGCAAGGGCAAGCTCTCCGACTACGCTACCCAGCTGCGTGAAAAGCAGAAGGTCAAGCGCATTTACGGGTTGCTGGAGCGTCAGTTCCGCAACTACTACAAGAAGGCCTCGACCAAGAAGGGCAACACCGGCGAGAACCTGCTGCAGTTGCTGGAAACCCGTCTGGACAACGTCTGCTACCGCATGGGCTTTGCCGTCACCCGTCCGGCCGCGCGCCAGCTGGTGTCGCACCGTGGCGTGCTGGTCAATGGCAAGTCGGTGAATCTGGCTTCGTACCAGATCAAGGCTGGCGATGCGATCACGCTGTCGGAAAAGGCACAGAAGCAGCTCCGCGTGCAGGAAGCCCTGACCGTGGCTGAGCAGCACGACATGACACCGTCGTGGGTCGAAGTCGATTCGAAGAAGTTCAGCGGCGTGTTCAAGGCCGTTCCGGATCGCGCCGACCTGCCTTCGGATATCAACGAAGCGCTGATCGTCGAGTTGTATTCGAAGTAATTCACATTGGAGAGCCTCCGGCACTGCCGGAGGTTCGCAGGAGACCCCGCAACATGACGGTTACCGCCAACCAGGTTCTGCGCCCCCGCGGTCCGCAGATCGAACGTCTTACCGACAACCGCGCAAAGGTCGTAATCGAGCCGTTGGAGCGCGGTTACGGGCACACGCTGGGCAATGCCCTGCGTCGTGTGCTGTTGTCGTCGATCCCCGGTTTTGCGATCACCGAGGTCGAGATCGACGGCGTGCTGCATGAGTACACCACGGTCGAAGGGCTGCAGGAAGACGTGCTTGACGTCCTGCTTAACCTGAAGGATGTGGCAATCCGGATGCACAGTGGTGACAGCGCCACGCTGTCGTTGTCCAAGCAGGGTCCGGGTACGGTCACTGCGGCCGACATCAGGACCGATCACAACGTTGAGATCATCAACGGCGACCACGTGATCTGCCACCTGACCAAGGACACGGCGCTGAACATGCGCCTGAAGATCGAGCGTGGTTTCGGCTATCAGCCGGCTGCCGCGCGTCGTCGTCCGGACGAAGAGACCCGCACCATCGGTCGTCTGATGCTGGATGCGTCGTTCTCGCCCGTGCGTCGCGTTGCCTATGCCGTGGAAGCTGCACGCGTTGAACAGCGCACCGACCTCGACAAGCTGGTCATCGATATCGAAACCAACGGCACGATCGATGCCGAGGAAGCCGTGCGCACCGCCGCCGACATCCTCAGCGATCAGCTGTCGGTGTTCGGCGATTTCACCCACCGCGATCGCGGTGCGGCCAAGCCGGCTGCCAGCGGCGTGGATCCGGTGCTGCTGCGCCCGATCGACGACCTCGAGCTGACCGTGCGTTCGGCCAACTGCCTGAAGGCTGAGAGCATCTACTACATCGGCGATCTGATCCAGAAGACCGAAGTCGAGCTGCTCAAGACCCCGAATCTGGGCAAGAAGTCGCTGACCGAAATCAAGGAAGTGCTGGCACAGCGCGGCCTTGCACTGGGTATGAAGCTGGAGAACTGGCCGCCGGCCGGTGTCGCTCAGCACGGCATGCTTGGTTAATGCAACACCGCATGGGCGTCTTCGGGCGCCCATGCTTTTTTACATCGACGGGCCAAAGCCCGCGGTGACACCCGGTCAAGGACAGCCGGCTCGGACCAACCGCAGTCCATTCAACAGCGCCAGGATGGCGACAACGTCTCTCAGTAGTCTCAACATTCCATAGGAAATCACACTCATGCGTCACCAGAAATCCGGTCGTAAGTTCAACCGCACCAGCGCGCACCGCGAAGCCATGTTCCGCAACATGGCAGCCTCGCTGTTCAAGCACGAGCTGATCAAGACCACCTTGCCGAAGGCCAAGGAACTGCGTCGCGTTGCCGAGCCGCTGATCACCATCGGCAAGGTCGATGGCGTTGCAAACCGTCGTCTGGCGTTCGCCCGCCTGCGCGACAAGGAAGCAGTGGGCAAGCTGTTTGTCGAACTGGGCCCGCGTTACGCGACCCGTCCCGGCGGCTACCTGCGCATCCTGAAGGCTGGCTTCCGTGCCGGTGACAATGCGCCGATGGCGTATGTGGAACTGGTCGACCGTCCGGTCGTCGCCGAGGAAGTGTCCGAGTAATCGGATCGTCTCGTCGCAAAGATTCTTGAAGGAGCCCGGCCCATGCCGGGCTTTTTCGTTGTGGACCAGCGGTGAGGTGTGTACTGGCTTGCAGGCGCTGGGATGACAGTGTTGGCTTGTATGCGGAAGGGGCGGCAGCTGGACGTCGGTAACGTCCACCGTGGACTGCGGCCATTGAAGAGCGCGCTGTTGCCATCGAAGTAGCGATGCGGTCCTGGCCTGTTCAAGCGCACCCGGCGCTGCTGCCCACACCACCGGCGCACGCCATGCTTGCCTCGGGTGCGGATGCGAAAGGACTTAAGCGGCGAGGGCCGATAACCTCATTCACTTCAGCTGTAGAGCTGTGTTCTGGTAATGCCCCAGCGCCTGTATCAACGGGCTGACGCCCCCGTCAGTAGCGATGCTGCGGCGCGTCGCCACCAGCGGTTCCTGCGCCAGGCTGCTCTGGTCGAAGCGGCGCGCGGTTGCAGGCAATCAAGCGAAGCAGGTGTCAGTTACGCGCAGCATCGGTGCGGATTGACGCAGCGGCCCCGAGCATGCGTGGTCAGCGGGCCGGGGATGGCAGATAATCCGCATCTTGGTCCTTGGCAAGCGGTAACGATGAATCCATTCCGTTGGGGTTTTCGGGCGCAATTCCTGCTGGGCTTTCTGGCCTGTGCCGGCTTGCTGGCCTATGCGATCTACGTGCAGCTGCATCTGGGCTTGGAGCCTTGCCCGCTGTGCATTTTCCAGCGCATCGCGTTCGCCGCACTGGCCCTGCTGTTCCTGCTGGGCGCCTTACATGGCCCACGTGGGGCCGGTGGGCGCAAGGCGTATGGCGTGCTGGCCTTCATTGCTGCCGGCGTGGGCATGGGCATTGCGGCGCGGCATGTGTGGGTGCAGATCCGTCCCAAGGACATGATGTCCTCGTGTGGGCCGCCGCTGAGTTTTCTGAGCGAAACGATGGGCCCGTTCGAAGTGTTCCGCACGGTGCTGACCGGCACCGGCGACTGCGGCAATATCGACTGGCGCTTTCTGGGGCTGAGCATGCCGATGTGGAGCATGGTCTGGTTTGTCGGCCTGGCCCTGTGGGCCTTGTATGCGGGCTTCAAGCACCGCGGCCCGCGCAAGTTGTTCTGATGGGTCCGGCTGCGGCCGGCGTCTGCGATCTTCTGGAGTACACGATGTCCGCTTCTTCCCCCTCGACCGACCACCAGCCGGACGCCTGGTCGCCGCAAAGCTGGCGCCAGCGCACGGCGCTGCAGATGCCGACTTATCCGGACGCGGCGGCGCTTGAGCACACGCTCGATGAGCTGCGCCAATTGCCGCCGTTGGTGACGTCGTGGGAAATCTTCGCGCTCAAGCGCCAGCTGGCCGAAGCGCAGGAGGGCAAGCGCTTCCTGCTGCAGGGCGGCGACTGCGCGGAGAACTTCAGCGATTGCGAATCGGGCACCATCTCCAATCGCCTGAAGGTGCTGCTGCAAATGAGCCTGGTGCTGGTGCATGGCTTGCGCCTGCCGGTGGTGCGGGTGGGCCGGTTTGCAGGCCAGTACGCCAAGCCGCGTTCGGCCGATACCGAGACGCGCGATGGCGTAACGCTGCCGAGCTACCGCGGCGATGTAATCAATGCGCCAGCCTTCACGGAGGCCGCGCGCGTGCCCGATCCGCGCCGCATGATCACCGCGCATTCGCGCTCGGCGATGACGATGAATTTCGTGCGGGCGCTGATCGATGGCGGCTTCGCTGACCTGCATCATCCCGAATACTGGAATCTGCAGTGGGTGGGTTATTCGCCGCTGGCGGCCGACTACCAGAAGATGGTGTCCTCGATCGGCGATGCGGTGCGCTTCATGGAGACGTTGTCGGGAGCGGAGGTCTACAACCTCAATCGCATCGACTTCTACACCTCGCACGAGGCTTTGCTGCTGCCCTACGAAGAGGGTCTGACCCGGCAGGTGCCGCGCCAATGGGGTTGGTTCAACCTCAGTACGCATTACCCGTGGATCGGCATGCGCACCGCGGCGCTGGACGGCGCGCATGTGGAATATCTGCGCGGCGTGCGCAATCCGATCTCGATCAAGGTGGGGCCGTCGGTGCAGCCGGATCAGTTGCTGCGTTTGATGGATGTGCTCAATCCCGAAGATGAGCCAGGCCGCCTGAGCTTCATTCATCGCATGGGCGCCGCACAGATTGCCGAGAAATTGCCGCCGCTGCTGGATGCGGTCAAGCGCGACGGCCGGCGCGTGCTGTGGGTGTGCGATGCGATGCATGGCAATACCGAGAGCACCGGCAACGGCTACAAGACGCGGCGGTTCGACAACATCCGTAGCGAGGTGGAACTGTCGTTCGACCTGCATGCCGCCGCAGGCACGCGCTTGGGCGGGGTGCATCTGGAATTGACCGGCGAAGATGTCACCGAGTGCACCGGTGGCGCGCGTGAGCTGACCGAACGCGACCTCGAACGTGCGTACCGGTCCAGCGTGGATCCGCGCCTGAATTACGAGCAGTCGCTGGAGATCGCCATGGCGATCGTACGTAAGCAACAACAGGTGGCAGCGCAGCCGCTGGGCGGTTAGACGCGCGTGCGCATGACGTGATGCTCATGCCGCTTGCGGCATGCTCCTGCAGCCATCCCTCTTTCCCCCCCCACAGGAGGAACGGTTTGACTGCCGATTGGAACGTCATTCGCGAATACGCCATCCCGCTAGGTGCTGCACTGCTGGCGGGGCTGGTGGCCTGGTCATTGCTGCTGTGGCTGTTCCGCCGCATGCAGGGCCGCGACTATCGCCGCGCACGCATCATCCGCGTGATTACCTTGCCGGCGGCCTTCATCCTGCCGCTGCTGTTTCTCAGCGTTGCCACCGAAGCCACGCCGTTGTCGGAAAAGGCGCTGGCCGCCGTGCAGCACCTGTTGCACGTGGGCATCGTCGGCTGTGTGACCTGGCTGCTGGTGCGCGCAGTGGCTGCCGGCGAGGCGGCGATCCTGCGCAGCAACCCGATCGAGGTGGCCGACAACCTCACCGCCCGACGCATCCAGACGCAGACACGCGTGCTGAGCCGGGTGGTGATGGGTGCAGTGATCCTGCTCGGTATCTCGGTGGTGCTGCTTGGCTTTGAGCAGGTGCGCCAGATCGGCAAGACGTTATTGGCCTCGGCGGGCATCATCGGCCTGGTGGCCGGTATTGCCGCCAAGCCGGTATTCGGCAACCTGATCGCCGGTTTGCAGATCGCGCTGACGCAGCCGATCCGCCTGGACGATGTGGTGATTGTGGAAGGCGAATGGGGGCGGATCGAGGAGATCGGCAGCTCTTATGTGGTGGTGCGCATCTGGGATGAGCGGCGCATGGTGGTGCCGCTGACCTGGTTCATCGAGAACCCGTTCCAGAACTGGACCCGTGCCAGCGCCGACCTGCTGGGTACCGCGTTCCTGTGGCTGGATTACCGCACGCCGATCGCCGCGGTACGCGCAGAGCTGGAGCGTATCTGCCACAGCGAACCGCTATGGGACGGGCGTGTCTGCGTTACCCAGATCACCGATACCAGCGACAACACCATCCAGGTGCGCCTGCTGGTAAGCGCGCGCAATTCCGGCGACGCGTTCGACCTGCGCTGCCTGGTGCGCGAGCGCATGATCGATTTTCTGACCCGCGAGCACGCCTACGCGTTGCCCAGGATCCGTGCCGAAATTACCGGCGAAGAAAAGCCCGCGTCCCGTGCGCCGCAGCCGATCGCGCCGGAAAGCGTGCGCTCGCCGGGAGCGGAAGACGGCGAGCCTGCAGCGTCGATCTAGCGCTGCCTGCTGAGCCGCTTGGCCGCGGCGGTGTGCGCTGGCGGCCAATCGGTTCGCGATGCTGCGCACCGACATGGGTGGCAGTGCGCAGCTGCCTGGGCTGCAAGTAGCGCGACATCCTGGTGATGTTGGTTCGTGATGTCGATGCCTGCATCGCCTCCACGCTTCCTTGCGGTGCGGTCAGTCGGCCGTCTTCGGTTGCGATGGGCCCGGTGTCGTCGCCGGCGGTGCGCTTGGCGCGTAGCCGGGCGCAAACCGCGCATGGCTGCGTTGCTCGTAGGCGTAGCCTAGTTCGATCAGGCGCGGCTCGCTCCACGCAGTGCCCATGAACAGCAATCCGAGCGGCAAGCCCTGGGTTTGCCCCATCGGCACGCTCAGGCTGGGATATCCGGCCACTGCCGCGGCGCCGTAGCCGGCACCGGGAAACGTGTCGCCCTTGCCGAGCGTGGTGACCCAGGCAGGGCCGGTGGTCGGGACGATCAGTGCGTCCAGGCGGTCGGCCTTCAGTGCGGCGTCGATGCCTTGTTCGCCGGCGAGCCGTCTGGCGCTGGCACGCGCGCTCAGATAAGCCGGGTCCTCCAGGCCAGGCGCAGCCTGGGCCTGCTCGAACAATTCCTGGCCGAAGTAGGGCATTTCGCGCTGCGCATTGGCGCGATTGAAGGCAACCAGCGCATCCAGGTCTTTGACCGGCGCGGCGTGGCTGCGCAGATAGGCATTCAACCCGGCCTTGAATTCAACCAACAGGACCGTCTGCTCAGCGGCATCCCACTGTCCATCGGTGGCCAGGCGGGTTTCGATCACCGTGGCACCTGCCGCGCGCAGCGTCTGTACGGCGCGATCCAACGCGGCGGCGATTGCGGGATCCTCGCGCAGTGGATTGCGCAACAGGCCCAGGCGCGCGCCGCGCAGGCCATCGGGTTTGAGGTGGGCGAGATAATTCGGTGTGGACGACGGCGCAGTGCGCGTGGCCGGATCCTGCGGATCGGGCGCGGCAATCGCCTGCAGTACCGCGGCCGCATCGGCAACGCTGCGCGTCATCGGCCCGGCGGTGTCCTGGCTGGCCGAGATGGGGATGATGCCGTCACGGCTGACCAGGCCCACCGTGGGCTTGAGCCCGACCAGGCCATTGACTGCGGCCGGGCAGGTGATGCTGCCATCGGTCTCGGTGCCGATGCCTGCCGCGGCCAGGCTGGCAGCAATCGCCGCGCCGGTGCCGGCGCTGGAGCCGCATGGGTTGCGGTCCAGCGCGTACGGATTACGAGTCAGCCCGCCGCGGCCGCTCCAGCCCGAACTGGATTGGGTAGAGCGAAAATTGGCCCATTCGCTGAGGTTGGTCTTGCCCAAGATCACCGCGCCCGCCGCGCGCAGGCGCTGCACCAGGAACGCATCCTGTGTGGGACGGAAGCTGACCAACGCCAATGAGCCGGCGCTGTTGACCATGGGCAGCGCGTCGATGTTGTCCTTGAGCAGGAGCGGGATGCCGTGCAGCGGGCCGCGCACCTGGCCGGCACGACGTTCGGCATCCAGCGCGGCGGCGTCGGCTTCGGCCTGCGGGTTCAGTTCGATCACTGCATTTAGGCTTGGTCCGCTGCGGTCGATGCGGGCGATGCGCTGCAGGTAGGCGTGCGTGAGTTGGGCGCTGCTGGACCGGCCGGCCTGCATGCGCGCCTGCAGGGTCGCAATATCGGCTTCGACCACCTCGACAGGCGCAGACGGAACGGCCGCGTCGGCGACAACGGGCTTGTCGGCAGCAACGGCGCAGCCGCTCAACGCGGCCAGGGAAAGCAGGGACAGGATGGGTGTGCGCATCGTCGGTTTCCCCAGGGATCAGCTTCGCAGGCTAGCGGCGCTGCGGCGGGGTGACAATGTGTCGAACGGGTAGGGCAGTGAGCGGTGGCGTCAGCGACGTCGGCGCCGCACCAGGTCGCGCGCCAGCACGCCGACCACGATCAGGTTGATCGCCAGCACGCCCCAGGCGGTCCAGCCGGGATGGCGGACGATGGCGTAGATATCGAATGGCAAATAGATGGCGGCAGACAGGCAACCGAGCACGGAGGCCCAGGCCTTGGCACGCCACAGACCCCATGCTTCCACCACATGCAGCAGGCCGTAGGCCAGCATGGCGGCGGCGGCCAGATGCACCGCGTCGGGGTTGATGGTCTTGAGCAACGACGGCAGTGCGCCGTGGTCGGGGTCCAGACTGAAACGGCGAATCAGCGTGCTGACCGCATGTTGCAGCGGGAGCGGGCCCAGAATTTCCAGGCCCGTCGCCGCCAGGATCGCAAGCATGCCCTTGACCGCCTCGAGCAAGGCGATCAGGTGCAGCCCCGGATGCGCACGCGGATCCGGGCTGTAGGGCGTGTCGCTCACGACCGTGGGCCTAAACGATCAGCCCGAACGGCCGGCGCGCTTACGGTCGCTTTCGGTCAGGAACTTCTTGCGCAGGCGGATTTCCTTCGGGGTGACTTCCACCAGCTCGTCGTCCTCGATGAAGTCCAGGGCCTGTTCCAGCGTGTACTTGATCGCCGGGGTCAGCTTGATCGCGTCGTCCTTGCCCGAAGCGCGCATGTTGGTCAGCGGCTTGGTCTTGATGGCGTTGACGGTCAGATCGTTGTCCTTGGAGTGGATACCGATCAGCTGGCCTTCGTACACGTTGTCGCCTTCAGCGGCGAACAGGCGGCCACGCTCTTCCAACGGCCCCAGCGCATAGGCCGGCGTTGCGCCCGGTGCGTTGGCAATCATCACGCCGTTCTGGCGCTTGGCGATGGCGCCCTGTTCCTTCGGGCCGTAATGGTCGAACACGTGGAACAGCAGGCCCGAGCCCTGGGTGAGGGTGCGGAACTCGTTCTGGAAGCCGATCAGGCCACGCGCCGGGATCATGTAATCCAGACGCACGCGACCCTTGCCATCCGGCTCCATGTTCTTCAGCTGGCCCTTGCGGGTGCCCAGCTTTTCCATCACGCCGCCCTGGTGCTGTTCTTCGATGTCCACCACCAGCTGTTCGATCGGCTCCATCTGCTTGCCGTCGATTTCCTTGATGATCACTTCCGGACGCGACACAGCCAGCTCGTAGCCTTCACGACGCATGTTTTCGATCAGCACCGACAGATGCAGTTCGCCACGGCCGGAGACCAGGAACTTGTCGGCGTCGGAGCCTTCTTCGACCTTCAGTGCAACGTTGTGCACCTTCTCGCGGTCCAGACGGTCGCGCAGCTGGCGGCTGGTCAGGAACTTGCCACCGGACAGGTCCTTGTTGCCGGCGAACGGCGAGTTGTTGACCTGGAAGGTCATCGAGATGGTCGGCTCGTCCACGGTCAGCGGCGGCAGGCCTTCCGGCGCGTCGAGCGCACAGACGGTGTCGGAAATGGTCAGCTCGGCCACACCGGAGATGGCGACGATATCGCCGGCCTCGGCGGTGTCCTGCTCGATGCGCTCAAGGCCCAGGAAGCCCAGCACCTGCAACACCTTGCCCTGACGCTTCTTGCCTTCACGGTCGATCACGCTGACGGGCATGTTCTTCTTCAGCACGCCGCGCTGGATGCGGCCGATGCCGATCACGCCGACGAAGTTGTTGTAGTCCAGCTGGCTGATGCGCATCTGGAACGGGCCGTCCGGATCGACGTCCGGTGCCGAGACGTGCTGCATGATCGCTTCGTACAGCGGGGTCATGTCGCCGTCGCGTACGTTGGAATCCAGGCTGGCGTAGCCGTTCAGTGCCGAGGTGTAGACGATCGGGAAGTCCAGCTGCTCGTCGGTTGCGCCGAGCTTGTCGAACAGGTCGAACACCTGGTCGATCACCCAGTCCGGGCGTGCGCCGGGACGGTCGATCTTGTTGACCACCACGATCGGCTTGAAGCCCATCGCGAACGCCTTCTGAGTCACGAAGCGCGTCTGCGGCATCGGGCCGTCCATCGCGTCGACCAGGATCAGCACCGAGTCCACCATCGACAGCACGCGCTCGACTTCGCCACCGAAGTCGGCGTGTCCGGGGGTGTCGACGATGTTGATGCGGTTGCCGTTCCATGTGATGGCGGTGTTCTTGGCCAGGATCGTGATACCACGTTCCTTTTCCTGATCGTTGCTGTCCATCACGCGCTCAGCCAACACGGTGCGTTCGGACAGGGTGCCGGACTGCTTCAGCAGGCAGTCGACGAGAGTGGTCTTGCCATGGTCGACGTGCGCGACGATGGCGATGTTGCGGAGTTTTTCGATAGACATGCGGAAAGGGCCCCTGTCTGGCGCCAGTCTTGAGATGAGGTAAGCCCGACATTATAGCGGTTTCGTTGCCGTGCCGTTGCGGATTGGCGCAAGTCGATTCAGATCGCCCATTCAGGCAGCGTGATGGCGGCTCGAATCCCGACCCGGCGACGGCCTTGGACCATGGTCGTAACCGCGCAGTCGTCCACGCGCCCGGGTGTATCCTAATGGGCTGTTGATCACCCCAGAACCTGCAAGGATTTCCATGTCCCTGATCGCCACTTTCGACACGTCCCGCGGCCCGATCGTTGTTGAGCTGTATCCGGAGAAGGCACCGCTGACCGTGGCCAACTTCGTCAATCTGGCCAAGCGCGGCTTCTACAACGGCCTGAGCTTCCACCGCGTCATCGCCGATTTCATGATCCAGGGCGGTTGCCCGGAAGGTTCCGGCCGCGGCGGCCCGGGCTATCGTTTCGAAGACGAGGCCAACAATGGCGTCGGCCACGAGCGCGGCGTGCTGTCCATGGCCAATGCCGGCCCGAACACCAATGGCAGCCAGTTCTTCATCACCCACACCGCCACCCCGTGGCTGGACGGCAAGCACACCGTGTTCGGTAAGGTCACCCAGGGCCTGGACGTGGTGGATAGCGTTGCCCAGGGCGACACCATCAACACGCTCACCATCGAAGGCGACACCGACGCCGTGCTGGCCGCCAAGGCCGACCGCGTTGCGGAGTGGAACAAGATCCTCGCCGCCTGATCTCACCCCGCCGAACGGCCGCCACGTGCGGCCGTTCGCTTGTCAAAGCGCCGCCAGGCCCCGTGCCACGCCAGCGCGCAACCCCCACCAACGCTTTTTAGCAGAGGAAACACCCCATGAAAGCACCCGTTCGTGTTGCTGTGACCGGCGCTGCCGGCCAGATCGGCTATGCCCTGCTGTTCCGTATTGCCTCCGGCGAAATGCTGGGCAAGGACCAGCCGGTGATCCTGCAGTTGCTGGAACTGTCCAACGAAAAAGCCCAGGCCGCGCTCAAGGGCGTGATGATGGAGCTGGAAGACTGCGCGTTCCCGCTGCTGGCCGGTATGGTCGGCACCGACGACGCCGAAGTGGCGTTCAAGGACATCGACGTCGCCCTGCTGGTCGGTGCGCGTCCGCGCGGCCCGGGCATGGAGCGCAAGGACCTGCTGCTGGAGAACGCCAAGATCTTCACCGCGCAGGGCGCTGCCCTGAACAAGGTCGCCAAGCGTGACGTCAAGGTGCTGGTGGTCGGTAACCCGGCCAACACCAATGCCTACATCGCGATGAAGTCGGCGCCGGATCTGAACCCGAAGAACTTCACCGCCATGCTGCGCCTGGACCACAACCGTGCGCTGAGCCAGCTCTCGCTCAAGCTCGGCAAGCCGGTTGGCGGCATCGAGAAGCTGGTGGTGTGGGGCAACCACAGCCCGACCATGTACCCGGATTACCGTTTCGCCACCTCCGATGGCGCGTCCATCGGCGATGCGATCAACGACCAGGAATGGAACGCCGGCACCTTCATCCCGACCGTGGGCAAGCGCGGCGCGGCGATCATCGAAGCGCGCGGGCTGTCGTCGGCCGCATCGGCTGCCAATGCCGCCATCGATCACGTGCGTGACTGGGTGCTGGGCAGCAATGGCAAGTGGGTCACCATGGGCGTGCCGTCCGACGGCTCCTACGGTATTCCGGAAGGCGTGATCTTCGGCTTCCCGGTCACGACCGAGAACGGCCAGTACACCCTGGTCAAGGATCTGCCGATCGACGACTTCAGCCAGAAGTACATCGACAAGACCCTGGCCGAGCTGGAAGAAGAGCGCAGCGGCGTGTCGCATCTGCTGGGCTGAGTGATTACTGCAATGAGATAGAAAAAACGCCGGGCATTGCCCGGCGTTTTTTTGTGGTCACTCATCTAGTGCACGGCGTTCTGAGTGCTGCCTTGGGTGCATGATCACGTGCGTTTGCCGCCCGCCCGCCGCACTGGGCGATCAGTTCAAGCCTTCGGCTTGCAGTGCGGCTTGTACGTCTGCATCTGCCAGCATGCGCTGGAAGAACGCATCGAGCGCGCTCAGGCCGGACAGGTCTACGCCGGCCTTGAGCGCCCAGCGCAAGGTGACGAACAGATAGGCATCGGCGCCGGTATGCGTGTCGCCGGCTAACCAATTGCGGCCTTGCAGATGCGCATCCACACGCGTGTAGAGCGTGCGCAGTTTGATGCGCGCATCCTCGTGGCTGCGCTGGATCAGCGCGTCTTCCTGCAGATACGCCGTGCTGCCGAAGAGCGGCTTGAAGGTTGGATGCAGATCGGCGTTGACGAAGGCGATCCAGCGATTGATCTCGGCGCGGCTACGCGCGGTGCCGTCGCCACCCAGGCCGGTCAGCGGTGCGGTGTCGGCGATATAGTTGAGGATCGCCGCGTTCTGGGTCAGTGCCCATTGGTCGACCACCAGCAGCGGCACCGCGCCGGCCGGATTCAGGCGTAGATAATCAGGCGACTTCATCGTGGCCGCGTCGACCACGGTGAGCTCGAACGGCAGGCCGGACCAGCGCAATACGATGTGATCTGCGAGCGAGCAGGCGCCCGGCTTTGTATACAGCTTCATGGAGAGTCCACGCAGGAGCGAAGACGCAAGCTTAGCGGCATCGCGTGCTGCGTGGCGCGCTCAGGACGCGGTGCGTGGCCGCAGTTTCTGCACGCGGTAGAACGTATGGTCACCGATGGTGGCCACCTGATACGCATTGCGCCAACTCGGGCTGGCAATGGCGCTGGCAGCGAAGTGACTTGCGCCTGGCACGATTTCTTTGCGCTGGCCTACCGGTAGCGCCCAATTGCGTTCCGCAGCCAGCGCCACGTCCAATGCCTTGTTCCAGGCATCGTCGTTCTTCAGCTGGGTGCCGGGTGACACGATGGTCGGCGCGAACTGCTTGCGCGCGGTCACCACCTGACACATCGAATCGCCCCACAGACCACTGTCCAGGCGACGCAGTGCAACTTCCGCAACCGCCTGCTGACCACGCAAGGTCTGGTCACGCGCTTCCAGGTACACGGTGGTACTCAAACACAACGAATCTGCTGCAGGCTGCGGCAATAATTGCGACAGCCAAAGTATCCAGGCCAGTTTCATAGAACTCCTTGCTCCGTATGGGCCCATCCACAGGGTGTCCAATGCGAACACACCAGTGCGGGAGGCTTGGCGTCATGGGGAGGCGACCTGTCACGGGCCGCCCGGTCTTCGGCGAAAGGAAGAATCTGCCGAAGGTGCCCGCCGAATCAGGCGGGTCAAAAAGTTGGCGCAAGGTAGGCGCCGATCACACAATCTTGGCTGAATGGGCGGGGTTGACGGCGGTAATTGCTTGTTGGATCAGCGATGTGGCGATGACCGTCTCTGCACTGCAGCACGCAGTGCGCGTCGCATTGCTGTAGCGACGCGGTACTGATGCAAATAAGTTGCGCGCGTTGCGTAGACGTTTTCGTGAAATCGTGCCGATGACGTGCGGGAATTCACGCTGGCTGCACATGTGGTTTGCTGTGAAGCGCACGAGCTATGTAATGACGTGATTTGCTGAGGTGCGCGGTAACGGCAAATGGCGCTGCGTGTTCCCTGTTGCGCGAGCTGCCAGTAGATGCATGTTGATGTCGTCTGTAGCCTGCCTGTTCTGTGTAGGACGTTGTGCATTGAGATGACTGCAAACGCGCGCAGCGATTCGCCAACTTTTCAGTGGTCAGTACGTTATGCGGTGACGACTGCAGCAGGACGTCATCTCTTGGCTAGTCGAGCATGTGTGTTGCTTGTGCTCCGATCGTGTTCTCGTTATGCAGCGCGGTGCGGGTTGTTTGGTAGCGAGCAATTGATTGAGCCATATCGACGGTCTGGCGTGGCGATGTTGAAGCTGCATGTGGTTGCTTCAGCCTTGCTCTTTCTTTCGAAGGTGATGCACGTCGTACATGCGCGCTGCGCGCGCAGCCGAATGTTTCCCTCGCGCAACCGCAGATTTCGTCAGTGTTGTTTGGTTGTGGCGAAGCATTGCCTGGCGGCTTCCCGCGGTAGGCCTGTGGCTGTGTTCAGCAAAGATTTATGCTCTGGAGTGCCTGGTGCGTGCAGCTCTTTGCAGCGTGTTCAATCGAGGCTTGATCAGTGTGCGGCAGCAAACGACGTCTTTTTCTAAATGCTGGTGCTTGCAAGTCGACACCGTTTTTTCGTCCTCGGTGACAAGCATCGGCCGCCGATCAGCCAACCAGCCGATCTCTCGCCGCATCGAACCAGGTTGCCGGCTCTGAATTCATGCGACGGTAGTGCGTTGAATGTCGACAACGGTTTTTTTCTCACTGGCAACCAATCAATGAGATGCCATGACAAAGTGAGAAGTCGCACGCGGATCATCGCGCTGCGGTGATTCGTCTGTCCAAGCTGTCAGCATGTCCATCGCGATCTGGTTCGGCAGGCTGCTCGCATTGCTCCTGCGAACTGTCTGCTTTGTAGTCCGCTCAAAATGCAGCAGCCCCAGAGTCAGTAATTTGCATCAGCACTGTGTTGCTCGGCGCAAGGGAAGTCAGGTTCAAGTAGATGTAAGTGCGCTGCGATGGGTGAAAGGTGCAGTCGCTGCACTAGTTGCGGTTAGCGAGAAAAATCGAAGTAAACAGTTTTTCTCGTCATTGCGCAGCTTTGGCGATGGGAGCTCGTCATGTCACCTACGCTGCACTGCGTAGCGATAAAAGAGTATGTGTTGCGTGCCATGCAATCACTCCGCAGGTCCAGCGTGCATGTTTCGTTGATCGCTGCTGCAATGGATGCCGCTTGCTAAGGCCAAGCGAGCTGCCTGACCAACCAGGTGCATGGCAGTCAACTCAGTGGCTCGCTACAAGTTCGCATGCACTGCATGCCACAGGGCAATGCGATCAAGCGCGCGGCGCGAGCCCCGATTTTGCAAGCGGTCTTCGGTTGAGTCGGTTACGTAGCCCGTTGGCATACGCCAGCAGCACGCAGCCAGTTCCGCACAGCATCGGGCCCGCTGCCATGGCCCAGGCCAGGTCGACGTGACCACGCCCTTGGCCGTCTCCGAGATTGAGCATCAGCCCGATCAAGATGCTGCCCAGTGCCAAGGCCACCTGCGCGCAGGCGGTGAGTCGCGCGACGCCGGCGGCATGCTGTGCCGGCTGCTGGCACGACAGTTCGGCATGGCGCGCCCAGACCCATTGCCCGGCGCTGCCGCCTGCCATCCCCATGCCGAAGGCCATGGCGGTGTCCAGCCACAGCGCATGACCTGCACCGGCCGCAAAGCTCATCCCCAAGGCCGCCAGCACCGCGCCGCTGCCTGCAAGGCGCGGCAGTGCGTTAGTGCGCCAGCGTGCGGCCAGTGGCTGCACAGCAACTGTTCCCAGTGCGTAGCCCATCAGAATGGCGCTGCACCAGCCTGGCGCGCCAATGCGCGATTGCGCGAGATAGGGCGCCAACTTGGTGAAGGTGGGCAGGGCACAGCACAGCAGCGCCATCACTGCAAACGTCGACAGCTGATCGGCCTGCCGACCTGTCGCCGACACTGTGCGTGGCGCTGGGGCAAGCGCCTGGGTGTAAGGGCGCAATGCCTGACGCAGCCATGCAGCCGACAACAGCGCGATGCTGCTGACCACCGCAACCACCACCAACGCGGTCCAGGGCGCTGACGACTGGCGGCTCTGCAGCACTAATCCGATCGCCGCACTGATCGACACTGCCGCCAGGCCGCTGCCGATCAGCCGCAGCGCGCTGACGCCGCGCGCGCCGCGCCAGGGCCAACCCCCAAGCCCCAGCAAGGCATTCTGTGCGACGTCGCCCACCGCGTAGGCAGCACGGAAGGGCAGGCTGAGCAGCAGCACGCAGCCCAGGCGCGTGCTGGCCGGCAGCAGGGGGACCAGGAACAGCAACAACAAGCTCAGTGCCGCCAGCGCGATGCCGCGCCATTGCGATCGGCCCGCCCAGGCCAGGCTGGTGCCCGCGCCCCAACGCCGTGCGGCGAGCAGGCCCATTGCCGCACTCAGGAGCAAGCCCGCTGCCACCGCACAGCCGGCCGCGATTGCATCCAGGCCGGCATGCTCAGTGAGCGCGAAGATCAGCAGGAGCTCGCCGGTGTACCAGAGCAGGCTCTTGCCGAAGTGCGCACCGGCATAGGCCAGTAGCGTTGCCGCCGGCAGAGCTGGCAGCAGGGGCAGGGGGCGGGGCGCGTGCATGCCGGCGTTATAGCGCAGCGACGCGTCAGGAAGAAGAAATGCGCGACTTGCCGCGCCAGTGTCCTGGCGGCAGCCGATGAATGCCCGCTCGCCCGCCCGCGTCGAGGCACGACGGGGCGAGGCGAAGTGTTGGGCGTGCAGCGCTACAGCTGCGCCGCGAGGCGGCTGGCCTGGTTGATTGCGCGCTTGGCATCCAGCTCCGCCGCCACGTCGGCACCGCCGATCAGATGCGGTTGCTTGCCGAACGCTTGCAGGGCTGCGAGCAGCTCGCGACGCGGCTCCTGTCCCGCACACACCACCACCGTGCCTACGTCGAGCACTTGCTCGCTGCCATCCACGCGGATGCGCAAGCCGGTGTCGTCCACGCCCAGATACTCGACCCCGCCGAGCATCTTGACGCCCTTGCCTTTGAGGGCGGCGCGGTGAATCCAGCCGGTGGTCTTGCCCAGGCGCGCGCCGGGGCGCCCCGGGCTACGTTGCAACAGCCAGACCTGGCGTGCCGGCGGTTCCGGCTGCGGCTTGGCCAGTGCGCCACGCGTTTCAAAGCTGGGGTCCACACCCCATTCGGCCATCCAGCGCGCCACGTCCAGCGACGGCGACACACCGCTGTGCACCAGAAATTCGCCCACATCGAAGCCAATGCCGCCTGCGCCGATGATGGCGACCTTGTCGGCCGCCACATGCCGGCCCAGCACCACGTCCAGGTAACTGACCACCATCGGATGATCCGCACCAGGGAAATCCACCCGGCGCGGCTCGATGCCGGTCGCCAGCACGATCTCGTCGAATGCCTGCAGGTCGCCTGCCTGCACCTGCGTGCGCAGTCGCAGCTGTACGCCGGTGGCCTGCAGGCGATGGTCGAAATAGCGCAGGGTTTCCTGGAACTCCTCCTTGCCCGGGATGCGCTTGGCCACATTGAACTGCCCGCCGATTTCATCGGCCGCATCGAACAGGGTCACCTGGTGGCCGCGCTCGGCAGCCACGGTCGCGCAGGCAAGGCCCGCAGGGCCCGCACCGACCACGGCCACGCGCTTGGGTGCGGTGGTCGGTGTGTAGAACAGTTCGGTTTCGTGCACGGCACGCGGGTTGACCAGGCAGCTGGCCAATTTGTTTTCGAACACGTGATCCAGGCAGGCCTGGTTGCAGGCGATGCATGTATTGATGGTATGCGGCTGTCCGGCGCGGGCCTTGTTGGCCCATTGCGGGTCGGCCAGCAGCGGGCGTGCCAGTGACACCATATCGGCCGCGCCATCGGCCAGGATGCGCTCGGCCACTTCGGGCATGTTGATGCGGTTGGTCGCCACCACCGGGATGCCGACGTGCGGCTTGAGCTTGGCGGTGACGCCGGCAAAGGCCGCGCGCGGTACCGATGTGGCAATGGTGGGCACGCGTGCTTCGTGCCAGCCGATGCCCGAGTTGATGATGGTTGCACCGGCGGCCTCGATCGCCTGCGCCTGCGCCACGATGTCCTGCCACTGGTTGCCGCCGTCCACCAGATCCACCAGCGACAACCGGTAGATGATGATGAAGTCCGGCCCGCAGGCCTCGCGGATACGGCGCACGATTTCCACCGCAAACCGCATGCGCTTGGCGGCATCGCCACCCCAGGCGTCGCTGCGCTGATTGGTGCGCGCGGCGGTGAATTCATTGATCAGATAGCCTTCCGATCCCATCACTTCCACGCCGTCGTAGCCGGCCTCGCGGGCCAGCCGCGCGGCGCGTGCATAGGCGCCGATCTGGCGATCCACCGCACCAGCCGACAACGCCCGCGGCGTGAAGGGATTGATCGGTGCCTTGAGCTTTGAAGGTGCCACCGACAAGGGGTGGTATGCGTAGCGCCCGGCGTGCAGCAGCTGCAGGCAGATCTTGGCACCGTGCGCATGCACTGCCGCGGTCACCTGCCGATGCGGGCGTACTTCCCACGGCCAGGACAGCTTGCCGCCGAACGGCTTGAGCCACCCGACGACATTTGGCGAGAACCCACCGGTGACGATCAGCCCGACGCCGCCAGCCGCACGTTCGGCGAAATACGCGGCCAGCTTCGGGAAATCGCGCGCACGGTCTTCCAGGCCGGTATGCATCGAGCCCATGAGGACGCGGTTGCGCAGTTGCGTGAAGCCCAGATCGAGCGGGGCGAACAGGTGCGGGAACGGGGAGTCGGACAGGCCGGTGGCGGGCGACATAACATGGATACGCTGGCGTACGGAGTGCGCACGATGCAGGCAAACGGCCGCGTCGGCAAGCCCTGGGTGCGGGTGTGGGGCTGTCGGTCGTGCCGGAGATGCGCGTGGACAGTGTTTAGGCGGGCTTGCCCCGATCTTCCGCGGCAGCGTGCGGCTGCATGCCTTGCGCAGGTTGTCGGAAGTCGCGTCTGAGCGGCGCTGCTGGTGTTGCTCGTGAAGATGTTGGGTGGCGGAAGGGTGCTGTGCATCCATCCAGCCAAACCTGGCCATTCCTGCCGGTCGCGCCCGGGTGCGCTCCTACGACGTGGAGCGCGTCTGGTTGTTCCAGGCAGGCACGCAACACGTAGATCGCTACAGATCGAGCATCCGCCGCGTCCTCCGTCGAGGCCTGGCCACCGCTCGCTGTCGTCAGGCTATCTGGACCACGTAGGAGCGCACCTGGGCGCGAACGCCTGTACTCGGGGCTGCGACAGATCGAGACACGCCAGCGCATGACCGGCAAAAATTATGTCGCGATACCGGTCTTTTGGCGGGCGGGAGGGCACGCTCATGCCGCAACCCGCAACCCGCAACCCGCAACCCGCAACCCGCAACCCGCAACCCGCAACCCGTAACCCGTAACCCGTAACCCGTAACCCGTAACCCGTAACCATAAGCGCGTAGCTGAGGCTCACATCGCCGCCGCAGCTCCACCCACCAAGCGCAACTGCCATCACCAACCAGCCACCACCAGCTTGCCAATGGTGCTGCCACTTTCCAGGCGGCGATGCGCCTCGCGCAGCGTCTGCGCATTGATCGGCGAAAGTGTCTCGGTGTGGGTGGTGCGCAGCTCACCGGCATCGATCAGGCTGGCCGCGCGATTGAGAATGCGATGCTGCTCGACCATGTCATCCGTGGCATAGCGCGCACGGGTGAACATCAGCTCCCAGTGGATGCCGATGCACTTGGACTTGTACGGGTCGCCGATCGGCAACGGGCCGCGTGGCTCCACGATCAGCCCCACATGCCCCTGCGGCGCCAGGATCTCGCCGAGTTGCGCCCAGTAGCGGTCCGTATCGGCCAGGTTGAGCGCCGCATCCACTTGTTCCAGGCCGATCGCCTGCAACTGCGGGTGCAGTGGCTGGTGGTGGTCGATCACATGCTGCGCGCCCATCTGCCGGACCCATTCAACGGTTTCCGGCCGCGACGCGGTGGCGATGACGGTGAAGCCCGCATGCCGCGCCAACTGGATGGCGATGGATCCCACGCCACCCGCGCCACCGATGATCAACAGGTGTTTGCCACGGTTGCGCGCGCCGTCGAACGCGAACGGCATGCGCTGGAACAGCAGTTCCCACGCAGTGAGCGTGGTCAGCGGCAGCGCGGCGGCCTGCGCAAAGCTCAGCGACGTCGGCTTGCAGCCGGCGATGCGCGCATCCACCAAATGATATTCGGCGTTGCTGCCCTGGCGCCCGCTATCTCCTGCGTAATAGACCTCGTCGCCGACAGCAAACGCGGTGACGTCCGGGCCCGCGGCTTTAACCACGCCAGCGGCGTCGAAGCCAAGTACCTTCGGTGCGGCAAGGGTTTGCGCCTTGGGCGCGCGCAGCTTGGTATCGACCGGATTCACCGACACCGCTTCGACACGTACCAATAAGTCATACCCGGCCGGCGCGGGTGGCTCTGGCAGGTCCATGTCAAGCAGGGACGCGGGGTCGTCGATCGGGAGGTAATGGGTGAGGGCGACGGCTTTCATCGGAGCGCTCCTGGTGGGGAGTTCAGGGTGCGTTGTGAGGGAAGTTCCCCGCAACCACCAACCCCACAATTCAGGTCGGGCGGGCCTTTCCGTTCACCAAGGTGTACTTGGACACGGTCTTCACGCACCTGCTCAAGGCGTTCAACCGACGTATTCAACTGGATAAATTGGGGTGGCGTTCATCTGCACTGCATGTCCGAACTGGGTGCCCGGTCGCACTCCTCATAAAGCTGTATACGTAGGATTAGCAGCGTTTGCGGCGGGCGGCATTTGCTTTCACATGTTATATGACCGTTAACGCGATCTTCACTAAGCCCGGCTTAATCTGCGCCCCGATGGCTCTGGATGTGACGAGCATCTTTTACCAAGAACAACGCCTCTATCGGTTTATCTCCCAAAGAAGGAGCTGTATACATGAACAAGAAAATTCTCACTGCCGCGTTGCTCGGCGGTCTGGCGGTTGCCCAGGCTGCTTCCGCGCAGGAGTTCGATGACCGTTGGTACCTGACCGGTAGCGCTGGCTTCAACTTCCAGGACAGCGATCGTCTGACCAATGATGCTCCGTTCGTCACCCTGGGTCTGGGCAAGTTTGTTAGCCCGAACTGGTCGATCGACGGCGAGCTGAACTATCAGAACCCGAACTTCGATGCCAACCAGGACCAGAACTGGAGCCAGTACGGCATCTCGTTCGACCTGCGTCGCCACTTCATCCAAGAAGGCCGCGGCTGGAACCCCTACCTGCTGTTCGGTCTGGGCTATCAGCGTTCGGAAGAAGAGTTCGACGCCACCCCGAACCCGGTTTCGCCGGGCCAGCAGAAGGACGGCAACTTTGCCGCCAAGGCTGGTGTGGGTCTGCAGACCACCTTCGACAAGCGCGTTGCCGTGCGTGCCGAACTGGCCTACCGCGCCGACTTCAATGACCAGAGCGTTGCTGCTCCGCAGGAAGACTGGTTCGGCGACGTGCTGGCTTCGGTCGGCGTCGTGATCCCGCTGGGACCTGCTCCGTCGACGGCTCCGCCGCCGGCTCCGGCTCCGGTTGCTCCGAGCTGCGCCGATCTGGATGACGACGGTGACGGCGTCAACAACTGCGACGACAAGTGCCCGACCTCCCAGCCTGGCCAGACCATCGGTCCGGACGGCTGCCCGGTGCCTGTGTCGATCGACCTGAAGGGCGTCAACTTCGACTTCAACAAGTCGACCCTGCGTCCGGATGCTGTGTCGATCCTGAGCGAAGCGACCGAGATCCTGAAGCGTTACCCCGACCTGAAGGTCGAGGTTGCCGGTCACACCGACTCGAAGGGCACCGACGAGTACAACCAGAAGCTGTCCGAGCGTCGTGCGACGACCGTGTATGACTACCTGACCAAGAACGGCGTTGATGCGTCGCGCCTGGTTGGCCCGATCGGCTACGGCGAGAGCCGTCCGATTGCTCCGAACGCCAACCCGGATGGTTCCGACAATCCGGAAGGCCGTGCGAAGAACCGTCGTACCGAGCTGAACGTCCAGAACTAATTGGACCGCTAGCTGCTTCATACAAAACCCGGCCTTGTGCCGGGTTTTGTCTTTGTGGGGCTGGCAATCGCGCCGCCCTGCGGCGCAAATCCTGTCTGTGTTGCGATCCAGGCACGGTTCCGGTTGAAACGGCGTTCATCGCTGCCTACACTCGCCGCGTCGACATACCACCCATTGGAAGAATTCACGATGCTGCGTACCGCTACGGCAGGACTGTTCTGTCTCGCTTTGATTCCCGCCGCCTACGCCGCTCCGAACTGCACTGGCAGCACGGTGTCCCAGCCACTGCCGCTGCCTGCCACCGTGATCGCTCCGGCGGCCGCCGAGTTCTACACCCGCAGCGTGCAGCTGGGCATGCCCACCGGCGTGCTGGCACAGCCCTACACCAGCGAGCAGTCGGTGGACCGCGTGTTGCTGCGTCTGCGCGTGGAAGGCTGCCAGGACCTGGCCAAGGCCATGCCGGCGGGCGGCACCGTCAATCCAAACGATCCGGCGGCCTACAAGGCCACCACCGCGTTCGATAACACCCCGTGGCGCTTCGACATGAGCCAGAACGGCAAGCGCATGACGGCCGAAGAGTTCGACGCCTGGATGAAGGCGCGCGGCGTGCGCGTGGTCAAGGCGCGTCCGGTTGCCGGCGCAGCGCCTGCGGCAGCGACGCCGGCCCCGGCGGCCGACGCCAAGCCGGTCGAGAACAAGTAAGCCCCGGAGCGGACGCGATGCCCCGGCGACCTGCGTCGGCAGCATCCCGGCAACGCCGTGCTGGCAAGGCGCCAGCTGGCGCGCGCGCTGGTGCAGGCACCGCTACGCCCACGCCTCGGCATGGTCTGGCGCGGGTGCTGTCCAAGCTGGGCGTGTGTTCGCGGACCGAGGCTGCGCGCTGGGTCGCCGATGGGCGGGTCAGCGTGGCGGGCCGAGCGGTGCGCGATCCGGAGTTCCCGCTGCGCGCCGATCAACACGACGGCATTGCCATCGATGGCCAGCCCCTGGCCGGACCGGCGCGGCTGTACCTAATGCTCAACAAGCCGCGTGGCGTGGTCACCACGGTGCGCGACGAGCAGGGCAGGGACACCGTCTACCGCTGCTTCGACGGCGCCGGCCTGCCATGGCTGGCACCGGTGGGGCGGTTGGACAAGGCCAGCGAGGGGCTGCTGCTTTTCAGCAACGACCCGCAATGGGCCGCCGCCGTGACCGACCCGGCGACCGGCCCGGACAAGACCTATCACGTCCAGGTGGATTGCCGCCCGGATGCGCTGCAGCTGGCGCGCATGCACGACGGCGTGGCCGATACCGACCCCGAGAGCGATGGCAGCCTGCTGCGCGCCAAGCAGGTGCGTGTGCTGCGCGAAGGTGAGCGCAACGCCTGGCTGGAAATCGTGCTGGATGAAGGCCGCAACCGGCAGATCCGTCGTTTGCTCGCAGCACTGGATATCGGTGTCTTGCGCCTGGTGCGCGTGGCGATCGGCCCGCTGGCGATGGGCGAGCTGGGCAAGGGCAACTGGCGTCTGCTCAGTGCCGCCGAAGTCAGGGCGTTGGTGCCAGCGGCACAGGCCGCCAGCGCACCAGCCGCGCGTTGAGCAAGGCCGTCACCACCTCAACGGCCCGTGCGTCGCCTGCGCCGTTGGCATCGTGCCGGCGGCCCTTGGCGTGATTGCAGCTGGCGCAGGCCAGGGCCAGGTTGCGTGCGTCGTTGGGGTCGTCTCCCACCTGGGCACACAGCGGCGCTGCCGCGCGGCGGCCAAACCAGGCCTGCGGCACCACGTGTTCCAGCGTGGTGTGCCCGAGCGGTTCGCCATCGGCGCGCACCGACAGGCGCCGCCGGCAGTGCAGGCAGCGGGTTTCCCAACTGCCTGCGTGCAACTGAGCCTGCGCATCGGTCTGCGCAGCCAGCAGCAGGCGCTGGCGCAGCACCGTGCGCATGCTCAGCCGCCGATGACCTTGAGCTCGTGACCGATTCGGGTGAAGGCGTCGATCGTCTGATCCAGTTGCTCGCGGGTGTGCGCGGCGCTGATCTGGGTGCGGATGCGCGCCTGCCCCTTGGGCACCACCGGAAAGAAGAAGCCGATCGCGTAGATGCCTTCTTCGAGCAGGCGCTCGGCAAAGCGCTGCGCCAGCGGTGCGTCGTACAGCATGACCGGGCTGATCGGATGCACGCCGGGCTTCACGTCGAAGCCGGCAGCGGTCATGCGCTCGCGGAAGTAGCGGGTGTTTTCCGCCAGCTGCGTGCGCAGCTCGCCGGCCGCGTCCAGCATCTCGAAGGCCTTGATGCCGGCAGCCACCACGTGCGGCGGCAGCGAGTTGGAGAACAGGTACGGCCGCGAGCGCTGGCGCAGCAGTTCGATGACTTCGCGCTTGGCGGTGGTGAAGCCGCCCAACGCGCCGCCCATTGCCTTGCCCAGCGTGCCGGTGAAGATATCGATCTGGTCCATCACGCCCTTGACCTCGGCCGAACCGCGCCCGGTCGCGCCCAGAAAGCCGGTGGCGTGGCATTCGTCGATGTGCACCAGCGCGTTGTACCTGCGGGCGAGGGCGGTGATCTCGTCCAGCGGGGCGATGAAGCCGTCCATCGAGAATACGCCGTCGCTGGTGATCAGCTTGGTCTTGCAACCGGCGGCATCGGCGGCCTGCAGCTGCGCTTCCAGGTCGGCCATGTCGCAGTTGGCGTAGCGGAAGCGCTTGGCCTTGCACAGGCGTACGCCGTCGATGATCGAGGCGTGGTTGAGCGCGTCGGAGATGATGGCGTCGTGCTCGCCGAGCAACGGTTCGAACAGGCCGCCGTTGGCATCGAAGCAGGCGGCGTAGAGAATGGTGTCTTCGGTGCCGAAGAAGTCGGCGATGGTGCGCTCGAGTTGCTTATGCAAATCCTGGGTGCCGCAGATGAAGCGCACCGAGGCCATGCCGAAGCCGTGGGTGTCCAGCGCGTCCTTGGCCGCCTGGATGATGTCCGGATGGTCGGCCAGGCCAAGATAGTTGTTGGCGCAGAAGTTCAGCACGCGGCGGCCGTCGGCCAGCGTGATCTGTGCCGACTGCGGGCCGGTGATGATGCGCTCGGACTTGAACAGCCCCTGGGACTGGATTGATTCCAGTTCGGCGGCGTAATGGGCGGTCAGCGCGGCGGGAGCGTTGGTCATGGCGATCGCAGTGGCAGGAAGAGGCGCAATTTTAACGATCACGGTGGCATACCACTACGTCATGCAAAATTGGCATAAGCGCCGGCGTGGATGTCATTTCACCGGCCGCGTGCCGCTGCGCAGCATGGCATGCTTGCTGTTCAGGCTGCGCCCCATCGGCCAGGAGATCGTTGTGACCCATTCCCGCTTCCGCCTTATTGCTGCGGTGTTCGGCACGCTGCTGGCCCTGGCCGGCCCGGCTGCCGCCCGTGAGATCAATCTGCTCAACGTCAGTTACGACCCCACCCGCGAGTTCTATCGCGAGTACAACACGGCCTTTGCTGCGCAATGGAAGCAGCAGCATCCGCAAGACACCGTCAGTGTGGAGACCTCGCACGGTGGCAGCGGCAAGCAGGCGCGCGCGGTGATCGACGGCATCGAGGCCGACGTGGTCACGCTGGCGCTGGCCTACGACGTTGATGCGATCGCGCAGAAGGCCAAGCTGATCGACACCGCGTGGGAAAAGCGCCTGCCCGACAACAGTGCGCCGTACACCTCGACCATCGTGTTTCTGGTACGCAAGGGCAACCCGAAGAACATCAAGGACTGGCCGGACCTGCTGCGCTCCGGCGTGTCGGTGGTGACGCCCAACCCCAAGACCTCCGGCGGTGCACGCTGGAACTATCTGGCGGCCTGGGCCTACGCGGACCACATCTTCAAGGGCGACCGCGAGCGCACCCTGCGCTATATGCGCGCGCTGTTCCGCAACGTGCCGGTATTGGATACAGGCGCACGCGGCGCCACCACCACCTTTGCCCAGCGCGGCATTGGCGATGTGCTGCTGGCCTGGGAGAACGAGGCCCTGCTGGCCAGCCAGGAACTGGGCAAGGACAAGTTCGAGATCGTGGTGCCGAGGCTGTCGATCCTGGCCGAGCCTTCGGTGGCGCTGGTGGACAAGAACGTCGACAAGCATGGCACCCGCGATGTGGCCGAAGCCTATCTGCGGTTTCTGTATGCACCGGAAGGCCAGAAGCTGGCCGCCAAGCACTTCTACCGCCCGCGCCATCCGGAGTTTGCCGACCGCAACGACCTGGCGCGGTTCCCGGACATCAAGCTGGTGACCATCCAGGAGGCATTCGGCTCCTGGGACAAGGCGCAGCAGGAACATTTCGCCGACGGTGGGTTGTTCGACCAGATCCAGGCCAGCAAGTAGGCGATGCAGATGTCGGTTGCACCCCCTCCGGCGCGGGCATCGCGCAGACGCGTGATGCCTGGTCTTGGACTGAGCCTGGGCATCACCCTGACCTGGCTGGGGCTGATCGTGTTGATTCCGTTGCTGGGTGTCTTCATCAAGACCAGCGGGCTGGGCTGGGATGGCCTGTGGCGGGTCTGGAGCGAGCCGCGCGTGCTGTCGGCGCTGCGGGTGAGCTTCGGCACGGCGTTCGCGGCCGGTGCGTTCAACGCGGTGATGGGCACCTGGGTGGCCTGGGTGTTCGTGCGCTACCGCTTTCCCGGCAAGCGCCTGTTCGATGCGGTGATCGACCTGCCGTTCGCTTTGCCAACGGCGGTGGCCGGTATCGCGCTGACGGCGCTGTATGGGGGTAATGGCTGGGTGGGCCGCTGGCTGGAAGCGATTGGCATCAAGGTGGCCTATACGCAGCTCGGCATCGTGATTGCGCTGGTGTTCGTGGGCCTGCCGTTCGTGGTGCGGGTAGTGCAGCCGGTGCTGGCCGAGAGCGAGCGCGAAATCGAGGAAGCCGCGGCCACGCTGGGCGCCTCGCGCTGGCAGTCGGTCTGGCGGGTGGTGTTGCCGGCACTGTGGCCGGCGGTGCTGACCGGCTTTGCGCTGGCGTTTGCGCGCGGTGTGGGCGAATACGGCTCGGTGATCTTCATCGCCGGCAACCTGCCCAACGCGACCGAGATCGCGCCGCTGCTGATCACCATTCGCCTGGAGGAGTTCGACTACGCCGGCGCCACTGCGATTGCCGCGGCGATGCTGCTGCTGTCGTTCGTGATCCTGCTGGTGGTCAATACACTGCAGGCACGCCTGCTGCGCTATCAACGGAGCAGCGCATGACCGACGCCGTTTCGCCGCTGCCCACCATGCTGCAGAGCACTGCCACTGCCCGACAGGCACGCCGCATCACCGAGTCGGCCACCAGCGAGCCGCGCTGGGTGCAGTGGCTGATGATTCTGGGTGCCCTGGGCTTCCTGCTGGCCTTTTTGTTGTTGCCGCTGGTGCTGGTGTTCGCCGAGGCGCTGCGTGGTGGGTGGGCGACATTTCTGCACGCGCTGGTCGATCCGGATGCGCTGTCGGCGATCAAGCTGACCTTGCTGGTCACCGCGGTGGTATTGCCGCTGAACCTGGTGTTCGGCGTGGCCGCCGCATGGGCGGTGAGCAAGCACCAGTTCCCGGGCAAACGCCTGCTGATCAGCCTGATCGACCTGCCGTTCTCGGTATCGCCGGTGGTGGCGGGCTTGATCTTCGTGTTGATCTTCGGCCGCAACGGTTGGGCCTGGCCATTGATCGATGAAGGCTGGCGGGTGGAATTGCCGGCACTGGGCGTGGTGCTGATCCAGCTGCCGCGCATTGTGTTTGCGCTGCCGGGCATCGTGCTGGCGACAACCTTCGTGACCTTTCCGTTCATCGCGCGCGAGCTGATGCCGCTGATGGAGCAGCAGGGCAGCGATGAGGAACTGGCGGCACTGAGCCTAGGCGCCAACGGCTGGCAAATGTTCTGGCGCGTGACCGTGCCCAATATCCGCTGGGGCCTGTTGTACGGCGTGCTGCTGTGCGCGGCGCGGGCGATGGGCGAATTCGGCGCGGTGTCGGTGGTGTCCGGGCATATCCGTGGGCGCACCAATACGCTGCCGCTGCACGTGGAAATTCTCTACAACGAATACGCCTACAGCGCTGCGTTTGCATGCGCCTCGCTGCTGGCATTGACCGCGCTGCTGACCCTGGCGGTGAAGACATATCTGGAATGGCGGCATGGCGATGCGCTCGCCGCCAACCACCGCCACTGAGGTGACCATGGGCATCCGTATCAGCCATCTGCGCAAGCAGTTCGCGAGCTTCACCGCACTGGACGACATCACCCTGGACGTGCGCCAAGGCGAGTTGCTGGCGCTGCTGGGGCCGTCCGGCTCGGGCAAGACCACGTTGTTACGCATCATGGCCGGGCTGGAGCATGCCGACGGTGGGCAGGTGCTGTTCGGCGACGAAGACGCCACCCGCATGAGCGTGCAGTCGCGGCGGGTGGGTTTCGTGTTTCAGCATTACGCCCTGTTCAAGCACATGGATGTGTTCGAGAACATCGCGTTCGGGCTGCGCGTGCGGCGCGGCAAGGAGCGCTGGGCCGAAGCGCGCATCCGCGCACGCGTGGAAGAGCTACTGGCGCTGGTGCAGTTGCAGGGCCTGGAGCAGCGTTACCCGACCCAGCTGTCTGGTGGGCAGCGTCAGCGCGTGGCGCTGGCGCGCGCGCTGGCGATCGAGCCGCGCGTGCTGCTGCTGGACGAGCCCTTTGGTGCCCTGGATGCGCAGGTACGCCGCGACCTGCGCCGCTGGCTGCGCGAGTTGCACGAGCAAACCGGCCTGACCACGGTGTTCGTGACCCACGATCAGGAAGAAGCGCTGGAGCTGGCCGACCGCGTGGCCATCCTCAACCGTGGCAGGATCGAACAACTCGATACGCCGGCGCGCGTCTACGACACGCCGGCGTCGCCGTTCGTGTACTCGTTCGTCGGTGCGGTGAACCGGATTCCGGGCGTGCTTGCGCACGGCCAGATCCAGGTGGCCGGTCATGCGCTGCCGTCGGCCAACCCCGCACTGGCTGCGGGCCCGGTGGAGGTCTACGTGCGCCCCGAGGATCTGGTGCCGGACGCCGATGGCTGGCCGGCCACCGTGGCCTGGGCACAACGCAGCGGCGCCCGCCTGCGGGTGCGCGCCATCCTGGACGCGGCGGGCAATGAAGTGGAAGTGGAACTGCCGGCGTCGGCCGGCACCATCACGGCAGGCCAGCAACTGCGGCTGGCTGCGCGGCATTACGGGGTGTTTCCGGCCTAATGCACCGCCGGTTGGCGCTGAGCTGTTGAGTTCGAATGCGTGAGTGATTAGCGGTGAGCGCGGTTGTCAGTTCACGTTGTTCGCGTGGGTTGTGACGCGTCGTCATCCTGCAGTGCGCGCATCAAGATTGTGCGTCGGCGGTCGATGAAAGGGAGGCTGAGTCGCACGGCCTGCCGCCGAAGGATGTGCGCCAGGTCAAGCGAGCGCGACATTTATGTTGCGCTGCAATGGCAGTTGGACTAATAAGTCTGTGCAGTCTCGCTTCATGCAATCCGACCGCCCACCGCTCCAGGAGATGCCCGATGAAGCCATCCTCGCTTGCTTGTTGCCTGTCGCTGTTGCTCCTGGGTGCCGCGCCGTTGGCACAGGCACAGGACGAAGACGCACCCGCCTCACCGTTCACCGGCACCTTCGCGGTGACCAGCGATTACCTGTTCCGCGGCATTTCGCAGACCAACGAAGAGGCTGCGTTTCAGGCCGGGCTGACCTACAAGACACCGTTCGGCCTGTACATCGGCACCTGGACTTCCAACGTCGATTACGGCGCGGGCGATCCGGATTGGGAAGTGGATGGTTTTGTCGGCTACAACAAGGACCTTGGGGCCAACTGGAATGTCGATGTCATGGTCAACCGTTACCAGTATCTGGGAGCGGGCGCGTCGAATTACGCCGAACTGATCACCAAGACCACGTTCCTGAAAACCTATAGCGTCACGGTTGCCTATACCAACGATCTGTACGGCACCAAGACCGATGGCTACTACTACGCGCTGGACGCCAACTGGACGCTGCCGTACGACTTCACGTTCGGCGCGCACGCAGGCCACAGCATCTATACCTCTTCGCTCAGCCAGGTGGACCACGACTACAATGATTTCGGGGTGAACGTGGGCAAGGCGTTCGGCCCGCTTGGCTTGAGCGTGGGGTATTACGACACCAGCGAAGCGGCGGAGTTCGGATTTGGCCGGCAGAATTCGCAGAACCATCTGGTCGCCACGGCGACGGTGACCTGGCCGTAAGCGAGGCGCTGCGCACAGGGCATTTGCCGGAACATTGGAGCGCGCTGCGGGTATGAGGGCGGGATAGGGCAATCAGTTATTGGTGCAGCAGGCAGCGAAGCGACAGCGCCGGTGATGCGTGTCGAGATAATCACTGGGGCTGACATGCAAAAGGCGCCTTCCGGCGCCTTTTGCGTTGCACAGCGGTGGAGCGGTTACTCAGTTCCAGCTCAACACGACCTTGCCGGCCTTGCCTTCTTCCATCAGGTCGAACCCCTTCTGGAACTCGTCGATCGACAACTGGTGGGTCAGCACTTTCTGCAGCGGAAAACCCGATAGCACCAACTGGGTCATCTTGTACCAGGTCTCGTACATCTTGCGGCCGTAGATGCCCTGCACGGTGAGGCCCTTGAAGATGATCTTGTCCCAATCGCAACCAGCGCCGCGCGGCATGATGCCGAGCATCGCGATCTTGCCGCCGTGGTACATGCAATCGAGCATGTCGTTGAACGCGCGTGGGTTGCCGCTCATTTCAAGGCCCACGTCAAAGCCTTCCATGTGCAGGTCGGCCATGACGTCCTTGAGCGAGGTCTTGGACACGTTGACCACGCGCGTGGCGCCCATGTCGGCGGCCAGCTTGAGGCGGAAGTCGTTGACGTCGGTGACCACCACATTGCGCGCACCGATGTGCTTGCAGATGCCGGCGGCAATGATGCCGATCGGGCCGGCGCCGGTGATCAGGACGTCTTCGCCGATGACATCGAATTCCAGCGCGCAATGCGCGGCGTTGCCGTAGGGGTCGAAGAAGGCGGCCAGCTCGGAGGGGATCTGGTCGGGGATCGGCCACAGGTTGCTGGCCGGCATCACCATGTATTCGGCGAAGGCGCCGTTGACGTTGACGCCGATGCCCACCGTGTTGGGGCACAGATGCGGGCGGCCGCCACGGCAGTTGCGGCAATGCCCGCACACGATGTGGCCTTCGGCCGACACGCGCTGGCCGACCTGGTAGCCGGTCACCGCCGAACCGAGCTCGGCCACGCGGCCGACGAACTCGTGGCCGATGGTCAGGCCCGGCGTAATGGTGCGTTGGCTCCATTCATCCCATAGGTAGATATGCAGATCGGTGCCGCAGATGGCGGTCTTTTCCAGCTTGATCAGGACCTCATTCGGGCCCGGGGTGGGCACGGGGACCTGTTCCAGCCAGATGCCCTTGCTCGCTTCGCGCTTGACCAGCGCCTTCATCGTCTGCGCCATCTGGCGGGACCTGCTCAGTGAAAGATAAGCCGGCAATTATATGCGGCTGGGCGTCGGCGCCATGCGGCGGTGCACGATTGCGGTGGAACTCGGCTTGGCTTGGCAGGTGACGGGGTGGAGCGGGAGGCGCGCCAAGCGAATGGCGTTGAGCGCGTTGCGGTCGATCATGTGGCGGAATGGGCCATGCCCGTGCCTGATGGAGAGATAGGCGGGCGTGCGAGGTAGACGCATGTCAGCCTCGCGGATCCGCCGTAGCGGACTGATGCTTGCGATCGACTGGCGGAGCGGTGGATTAGCCCGCCACGAGCTTGCCCCCGAAGAAAAGTGTCTGGCAGGAACGGATGACGCAACGTGCGGCGCTTGATGGTCGTGCCATCCAGCGCCGCTGCCGGTGTCCGCTCTGGCCGGCCCCTCTCCCGACGGCGAGGGGCTTGGGTCGAGAATCTGCTGGCGCCCGAGAAGGCGCCACTACGGTGGACTCCTCAATGCGCTGGCGTTGCACCGCATTTCACTCGCGGAGGCAACGCGCATCCAACACCGCACTGTTCATTCGCCAGCGTCAGAACTTCACATCCAGGCTCAGGAAGGTCTGCCGCGGCGCGCCCACCACCATGGTCTGGTTGTAGCCATTCGGATCGGAGGCGACATAGCCATTGGTGCCGGTGCTGGCGAAGTAGCGCTTGTCGGTGAGGTTGGTGATGTTCAAGGCCAGCGCGACATCGGCTACGCCGCCGAGGCGGCCGAAGTCATAGCGCGCGCCGGCATTGAACAGCCAGTACGAGGGCACCTGCGAATCGTTGAGGAAGGTGATGTAGCGCTTGTCGACATACTTGCCGTCCAGATCCAGGCGCAGGTTGCCAATCTGGTAGCTCGCGCTGGAAGAGAACATCAACGCCGGAATGCCGACCACGTCCTTGCCCGCGGTGGCGACCACGCCGTTGTTGAGGTAATCGTCCTGGTAGCGCGAGCGATTCCACGACAGCGAGTTCAACCAGCTCAGGCCCTCGATCGGGCGCCACATCAACGCCAGGTCGGCGCCGGCGCTGTGCACCGCGCCGACGTTGCTCAGGATCGATGCGCAGGTCTGCACCGCCGTACACGGCGAGGTGGTCAGCAGGCGGTTGGAGAACTTGGTGAAGTAGGCGTCGGCCGAGAGCTGGAATTGCGCGTCCTGCACGCGGTAGCCCACCTGCACCGTCTGCGACTCTTCCGGCTCCAGCGTGGAGCGGCTGCGGTCGAACGCGGCCTGCGAGGTGGCGAACGGCGTAAAGCCGAACGCGGCGATGTTCTTGCTGTAGGAGGCGTAGATGTCCTGGCGTTCGTCGAGTTTGTAGTTCACGCCGACTTGCGGCAGGAAGTTGTCTTCGGCACGGATGCGGCCTTGCGCCAGCGCGGTGGTCGGCACCAGCGATTGCGCGCGCGTGGTGGTGCTGAGCGCCTTTGCGCCGTAGTTCACCGTCAGGCGGTCATCGAGCAGGCGCACGGTGTCCTGCAGGTACAGCATGCGGGTTTGGGTGGTGTAGCGCTGCTGGAAATCGCGGCGGAATGGAGTCTGCGCTTCGTACACGTTGTAGAGCGAGGTGTAGCCCTCGTTGCCCAGCGCGAAGTAATTGCGCCCTTGCGTGGTGCGTGCATTCTCGGCCCACACGCCGGCTTCCAGATCGTGATTGCCCCACGACCACTTCAATGCGCTGGTGCCGCCGAAACGGTCCAGGCCATAGTCGGTGGTGCGCATCGAGACCGGGATCTGCGCCGAGGTGACGACATACGGCGTCACCCACTGCCCCTCGCCACGATTGGCGTGGTAGTAGCCGGCGGCATCCAGGGTTGCAACGCCGAACACGAACGTGCCCGACAGGCCGGCAAGATTGTCGCGGCGCAGGCCGCCACCGGCGTAGTAGCTGGCATCGAGCCAGCTGTAGTCGTCCGGCAATCCGGCCAGCGATTGCGGATAGCCGTTGGCCACGCCGCTGGTGGCACCGGTGGTCTGGTAGGCGCGCGCCATCTGCACCGCGGTGGCCCAATCCGGTTGCAGGTAGTCGTAGTCCCAACCCAGCGCGCGCTGGCTGGTCAACGACAGGTCCATGTAGTCGTATTCCTTGCGCCGCGAGGTATCCAGAAACAGGCTCAGGCGATTGCCATCGCCCCACTGGTAGACAGTCTTGAGGTTGGCCTGCTCGGACTGCTGATCGCCGAAGCCCTTCCACTTGTCGGTGCTGGCATTGGCGTAGGACAGATACGCCGACAGGCCATTGCGATCGCCGGTATCGGCGCGAACAAAGGTGCGTCGCGTTGCATCGCTGCCCACCGTCTGCACCAGCCGCGCGCCGGGCGTGGTCTGTGGGTCGGCGGAATAGAACTGCATGGTGCCGCCCAGATTGGTGTTGGACGCAGTGCCGAGTGCGCCGGCGCCTTGTGCGATCTCTACCGAACCGAGGTTTTCGGAAATGATGGCACGGGTGATGTGCAGGCCGTTGGTGACGCCGTAGCTCATGTTGCCCAGCGGAATGCCGTCGAGCGTGTAGCCCAGGCGGCTCTGGTCGAAGCCATGCAAGGTGACCTGCGTGGACCACTCATAGGTGCCGAAGGGATCGGCGGACTGGAACTGCACGCCGGGCAGCTTTTCCACCGCCTTGAAGGCGCTGCTACCCGGTGTCAGCTGCTCGATGTCCTGCCGGCTGATGCGTTGCACCTGCCGCGTGCTGCCTTGCGAGACCACGTTGATCGCATCCAGCTGGGTCGCGTTGCCAGCCGCATCGGCGGGCGTTACCGGCGCGTCCGCCGCGCTGGCGGGGATGGGGTCGGCGGCGTGTGCGATGACGGGAAGCAGCGCGGCGAGGGCGAGCGCCAGTGGCGTGACATGGAAACGACGGGCGGAAGTCATGGGGGAATCCTGTTCGAGCACGGCTGAGGGCGGACGCACGGTGCAAGACCGGCGTTTCGCGACGCAGGGTGTCAACGGCTCATGAAACATTGATGACGGTGGCTGTCGCAAAACTGTCGCGTGCGGGGGCTATACGTGTGCACTGGCGTCGCGCGCCGCTGCGGCACGCCGTCTTTTTCAGTGTTTTCCAAAGGTTTTTCTTCCATGACGGCTTCCCCCTCGCGTCGCGACTTTCTCAAACGTGTGGCAGCACTGACGGCTGCCGGTGCGCTACCCGCCTCGATCGGACGCGCGCTCGCACTGCCGGCAAACGCACGCACCGGTACCTTGCGCGACATCGAACACGTGGTGATCCTGATGCAGGAAAACCGCTCCTTCGATCATTACTTCGGCACCATGCGCGGGGTGCGCGGCTTCGGCGACCCGCGTGCGCTGCAGTTGCGCGACGGCAACCCGGTGTGGAGCCAGGCCGCCAGCGACGGGCGACGTGTGTTGCCGTTCGCCTTCGATGCGCGCAACACCTGCGCGCCGCTGATCAAGAGCCTGGATCACTCCTGGAAAGCCGGCCATGGGCAAGACCCGTTGCGCTGGCAGGAATACGACGCCTGGGTGCCGTACAAGGGCGAGCTAACGATGGGTTATTTCCAGCGCAGCGATATCCCGTACTACCACGCGCTTGCCGACGCGTTCACCATTTGCGATGGTTATTTCTGCTCGCTGCACGGGCCCACCAATCCCAATCGCATGTACCTGTTCACCGGTACCAGCGGTTTGAGCGTGGGCAACACCGGTGCGCAGACCGTCACCAATGCCGACGATGGCAACTGGACCGCCGACATGGCGCGCGACAAACCCGGTTACGCCGCGATGCAATGGACCACCTACGCGCAGCGTCTGCAGGCGGCCGGTGTCGATTGGCGGGTGTATCAGGAGTACGACAACTTCGGCTGCAATTCGCTGGCGTACTTTGCGCACTATCGCGATCTGGATCGCAACGATGAGCGCTATCGACGCGCACGTGCGTGCGTCCCGGGGTCCACTGCCGACAATGCCGCCACCACGCAGGCCGATCATCTGGTCGCAGCCATCGCCGCCGATGTACAAGCCAACCGACTGCCGCAGGTGTCGTGGGTGATCCCGCCAACCGCCTATTGCGAACATCCCGAGGCACCGCCGGCATATGGCGAATCGCTGGTGGCGCGGCTGATCGATGCGCTCACCGCCAATCCCGAGGTGTGGTCCAAGACCGCGCTGATCATCAATTACGACGAGAACGACGGCTTCTTCGACCACGTGCCTGCGCCGCTGCCGGCACTGGATGCGCGCATGGGCCGCAGTAACGTGGACGCGCGCGGCGAAGTGCACGAGGGCGTTCCGGTGGGGCTGGGCATTCGCGTGCCGATGCTGGTGATCTCGCCCTGGACGCGCGGCGGCTGGGTCAACTCGCAGGTGTTCGATCACACCTCCGTGCTGCGTTTGCTCGAGCGCCGTTTCGGTGTGGCCGAGCCCAACATCAGCCCGTGGCGACGCGCGGTGAGTGGCGATCTCACCAGCGTGTTCGACTTCCGCCAGCCGGACCATTCCGCGCTGAGCGCGCTGCCAGCGATCGGCGACTACCGCGCACGCACGGCCGCGGTGCGCGACAAACCGCTGCCGGTGCCGCCAACCACTGCGCAGATGCCGCGGCAGGAACCGGGGCAGCGGCCCGCGCGCGCGCTGCCGTATGCGTTGCAGGTGCATGCGCGTGTCCACGATGACAACGGCGTGCAGTTGCAGTTCGTCAACACCGGTGCCGCCGCAGCTGCCTTCAACGTGTACACGTCCGCCGCGACAGGCGGCCCCTGGTATTACACCGTCTTGCCCGGCACTCAGCTGGACGACGTGCCGATGGGCGCGGTGCACGACGGCGCGTATGCATTGCACGTGCACGGCCCGAATGGATTCCTGCGTGAGTTCGCAGGGAATTTAGGTGCCGAGCAGCCGGCGTTGTCAGCGCCGTGGGTGCAGGCGCGTCAGGATGGCGAGCTGCTGGTGTTGGAGATCGGCAATGCCGGGCGCCAGCCGTGCACGTTGCAGGTGCGCGCGCTGGAGTACGCCGAGCCGACCACACAGCCGCTGCAGTTGGCCGCAGGGCAGCGCCACACCCTGCGCCTGGCATTGGCGGCGAGCGATCACTGGTATGACATTGTGGTGGAGCAGCGGGGCAGCGCGTTCCGCCGCCGGCTCGCCGGGCACCTGGAAACCGGCAAGCCCAGTCGCAGCGACCCGGCGCTCGGTCGCGCCTGAGCCAGCCGCGGGTGCTGGCTGGCCTGCGGGTGACATGCAACGCGCAGGACGGTGCGCCGACCAGTTCACCGTCTGGCTGATTCGCGGCCCGGGGAGGCGGCGAGGGCGGTATCATGCCGCTCCCGTCTGGCCGCAAGGCGAGCCGGCCCCTCCCCAAGGAATCTCTCGCGCATGCGCATCCTGCTTGCCCGTCACGGCGAGACGCCGTGGAACGCCGAAGGCCGTTACCAGGGCCAGATCGATATCCCGCTGTCACCGGTCGGCGAAGGGCAGGCCGCCGCGTTGGGCGCGCGTCTGCAGGCCTTGCAGATCACCCGCGCGGTGGCATCGCCACTCTCGCGTGCACAGGCCACCGCAACGTTGGCACTTGGCACTGCACGCGCAGGCTTGCTGCAGACCGATGCGGACCTGCAGGAAATCGCCCATGGCGAATGGGAAGGGTTGCTTGCAAGCGAAATCAATGACAAGGACCCGGCGCGCCTGCGCGCATGGCGCGAAGAACCCGACACCGTGCTGATGCCCGGCGGCGAATCGCTGCGTCAGGTGCTCGATCGCAGCTGGCGCGGTCTGGCGCGCGCCGCCGACGGCCTGGGTGCAGACGACACCTTGCTGGTGGTCGCGCACGATGCGGTCAACCGCGTGATCCTGTGCAAGATCCTCGGCCTGCCGCTGTCCAAGCTGTGGACCTTCCGCCAGGCCCCCACCACGCTCAACCTGCTCGAAGGCGACGACGTCGATCACCTGGAAGTGGTCCGCCTCAACGATTGCGCGCACCACACGCCGTTCTTTGGTGAAGCCAAGCATCGGGCGTTGTAAGGCCACGTGCAGCAAGGACGCTGGAAGAGGCCATGGCGCGTTCGACCGTAACACCGCCCCGGTGGCTAAAAGTGTTCCGTACGACGGCGCTCGCGGGAGTAGCCGGCCTGTTGGTGCTGGGGAGCTTCTCCGATTTCATCCCCGCACCCTTCATGTCCGGGCGGAACTGGATTGCGCCGATGTGGCTGCTGGGCGCGGCAATGACGGCGTTTATCCTCGTGCAGGGCTATCGCTTCGGGGGATGGAAGGTGGTCGTCGGCAAGCAGCTGATCAACACCGTGCTTGCCATCTGCCTGGCGCCGCCGTTGTTGGGGTTGCTGTGCTGGATTGTGCTGGCCAGAGGCGCGCCGTGGATCTATACGCGTATCGCGGGCGTGGATTTTGAAGAGATGCACCTCATGCAAACCGAGTACGTGCGCACTGCGCGGACTTGTAAATACCGGTTGAGCGGCGGCCCCCTCGAAGAGCGTTTCCCGAGCCATCTGTGCATCAGTGAGCAGCTGTATCGGCGTCATCCGGACCAGCAGGTTGCGATGCGGGTGCGTGGCCAGCGGTCGGTGCTGGGCATGCGCATCGCATCGGCCCTGCCGTAACTCGGCGCACGCGCCAACGTATCTCGTCAGGATGATCAAGTGACATCGAAACTGTTTGCATGGATGAAGATCGGAACGTTCTTCGCCGTGATGGGTCTGCTTGTCTTGGGCCTGTTTGCCGATTTCGTTCCTGCACAATTTTTGCAAGGACGCACTTTGAAATGGCCATGTTTAGCGGTTGGCATCGTGCTGACGGTGTGGCTGCGCAGGCACAACCGGCGTCTTGGTCGCCCAACGGACCTGGACGGACACGGGCGTATTTTCAGTGTCTTCATGTTCTTCGCAACACCGGTGATGCTGGGCTTTGTATCGTGGTTGTTGCTGGCAAAAACGGCACCCTGGTTGCTGACCTGGGCCATTGGCGGGTCATTCGAAGAAGCGTACGTGATGCAGACGGACCATCAATCGACTCGAAGCACCTGTGAATATCGGCTGCGGGGTGGGCCAATGGAACACGGGTTTCCAGATTACCTCTGCATCCAGGAAGACTTGTATCACCGCTATCCACAGCAGCAGGTCGCAGTGATATTGAAAGGGCAGCGCTCTCGATTAGGGACACACATTGTGGAAATCTACGGTCCGCAATGACGCGCCACTGTGTGGACGTCATGTTGGCCGGATAGGTGTCGTCCCAGGTTCAGCGCGTTGCCACCTGCTCACGTATGGCAGACAGCAAGCGTCCGCGGGTCAAAGATGAAAAGCTGCTGCTGGTAGTCCAGGGCTCGGGCAACCGCGATAATGCGCGCTGCCCGCAAGACCTCAGGTAGCACAGTGACCACCCCCAATACACTCTCCGACTGGCTCGCCTACATCGAGCAGCAGCATCCGCAGAACATCGCCATGGGCCTGGAGCGCGTGCGCGAAGTTGCTGCGCGGTTGCAGATCGAAGCGCCGGCTACGCACGTGATCGTGGTCGGCGGGACCAATGGCAAGGGTTCCACGGTGGCCTTCATCGAAGCGATCGGGCGTGCAGCCGGCTGGAAGGTGGGCGCCTACACTTCGCCGCATCTGCTGCGCTACAACGAGCGCGTGCGTATCGACGGTGTCGAGGCGAGCGATGCGCAATTGGTGGCCGCGTTCGTTGCGGTGGAGGCGGCGCGCGGCGACACCGCGTTGACCTATTTCGAATTCGGCACGCTGGCCGCGCTGTGGCTGTTGCAGCGGTCCGAGTTGGAGTTAGCGGTGCTGGAAATCGGCCTGGGCGGGCGTCTGGATGCGGTCAACATCATCGACGCCGATGTGGCGGTGATCACCACCGTGGACATCGACCATACCGATTGGCTGGGCGAGGACCGCGAGGCGATCGGTGCGGAGAAGGCCGGCATCATCCGCGGCTGGAAGCCGGTGGTGCTGGGTGAGATCGACCCGCCATCCAGTGTGTTGCGGCGCGCCTACCAATTGGGCGCCAACGCCATCCGCGCCGGCAGCGATTATTTCCATGAGCCTATCGATGCGCAGCACTGGCGTTGGCGTGATGTTGCGCAGACCCTGGAGCTGCCGATGCCAGCCTTGCAGGCGCCGGTGCAGCTGGCCAATGCAGCGGCGGCGATCGCCGCATTGCAGGCGTTGCCGGTCGAGGTGCCTGCAATCGCCTGGGCGCAGGGTGTGGCCGCCGCGCAGCTGCCTGGCCGCCTGCAGCGGGTCGCGCGCGATGGGGTGGAGCTGATGCTGGATGTCGGCCACAACCCGCAGGCCGCGCGTGCCCTGGCCCAGGCGCTGGGCACCGCCACGCCAGCCGGCACCACCGTGGCGCTGTATGCGGCGCTGGCGGACAAGGATGTGCATGGTGTAGTCGAGGCGCTGGCCAGATGTGTAGACCAATGGGCGCTGGCCGGGCTGGAGGGCGCGCGTGGACAGTCGGCCGAGGCCTTGCGCGCCCGCCTGCAGGGCACCGCCGCCGCACAGGCGGCCTGTCATGGCGATGTGGCCGGTGCGCTGCATGCGGTGCTGGCGGGGGCGCAGCCAGGCGACCGCGTGCTGGTGTTCGGCTCCTTCCACACCGTGGCCGATGCGTTGCAGGCACTTCATTCAGGCCATTGAGGTCGGTTGCCGGGCGCCGGCCTTATAATCGCCGCGGCACCCCGCCACGCCGCCTCTTGTCTCTTCCGTGGATACTGTTCTGAAACAGCGACTGATTGGCGCCATCGTTCTGGTGGCGCTCGCCGTGATCTTCCTGCCGATGCTGGTCAAGGGCCCTGCGCCCTCCAGTGGCGTGGCCGATGTTCCGCTCGACGCGCCTGCCGCACCCGGCAATGGCGAGTTTGAAACCCGCGAATTGCCGCTGGTCACGCCCGGTGCCACGCCGGCCGGCGGCGCGCTCGGCATGCGCGGCGCTGCCACCGCACCGGTCGCAGTGCAGGACAACCCCGATGCGGCCGACCTGGCCGCCCCGTCGAGCACGCCGTCCGCACCCGAGGTGGCTGCCGGCAATTACGCGGTCAACTTCGGCGCCTACGCCAGCAGTGCCGACGCCGATGCGGTGATCGCGCGGCTCAAGCAGGCGCAGTTGCCCGGCTTCAGCGAAAAGACCCAGATCAATGGTCGCCCTGCCTGGCGCGTGCGGGTGGGCCCGTATGCCGAGCAGGCGCAGGCCGAAGCGGCCCGTCTGCAGGCGGTCAAGGTGCGCAGCGACGTCAACGCGCAGGTGGTGACGCTGGATGCCGGTGCCAATGCGCCTGCACCGGTGACCGCTCCCACCCCGAGCACCGCCGCGCCCAAGCCGGCCGGCAGCACCACCGCGGCGGCCACCACGGCACCGACCAAGACCGAGAGCCTGCCGCCGGAGCCGGCCAAGCCAGTGGCCGCAGTGCCCAAGCCGGCCGAGGCACCCAAGCCTGCGCCGGCCAAGCCGGAAGCGCCCAAGCCCGAACCCAGCAAGCCCGAGCCGGCCAAGCCGGTCGCGGCAGCGCCGACCGCGCCCGCCGCGCCGGCCGCCAGTGGGGTTGGGTTTGCGGTCCAGCTGGGCGCCTTTGGCCGTGCCGAAGACGCCAATGCGCTGCGCGACCGCGTGCGCGCCGCCGGATTCAGCGCGTTCGTGGAACAGGTGCGCACCGACAAGGGCGCGCTCAACCGCGTGCGCGTCGGGCCGGTGGCCAACCGTGGCGATGCCGAGCAATTGCGTGCCCAGGTGGCGGCCAAGGTCGGCATCTCCGGCATGGTGCGTCCACATCCTTGATTCTCGATAGCCTCACACCCATGGAGGGGAGGGCGATGATGACTGCATCCTGCCAGGCAAGCGGCGCGCACCCCGCGTCACGAGGTTGGCCATGATCGACATGGTGTTGGGCGTCATCATCCTGGTGTCGGCGCTGTTGGGCCTGCTGCGTGGATTTGTGGCGATCGTGGTCGGCACGCTGTCCTGGCTGCTGGCCGGCTGGGCCACGTTCCTGTTCGGCGGCCCGGCCGCGCGTTGGCTGGCCGATGGCAAATATCCCTCGGCCACCGAGTCGTTCGGTGGCTACGCCATGGTGTTCGTTGGCGTGCTGATCAGCGTGGCGGTAATCGGCATGGTGATCCGCGCCGGCGTGGACGCGGTCAAGCTCGGTGGGACCGACCGCATGCTCGGGTTCGGTCTGGGCGTGGTGCGCGGGGCCTTCCTGGCTTGCGTGCTGGTGCTGCTGATGGGCTTCACGCCGCTGCCGCGCGAACCGGCCTGGCGGCAATCGGTCCTGCTGCCGGTGCTGTCGCCGGGCGCTGGCTGGATGCGCGCGCAACTGCCGGCCTGGCGGATGCCCTCGATGGACCTTCCATCGATGGAACTCGGCAACGTATCAGCGGAGTTGGGGAAGTTGCCTTCGGCAGGCGATAATACGGACCTGGGCAAGGCGCTCTCCGGGTCTGGCCTGAGCGACACGATCAACAAGGCGCTCGGCAAACCCGGCAAAGCTGCCAGCGACGGACGCGATCCGACGCAGGCGATGCCGGCCAATATCGATCCGGCGCAGGTTCGCGGCGGAGAAAGCGACCCGGCTCGGGTCGAGTCCCAAGGCCAGGCACGGCCACCTTCACAGTAACGGCGCAAGCCGAAGCGGAGAACGCGCACCATGTGTGGCATCGTCGGTATTGTCGGCAACCAGAACGTCGCCGGGCAGCTCTATGACGGCCTGACCGTCCTGCAGCATCGAGGGCAGGATGCCGCAGGCATCGCCACGGCCGATGGCACGCGGTTGCGCGTGCAAAAAGCCAACGGCCTGGTCCGCGACGTCTTCGACGAAAAGAAGATGGCGGTGCTGGAAGGCCGCGTCGGCATCGCGCATTGCCGCTACCCGACCGCCGGTTCGGAAGGCATGGACGAAGCGCAACCGTTCTACGTCAATTCGCCGTATGGCATCGCGCTGGCGCACAACGGCAATCTGATCAACACCGAGGCCTTGCGCCAGCAGGTGTTCGAGGCCGACCGCCGCAACATCAACACCGATTCGGACAGCGAAGTGCTGTTGAACGTGTTCGCCTACGAGCTGGACGCGCAACGCATGCTTACCCCCGAAGCGGCGATCCGCGCGGTGGCCGGCGTGCACCGCCGCTGCAAGGGTGGCTACGCGGTGGTCAGCGTGGTGCTGGGCCTGGGCCTGGTGGCATTCCGCGATCCGCACGGCATCCGCCCGCTGGTCCTGGGCAAGCGCGAACACGCCGAAGGCACCGAGTACATCGTGTCGTCCGAATCGGCGGCCTTGGACATCCTCGGCTACCAGCGCGTGCGCGACGTGCGCCCGGGCGAGGCGCTGGTGATCACTGCGCGTGGCGAGCTGTTCTCCGAAATCTGCGCCGCGCCCACCGACCATGCGCCGTGCATCTTCGAGTACGTGTATTTCGCGCGTCCCGATTCGATGATCGACAACATCTCGGTGCACAAGGCGCGCATGCGCATGGGCCTGAAACTGGGCGAGAAGATCCTGCGCCTGCGCCCGGACCATGACATCGACACCATCATTCCGATCCCGGATACCTCGCGCGACGTGGCGCTGGAGATGTCCAACGTGCTCGGTGTGAAGTACCGCGAAGGCTTCGTCAAAAACCGTTATGTGGGCCGCACCTTCATCATGCCGGGGCAGGGCGAACGGCAGAAATCGGTACGCCGCAAGCTCAACCCGATCCATCTGGAATTCCGCAACCGCGTGGTGCTGCTGGTCGACGATTCGATCGTGCGCGGCACCACCAGCCGGCAGATCGTGCAGATGGCGCGCGACGCCGGTGCGCGCAAGGTGTATCTGGCCTCGGCCGCGCCGCCGGTGCGTTACCCGAACATCTACGGCATCGACATGCCGGCCGCCGAAGAACTGATTGCGCATGGCCGCAGCGAGCAGGAAATCCAGGAATTCCTGGGCTGCGACTGGCTGATCTACCAGGATCTGGAAGACCTGGAAGTGGCGGTGCGCGAAGGCAATCCCGACATCAAGCAGTTCGATTCGTCGTGCTTCAACGGCGAGTACATCACCGGTATCGAGCCAGGGTATTTCGAGCGCATCCAGCAGCTGCGTTCGGACGATGCCAAGAAGCGCCGGCGCGCCTGATCACTCAGGGCTCTGTGACGCGGCAGTGTGAGTGCGCGCGCCGCAGCCAGTGCAAGGTTGCGCGCCGCAGGGAGTGACGATGGATCTGTTGCAAGCCGCGCACGCCTGCCTGCAGGCGTGTGATCCGGTCGAAAAGGTCGCGCTGACCCAGCAATACGCCGCAGCGTTTCGCGCGGGCAGCTTGCCGCTGCCGGCCCAGGCCGATGCGCCTGAACCCATTCGTATGCCGGGCCGCCCGCCGCGCCCGTTGCTGGTCCATCCGCGCGAGTTGCCGCGGCGCGGCCTGGGCACGCCGGAGGGGCGCGCGGCCTTTATCCATGCCATCGCCCACATCGAGCTCAACGCCATCGATCTGGCCTGGGATGCGGTGTACCGGTTCCGTGGTGTGCCGGACGGGTTCTATGCCGATTGGGTGGCGGTGGCCGATGACGAGTCACGTCATTTCATGTTGCTGCGCGAGCGGTTGCACGCGCACGGCCACGACTACGGCGACTTTACCGCGCACAACGGGCTGTGGGAGATGTGCGAGAAAACCGCGCACGACGGCCTGGCACGCATGGCGTTGGTGCCGCGGGTGCTGGAAGCGCGCGGGCTGGATGTCACGCCGGCCATGATCCACAAACTGCGCTCGCTGGGCGATACCGCCACTGCGCAGGTGCTGGAGATCATCCTGCGCGAAGAAGTGGCGCACGTCGCCGCGGGTTCGCGTTGGTATCGCTGGTATTGCGAGCAGGCCGGCATCGAGCCGCGCGCGCGCTTCAAGGAACTGTTGCGCGACTACGCCGGCGGCTACCTGCATGGCCCGTTCAATATCGAAGCGCGTCTGCTGGCAGGCTTCGATGAAGACGAATTGGCGAGCCTGGTGGAGCAGGCTGGCTGAGGCGGGCCGCGGTGGTTAGCGCGGAGCACTATCGGTTTGCATCCCTCCGCACGAGCCGACAAGGAGCGCGTTGCCGACGCTGCATGCCGTGCGCACAACGTAGCGAAGCATGCTGTCTGATTAGGATGCTTCGATGAGCGCTCTGTCGGTCGGCCAGCGTGTGTACGCCCAGGCAACACCATCCGACGGAGAGCGGGCTCTGTAGGCCAGCGTGCTCTTGGATCTCAAACAATCTGCTTTCGGTGCAGCGCGAGGGTAGTGCCGGTCACTACCTTCCTTCACGCGTAACGCAACATTGCTTGGACGTCCGCGTGCGTGAGCACTGCCAACCGAAAGCGAGGTCTCATCAGGCCCAAGCGCAGTCATCCGCCACCCTCGCGACGCCGGATTGAGACCCAGTGGAAGACATCGCCTACCACCGGAATGTGCACTCCGTCGCGCCACACCGGTGCTGGAATCGCATCCATTCAACGTCAAACATCACAGAACTGTAATTTTCTGTTGTAACAACTTGCATTCCATCCTAATCGGCGCGCCCTAATGGCGTCCCGGGGACAGGGGCCCGGTGTTTCACATCCCGTTGCTTCCATGTCTAGGAGAGAGAGACGATGAAGTCGAAGTCGATGTGCACCACGGTCGGTCTGATTGCCATGTGCCTGGCTGGCTCGGCGGCAGCAGCAGGCAAGCCGCTGTACCAGACCGGCCCGGCATTGAGCCGCAGCGCTGCAGCCACCGCAACGGCAGAACCCTCGTTACAGCGCGTACTGAGCTCGCCATCCACCGCAAACGCACAGGTGGTGCAGATCGATGCGGGCGCGGTGGCGCCGGCGGAAAAACTGCTCGAGCTGCAGCTAGATGGCCAGACCATCACCGCCACCCAGGCAAAGGTCGATGCGTTGGAAGGCGGCGACAGCATCTGGTACGGCAATCTCGGCCCGCGTGCCGGCACCCGTGCACGCACCTTGTCCGGCGTGGACCCGCTCAACTCGGCGATCCTGGTGCGGAGCGGCGACACCGTCACCGGCACCATCCGCTACGCCGGCAAGCTCTATCGTCTGCGGCCGCTTGCCGATGGCCGCCATGTGCTGGTGCAGGTGGACGAGCAGCGCATGCCGCAGGAGCATCCGGCCGAATACAGCCTGCTGCCCAAGTTCGACATGCCCAACGACGGCCGCGTGACCGCTGCGCAGGCTTCGTCCGGCAGCCCGGCCACCATCCGCGTGCTGGTGGTGGCGACCAACCAGGCGGTGACTGCGTACGGCGGCAACATGCAGTCGCTGGTGCAACTGGCGGTGGCCGAGGCCAACCAGGGCTACGTCAACAGCAATGTGGGAATTACCTTGCAGCTGGCGCGCTATGAAACCACCAGCTATGCGGAAACCGGTAACTTCACCACCGATCTGCAGCGCTTCCGCGTCACCAACGATGGTTACATGGATAGCATCCACACCAGCCGCAACACCTATACCGCCGATGTGGGCGTGATCGTGTTGAACAACAGCAGCTACTGCGGCCTGGCGTCGGGTATCGGCTCCACGGCGGCCACGGCGTTTGCATCGGTGTACTGGGACTGCGCCACCGGCTACTACAGTTTTGCGCATGAAATCGGCCACCTGCAGAGTGCACGTCACGATGCGGCCACCGACCCGAGCACCTCGCCGTTTGCGTATGGCCACGGCTACCGCTACGGCAACAGCTGGCGCACCATCATGGCCTACGCCTGTCCCAGCGGCTGCCCGCGCCTGAACTACTGGTCCAATCCCAACATCAGCTACAACGGCGTGCCCATGGGCACTGCCAGCACCGCGGACAACCAACGCGTGCTGGTCAACACCAAGGCCAACATCGCCGCGTTCCGCTGATCACTGCCCAGCCTGCCCGGCACCATGCGTGCCGGGCAGTGCCGCTATATCCGCGCACGCTGATCGCGCAGACTAGGCACACCGCCGGTGGTTGCCGGCCATGTGATGTCCAGCGGAGCGATCATGTCCAAGTCCCTGACCTGCAGCGTGTTGTGCCTGGCCGTGCTGGCGGTTGCCGGCTGTCGGCAGCAACCGGCCGAGCCTGCCGCATCCGCGGCTAAACCTGCAGTCACCACCCCCGCAGCTGCGGCCAGCGCGGGCAACGCAGCGGAAGAACGCGCGCTGCAACGCCTGCAGACACAACTGCAGCGCGACCGTTTTTATCCCGATGACTGCATCAGCATCATGACCGAGCAGGACGACCAAACATCTGCATCGGGTGCCTTTGAATTCGCCGTGCACGAACGCCACGGCGATGGCTGCCCGGGCGATCCGCAGACCAGTCCGGTGCGCGACCGCTTCCGCGTGCAGGCCGATGGCCGCCTGCTCTGGTACGACGTGGTCAACGGGGATTTTGTCGACTACGCCGAGCATCAGCGCAGCACGCAGTGATGCAGCGCCGATCAGCAGCGCAGACGTAGTGAAGCCCACTACACAGCGTGCAGGCACCGCCACCGCGCCATGCCTGCGCCGTCGAACGGACGCGCTAGATCACAGCGCCAGCTGTTCCAGCGCCAGGCCGTCGGCGTTCACGCGCAACACCGAGCCTTGTTCGTACCAATCGCCCAGCACCACGCGTGTGCAGGTGCGGCCACCGGCCTGCACGGTGTGGATGGCCGGGCGGTGGGTGTGGCCGTGGATGATGCGGTCCAGGCCGTAGCGCACGAAGGTGGCGTCTACCTCGGCCGGCGCCACGTCGGTGACGGTTTCGAACTGTGCCTGGTCGCCTTGCTTGAGTTCTGACTGGCGCGCCTGGCTCGCTGCGCGTGCCTGCTGTGCGAACGCCACGCGTGCGGCCAGCGGTTGCGACAGGAACTGTGCCTGGAAAGCCGGGTCGCGCGTTTGCGCGCGGAAGGCCTGGTAGGCGGTGTCGTCGGTGCACAGCAGGTCGCCGTGCATCAGTAGCGTCGGCTGCCCGTACAGATCGATGACGGTGGGGTCGGGCAGGATGCGAAAGCCGGCGCGTTGCGCGTAGGCGGCACCGACCAGGAAGTCGCGATTGCCGGGCATGAAGAACACCGGCACACCGGTGACGGCCACCGCGTGCAAGGCCTCGGCCACCGCATCCGCGGCGGTCGACGGGGTGTCGTCGCCGATCCACGCCTCGAACAGATCGCCAAGAATGTAGAGCGCGTCGCTGCCGGGTACCTGCGTGCGCAGGAAATCCAGGAACAGCTCGGTGATCGCCGGCCGGGCCGGGTCCAGATGCAGGTCGGAGATGAACAGGGTCGTCATCGCGCCATTGTACGGGAGCGTCCCGGATGCATCAGCGCCTCACGCATCGCTGGCTGCGGGTCTGACGATGCTTGCGCGGTGTGGTGTTCCCTGATCGGGAAGGCGCGCATCAGACGAACAAGGCGGGAACCGGCAACCACCACAACGAGAGACTGGCCAGCGCAATGCCAATCGCGGTGGCGGCGAGTACGTCACTGGGATAGTGCAGCCCCAGCACCACACGCGAGAGCGCCACGCCGGCAGAAAACGGCACCAGCAGCGGGGCCAGCCAGGGGTAATAGGCCAGCGCGACGATGCTGAAGGACACCGCGTGCAGGGTGTGCCCGGAGGGAAAGCTGAATTCATCCAGAGGCGCCACCCAGGCGCGGATGCGCACATCCGCCGCATACGGACGCGGCCGGCGCGTCCAGCGCTTGAGGGTCTTGTAGAGAGTCAGCGCCAGCACGCCGGTGGCGGCCATGTGCGCAGAAGCGCGCACGCCGTCCATTCCGTCCAGCAGCACCAGCAGGCCCATCAGGCTGTACCAGAACACCCCGTCGCCCAGCCGGCTGATCGCCGCGAAGCTGCGCCGCACCGGGTGCCGGCGGCACCAGTGGTTGGCCCGCCGGCACCAGCGCGCTTCGTGACCGTGCAGGAGTTCAAGCCGCGTCGACGACATACCGCCCCCGTGCCGCCGTGATCCCCAGCAGCAGTGCTTCGAAATCGGACACCACGTTGTCCGGGTGCAGTTTCTTCATCGCCTGCGCGGCGGCATGGCCCATGCGTTGGCGCACGTCGTCGTTTTCGGTCAGTGTCAGTGCGGCCTGCACGAATGCAGCGTCGTCCTCCACCGCGGCGCCGGTCTGGCCATTGCGCAGGTATTCGCGCGCCGCACCGTAATCGAAGGCCACCGTCGCCACGCCGCTGGCCATCGCTTCCAGGGTGACGTTGCCGAAGGTCTCGCTGCGGCTGGGAAACAGGAACAGATCGCCGCTGGCGAAGTGCCGCGCCAGCGCGTCGCCGCGCTGGATGCCGCAAAAGATGAAGTCCGGATTCTCGTGAGCGATCTTCTCGCGCGCCGGGCCATCGCCCACCCACACAAAGCGCGCCTTGGGGCGGAGCTGCTGCAGCTTGCGAAACGCGCGGATCGCCAGTGGCAGGTTTTTCTCGTTGGCAATCCGGCCTACGTAGATCGCCGCAAAGCCTTCGCCTTCGATCCCCCATTCGGCGCGCAACGCGGGGTCGCGGCGGGACGGATCGAACTGCAGGCTGTCCACCGCACGCGCCAGCAACTGCACCCGCTCGAAACCGCTGCCGCGCAGGAATTGCTGCAGTTCGCGGGTGGGAACCAGCGTGGCTTCGGCCTGGTTGTGGAAACGCCGCATCCAGCGCAGCGCGGTGCCTTGCAGCCAGGCCGCGCCGTAGTCGGGCAGGTATTCGTCGAAGCGGGTGTGGAAGCCGGTGGCGACCGGAATGCCAAGCCGTCGCGCCGCGCGCATGGCCGACCATCCCAACGGGCCTTCCGTGGCCACGTAGATCGCATCCGGTTGCGTGGTTGCCCAATGTCGGGTGAGCCGCCGGGTGGCCGGCAGCCCGAACTTCAGCCCCGGATAGCGTGGCAGCGACGCGCCACGCACCAGCACGGTGTCGGCCGGCGTGCTGTCTGCGGCTTGCCGCGGGCGCACCACATCGACCTGGTGGCCGCGCGCACGCAGACCGGTTTCCAGGCCATGCACGGTGAGCGCAACGCCGTTGACTTCGGGTGGATACGTTTCGGTAACGATCGCGTAGCGCATGGTCGTTCTCCCGTTTGATCTAGCTTCCGGGAACGCGATGGCAGCGGTATTGCGCGAAGAAGTCGCGGGGGTGACAGAGGCCGGGATTCGGCAGTGGGGATTGGAGATTCGCGCAAACACACCGACGTCGAGCAGAGTGTTCGGACGCCACCTAGTCGATCAGAGCAGGTAGCGAATCCCGAATCCCCCAATCCCTAATCCCGGCTTCAAGTAACAAACGGCCGGAACATGATGCCCAAACCCGCCATCCCTTCCACTTCGCCAATCAGGTCGGCGCGCAGCAACGGGCGCGAATCGATCCAGGCCTGCGACAGGATCAGCGACAGCCGGTTGTCGTCGGCAGTGAGTTCCAGGGTCGGGATCGGATCGGTTTCATGGGCGCGGTGCAGCAGCACGGCCAACCGCAGCAGCGCGGCCTTGCGCCGGGTTGGCAGCAGCAAGCGGTCGGGCAATGCGTCGAAGGCGGTCTTGGGCACATTGCGGCGATGCGTGCGCACCAGCGCGGCCAGCACCTGCTGTTCCTGCCGCGAGAACCCGGCGATATCCGAGTGTTCCAGGATGTAGCTGCCGTGCACGTGGTACTGGCTGTGCGCGATCATCAGGCCCAGCTCGTGCAGGCGTGCGGCACGGCGCAGCACTTGCGCGTCGTCGCCATCGAGCTGCCAGGATTCGCAGACCTGGTCGAACAGGCGGCACGCGGTGGCTTCCACGCGCCGTGCCTGCGCCTCGTCGATGCCGTAGCGCTGCACCAACGACGCCACCGAACTGTCGCGCGGGTCGTTCTCGCCGCCGCGGCCGAGCATGTCGTACAGGATGCCTTCGCGCATCGCCGCCTTGCTGACCATCAGCTTCTCCAAGCCCAGCGCCTGGAAGGCCGCTTCGAGCACCAGAATGCCGCCGGCGATGATCGGCCGCCGCTCGGCCGCCAGGCCGGGCAACTGTATATCTTCGATGCGCTTGGCCTTGAGCAGCTCATCGCGCAGCGCCGGCAGCGCCTCGGCGGTGATCGCGCCCTTGGTCAGCTTCATCGCCGCGCACATCTCGCCGATGGCCTTGTGCGTACCGGACGAGCCAATCGCTTCATGCCAGCCCAGCGCCTTGTATTGGCCGGCGAACTGCTGAAACTCGGCGCCGATCTCGGTCAGCGCATCTTTCCATTTTTTCTTGGAGAGCTTGCCGCCGGGAAAGAACCGCCGCGTACTGGCAATACAGCCGGCCTGCAGGCTTTCGCGTTCCAGCGTCTGGAAGCCGCGGCCGATGATGAACTCCGTGGAGCCACCGCCGATGTCGATCACCAGCCGGCGTTGATCGGGCTTGGGTGGTTGCGCATGCGCCACGCCCAGATAGATCAGACGCGCTTCCTCGCGCCCGCTGACCACTTCGATGGCATGGCCAAGCGCGGTTTCGGCCGGCATCAGGAATGCCTGCGGCGAGCGCAGCTGGCGCACGGTGTTGGTGGCCAGCGCGCGCACGCGCAGCGAGGGCACTTCGCGGATACGTTGGCCGAAGCGTGCCAGGCACTCGAGCGCGCGCTGGCGCGCCTCGTTGGAAATGCCGCCCTTGCCATCCAGGCCGTCGGCCATGCGCACGGTTTCGCGCAGGCGGTCGACAACGCGCAACTGACCCATCAGGTAGCGCGCAATGACCATGTGGAAACTGTTGGATCCTAAGTCGATGGCGGCAAGAAAATCGCCATCGCGCAGGGGCGGGATCGTGGGGGAGGGCATTGGCATGGCCGCATGGTAGCCGATGGGCCGCCAGCCCCGTGAGAGGCGGCAGCCCGTCTGGCCTCAGACCCGATCGAGCAAGGTCATCTGGGCCGAATGCGCCGGCTCGCCAGGCCCGGGCGTGCGCTTGTGATAGATGCCTTCGGCATCCAGTTCCCACGCGTTGACGTTGTCGTCCAGGTAGTTCTGCAGCACTTCGCGGTACACGCGCTTGGCCAGGTCCGGATCCAGGATCGGGAAGCAGGTTTCCACCCGGCGCAGCAGATTGCGCTCCAGCCAGTCGGCGCTGGCGCAATACAACTCTGCCGCGCCGTCATTGCCGAACCAGTACACACGGCTATGTTCCAGAAAACGCCCCACGATCGAGCGCACGCGGATGTTGTCCGACACGCCCGGCACGCCCGGGCGCAAGGTGCAGGCGCCACGCACGATCAGGTCGATCTGCACGCCCGCCTGCGAGGCCGTATACAACGCGCGCACCACCTGCGGTTCGTTGAGTGCGTTCATCTTGGCGATGATGCGCCCGGGCCGGCCGTTGCGCGCCAGCCGCGTCTCGCGTTCGATCCGCTGCAGCACGCCGGTATGCAGGGTGAAGGGCGACTGCAGCAGTTGTTCCAGCTTCATGCGCGGCGCCAGGCCGGAGAGCTGCTGGAACAGCATGTGCACATCGTTGCCGATCTCCACATCGGCGGTGATCAGGCTCAGGTCGGTGTACAGGCGCGCGGTGCCGCTGTGGTAGTTGCCGGTGCCCAGATGCACGTAGCGTTTGAGCTTGCGTCCTTCGCGGCGCACGATCAGCAACATCTTGGCGTGGGTCTTGTAACCGACCACGCCGTAGACCACCTGCACGCCGGCTTCCTGCAACTTGTCGGCCAGGCCCAGATTGGCTTCTTCGTCGAAGCGCGCGCGCAGCTCCACCACCACGGTGACGTCCTTGCCGTTGCGCGCGGCCAGGATCAACGCATCGACAATCAGCGAATCCTTGCCGGTGCGGTACAGCGTCTGCTTGATCGCCAGCACGTTCGGGTCGACCGCCGCCTGGCGGATCACGTCCAGCACCGCAGTGAACGCATCGAAGGGGTGATGCAGCAGCACGTCGCCCTTGTTGACGATCTCGAAGATGCCCACGTTGTCGCGCAAGGTGCGCGGATTGAACGCCGGGTATTTTAGCTCGGGCCGTTGCACCAGGTCGTAGACCTGGGTCACGCGGCTCAGGTTCACTGGACCGGCAATCCGATACACCGCGTTTTCGTTGAGGCCGAAATTCTGCAGCAGGGTGCGCATGATCGCCGGCGGGCAATCGTGCGCAATCTCCAGCCGCACCGCGGGCCGGTAGCCGCGCGTGACCAGTTCGTCGCGCAACGCCAGCGCCAGGTTTTCCACTTCTTCTTCGTCCACCACCAGCTCGGAATTGCGGGTGACGCGGAACTGATAGGAGCCCTTGACCTGCATGCCGGGGAACAGTTCGTCCACGAACTCCGACAGCACCGAGGACAGGAACACGAAGCTCTGCTCGCCGTCCGGCGACAGGCTGGCCGGCAGCTGGATGATGCGCGGCAGCGAGCGCGGCGCGCGCACGATCGCCAGATGGCCGGCGCGCCCGAACGCGTCCTGGCCTTCGAGCACCACCACGATGTTCAAGGTCTTGTTGAGGATCTTCGGGAACGGATGTGCCGGGTCCAGGCCCAGCGGCGACAGCACCGGCATGATCTCGTTGCGGAAGTAGGCGCGCAGCCAGCGTTTCTGGCGCGAATTCCAGGTGGTGCGGCTCAGCACCGCAACCCCGGCCTGTTCCATCGCCGGGCGAAGCACGTCGTTCCACACGTGGTACTGCTGATCCACCAGTTTGGCGGCGCGGTCGTGCACCGCGTTGAGGATGGCGGTGGGGCTCATGCCATCGGGTGCGGGTGGCAGGCCGAATTCCTGCGCATGCCGCACGGTGGCCGCGCGGATCTCGAAGAACTCGTCCAGGTTGGTGCAGGAGATGCACAAAAAGCGCAGCCGCTCCAACAGCGGAACCTGTTCGTCCAGCGCCTGCGCCAGCACGCGGAAATTGAAATCCAGCTGCGACAGTTCCCGGTTGAGATACAGCGCCGGGTCACGCAGCGGATCGCTGCCGATGTCCTCGGAGGGGGCGGGGTCTTTGGAGTGCTTGGCGTGGCCCATGGAGTCGGTCTTCGAGGCGGTCATCAAGGTAAGGCGGGCGGCGGCGATGCGGTGCGCGCCATGCGCAACATGCGCTACACCCAGCTGCGTCGGTGCAGTGCGCAGCGCCGTGGCGCGCGCATCCTTCATATCACGCCGAGCGTGACAAGGGCAGGGACTGTTCGCGTTGCACAACACGTGCCGCACCGAAATGGCACGAGAATTCGCTGCCGCGTCCCACTTCGCTTTCGATATCCAGGCGCGCCTGATGCAGGCCCAGAATGTGTTTGACGATCGACAGACCCAGCCCGGTGCCGCCGCTCTCGCGCGAGCGGCTGCTGGACACACGATAGAAACGTTCGGTGATGCGCGGCAGGTGCGAGGCGGGAATGCCGTAGCCGGTGTCGCGCACTGCCAGTGCCGCGCCATCGCCCTCGCGCACGAAGCGAATCGTCACCATGCCACCGCCGGGCGTATAGCGCACCGCGTTGGTCACCAGATTGGAAAACGCGCTATGCAGTTCCTTATTGGAACCGAGCAGATCCACGCCGGCTTCGTCGAACACTTCCACGGTGTGGCGGCCCTGGCTGTGCGCTTCGGCTTCGCGGCGCAGCGTGGACAGCATCGGTGCCATCGCCACGTGTTCCTCGCCGAGTTCTTCCTGCGATTCCAGGCGCGATAGCGTCAACAGGTCTTCCACCAGCTGCGCCATGCGCTGCGATTGCTTGCGCATCTCCGCCAGCATCGGGCCCGAATCCGGAAAGTCTTCCGGGTCGAGCATGTCCAGATAGCCGTGCACCACGGTGAGCGGGGTGCGCAGTTCGTGCGAGACATTGGCCACGAAGTCGCGACGCACCTGTTCCAGCCGCAGCAGCTTGCTGACGTCGCGCGCCACCAGCAGCCAGTAGTCGTCCGAATACGGGATCAGCCGCAGGTTGAGGCGCAGGTCCGGGTCCACCGGCGAGGCGGCATCGAGCATCGGCTCGGCATTGCGTCCGGCCGCCAGCCAGTGGGCCAATGGCAACGGCTGTAAGCGCTCCACCACCGACACGCCCATATCGCCGGGATGATGCAGGCCGAGCAGGCCGGCCGCGGCCTTGTTGAACCACTGCACCCGCTGGCTGTTGCGGTCCACCACCACCACCGCATCGGGCAATGCCTGCGCGGCGGCGCGGTAGGTGCGCAACATGTCGATCAGACGGCGCTTGCGTGCGCGCATTTCGGCCTGGCTGCGATACAGCAGCCGGTCGAGTTCGTTCCAGGCGCCTACACCGGCGGCCGGTTCGGCACGCTGGCGGGCGGTCAGGCGGCGCAGCACCTGGCGCAACCGCCAGTAATGCCAGGCAAGCACGCCCAGCGCGGTAAGCGTCAGCGCCATCCAGACATGCCCGATCAGCACGCCGGCCAGCACGGCAGCGCCCAACAACAGCGCAAGGGTGCCGAGCGTCTTCAGCCAGGCGGAACGGATATGTTGGGGCATGGAAGGCGTTACCACGGAGCGTCAGGTAGGCATGCGACCGGGCCGGCCTGCGCGGCCGGCATCAGGTGGCCGAGGAGAAACGGTAGCCCGATCCACGCACGGTCTGCACCATGTTTTCCAGGCCGAACGGTTCCAGCGTCTTGCGCAGGCGGCGGATATGCACATCGATCGTGCGCTCTTCCACATACACACTGCCGCCCCACACATGGTCCAGCAGCTGGGTGCGGGTGTAGACGCGCTCAGGATGGGTCATGAAGAAGTGCAGCAGCCGGTATTCGGTGGGGCCGATCGGCACCGGTGCATCGCCGGCGAACACGCGGTGCGCGGCACCGTCGATGCGCAGGCGGCCCACGGCCACGCTGCCGTCTTCATCGTCCTCACGGGTGCGCCGCATGACCGCACGGATGCGTGCCAGCAATTCGCGGGCCGAGAACGGCTTGACCACGTAATCGTCGACGCCGGCCTCCAGGCCGCCGACGCGATCGTTCTCTTCGCCGCGCGCGGTCAGCATGATGATCGGGATCTCGCGGGTCAGCGATTCCTTGCGCCAGCGCCGCGCCAGGTCCAGGCCGCTGGTGCCGGGCAGCATCCAGTCGAGCAGGATGAGATCAGGAACGCGGTCGGCGATGGCGGTCTGCGCCTCGCGGGCGTCACCGGCGTGGATGGGCTCGAACTCGCCTTTGCGCAGTGCGAACGCGACCATGTCGCGGATTGCGGGTTCGTCATCGACGATCAGGATGCGTTTCTGCACGCGGGGCTTACCGTCTGGCTTCGGATGGTCGCCAGTAGACTACGGTTTTGTGACTCACATGTGACACCCCTAGCGCTGTGACAGGTCGGGGTCGCGAATTCCCTGCCGGCGCAGCTCCAGCACGGTGGGCGTGATCGCGGCAATGCGCGCATCCACGCGGGCCCGTGTCACATAATCGAGATCCTTCTTTTTCAGCGCTTCCAGCTGGATCAGCGCCTGTTCCGCGCGCCCATTGAGGTAAGCCGACTCCGCATAGGCCTCGCTGGCGCGCACCTGGTCGCCGGACAGCTCGCAGGCGCGCGCATAGGTCTGCTGCAGCAGCGGATCCTCGCCACTGCGGTACAGCAGCGGCTCCAGTACCTGGCGCGCGCGCTGGCCGGCCTCCTTGCTGGCCTGCTCGTTGAGCGCGCCGGCGTAGGTCAACGCCACTGCGCGATTGTTGGGCAGCCGCTTCAGCAGCGCATCGAAGCGCGCGTTGGCCTGTTCGCGCGGGCCCACGCGTGCCTGTGCCTCGCTCAGGCCCAGCGCCAGCCACAGGTTGTCCGGATGCGCCTCAAGCAGGCTGGTCAGTTCGGCCACCGGCTCGGCCGGGCGGCTGCCACTGTTGCGCAGCCGCGCCAGCGCCAGCCCATAGCGCTGCGCGTCGGTGAGTCCCTGCTTGGCGCTGCGGCGCAGGTTCTCGTATTCGCGAATGGCGCTATCGGGCGTGCTGGCGCTGAGCACGCGCAGGCGCTCCTTGGCCCAGTCGAAGCCCTGCTGGTCGCTGCTACGGCTCAATGCATCCACCGGCAGGCGCAGCGCATACGGCAGCAACGCGTTGCCGTTGCGGCTCAGTGGCTCGGACAACGACGGGTCGGACGGGTCCACGCGCTCCTGGCGCGTTCCGCCCGGCACCGAGGTGGTCAGCACCACGGTGTTCTTCTTCATCTGCTCGGCGCGCGCCTTCGCCTCGCTGATGCGGGTGGTGGTCACCGGGTGGGTCTGCAGGAAGTCCGGCGCGCTGTAGCCGCCCTCGTTGGCGCGCATCGCCACCGACATGCGCTCGAAAAAGCCGGCCATCGCGTCCACGTCGTAGCCGCTGCGCACCAGCGTGCGGATGCCCAGCCGGTCGGCCTCGGACTCGTTGGAGCGGGTGTAGTCGATCTGGCGCTGCTGCATCAGCCCCATGGCACTGGTGATCGTGGCCATGGTGGCGTCGCCGCTGGAATTTCCGCCGGCCTGTTGCGCAGCCACCACGGCGGCCAGCATGCCGAGCAGGATCGGGATCTGGTCGCGCTGGGCGCGTTCCACCCCGCGCAGCACGTGCTGTTGGGTGACGTGGGCGATTTCATGCGACAGCACCGCCGCCACTTCGTCCTCGCGCTCGGCCGTCAGCACCAGGCCGGCGTTGACGGCGATATAGCCGCCCAGCGTGGCGAAGGCGTTGATCTGGCGGTCGCGCAGCATGAAAAACGTAAACGGCTGCTGCGGCTGGTCGCTGTTGGCGCCCAGCCGCGTGCCCATGGTCTGCAGCCAGTCGGTGACCAGCGGGTCGTCCAGTACGTAGTCGTAGTTGCGCAGCTCAGCCAGCATCATCTTGCCGTACTCGGCCTGCCGTGCCGGGGTCAGCAGCTCGCCGGCCGACGAGCCGATGTCGGGCAGGCGATTCTCCTGCGCGGGCGCCACGCCCATGGCGACGGCCAGCGTGAGGGCAGTGGCGAGCGGTAGCAGGCGCAAGAGGAACTCCCAGGTGGTGCGCGGAGCATGCGGGCAGCGCGGCGCGTTGGCGTGAATCGGCAGTTAATCCACAGTGTTGCGGTGACGACCTCGAAATTCCAGTCGCCCGTTACCATATGTCAGACCACAGACCCAACCACGGAGTTTCCCGTGAGCCAAGACCACACCGGGCAGCAGGCGGCCACCGGTCCGCAGATCACCCTGTATTCCACCGCAATTTGCCCGTACTGCGTGGCGGCCAAGAACTTCCTCAAGAGCAAGGGCCAGACCTGGACCGAAGTGCGCATCGACCTGGATCCGGCCGAGCGCGACAAGATGGTGGCCCTGGCCAAGCGCACCAGCGTGCCGCAGATCTTTGTCGGCGACATCCATGTGGGCGGCTATGACGACATGATGGCCATGCACCGCGCCGGCAAGCTCGAACCGCTGTTCGCCGCCGCAGGCGGTCAGGCATGAGTGGTTCCGACGACGGCAGCGCCGATCGCCTGCGCGAGTTCACCGACTTCCGCCAGCGCATGAACCAGCGCATCCTGGCGGAGCCCAATCAGGTCGTGCGGCGCTTTTTCGCCCTGGACACCCAGACCTACCAGGCCGGCGCGCTGGACGTGAAGACCAAGGAGCTGCTGGGCCTGGTCGCCTCCATGGTGCTGCGCTGTGACGACTGCATCAGTTACCACGTCGCGCAGTGCAAGGAGGCCGGTGTCACCCGCGAAGAGTTCTTCGAAACCTTCTCGGTGGGCCTGGTGGTGGGCGGCTCGATCGTGATCCCGCACCTGCGCCGCGCAGTGGACTTCCTCGACCAGCTGGAAGACGGTGCGCCCGCGCCGGCCGAACACAGCCACGGCTGATCAGCCTCGCCCGCATGCCCCAACGCGCCGTCCGGTGAGGCGGCGTGTTGCGTTTTGGGGCGCGCGCCAATAGTGCGGGCCTGAGCGTCGCCGGGCTGCCTTCTTCGCCTCATGGCGCTCCCCGGTCAGATGTCGCTGTGTAGCCGCGCTCCTGCCCGACAGCCCCACGCCACACCCGGCTCTTAGACCAAGGTCGGTTTGGGCGCCTTCACCGGCATCGGGCATAATTGCCTGTGAAACCTCCTTGCGCCGGTGAGCCGGGCTTCCGGCTGGCGCTCCCCCCTTCAAGTTCGGAAACCCAACGTTATGACGCAGACAATCACGGTCATCCGCGGCGACGGTATTGGCCCGGAGATCATGGATGCCACGCTGTTCGTGCTCGACGCGCTGCAGGCTGGCCTGACCTACGAATACGCCGATGCCGGCCTGGTCGCGCTGGAAAAGCACGGCGATCTGCTGCCTGAGTCCACCCTGGCCTCGATCACCAAGAACAAGGTGGCGCTGAAGAGCCCGCTGACCACGCCGGTCGGTGAGGGTTTCAGCTCGATCAACGTCGCCATGCGTCGCAAGTTTGACCTGTACGCCAACGTGCGTCCGGCCAAGTCGTTCCCCAATACCAAGTCGCGTTTCGCCGATGGCGTGGACCTGATCACGGTGCGTGAGAACACCGAAGGTGCCTACCTGAGCGAAGGCCAGGAAGTCTCGGCCGATGGCGAAGTTGCCGTGTCCGGCGCCCGCGTCACCCGCAAGGGCTCCGAGCGCATCGTGCGCTACGCCTTCGACCTGGCGCGCGCCACCGGCCGCAAGAAGGTCACCGCGGTGCACAAGGCCAACATCATCAAGTCGACCTCGGGCCTGTTCCTGAAAGTCGCCCGCGATGTCGCCACGCAGTACCCGGAAATCGAATTCCAGGAAATGATCGTCGACAACACCTGCATGCAGCTGGTGATGCGTCCGGAACAGTTCGACATCATCGTGACCACCAACCTGTTCGGCGACATCATCTCCGACCTGTGCGCCGGTCTGGTCGGCGGCCTGGGCCTGGCTCCGGGCGCCAACATCGGTGTCGACGCGGCGATCTTCGAGGCCGTGCACGGCTCGGCGCCGGATATCGCAGGGCAGGGCAAGGCCAACCCGTGCGCGCTGCTGCTGGGCGCGGCGCAGATGCTGGACCACATCGGTCAGCCGCAGAACGCCGAGCGCCTGCGCGAAGCGATCGTCGCCACGCTGGAAGCCAAGGACTCGCTGACCCCCGACCTGGGCGGCACCGGCAACACCATGGGCTTTGCCAAGGCCATCGCCAGCCGCCTCTGAGCGCGCGGGTAGATCGCACAAAAAGAAAGGGCGCCGACGGCGCCCTTTCTTTTTGTTGCGAGCGGTTTGCTTGAAGCCAGTGTCAAGTCATCAGGCCAAGGGATCGCTGTTGCGATTCCCCACTCCCGATTCCCAATTCCCGCCTCAGTTGCGCGACTGCAACTTCGACAGCAGGCGCAGGAACTCGATGTACAGCCACACCAGCGTCACCATCAGGCCGAACGCGCCGTACCACTCCATGTGCTTGGGCGCACCGTGCTCCACGCCGCTCTCGATGAAGTCGAAGTCCAGCACCAGGTTCAGTGCCGCCACCACCACCACGAACAGGCTGAAGCCGATACCGATCAGGCCCGAGTCGTGAATGAAGGGGATACGCACGCCAAACAGGCCCAGCACGATCGTCGCCAGGTACACCAGCGCGATACCGCCGGTCGCCGCGACCACGCCCAGCTTGAAGTTCTCGGTGGCCTTGATCATCCCGCTGCGGTACGCGAACAGCAGCGCGAACAGTGTGCCGAAGGTCAGCAGCACGGCCTGGAACACGATGCCGTTGAAGCGTGCCTCGTACACGGCGGAAATCGAACCGAGGAAGAAGCCTTCCACCAGCGCATACAGCGGCGCGGTGACCGGTGCCCAGGTCGGCTTGAACGAGGTCGCCAGTGCGAACACCAGCCCGCCGATGGCGCCGGCGATCATGTACAGCTTGGCGGCCGGCAGCGGCATGCCGTCGGCGCCCACCGACTGCGACCACGCAAACGCGGCGGTCACTACCGCCATCAGCAACAACAGGCCGGTCTTGTTGACGGTGCCGTTGAGGGTCATTGCCTGACCGTCGCGGGTGACCACCGAGCCGGAGCCGAGGTCGAGGAACGTGGATTCCCGAAGGGCAGGGTTGCCGCTACGCATGATGTTCTCCATGAAGGTTGTGCCCGCCGAGCCGGCGTGCGAGGTGAATGACTGCAGGCGTCAGGATACCGGTATGATCGATTTTGCGCGTGGTGATTGACAGCGGCGTCAATCGTTCCCAAAATAGCCGACCTTTCGAGCCTTCGGGATTGAAAGGTCCCGCCGGGGTATAGCGCAGTCTGGTAGCGCGCCTGCTTTGGGAGCAGGATGTCGGGGGTTCGAATCCCTCTACCCCGACCACTCTGAGCTCTTTGGCGGCGTGGGAATGCGAAGTTCGGTCCGGGCGCCCGTAGCTCAACCGGATAGAGCACCGGCCTTCTAAGCCGGCGGTTACAGGTTCGAGTCCTGTCGGGCGCGCCATCGGCGGTGCGGTAGGAAGTAGGTTTTCAGTGGTGGCTGTAGCTCAGCTGGTTAGAGTACTGGATTGTGATTCCAGATGTCGGGGGTTCGAGTCCCCTCAGCCACCCCACTGATTGAAGGAAAGTTTGACCCGATGCGTCGCGGGGTGTTGCAACGAAGCAAAAACGCGCATACAATGTGCGACCAGTTTCAGGGCCGTTAGCTCAGTTGGTAGAGCAGTTGACTCTTAATCAATAGGTCCAAGGTTCGAATCCTTGACGGCCCACCAATTAAAAGGCATCCGCAGTGCGGATGCCTTTTTCTTTGCAGGCATCCCTGCAACAATGCACCTGCACGTGCAGCCTCGCGAAAGTGGCGGAATTGGTAGACGCACCAGATTTAGGTTCTGACGCCGCAAGGCGTGGGGGTTCGAGTCCCCCCTTTCGCACCAGTGCAGCGCGGCCGTGAGTGTTCCGGCCGTTTTATGCCCCCCGCAGCGCAGCCCGTTCTTCGCATGCCGCTGGCAGCGGCCGCCGTTATCGGCGAAACTACAAGGCTCGGCGGCTTTCTCGCCATCCGTCAACCCGTCTCTTCCATCTCGTGCCGACGCCGTGTGCTGTCGGTGGCAGGAGTCAACATGCAAGCATCGATCGAATCCACCGGCAATCTGGAACGCCGTCTGACCTTCACCCTGCCGCAGGAGCGCCTGGAGACGCATGTTGGTGGTCGCCTGCGCGAACTGGCGCGGACCACGCGCATCAAGGGCTTCCGGCCCGGCAAGGTGCCGACCAAGGTCATCGAGCAGCGCTTCGGTCAGCAGGTGCGTGCCGAGGCGATGGAAGGCCTGTTGCGTGAGACTTTCGACTCGGCGGTGCGCGAGCACTCGCTGCGTCTGGCCGGCAACCCGCGCATCGACCAGGGCGAGAGCGATTTCGATTTCGTTGCCACCTTCGAAGTGGTGCCGGATTTCGGCGACATCGACGTGACCAACCTGTCGGTGGTGCGTCACACCGCTGAAGTCACCGATGCCGACATCGACCAGATGATCGAGAACCTGCGTCTGCAGCGCCGCACCTGGAACCCGGTCGAGCGCGGCGCGCAGGTCGGTGATCTGGTCGCGCTGGAGACCTGGTCGCAGGCCGGCGACGAGCGTCTGCCCGCCGAAGGCGTGGAGACCGGCAGCAGCGTGCTGGGCTCGGGCGTGATGTTCGACCAGATCGAAAAGGGCCTTGAAGGCCTGTCCAAGGGCGAAGACAAGACCCTGAGCATCGATTTCCCGGCGGACTGGCGCGTACCGCAGCTGGCTGGCAAGACCGTGCAGGTGCACGTCAAGGCGGTCGAGGTGTCCGAGCCGGTGCTGCCGGAAGTCAACAAGGAGTTCATCAAGAGCTTCGGCGTGAAGAGTGGCGATGCCGAGCAGTTCCGCGCCGACATCCGCACCAATCTGGAGCGCGAGCTCAAGGGTGCGTTGATGAACCGTCTGCGCCGTGAAGTGGGCGAGCAGCTGATCGCCGCCTACGCGCACGTGGAAATGCCGCCGCGCCTGGTCGAGAACGAGGCCCGTTCGATGCTGGCACAACAGGTCGACCAGATGCGTCGCAGCGGCCGTAACCCGGGCGAGATCCCGGCCGATGCGCACCAGGGGTTCATGGACGCTGCTGCCAAGCGCGTGCTGGTAGGCCTGCTGGTGGGCGAAGTCGCACGTCGCAACGAGCTGCGCCTGGAATCCAAGCGTGTCAGCGAAACGCTGCGTCTGATCGCCTCGACCTACGAAGAGCCGGAACAGGTCATTGAGATGTACCGCAACGACCCCCAACTGATGAGTGGGCTGCAGAGCCGTGTGATGGAGGAGCAGGTGATCGACTGGATCGCCGAGCGCGCCAAGCACACCGAGCAGTCGCTTTCGTTCCAGGACGCGATTCGCGTTTAACGCGACCGCGTGGTACGAGCCCGCACCCGGTTCGCCAGGGTGCGGATCTCACACACGGGCATCGGCACAGGCCGCTGCCACAACAGGAAGACTGATGAGCATTGTGACTAAAGCCCTGAACCTGGTGCCCATGGTGGTCGAGCAGACCAGCCGTGGCGAGCGTGCGTATGACATCTACTCGCGTCTGCTGAAGGAGCGTCTGATCTTCCTGGTCGGTCCGATCGACGACCATATGGCCAACGTGATCGTGGCGCAGTTGCTGTTTCTGGAAGCGGACAACCCGGAAAAGGACATCAGCATCTACATCAATTCGCCCGGTGGCGTGGTCACCGCCGGCATGGCGATCTACGACACCATGCAGTACATCAAGCCGGACGTGAGCACGATCTGCGTCGGTCAGGCTGCCTCGATGGGCGCGCTGCTGCTGGCATCCGGTGCGGCCGGCAAGCGCTATGCGCTGCCGAATTCGCGCGTGATGATCCATCAGCCGCTGGGCGGCTTCCAGGGCCAGGCGACCGATATCGACATCCATGCCCGCGAGATCCTGACCTTGCGTTCGCGCTTGAACGAGATCCTCGCCAAGCACACCGGCCAGTCGCTGGAAACCATCGCGCGCGACACCGAGCGCGACAACTTCAAGAGCGCGGTCGATGCACAGGCTTATGGCCTGGTGGATCAGGTGCTGGAACGTCGTCCGGAAGAGTCGATCCAGCCGTCTTGAGTCGCAGACGCCTGAAATTGCTGGAAAAACTGGCAGGGTCGGGCTGGACGAATGTCCTCCCGACCCTGTGCTATTCTCGAAATCGAACCCCCGTGCATCGGGTGGGGTAACTGGGTAACAGAAGCATGAGCGAAGACCGCCAAGGTCGTTCCGGCGACAGCAACAAGATTCTCTACTGCTCGTTCTGCGGTAAGAGTCAGCATGAGGTCCGCAAGCTGATTGCCGGTCCCAGCGTATTCATTTGCGATGAGTGCGTGGAGCTGTGCAACGACATCATTCGCGAGGAACTCGAAGAGAAGGCGCAGTCGGCACGTTCCAGCCTGCCCAAGCCGCGCGAGATCCTTGAGGTGCTGGACCAGTATGTGATCGGTCAGCTGCGCGCCAAGCGCACGCTCGCGGTGGCGGTGTACAACCACTACAAGCGGATCGAGAGCCGGAGCAAGAACGACGATGTCGAACTTGCCAAGTCCAACATCCTGCTGGTCGGCCCGACCGGCTCGGGCAAGACGCTGCTGGCCGAAACGCTGGCGCGCCTGCTCAATGTGCCGTTCACGATTGCCGATGCCACCACGCTGACCGAAGCCGGTTATGTCGGCGAGGACGTGGAAAACATCATCCAGAAGCTGCTGCAGAAGTGCGACTACGACGTCGAGAAAGCGCAGCAGGGCATCGTCTACATCGATGAAATCGACAAGATTTCGCGCAAGAGCGAAAACCCGTCGATCACCCGCGACGTGTCTGGCGAAGGCGTGCAGCAGGCATTGCTGAAGCTGATCGAAGGCACGGTGGCCTCGGTGCCGCCGCAGGGTGGGCGTAAGCATCCGCAGCAGGAATTCCTGCAGGTCGATACCAAGAATATCCTGTTCATCTGCGGCGGCGCGTTTGCCGGGCTGGACAAGGTGATCCAGGCGCGTTCCAACGATGCCGGTGGTATCGGCTTCGGCGCCAAGGTCAAGAGCAGCGAGCGCAAGCAGGAGGTCGGCAAGATCCTGGCCGAAGTCGAGCCGGAAGATCTGATCAAGTTCGGCTTGATCCCCGAGTTCGTCGGCCGCCTGCCGGTGGTCGCCACGCTCGAGGAACTCGATGAGCCGGCGCTGATCAAGATCCTGACCGAGCCGAAGAACGCCATCACCAAGCAGTTCAAGAAGCTGTTCGAGATGGAAAGCGTGGAGCTGGAGTTCCGCCCGGATGCGCTTTCGGCGATCGCCAAGAAGGCGCTCAAGCGCAAGACCGGCGCACGTGGCCTGCGCACCATCGTGGAATCGGTGCTGCTGGACACGATGTACGAGCTGCCGTCACAGGAAAACGTGAGCAAGGTGGTGGTGGACGAATCGGTGATCGAACACAAGTCCGAGCCGTATCTGATCTACCAGGCACAGCCGGCGCCGGCCAAGGCCGCGTCTGGCGACTGAGGCCTCGCGGCGATGCCGGCAGGCCTTGGCCTCGCTGGCGGCTAAAGGGTTTCCGACCGCTACTTGCAACACCTCGCCGATGGCCCCATAACGGGGCCATCGGCTTTTTTTACGCCCCAATTCCTCGATCCCGCGGAGCGCCCCATGGCCCAGTCCCAACCAGAAATTCTCGATCTGCCAGTGTTGCCGCTGCGCGACGTGGTGGTGTTTCCGCACATGGTGATTCCGCTGTTCGTCGGCCGTGACAAGTCGATGCGCGCGTTGGAAAAAGCCATGGAGGCGGACAAGCGCATCCTGCTGGTTGCGCAAAAGTCGGCCGAGACCGACGACCCGGCAGCGGGCGACCTGTACACGGTCGGCACGCTCGCCCAGGTGCTGCAACTGCTCAAGCTGCCCGATGGCACGATCAAGGTGCTGGTCGAAGGGCTGTCGCGCGTCACCGTCGACAAGGTGGCGGAACAGGACGGCGCCTTGCAGGGCCGCGGCACCGAAGTGGAAGCCAGCGATGCACGCGAGCCGCGTGAGCTGGAGGCGATCGCGCGTTCGCTGATGTCGCTGTTCGAACAGTACGTCAAGACCAACCGCAAGCTGCCGCCGGAATTGCTGCAGACCCTGGCCGGCATTGACGAGCCCGGACGTCTGGCCGACACCATCGCCGCGCACATCGGCGTGCGTTTGGCGGATAAGCAACGCCTGCTCGAAATCACCGAGATCGGCGACCGGCTGGAACTGCTGGTCGGCCTGGTCGATGGCGAGATCGACGTGCAACAGCTGGAAAAGCGCATTCGCGGCCGCGTCAAGTCGCAGATGGAAAAGAGCCAGCGCGAGTACTACCTCAACGAACAGATGAAGGCGATCCAGAAGGAACTGGGTGATCTGGACGACGCGCCCGGCGAACTGGAAGAACTCGCCCGCAAGATCGCCGAGGCCGGCATGCCCAAGCCGGTCGAGACCAAGGCGAAGGCCGAACTCAACAAGCTCAAGCAGATGTCGCCGATGTCTGCCGAAGCTGCGGTCGTGCGCAACTATCTTGATTGGTTGCTCGGCGTGCCGTGGAAGAAGCGCACCAAGGTTCGCAAGGATCTCAAAGTTGCGCAGGATACGCTGGATGCCGATCACTACGGTCTGGACAAGGTCAAGGAACGCATCCTTGAGTACTTGGCCGTGCAGTCGCGCGTGAAGCAGATGAAGGGCCCGATCCTGTGCCTGGTCGGCCCGCCGGGTGTGGGTAAGACGTCGCTGGGTCAGTCGATCGCCAAGGCGACCAACCGTAAGTTCGTGCGGATGAGCCTGGGCGGCGTGCGCGACGAGGCCGAGATCCGTGGTCATCGCCGGACCTATGTCGGTTCGATGCCGGGCCGCCTGGTGCAGAACCTCAATAAGGTCGGCAGCAAGAACCCGCTGTTCCTGCTGGATGAGATCGACAAGATGTCGATGGACTTCCGTGGCGATCCGTCATCGGCGCTGCTGGAAGTGCTCGACCCGGAGCAGAACCACACCTTCAACGACCACTATCTTGAAGTGGATCTGGACCTGTCGGAGGTGATGTTCGTTGCTACCTCCAACTCGCTCAATATCCCCGGCCCGCTGCTGGACCGCATGGAAGTGATCCGCATCCCCGGCTATACCGAGGATGAAAAGCTCAATATCGCCATGCGCTATCTGGTGCCCAAGCAGATCAAGGCCAACGGCTTGAAGCCGGAAGAGATCGAGATCGGCAGCGATGCCATCCAGGACGTGGTGCGTTACTACACGCGTGAGTCGGGCGTGCGTAACCTCGAGCGCGAAGTGGCCAAGATCTGCCGCAAGGTGGTCAAGGAAATCGCACTGGCTGGCCCGCAGCCGGCGGCCAAGAAGGCGGTCGCAAAGAAGGCCAAGCCCAAGGCGCTGGTGACGGTGACATCCAAAAACCTGGACAAGTATCTGGGCGTGCGTCGCTTCGATTTCGGGCGTGCAGAAGAAGAGAACGAGATTGGCTTGGTGACGGGCCTGGCATGGACCGAGGTCGGTGGCGAACTGCTGCAGATCGAGTCCACGCTGGTGCCGGGCAAGGGCAACCTGATCCTCACCGGTCAGCTGGGCAACGTGATGAAGGAGTCGGCATCGGCGGCCTTGTCGGTGGTGCGCTCGCGTGCCGAGCGGCTGGGCATCGATGTGGATTTCCTGCAGAAGCAGGACGTGCACGTGCATGTGCCCGACGGTGCCACGCCGAAGGATGGCCCCAGTGCAGGTATCGCGATGGTGACCTCGCTGGTGTCGATCCTGACAAAGGTGCCGATCCGTGCGGACGTAGCGATGACCGGCGAAATCACCTTGCGCGGCCGCGTCTCTGCGATCGGCGGCTTGAAGGAGAAATTGCTGGCGGCATTGCGCGGCGGTATCCGTACCGTGTTGATCCCCGATGAGAACCGCAAGGACCTGGCGGACATCCCGGCCAACGTCACGCGCGATCTGGAGATCGTGCCGGTGAAGTGGATCGACGAAGTGCTGGATCTGGCCCTGGAGCGCCCGTTGGCGCCGAAGAAAGCCGGCAAGGAAAAAGCACGCAAGACTGCCTCGCGTGTAGCGGTGCGCGGCAAGTCGCGTACCACACCGGGTACCCGCGTCAAGCATTAAAGTGCGCTGTTTAAACCTAGGCAAAACAGGCCAAAACCCGCGTCGTTATTGGGTTTTGGCTTGCGCGCGCTTGGGTGCGCTGGTATAAATGCACGACTCGTGGGCGCGGCAAAATGTGATGCGTCACGCGATACCACTTGTGTCGGGTTCTTCGCTAACGGCAAGAGCGCCGATTGTCGATTCCGCGGCATCTGCCGCAAAGGGAGTTTCAAGAATGAATAAAACCGAATTGATCGATGGCGTTGCCGCTGCTGCTGACATCTCCAAGGCTGAAGCCGGCCGTGCTGTCGACGCGGTTGTGAGCGAAATCACCAAGGCGCTGAAGAAGGGCGACGCTGTCACCCTCGTTGGCTTCGGCACCTTCCAGGTCCGCGAGCGCGCTGAGCGTACCGGCCGCAATCCGAAGACGGGCGACAGCATCAAGATCGCTGCTTCGAAGAATCCTGCATTCAAGGCTGGCAAAGCCCTGAAGGATGCAGTAAACTAATCGACTCGCTAGGGTGCTTAGCTCAGCGGTAGAGCGTCTCCCTTACACGGAGAGGGTCGGGGGTTCGAAACCCTCAGCACCCACCAGATAAGCACCAGGCAAAAGTTTCAAGCGCGGAGCGGTAGTTCAGCTGGTTAGAATGCTGGCCTGTCACGCCGGAGGTCGCGGGTTCGAGTCCCGTCCGCTCCGCCAGTTACACCGAAGCCCCTGAGCGATTGGGGGCTTCGTTTTCTCCACAGCATTTGCATTGCGCGGATGTCGTGGAGAGAAGATGTCCAAGTTTAAAGCGGAGCGGTAGTTCAGCTGGTTAGAATGCTGGCCTGTCACGCCGGAGGTCGCGGGTTCGAGTCCCGTCCGCTCCGCCAGTTTTTCCAAGCCCTCGGCCTTGTGTCGGGGGCTTTTTTTTGGCCGAGGTCACTGCGTTCCGTTGGCAACCGGACAAGCGGCTGGCGCTACGGTGGTGTCGGGCTGGGTGCCCGGCTGCGAAGCGCGTTACACTGCGCGGCTCGCCCACAGGCCGTGATTTGCCAATGCTGCAGAAACTTCGCGACAAGACGTCAGGCTGGATCGCTACCGCCATCCTGGGGTTGCTGATGATTCCGTTCCTGTTCGTCATCGACAACAGCTACCTTGGCGGCATTGGCGCCAACAACGTGGCCAAGGTGCAGGCGCCCCCGACGTGGTGGAAGTCCGCACCGTCATGGTGGCCGGTCTCGCTGCTGTGGCAGCACCATGAGATCAGCACGCAGGATTTCCGTGCCCGCTTCGAGCAGGCGCGTATGCAGGAACGTCAGCGCCAGGGCGAAAATTTCGACCCGCGTCAGTTCGAATCGCGCGAGAACAAATTGCAGGTGCTCGATCAGCTGGTCGACGAGCAGGTCGTGCGTTTGGGTGCGGAAGATGCGGGAATCGTGATCGGTGATGCCACCGTGCGCGATTACATCGCCAATATTGCGGCCTTCCAGATCGATGGCAAGTTCAGCCCCGACCAGTACCGCGCAGCGCTTGCGCAGGGTACCCCGCCGCGCACGCCTGCGCAGTTCGATGCGTTGGTGCGCGATAGCTTGCAGCAGTCGGTGATTCCGCAGGCGGTGGCCGAATCGGGCTTTGCGACCAAGAGTGAATTCGAGCGCCTGCTCACCTTGATGGGCGAGACGCGCGATGTCGAGTTGGCGATGCTGCCGGAGCCGACCGCCGATACCGCGCCGGTCAGCGATGCACAGATCAAGCAGTGGTACGACGGGCATCCGCAGGATTTCCGCCAGCCGGAAACTGTGACGATCGAATACGTCGAGCTCAATGCAGCTACCTTGCCGCCCGCCACCGCGGCCGACGAAGCAACGCTGCGTAAACGCTATGAAGAAGAGAAGGCACGGTTTGTCGAGCCGGATCAGCGTCTGGCATCGCACATCCTGATCAGTGCCGGCAGCGATGCCGCTGCGCAGAAGGCCGCCGAAGAAAAAGCGGCCAAGCTGGCTGCCGAGGCCAAGCAGCCGGGCGCGGACTTTGCTGCGCTGGCCAAGGCCAACTCGCAGGACCCGGGTTCCAAGGACGCCGGTGGCGATCTGGGCTGGGTCGAGAAGGGCACGATGGTCAAGCCGTTCGAAGACGCGCTGTTCGCGATGAAGGCAGGCGATGTGGTCGGCCCGATCAAGACCGAGTTTGGCTACCACGTGATTCAGTTGCGTGAGGTCAAGGGCGGACAGGGCAAGTCGTTCGAGCAGGTGCGTGACCAATTGGCTGCCGAGCAGCTCAAGGCCGACGCCGACAAGGCGTTTGCCGACTTGAGCGGCAAGCTCGTCGACCAGGTCTACAAGAATCCCACCGCGCTGGAGCCGGCGGCCAAGCAGGTTGGCCTGCCGGTGCAGACGCTGGGCCCGTTCTCGCGCGCTGATGCCAGCGGCATTGCCGCCAACCCGGCGGTGCTGCGGTCGGCGTTCTCCGAGACGCTGGTGCAGGACGGTACGGTGAGCGACCCGATCACCATTGCGCCCAATCACAGCGTGGTGTTGCGGGTGACCAATCACACCGCCGAGCAGGCGTTGCCTCTGGACAAGGTGCGCGAGAAGGTGATTGCCGCAGTGCATGCGGACCGCACCAAGAAATCTGCGGTGGCTGCGGCCGACGCGCTGCTGGCGCGTGTGCAGAAGGGTGAAACCCTGCAATCGCTGGCGGCAGCGGAAAAGCTGCAGGTCACGCCGATTCCGGGGCTGCCGCGCACCGCGCCGGTGCCGACGCCCGCCGCCAATCGCGCGATCTTCAGCGCCCCGCGCCCGACCGAAGGCAAGCCGTCGGTTGGCAAGGTTGAGCTCACTGGCGGCCGGTATGCGGTGTTCGTGGTGAGCAAGTCGACCCCGGGCGATCTCAAGCAGATGCCGACCGAGCAGCAGACCATGCTGCGCGAGCAGCTGAGCCAGATCGACGGCGGCAATGCAGCGCAGGCCTACGTCAAGGAAATGCGCAAGCGCTACAAGATCCAGATCGAAGAAGCGCAGCTGTAAGCCCTTCTGACATCGCGGAAATGGAAAAGCCCGGCATGACCGGGCTTTTCTTTGGCCGAGATACGGCGCCGCCGTGGCTTGATGGTCTGTTGTTTGGTGAGCGCGAGGGTTGTGGGCAGGCGCGTGGTACGACCGTGCGCTGTAGCGATCTGCTGGAGGTGGTAATGAGCAAGCGTGCAGAAGCTGCTCGATTGGTCTCAACTCCTGGTGCGCTAGGCGGAGCACCGGAGCCCGCTTGTGTGCCGACGGGTGACCGCGATTGTGGCGGACCAGCGTCGCCGAACTGTCGCTAGCCCTGTGCGCGGTGTACAGATGAAATGAGTTCTGCAGCAGTGCGTGGGTCTAGCCTGACGACGGAGTGGCGCAGAGCACCGTTTGGCGATTCACCTGCGTAGTGGCCACGACCGTTGGTTTAATTTGCATCCGCCGAGTACGCGAAGTGGAGAGCAGCCTATGTGATTGCTGACTCCTGGCGATAGATGTTCGTGCTCAAACAAACCGGCCGATCGGATATATCGGCGAAGGCTCACATGACGTGTGAATCTCGCTGTCGCTGTCGCTGTCGCTGTCGCTGTCGCTGTAGATCTGGTTTTGCATGCATTTGCTCTGCTAATCGACGCCGATTTGCCGCCGCTACACCACAGGCTCTGCTCCTGCCTTGCCGTTTGCTCTTGCTCTTGCTTCACCCAGTCGCCTTAAAGCGAGCCGAGCACCGCAGCTGCGCGAGGCCGAAGAGGCGCCCTTGTCTGAGCGCAGCGAGTTTGGGCGCCGTGCCGCGTGTGGCGAGGAGTGCAGGGCACCGGTGCAGCTTCACCGCACCGGATTGCGTCGGCGACAGCGGTTTTGGTTCCTTTTGCCAAGACAAAAGGAACTCGCGCCGTAGGCGCGAAAGCTCTGCACTTGCCTGCTTCACGCTTCGCACTCCTGCTGCAGTGGAGGGTGCCCAACCGCTCGTCACCACTCAAAAGTACAGACGCCGAAATCTCATCCGCCTCCTGTGCCTCTCCTGGGAAAGAACTGGATGCGTGCATGAGCGGAGCGAGTTAGACACGCGCGCCGCGTACAGCGCGCCAGCGTAGCGTCACAGTATCGACGTGCGTCCGCGAAAGCAGCTTTGGTGGCTGCTACCTAGACAAAGAACCTCGCGACGCATGAGCGAAAACCTAGCACTTGGTGTGCTCCGTGCTTTGTTCCCCATGTGCTGGGGTGGGCGCCCCAAGCCAAGCGTCACGCCCCGGCCAGTGTGAGCAACTTTGCACGCATCGGCCCCTCGGGCGCGTTCTCCCGACGACAGATCACTGCTCAGGAAAGCTCGGCCGCAGGCAAATAATTGCTCAAGGAATAGCGGGGCCGCGCAAAGCGCCTTGTCGCCGCAGGCTCTCAAACGCGATGCCCGGAAAATGCTGCAGCTGTGCAGTCGCGCAGTGCACGTCGAGCAATTACCGGCGAGTCACCGCAAGCGCGGCTGATGGCTCAGGGCGAATCTTCGAACGACAGCACCATGCCCGGCTTCAACACCGCGCGCTTGTCCAGGCCATTGCTGGCAAGCAGCGTGGTGACCGTGATTCCGTACCGCTTGGCGATGGCCCACGCGGACTCGCCATTACGCACGGTATGCGTGCGCGCGCTGTTGCGCTTGGAGGTCTGGACGCTGGCCACCGCAGTGGTGGCACTGCCGTCATCCGCATCTGCAGGGGGGCCGCGATCGGCTAGGGCGACAACGGCGCCAGCGGACCCGGGTTGTGCCGGCGCGATCGGCGCCAGCACATGCACGCCGCGCGGCGCTGCACGGGCGCTGGCCACTGCCGGATTGAGGCGGGCAAGCAGCTGCGGTTCCAGGGCGCGCTGCCCAGCCCAGGTGGTGAGGCTGGTGCCGGCCGGCAATGCGTGCTCGGTCAGCACCGGTACCGGGCGATCCAGCGACGTCATCAAGGTCCCTTGCTCCTGCGCATGGTCAAGCACGCACGCCAACGCGTGCAGCTTTTCCACGTATTCGTAGGTGACCCTGGACATGCCCGGCAACTCGGCCGGCCGGGCGTTCTGCGCATTCATGCCAGCGCTGCGCATGGCCTGCAAAACTCGGTATTCGCCAGCGTTGTAGGCCATGAGCGCCAGTCGCCAGTCGCCGCCGAACATGCCGTATAGGGTTTTGAGATAGCGCACTGCCGCGGTGGTGGAATCCACCGCCGACAGGCGGCCGTCGTACTGGGCGCCGACCGGCACGTGGTGATTGCGGGCGGTAGTGGCGATGAACTGCCACAGGCCTGCCGGGCCGCTGCCGTTGCGTGCGCCGGGCCGGTAGCCGCTTTCCACGAAGGGAATCAGCGCGAATTCGGTAGGCATGTCGGCTTCGCGCAGCTGGTCGACCACGTAGCCGAACAGCGGGAGAACGTCCTGCCCATCATCTGCCAGGCGGGCCGGGGCGCGGGAGAAGTGCTGCTCCCAACGCCGATCGCTGTGCTCGGTATCGCAGCCCGGGTCGGCACGTCCTTCCAGGAAGGAGGCAAAGATATCCCGGCCGTTGCGTACGGCCGGTGCTGGGCTGCTGACGGTGGCAGAGGTGCTTGGCTCGCTGGCGGAGCCGGCGACCGGTGCGGCGGCCGACAGCGCGGCCAACACACCCAGAAGCAGGCGCCTCATGCGCGAAATACGTCTTTCCAGCGCCGAAGTTCGGCAAATACGTCTACATCGCTCGTTATCGAAATGCTTGCGTGCGCGGCGACCGCGGCGCGAATTTCGGGAGTATGCAGACGCAGGAACGGATTGGTGGCCAGTTCACTCTTGAGCGAAATCGGCAGGGTAGGACGGGCTGCATGACGCATTGCCTGGGCTTCCTGTTGACGGCGCTGCAAGGCAGCGTTGGTGGGATCGACGTGCAGCGCGAAGGCCGCATTGGCCAAGGTGTACTCGTGGCCGCAACACACAAGCGTCTCGCCTGGCAGGGAGGCCAGGCGCTGCAGGGCGTCGAACATCTGTGGGGGCGTACCTTCGAACATCCGCCCACAGCCTAGGCTGAACAGGGTATCACCACTAAACAGGTGCCCGTCACCCACATAGGCGACATGGCTGCGGGTATGGCCGGGGACTTCCAGTACCGCAAAGTCGATGCCCAGGGCCGTCACAGTGTCGCCGTGGGCGACGTGGCGGGTGGCCGCAGGCATGCGTTCGTCGTCCGGCCCGTACAGTTCCAGCGCCGGAAAATGCTGCTGCAGCTCCGCCACGCCGCCGATATGGTCGGCATGGTGGTGGGTCAGCAGGGCGGCCACCGGAGTGAAGCCCTCACGTTGCGCGGCCTCCAGCACCGGCGCTGCCTGGCCAGGGTCGACGATCACTGCACGGCCATCATCGGCGACCAGGGCCCAGATGTAGTTGTCGTCGAATGCGGGCAGGGCGGTGAGTCGCATAGAATTGGGACCATGCCTGCCACGCCGTTCTCCCGTCAAGCTGGTGTCTCATCCTGGTTTGAAACGGGTGGAGGCCGCAGCCTGCTCCAGCTGGAGCGCCAATTGGCGCTCGCGGCGATGCAGACGCGCCCGTCGCAGCCTTGGCTGTGGGTCACTCCGACCACCGATCTGCCACCGCGCGACGCCCTGCAGGGGCGTGGCTTGCGGCTGTATCGCAGCGGTAGCCGCTTTGGCGGCGACGCGCGCTGTGCGCTGCCGTTCCCGTTGCCGGCCGAGAGCCTGCAGGCCATCGTGGTGCAACACGCAGTGGTCAACGGCGCGGCGGAGTTCCTGGCCGAATGCGAGCGGGTGCTGATGCCGGGCGGGCGGCTGTGGTTGTTCACGCTCAATCCGCTGAGCCCGTACCGGTTCCGCTGGGCGCGTCGTGGCCCGGTGGCGCTGCGCCCGGATCGGTGGCGGCTGCTGGCGCAGCGGGCCGGGCTGCAATGCGTGGACAAGGAGCGGTATCTGGGGCCGATCTGGGGCCCCGGCCGCGGCTCCACCGATCCGAGCCGTGCGCCCTGGCGTGCGGTGTATCTCCTCGAAGTGGAAAAGCGTGCCGCAGCGCCGATCGGTCCGACACCGATCGCCCTGCCGTCGCGTTGGCCGCAGCCTGTGGCCACGATCTGACATCGCCAATCCAAATTAGGTCCTGATGAAATCCATTGAAGTCCATACCGACGGCTCCTGCCTCGGCAATCCCGGGCCGGGCGGCTGGGCCGCCTTGCTGCGCTACAACGGTCGCGAGAAGGAACTGGCCGGCGGCGAAGCCAATTCCACCAACAACCGCATGGAGCTGATGGCGGCGATCATGGCGCTGGAAACGCTCACCGAGCCGTGCCAGATCCTGCTGCATACCGATTCGCAATACGTCCGCCAGGGCATCACCGAGTGGATGCCTGGCTGGGTGCGGCGCGGCTGGAAGACCTCCGGCGGCGACCCGGTCAAGAACCGCGAGCTGTGGGAGCGGCTGCATGCGGCCACCCAGCGCCACAGCATCGAATGGCGCTGGGTGAAAGGCCACAATGGCGACCCGGACAACGAGCGCGTCGACGTGCTTGCCCGCAATCAGGCCATCGCCCAGCGCGGTGGCCTCGCAACATCGTAAGAGGACGCATGCGTCAGATCATTCTCGATACCGAAACCACCGGCCTGGAATGGCGCAAGGGCAACCGCGTCGTCGAAATCGGTGCGGTGGAACTGCTGGAGCGCCGCCCGAGCGGTAACAACTTCCATCGTTATCTGCGGCCGGACTGCGACTTCGAGCCCGGCGCGCAGGAAGTCACCGGGCTGACTCTGGAATTTCTGGCAGACAAGCCGGTGTTTGCTGAAGTGGTGGAGGAGTTCCTGGCCTACATCGACGGCGCCGAACTGATCATCCACAACGCCGCGTTCGACCTGGGTTTCCTGGACAACGAACTGTCGCTGCTGGGCGATCAGTTCGGCCGCATCGTCGATCGCGCCACCGTGGTCGATACCTTGATGATGGCGCGCGAGCGTTATCCCGGTCAGCGCAACTCGCTGGACGCATTGTGCAAACGGCTGGGCGTGGACAACTCGCACCGGCAGTTGCATGGGGCCTTGCTCGATGCGCAGATCCTGGCCGATGTCTACATCGCGCTGACCTCCGGGCAGGAAGAGATCGGCTTCGGCGCGATGGATGCCGGCCAGCATGCCGAAGGCGGCGAGGGCATGATCGCGTTCGATCCGTCGCTGTTGTTGCCGCGCCCACGCGTGGTGGTGACCGCGTCGGAGCTGCAGGCGCACGAGGCGCGTCTGGAGCGGCTGCGCAAGAAGGCCGGGCGTGCGCTGTGGGATGCGCCGGAGTTGGACGAGGTCGCGGTCGCCAGCTAAGGCGACGCTGAAGGACCTGATGCTCGCGCGGTCAGTGACTGCGCACCAGGATGGCGGTGATGTTGTCCGAGCCGCCGCCATCGAGTGCGGCGGCGACCAGGCATTCCACGCATTCCTGGGCACTGCAATCGGCCTGCGACAGCGTTGCGGCGATCGCGGTGTCGTCCACTTCTTCGGTCAACCCATCGCTGCATAACAGCAGCTGCATGCCCGACTTGAGCTCGCCCTGCATGGTGGCGACATTGAGATGGGCCGGGTCGGTGACGCCGAGCGCCTGGGTGACGACATTGCGATGCGGATGCGCGCGCGCCTGCTCGCTGGTCAATGTGCCCTGGGCGATCAGTTCCTGCACATAACTGTGGTCCTGGCTCAGCTGCGCCAGCCGACCGTCACGCCACAGGTAGGCGCGGCTGTCGCCCACCCAGGCCACTTCGAAACGCTGCCCGAGCACGCGCGCGGCCACCACGGTGGTGCCCATCGGCAAGGTGTCGTTGCAGCGGCGCGAGGTCTTGATGATTTCCTCGTCGGCGATGCGCACCGCCTGGGCCAGCGGCGTACCGGCACGTACTTCGCGCACGATGGTTTCGCGCGCCAACGCACTGGCCACCTCGCCGCAGGCATGGCCGCCCATGCCGTCTGCCACCAGCCACAGCCCCAGCTCGCTGTCGCCGTAGTACGTATCCTCGTTGAGGTCACGGCGCAGGCCCACGTGGGTGAGGTGTCCGAATTCGAGCATGGTGCGGGGTCGCCAGGATGAGAGGTGCCGCACCATCATCGCGGCCCCGCAGGCGGCGGGCAACCGATGGGGTGCAATGGCCGCGGCGGATGTTCACGCCGGCCCCGGCACTGCGGTCTCGGTGGCAGGCCGCGCCCGCTTGTGGCAAACCGCGTGTGCCCGTATGATGCACGGCCCCGGGACACCGGGGACCATCTGGAGAGGTGGCAGAGCGGTTGAATGTACCTGACTCGAAATCAGGCAGGCGTTTATAGCGCCTCGGGGGTTCGAATCCCCCCCTCTCCGCCAGATTGAGGCGCGCAGATGTGCCAGTGCCGCGTGAGTTTCGCCGGCGTCATTGGGGGGTGAGAAGCCCCGGGTTCGACAGACGGCATCGCCGTCTGCACGGCGAAGCCGCCCAAAGGGCGAAGGCACGTAGTGCCGAGTGAATCCCCCCCTCTCCGCCAGATTGAGGCGATGCGTTGTGCCAGTATCGTTTTGGTTCGTGCGCACTCTGCGTCATCGCTACATCAGCCCCCGCAAGGGGGCTTTTTGTTTTCGGGTCGCAGCCCGCCGGCGCGATGCCTACAATTGCCGATTCTTCTGTTGGAGGTCTGTCATGTCCGAGATCCTGGTGCCGGTGTCCTTTGGTGAGCTGCTCGACAAGATCGCGATTCTGCAGATCAAGTCCGAGCGCATGCAGGACGCGGCCAAGTTGGCCAACGTGCGCAATGAGCTGTCGGCGCTGGAAACCAGCTGGATGGCGCATCCGGCCGCCGGCCACGACATCGTTCGCCTGCGCGCGGAGCTGAAAGCGGTCAACGAGCGGTTGTGGGTGATCGAGGACGACATTCGCCTCAAGGAACAGGCGCAGTCCTTCGACGATGCCTTCGTGCAGCTGGCGCGCAGTGTCTATATCGAGAACGACGAGCGCGCGCGCATCAAGAAGGAGATCAATCTGGCGTTGGGTTCTTCGTACGTGGAAGAGAAGTCCTACCAGGACTACCGCGCCAGCGGCGCCTGATGCGGGCTGATCGTCGGCGCGTGTTGCAGGCGCGCCGAGGCTGACCGATGGGTCAGGCGTGATCTGCGCGATAGCGCTCGAACGCGGCGATGGCATCGTCGACGCTGATCAAGGTCATCACGTCGTCGAACTCGATCTTGGTGCCCCACTTGAGCTGCGCGGCCGGCTTGCCCAGGTGCTTGCGTGCGGCAGCGTCGTAGCGATCCACGCAATAGCGCACATCCGAATACGGGCCGCTGCGTCGCGGGTTGCTGGCGGCATGCAGGCCGAGCACCTTGGTGCCCATCGCGTTGGCGATATGCATCGGCCCCGAATCCGGTGTGACCACCAGCGCGGCGCGGGCGAGCAGGGCAGGCAACTGCTTGAGCGTGTCCTTGCCGACCAGATCCAGTACCGGCGTGCGCGCCGCCGCGATGATGGCATCGGCTGTGCTGCGCTCCAGCTCGCTACGGCCGCCGCACAGCACTACCCGCCAGCCCTGCGTGGCAGCATGGTCGGCCAGCGCAGCGTGCCGGTCCGGGTACCAGTTGCGCCGCACGTGGCTGGAACACGGCGAGATCATCAACACCGGGCGCCCATCGTCTTGCCATTGCGCCTGTGCCCACGCGTGTGCGTCGGCGGGCACCGGCAGGTTCCAGCGCACCTCGGTCTGGCGCAGTCCCAGTGGCTCGGCGAAGCTGCCGATGGCGTCCAGCACGTGGATGCCCGGTCGGTCGGCGATGCGCTCGTTGACGAACAGGCCGTGCAGGTCCTTCGAGCGGCTGCGGTCGTAGCCTATGCGCCGGCGCGCCGGCACGAACGCCGACAGCACGTTGGCGCGAAATGCGACCTGCATCTGCAGCAAGGCATCGAAGTGACCATGCGCGGCCAGCGCTTGGCGCACTGCGCGCATGCCGGCCAAGCCGCTGCGTTTGTCGTAGGCATGGAAGTGCACGCCGGGCAGGCCGTCGAGCAATTTGAGCCCGGCCTTGTCGATGATCCAGTGCAACTGCGCCTGCGGAAAGCCCGCCTGCAAGGTGTGCACCAGCGGCACCACGTGGGTGACGTCGCCCAGGGCGGACAGGCGCAGCAGGCATAACGAAGCAGGCGTAGAAGCCATGGTGTTGTTAGACTCGATGGATGGTTTCTTTCGACGCCACTGAAGCGCTGACGCCGTACCGCGAAGGCCGCGGGTACGGCGCCATTCTGTTCGACCGCGAACGGCTGCGGCAAGCCGATGCCGGGCTGTTCTCGCCACAGCGTTGGGGCGACAGGGCGCGTCCGGTAGACGAGGGCGGGCGCGGTGGCGCGTGGTTCGTGGATGCCCCGTTTGGCCACAGCGTGCTGCGCCAATACCGGCGCGGCGGCATGGCCGCACGTGTAAGTCGCGACCAATATCTCTGGAAAGGCGCCGGGCGCACGCGCAGCTTTGCCGAATTCCGGCTGATGCGTGAGCTGCTCAAGCGCAAGCTGCCGGTGCCGCGCCCGTTGGCGGCCTGCTATCTGCGCGAAGGTTTGGGCTACCGTGCTGCGTTGTTGATGGAGCGGCTGGAGAACGTGCGGTCGCTGGCCGACCATGCACAGGTGGCTGGCCGCGGCGCGCCGTGGGAAGACACCGGGCGGCTGATCGCGCGCTTCCACCGCGCCGGCCTGGATCACGCCGATCTCAATGCGCACAACATCCTGTTCGATGCCGGCGGGCATGGCTGGCTGATCGATTTCGACCGCGGCGTGCTGCGTATTCCGGCCACTCGCTGGCGCGAGCGCAACCTGGCCCGCCTGCATCGTTCGCTGCTGAAGCTGCGCGGCAACCGCACCCGCGAAGACGTGGACAAGGACTACGAGCGCCTGCACCGCGCCTACGAGCTGGCCTGGGGCCGGGGCTACTGATGGAGTGGGCACTGCGGGTGCAGGGGGTCGGCAATGCGTCGGCCGTGGCGCTGGGGTCGCCGATGGCCACGCTGGAGCGTGGCGGTGCGCCGTGGCTGACCATCGACTGCGGCAGCGAAGGGCTCACCAGCTATCAGGCCCATTACGGCCAGATGCCACAGGCGGTCTTCATCACCCACGTGCATTTGGACCACGTGGGCGGGCTGGAGCGCTTGTTCGTGGACAGCTATTTCTCCGAACGCCGTGGCCGCACCCGCCTGTACGTGCCGGCGCCGGTGGTGCCGCTGCTGCAGCGGCGGCTGGCCGACTACCCGAACGTGCTGGCCGAGGGTGGTGCGAACTTTTGGGATGCATTTCAGCTGGTGCCGGTGGGCGAGGCCTTCTGGCACGACGGTGTGCGCCTGGAAGTGTTCCCGGTGCGCCACCACTGGCCGGAGACCGCCTACGGGCTGCGCCTGCAGGGTGCATTGGTCTGGACCGGCGACACCCGGCCGATCCCGGAGATGCTGGCGCGCTATGCCGATGACAGCGAGCTCATCGCGCATGACTGCGGCGTTCACGGCAACCCGTCGCATACTGGTGTGGATGACCTGGAGCGGGAATACCCGCAGGACCTGTTGAGCCGCATGTGGCTGTATCACTACGCCAGCAACGCCGACGGCGACGTGCTGCGGGCACGCGGCCATCGCGTGGCTGTACCTGGCCAGGTGCTTGCGCTGGCAACACCCACTGCCGCCATGGCGCCGCGCTGATGGGTGCCCTGATGCTGCCGGACCTGAGCGCCGCACCGATGCAGGACCGCTACGGCCGGCCGCTGCGCGACCTGCGCTTGTCGGTGATCGAGGCCTGCAATTTTCGCTGTGGCTACTGCATGCCGGCCGACCGCGTGCCGGACGATTACGGGCTGGACGCTGACCAGCGGCTGAGCTTTGACCAGTTGGAAACCCTGGTGCGCGCCTTCGTGGCGGTGGGCGTGACCAAGCTGCGCCTGACCGGCGGCGAGCCGTTGTTGCGCAAGAACCTGCCGGTGCTGATCGAGCGCCTGGCGGCGATCGAGGGCATCGAGGATCTGGCGCTGACCACCAATGGAGCGCTGCTGGCGCGCCAGGCCGTGGCCCTGCGCCAGGCCGGGCTGCGCCGCATCACCGTGAGCATGGATGCGCTGGAGCCTGCGCTGTTCCGCCAGATGAGCGGCGGGCGTGGCGAGATCGACCAGGTGCTGGCCGGCATCGCCGCGGCCGAGCAGGCCGGATTTGATCGCCTGAAGATCAATTGCGTGGTGCAGCGCGACGTCAACGAAGACCAGGTGCTGCCGTTGGTCGAGCACTTCCGTGGCACCGGGCATGTGTTGCGTTTCATCGAATTCATGGATGTGGGCAGCTGCAATGGCTGGCGGCCCGAGGCGGTGGTGACCTCCGCGCAGTTGCGCGACCGGATCCATGCGCGATGGCCGTTGGCGCCGCTGGATGCCAACTACACCGGCGAAGTGGCGCAGCGGCACGCATTTGCCGACGGGCTGGGCGAGGTGGGCTTTGTCAGTTCGGTCAGCGTGCCGTTTTGCGGCGATTGCCAGCGTGCGCGCGTCTCTGCCGATGGGCACCTGTACACCTGCCTGTTTGCCAGTCAGGGGCATGACCTCAAGCCGGCACTGGCCGAGGGCGAGCAGGGCCTGGCCACGCATCTGCGCCAGCGCTGGAGCGTGCGTGCGGACCGCTATAGCGAAGTGCGCGCATCCACCTCCCGGCGTCGCAAGCCGGTCGAGATGTTCCTGATCGGCGGGTGAGCGCCGCTGCGCTGCTGACGCAGTTGCGCGACTTGGAGCTGCGTCTGCTCGATCCACAGGTGCGTGGCGCGGCGGCCGAACTGGAGACGTTGCTGGATCCCGCGTTCGTCGAGTTCGGTGCGTCGGGCCGGTGCTACACGCGCGCGGAGGTCATCGCGGCATTGACCACCAGTGCGGTGGTTGCCGATTACGTGACCGACGACTTCAGCTGCGTGCTGCTGGTCCCACAGCTTGCGCAGCTGCGCTATCGCACCCGCGTGCACGCCGACGGCGTGGTGCGGTGTGCTCTGCGCAGTTCGCTATGGCGCCTGGATGGTGCGCGCTGGCGGATGCTGTTCCATCAAGCTACCCCGTTCACCGACAATCCCGCATCCTGACGTTCTGTTCCCGTGTCGTTTCCCATGCCAGCAAAGACCACTTCCGCACGCCTCACCCACCTGGACGACGCCGGGCTGCCCACCATGGTGGACGTCTCGGACAAGCAGGTCACCGCACGCAGTGCCACCGCGGAGAGCCGCGTGCACTTTCCTGCTGCCGTGGCAGCGCAACTGCGCGCCAACGGCTTGCGCAGCGCCAAGGGCGGCATCGTGGAGACGGCGGTGATCGCCGGCACCATGGCGGTCAAGCGCACACACGAGCTGATTCCGTTCTGCCATCCGCTGCCCATCGATGGCTGCCGCTTCGAGATCGATTGGGCGGGCGCGCAGGTGCTGCAGATCGTCTGCACGGTGCGCTGCGTACACCGCACGGGCGTGGAGATGGAAGCACTGACCGGCGCCAGCGTGGCGGCGTTGACGGTCTACGACATGTGCAAGGCGCTCTCGCACAGCATGCGGATCGGCCCGACCAAATTGTTGTCCAAACGCGGCGGCAAGCGCGATATCGGAGCTGCGCGATGAGCGCCACCATCACCGTGTTGTATTTCGCCAGCTTGCGCGAGGCTGCCGGCATTGCCAGCGAGCAAGTGCACTCGGATGCTGCCGATTTGCGCGGCGTGTATGCGGAGCTGGATGCGCGGCACGGGCTGCGCTGGACGCCGGCGCAATTACGCGTGGCCGTGGACGGCGCATTCGCGCGCTGGGACGACCCGCTGCGCGATGGCAGCGAAGTGGTCTTCATTCCGCCGGTCTCTGGAGGTTGAGCATGCATGAGCAGATCAGGCCGAGCTTCGGGCTGTCGGACGCGCCCCTGCAGGTGGAAGCGTTGCGGCAGGCACTGGAGCACCCGCGCGCTGGTGCGTTTGCGAGCTTCGAGGGTTGGGTGCGCAACCGTAACGATGGCCGCAGCGTTGCAGGGCTGCGCTACGAAGCCTATGCCGCGCTCGCACAGGCCGAAGGGCAGCGTGTGCTAGACGAGGCGATGACGCGGTTCTCCATCCTGCAGGCGCAGTGCGTGCATCGCGTGGGCGAGCTGGGCATCGGCGAAATGGCGGTGTGGGTTGGCGTCAGCGCGGCGCACCGTGGCGCCGCATTCGAGGCGTGCCGCTTCATCATCGACGAGGTCAAGGCGCGCGTGCCGATCTGGAAGCACGAGCACTACCTGGAAGGCGATGCCGGCTGGCTGCATCCGGAGTCGCAGTAAGGCAATGCCTCACCTGCGGTGCATCTGCCAGGCGAGCGCGGCTGGTGTTTGAATCGACAGGTGCCCGCGCGGGCGGGTTCCTGTGCGGCACCGCAATTCTGTCGCGCCCTCTGCGGGCCGCGCCAAGACTCACCTTGTTAAAGCCGCGCGCGACAGCTAGAATTCCGCTTCTGTCGACGGCCAGGCCGCCCGACAGGCACGGAGAGGTGTCCGAGTGGTTGAAGGAGCACGCCTGGAAAGTGTGTAAGCGTCTAAACCGCGCTTCGGGGGTTCGAATCCCCCTCTCTCCGCCAGTTTCATGATGTTTGCGTTGCGCGCTTGTGCACGTTGCCGACATCCAGGGCCACGCCGGTGGCCCACGTCTTATGGTGGCCCCGTCGGTCCCTCGCGACGCTAGATCGAAAATCCCGCCAGGGCCGGAAGGCAGCAACGGTATCGATTGATGCGGGCGCCGAGGTCAACCGGCGGGGACACCACCCCCCTTCAGGTCCGATGCCGCAGCGACAGTTGGCGCTGCGTGCGCGTCACGCTGCCGGCAATGCGCCGCCGTCGATCCGGCCGGTGCGTGGCTGCGGCCGACGGCCCGTCCCTGAACGATCAAGAGTGCGCGGCGTGGCACAATATCGGTTCAACGTTCGCTGGTTTCCCGATGTCCTATCTCGTTCTCGCCCGTAAGTGGCGCCCGAAGCGTTTTGCCGAACTCGTTGGCCAGGAACACGTGGTCCGCGCGCTCAGCAATGCGCTCGACAGTGGCCGCGTGCACCACGCGTTCCTGTTCACCGGCACCCGCGGCGTTGGCAAGACCACCATCGCGCGCATCTTCGCCAAATCGCTGAACTGCGAGACCGGCACCAGTGCCGATCCGTGCGGCACGTGCCCGGCCTGTCTGGATATCGATGCCGGGCGTTATATCGACCTGCTGGAGATCGACGCCGCGTCCAACACCGGCGTGGACGATGTGCGCGAAGTGATCGAAAACGCGCAGTACATGCCCTCGCGCGGCAAGTTCAAGGTCTACCTGATCGACGAGGTGCACATGCTCTCCAAGGCCGCGTTCAATGCGCTGCTGAAGACGCTGGAAGAGCCGCCGGAGCACGTGAAATTCCTGCTGGCCACCACCGACCCGCAAAAGCTGCCGGTGACGGTGCTGTCGCGCTGCCTGCAGTTCAACCTCAAGCGGCTGGACGAAGACCAGATCCAAGGGCAGATGACCCGCATCCTGGCGGCCGAGGAGATCGAGTCGGACCCGTCGGCGATCGTGCAGTTGTCCAAGGCGGCCGATGGCTCGCTGCGTGACGGGCTGTCCTTGCTCGACCAGGCCATCGCCTATGCCGGCGGTGCGCTGCGCGAAGACGTGGTGCGCACCATGCTGGGCACGGTCGACCGCACCCAGGTCGGTGCGATGCTGCAGGCGCTGTCCGATGGGGACGGCGCGCAGTTGTTAAAGGTGGTTGCCGCGTTGGCGGAATTCTCGCCCGACTGGAGCGGCGTGCTGGAGGCGCTGGCGGAGGCCTTGCATCGCATCCAGGTGCAGCAGCTGGTGCCGTCGGTGGCGTTCGTGGGCGATGGCATCGACCCGACCGGCTTTGCCGCGCAGCTGCGGCCGGAAGTGGTGCAGCTCTGGTACCAGATGGCGCTTAACGGGCGCCGCGATCTGTACCTGGCGCCGAGTCCGCGCGCCGGGTTTGAAATGGCCGTGCTGCGCATGCTCGCCTTCCGGCCGGCTGCCGCGGTGCCGGCAGGCAGCGGCGACGATGGACGTGGCGCTAGCGCTGGCAGCAACACGCGTGGAACGGCCACCGGCGTGCAGGCGGCGCCTGCGGCCGCCGCACCTGCACGGGCGGCGACATCGGCCAAGGCGGCCGACATCAGCCCAGCCCCCGTGGTGTCCGCGCCCCCCGTCGCTGCCGCGCCATCGCCGGTGGTGGTGTTGCCCACGCCTGCCGCCGAACCTGCGCCGTCAGCGCCGCCTGCGCGCACGGATGACACACCGCCGTGGGCGGTGGACGACGCACCGGTGCGTGCACAGGCTGCACCGCAACGTGCCGCTGCCGAGGCGCCTGCTGCTGTGCCGTTGATGGCGCCGGAAGCGGCCATGGCGCCGCCTGCGACCGTGGCCGACGACGCGGCGCCTGCTGCCATGGATGCGGTGGTGCCTGTGGCCCCGCCGTCCGCGCCCGCGCCGGTGACACCGCCGGCCGCTGCGTTCGACGACGGACACATCGCCGATGCCGAGCAATGGCTGGAGCTGGTCACGCGCAGCGGTTTGAATGGCCCCTCGCGCCAGCTCGCTGCCAATGCGGCCTTCATCGGCCATCGCGACGGCGTGCTGCGCCTGGCGCTGGCGCCGGGCTTTGAATATCTCAATTCCGACCGTTCCATCGCCAATCTTGCCCAGGCGCTGGCGCCAGAGTTGGGCAACACGCCGCGCATCGTGATCGAGACCGGCAGCGCCGATGTCGAGACCCTGCACGAGCGTGCCAATCGCCAGAAAGGCGAGCGCCAGAGTGCGGCCGAAACCGCCTTCATGAACGACCCGAATGTGCAGCAGCTGATTCAGCAGCAGGGCGCGCGGGTCGTTCCCGATTCCATCCGCCCTTACGACGAGTAACCCCGCATGCGTGGAAATATTGCCCAACTGATGCAGCAGGCGCAGAAGATGCAGGAAAACCTGCAGCGCGCCCAGGAAGAACTGGCCAAGCTGGAAGTCACCGGCACTGCCGGCGGTGGCATGGTCAGCGTAACGCTCACCGGTTCCAAGGAGTGCCGCAAGGTGCGGATCGATCCGAGCATCCTCTCCGACCAGGAGATGGCCGAGGATCTGATCGCCGCCGCCTTCAACGATGCCTCCAACAAGATCGATGCCGAATCCAAGGACCGCATGGGCTCGGCCACTGCCGGCATGCAGTTGCCGCCGGGCATGAAGCTGCCGTTCTGAGCGAAGGGATTCGGGAGTCGGGATTCGGGATTGGTGAAAGCGAGACCGCTTGGCCTTTGCGAATCCCGACTACCGAATCCCCAATCCCGGCCTTCCAATGTCCTCCCTTCTAGAACAACTGATCGAAGCCTTCCGGGTGCTGCCCGGTGTGGGTCAGAAGTCGGCGCAGCGCATGGCGTACCACGTGCTCGAGCGTGAGCGCGAGGGTGGGCGGCGGCTGGCGGCGGCGTTGGCCAATGCGGTGGAGAAGGTGGGCCATTGCGTGCAATGCCGCGACTTCACCGAGTCGGAGGTGTGCGCGATCTGCGCCAATTCCGCCCGTGACCGGCAGCAGCTGTGTGTGGTGGAATCGCCCGCCGATCGCCTGGCGATCGAGCACGCCACCGGCTACCGCGGGGTGTATTTCATCCTGCAGGGGCGTTTGTCGCCGCTGGATGGTATCGGCCCGCGTGAGTTGGGGCTGGACCGCCTGGCCGAGCGTCTGGCGGCGGGCGAGGTCACCGAAATGATCATCGCCACCAACGCCACCGTCGAGGGCGAGGCCACCGCGCATTACCTGGCGCAACTGGCCCGCCAACACAGCGTGCGCCCCAGCCGGCTCGCACAAGGCATGCCGCTGGGCGGCGAGTTGGAGTACGTGGATCGCGGCACCTTGTCGCATGCCTTCGGCACGCGTAGTGAGGTGCTTTGACGGCAGGGATTGGGGAATCGGGATTGGGGATTCGGAAAAGCAGAACGCGACGTGCGCGGGTAAGCTTCTGCCAATCCCAAATGACCAATCCCCAATCCCCAACTTATGACCGACACCATTTTCGGCAAGATCATTCGTCGCGAAATTCCCGCCACCATCGTCTATGAAGACGACGAGGTGCTGGGATTCGAAGACATCGCACCGCAGGCGCCGGTGCATGTGCTCTTCATTCCCAAGGTGCATGCGATCCCGACCCTGGACGATGTGCCGCCTGAGCAGGCGTTGCTGGTCGGCAAGTTGGCGCTGGCGGCCGCGGCATATGCGCGCGAACAAGGGCTGGCGCAGGACGGCTACCGCATTGTCATGAACTGCCGCGAGCATGCTGGGCAGACGGTGTTCCATATCCATCTGCATCTGCTGGCCGGTGCGCCGCTGGGGCGTTTCGGTACGCCGTGATCGATGTGACATATGCGTAGGGTGATCCTGTGACAGCGGACGCCACACACAAAAACGCCGCTCCCTGCGAGCGGCGTTCTTGTGTCATCTCAGCAGTGGCTGGTTACCACCAACCGCGGCCCCAACCGCCGCCCCAGCGCGGGCCCCACGGACCCCACGGGTCGCCCCAGGGGCCGTACGGGTAGGCCGGCACCACATCGACCTCGCGCACCTGCGGCCACAGATAAACCACATCGGCGGCCACCTTGGGCAGCTTGTAGTCGTACTCGCCGATCTTGGTGGTTTCGTAGCCTTCGATCTTGCCGATGAAGGTCACTTCGCGGCCTGGCTCGAATACCGCCGGGTCGTAGAAGCCCGCGCGGCAGGCGAGGAAGCGGCCATCGCTGGCATCCACCGCGCTACGGTCCGGGCGGCCGCTGGCGTTGAGCGGGCGCGAGATCAGCTCGAAGCAGGTCTGGCCCTGGGCCGGTTTGGTCTGGATGATCTTGCCGCCCCAGCGCACCGAGGTGCCGACCTGGGCACTGGCGGTCGAGTCGCTCGGGCTGACCGTGGGGAACTGGCCCTGCAACGGCTTGGGCGCCGTGGCACAGGCAGCGAGCCCGAGGACAGCGATGACTGGAAGAAGAAAACGGGTACTCATGAGGAAGCTCCGGTTCGCGGGCGATGCTGCTGCAGATCTTTGATGAGAGAGGCGCTGTCCGAATCAGCGCCAGCGTAGCGCGCCGCAGCGAAACGTTGGCTGAGTGCCAACAGTGTCGTGTGGGGATCGTGCTGTGCCACACGTTGCGCCCAGGTGGTGGCCGGTTCGTGCGGTTCGCGGGCTAGGCCGAGCTTGCGGTAACGGCGCCCGAGCCGGTGCCAGGCGCGCAGCAGCGGGTCGCGTTCGCGTTCGCCGCGCGCCAGCAGCCACCCCATCCAGGCCAGTGCGCTGACCGCGAATACGCCGAAAATGGCCGCGAGCTGGTTGGTGTCCAGGCGGTCGATGCCGAACGGTTGCAGCAGCCGCTGCTGGCGGTCGGCATCGAAGGACAGCACCAGCTCGTTCCAGCCGCGACGCAGCCAGTCGCTGACCTCGCCCAGCCTGTCCCAGGTGCCCAGCTGGCCACCACCGCCGCCATCGGCCTGCAGGCGATCCTCCAGCGTGTCGTAGATGCGTTCCGGTGCCACGCCGGCGGTGGGATCCACGCGCACCCAGCCACGGCCGGCCAGCCACACCTCGCTCCACGCATGCGCATCCATGCGCCGCACGACCCAGTAATTGCCCAGCCCGTTGTAGGTGCCGCCGGCATAGCCGGTGACCACGCGTGCAGGGATGCCGGCCGCGCGCATCAGCACCACAAACGACGAGCTGAAGTGTTCGCAGAAACCGGCCTTCTGCTGGAACAGAAACTCATCGACGCTGTTGCGCCCGAGCAGCGGGGTGTCGAGCGTGTAGGCGAATTCGCGCGTGATCCATTGCAGCGCGCGCTGCACCACTGCGGCATCGTCACGACCCGCTTCGGCACGCCACTGGCGGGCCAGGGCGATGGTGCGTGGATTGAAGCCGGGTGGCAGCGCCAATGCGCGTGCGCGCAGCGGCGCCGGTAGATCGGTGTCGAAGCGTGCCGGTGGTGCGGACTGCAGGTCCCAGCGGGTGAGGGCACTCAACGGCCGTTGCGCGAACAATTCGTAATCGGGCGACAGCTCGGCGTTCGCAACGCCTTGCACCGGCAGATCCAGCGCGACCAGCTGGCGGCGGTCGGTGGGCTCGTAGTCCAGGCGGTAGCGATACGTTGCCGGCCCGGCGGCGAAGGCGGCCGGTTGCGCGCGGCCGGTCCAGCGCGCGCGCTGCCAGGTGCGGCCATCGAAGTCCCACATCACCGGGCCGCGCCAGTACCGCTGCTCCGGTGGCGGCGCCTTGCCGTTGAATTGCACGCGCAGGGCGGGGCTGTCATCGGCCATCAGGTCGATCCACTCACCCGGGGACATGTTGTCCGACAGGCCGGGCCGCGACAGCGCCCGCTCCGGCACGCCCCATAGCGGCGAGCTCAAACGTGGTAGCAGCCAGAACGTGGCCAGGGCCAGCGGCACGCCAATGGCCACCAGCTTGCCGATGCTGCGCAATTGCAGGCGCAGCCCTGGCGTGCCGGTGCGGTGTTCCTCGTCGGCCAGGCGCTGCATGCACAGCAGCGCACTCAGCACCGCGAGCAACGCCAGGCCCATGGTGGCCGGGCCCTGGTCCAGCAGGAATGCGGCAAACGGTGCGAACAACGCAAAGCCGAGCAGGCTGCGCGCATCGCGCAGGGTGCGTAATTCGGAGGCCTTGATCGCCAGCATCGCCGCCAGCACCGCGCAGCCGGTGTCGCGCCCGAAGCGCATTCCGATCTGCCAGTACACCGCCGCCAGCATTGCGATGACCAACAGCAACCGGACCGGTGCCATCAGGCTGCCGCGCCAGCTCATCACGCCAACCAGCAGCGCGGCGACGGCGATGGTGCCGGCGAGCAGGCCGGGCAACTGCAGCAGCAGTGGCGCCAGCGCCAGCCAGGTGGTGGCCAGTACCCAGCCGCGGCTGGCCTGGGTGATCGGGGCGGTAGGCTCAGTCATGCGGTAGTAGCGCCAACGCACGCAGGCACAGATGATGGTGCGACGGGCCGTGCGCAGGACCGAGCGGCGGCTGGCCCGGCAGCAGCAGCCGATAGCGGCGGCCATCGCGTTCGGCAAGGTTGACCCAGCGCGTCAGCCGCGCGATGCGGCGTTCGTAGGGCAGCGCGCTGAGGCTGCGCCAGTCGAGGGTGACTTCCACGCCCAGCGGCTGCTCGTATTCGCGCACCAGCAGCGCATCGCGGCGCGCCGAGTGCTTCCACGAAATCGTCCGAGGTGCGTCGCCGGCCCGGTACGGACGCAGTTGGTGCAGTTCCTCGCCTTGTGCATGCAGACGGGTCTGATTGGGCGAGCCGGCGCCATCGGGCAGCGCCGGGCCGTGCGCTTCCGGGGCCGGGTAGGCCAGCAGCGGTGTTTCCGGCCAGACCCATGACCAGGCGCGCACCAGCCCCAGCGGTTGGGTGCTGGAGAGCCGAATGCGCTCGATGTCCTGCCAGCCGCGACGCACGGTGGGCACCAGCAGATCCACGTCCGCGTTGTCGTAGTCGGTGAGCGAGCAAAAACCGCTGTGCTCCAGATGATCCAGGCGCAATCCGCGGCGGGCGCGGGTGTCGCGGCGGGCCAACGACACCCGCATGCGCAGCGGCTCGCCGGCCACCACCGGTTCGGCGGAGACCGCTTCGATCCGCAGTGCCGACAATTGCAGGTGCGCCACGATGCTGCTGGCGATGCCGGCGGTGGCCAGCAGCAGCGCCAGCAACAACGCCGGGTTGTTGTTGTAGTTCAGCGCGCCGAGCAGCATGGCCATCAGCAAGGCCGCCAGAAACAGGCCAAACCGCGTGGGCAACACATAGATCCGGCGCCGATCCAGCACGATCGGCAAGGCTTCCGGCCCGCGCGGGCGGGCCAGCAGGCTGAGCCGTCGGCCCATGCCACGCAGGTGCGCACGCACGTGCTCAGTCCACCGGCACGCTGTGCAGCAACGCCTTGGACAGCGCCGGCCCGGACGATGATTCAGCTTCCGGCACCAGGCGGTGCCCGGCGACCGCCACGAACAGCGCCTGCACGTCTTCCGGCAGCACATGCTCGCGCCCCAGCAGCAGGGCGTAGGCCTTGGCTGCGCGCAACAGCGCAATCCCCGCACGCGGCGACAGGCCCACGCGCACGCCGGCGTGCTGACGGCTACGCAGCAGCAGCGCCTGCACATAGGTGATCAAGGCGTCGCTGGTATGGATGTGGTTGACCCCCGCGCGCAGCGCCACGACATCGGCATCGCTCAACTGCGGTGCGGCCTGGGCGATCAACTCGCGGCGATCCACACCCGACAGCAGCGCCCGTTCGGCATCGGCACTGGGGTAGCCCAGGCTGAGCCGCAGCAGGAAGCGGTCCAGTTGCGAATCCGGTAGCGGGAAGGTGCCCGACAGATCAACCGGGTTTTGCGTGGCGATCACGAAGAACGGCTCCGGCAGCGCATGTGTCACCCCGTCCAGGGTGACCTGCTGCTCGGCCATTGCTTCGAGCAGCGAGCTCTGCGTGCGCGGCGGCGCGCGGTTGATCTCGTCGGCCAGCAGCACGTTGGTGAACACCGGGCCGGGATGAAACTGGAACTGCCGCGAGGCTGCGTCGTAGACCGACACGCCCAGCACATCGGCCGGCAATAGGTCGGAGGTGAACTGCACGCGCTGGAACCCCAGGCCCAGGCTGGACGCCATGGCGTGGGCGAGGGTGGTCTTGCCCAGGCCGGGCAGGTCCTCGATCAACAGATGTCCCCCGGACAGCAGCGCCACGAACGCCAGCCGCACTTCCTGCGCCTTGCCTAGCAACAGCGAATTGACCTGGTCCTGTGCGCGCCGCAGCGATTGGCGCAGCGCATCGGTTAGCATTTCCGTGGAACGCAGCGGTGTCGACATCACAAATCCGTAGGTGGAAGAAGAGTGCACAGGGCAATGCCAGGGGACCAACGCGCACATCGCACCTTCGTGATCCTGTGGACACTGGCGACGGCCGTCAAGCTATTGATTGCCGCGCGTCTGCCGCTGTTCGTGGACGAGGCGTTTTACTGGCAGGAAGGCCAGCATCTGGCGGCGGCGTACTCGGATCTGCCGGGCATGACCGCGTGGCTGACGCGCCTGGGCGTGGAACTTGGCGGGCACCATTTACTGGCGCTGCGGTTGCCGTTTCTGGCCATCGCTGCGCTGCTGCCGTGGCTGGTTGCGCACATCGCCACGCGCTGGTTCGGCTCCACACTGGGCTGGCAGGCCGGCAGCCTGACCTTGCTGATGCCGCTGTCGGCCACGCTTGGCATCCTGGCGGTGCCCGACGTGCCCATGGCATTGGCAGCGGTGCTGTGCATGGATGCGGGCGCGCGGCTGTTGCGCGAGGTCGATGCCACCAGCGCGCTGGAGCTCGCCATCGGCCTGGTCATCGGTGCACTGAGCCACTACCGCTTTGTCGGTGTGATCGGGGTGGGCTGCATTGCATTGCTGTGCATTCCGCAGGGGCGTGCGGTCTTGCGCGACCCACGCATCTGGATGGCGCTGACGGTAGGCGCCATGAGCTGGCTGCCGCTGTTGTTCTGGAACACCGACCATGACGAGGCGGGCCTGCGCTTTCAGCTGGTAGACCGGCATCCGTGGACATTCCAGATCACCGGGCTGTGGTTTTTGCTGATCCAGGCCGCGCTGGTGACGCCATTGCTGGCTTGGGCGATGGTCAAGGTCAGCCTGGCCGGCACCCGTGCCGGGAGTGGCGGCTCGCGTGCGCAGTGGCGCTACTTCGGCCTGCTGGGCGGCATTTCCACGCTGGCGATCTTCGTGCTGGGGTTCTTCAGCGATGCCGAGCGGATCAGCTTCCACTGGCCGTTGCCGGGCTATCTCGCCCTGCTGGTCGCCGCGCCGGTGATCCTGATGCGCTGGCCACGCCCGCTGCGGCGTGCCACCTGGCTGATCGCGCTGCTCGGCATGTTGGGCGCCTACAGCTATTACCTGGCGGTGTCGGTGCCGGCGATCCGTGCGCAAGCGGCGGGCGAAAAATACTACCCGCGCAATTTTGCCGGCTGGAAAGACCTGGCGCGCGCGGTCAAGACCGAACTCGCGCAGCTGCCGCCCGGCACCCGCGTGCTGGCGGAAAACTTCAAGGTAGGCGCCGAGCTCGGCTTCCAATTGCACGATGCACAGATCGAAGTGCTGCAGGCTGATCTGAACGACAAACATGGCCGCTCGGCGCAACTGGCCCAGTGGGGGCTGCTCAGCCATGGCGAACGCAGCGGCCCGCGCCTGCTGGTGCTCTCGCCCAGCGATCAGCGCTACCGCGATCTGCTCACGCGTTACCACGCCATCTGCGCCATGGTCGGGCCGCTGCCGCCGCCCAAGGTGGTCTCCACCGACCACGGCTACCAGCGCTTCCTGCTGTTCGCACTGCCGGCGCAACGCCAGCCCGGCCCCTGCATCGCGCCTGCGATGGCGTGGATCGATACGCCGCTGCCTGGCGTTGCCGCCACGGCCACCATCCAGGTGCGTGGCTGGGCCTTCAAGGACGGCGTGGGCCTGTCACGTGTCGAGCTGCTGGTCGATGGTCGCCCCGCTGGACGCGCCGACTACGGCGCCACCCTGGATGTGCGCCCGTACTGGAAAATCTCCACCGACCCGCAACATCCCCGCGTCGGCTTCACTGCCACGTTGGACGCGCGCGCGCTGACGCCCGGCACGCATTGGTTGGGTTTGCGCCTGCACGGCCACGACGGCAGCGTCGAGGACTGGTGGGAGCAGCCATTCACCGTTCCCGCCCCCTGACCGGATACTGGCCTACGCGATGAGTACCGATTGTCCCGACACCTTCTATGGGCGTGTGCGGGCGCGTTGCTGGGTCTGGCGGTCGCGTTCAAGTTGACCAATGCGCTCTACGCCCTCGCGCTGGTGCCCGCGCTGATGTGCGATGGCGCGCGCCTGCGGGCACGGCTGCTGGCGCTGGGCATCGTGATCGTCGTCGCGGGCGGTGTGTTCGTGCTGGTGGCCGGGCCGTGGTACTGGCAGGTCTGGCAACACCTGGGCAACCCGTTATTCCCGCAGTTCAACGGGCTGTTCAAATCCCCGTTGGCCGCGCCTGTGTCGATCGCCGACACGCGCTGGCTGCCGCGCAATCTCGGCGAACACCTGCTCTGGCCGCTGCTGTTTACGTTGAAGCCGCAACGTATCGGCGACCTGGGATTGGTGCAGGCACTGTGGGCCGTGCTGTATGCGCTGGTACTGATCGTGGCTGCGCGCGCTGTGCTGCGTCGCCGGGTTGCCGGGGTTGGGCTGGACCGCTCGGCCACTGTGGTGCTGGTGTTCGTGGCCACGGCCTATGTGTTGTGGCAGGCCATCTTCAGCATCCACCGCTATCTGGTTGTGCTGGAATTGCTGGCGCCGGTGGTGCTGTGGATCTGTTGCCGGCATGCGTTTGCGCAACGTGCCGATCACAAGGCTGCGTGGTTGATCGGGCTGTGCGCGCTGGTGGCGGTGGCCGGCTGGAAGGATTGGGGGCACGAGCCCTGGGCGCGCGCTGCGTTTGAGGTCACGCAACCGCAGATCATCGATCCGGCACGGGCAACGGTCTTGCTGGTCGGCGATGAGCCGCAGTCATGGCGCGTCACCCTATTGCCGCAGCAGGCCCGTTACATCGGGGTCGCAACCAACATCAGCGAGACCGATGCGTATCGGGCGCGCGTGCGCACCCTGGTGGCCGAACGCCCGCAGGTTTACGCGATGCTCGGTGCGGCGCGCGACAAACAGCAGATGCGAGTGGATCGCATGAATCGCTGGGCGCAGCAGTTCGGGTGGGATGCGCAGTCGGACTGCGCACGCCTGCGTTGGCTGATCGCCCGGGGTCTGCGCGCCGAGCTGGCTGCTTCCACGCCCGGCCGCTGCCTGTTGGTCGTGCCCAAGGCCAGGGAGCTGGATATCGCGGCGGCCGATCGGGCCATTCGCGACGCGGCGCAGCAGCGCCTGGTTGCGTACGGGCTGACGCTGGATCCGGCGCAGTGCCGCACGTTGCTCTCACGCATTGGGCAAACCGTCTATCCGTATCAGTTTTGCACGCTGCGCCAGGCGGGCTGAGGCAGCTTCAAGGCAGCGAAAATCCCGCCTGCCGCAGCAACCGCGCCACTGCGATCAGCGGCAGGCCGACCAGGGCGGTAGGGTCGTTGCTGCGGATTGCGTCGAACAAGGTGATGCCCAGGCCCTCGCATTTGAAGCTGCCGGCACAATCCAGCGCCGGTTCGGCAGCCAGGTAATGTTCGATCTCCTGCGGCTGCAGGATCCGCACCTGGACGTCGGTAAGGTCCAGCGCGTGCGCGGCAAACCCGTCAGGGCCGATCAGGCTGACGGCGGTCTGGAAGCGCACCGTGCGGCCGGACATGCGCGTCAGCTGGGCGCGCGCCTGCTCCAGCGTGCCCGGCTTGCCAAGTGCCTCGCCGTCCAGGTCGGCGACCTGGTCCGAGCCGATCACCCAGGCATCCGGGAAGCGCACCGCCACGGCGCGCGCCTTCTCGCTGGCCAGCCGGGTCGCAAGCGCCTGCGGCGTTTCGCCGGGCAGGGCGTGCTCGTCCACCTCGGGGCGGGCGGTGTCGAAGTCCAGGTGCAGGCGGCCCAGCAGCTCGCGACGGTAGGCAGACGTGGAGGCCAGGAGTAGGCGTGGCATCATGGGCGCACCGCGAGGGAAGGCAGGGGAGTCTGCCGGCCCAGGCGCCGGGCCACAATCCCAGTGGCGGCAGATTTGACATGGCCCCGGCGGGTCTTTAACATTCTGCGGCTTATGTCCGCGAACGTGCCCGAAATGCTGGATGCTTGGCGGATGGTCGCAGCGCGCAGGCGCTTCGACGGCCGCATCCCGCTATCTGCGATGACCCGTCTTCAGGGAAGCCTGGTTGATACCGAGGGCGAATGTGTCTATTCGCTTCAGTTCGATCAGGACGATCTGTTGAAGGTCGCCTATGTCGAACTCAGTATCGATGTCGCGCTGCCGCTGGAATGCCAGCGCAGCCTGCAGCGTTTTCTGTATCCGGTGCAGATCAGGCAGCGACTCGGCTTGATCCGCGACGAGGCCGATGAGGCCGCGTTGCCGCCCGACTACGAAGCTTTGCTGGTGCCCGACGACGGCATGCTGCGGGCAGTGGACCTGGTGGAGGACGAGCTGGTGCTGGCGGTTCCCGTGGTGCCGATGGCGCCGGGGAGCGAGGCAGTCGAGGCCGAGTGGGTTCCGACCCAGGAAGAGCAAGACAAGGCCAGTCCGTTCGCGGCGCTGGCGGCGTTGAAGAAACAGTAACCGCCGCTGTTAAGGGCGGAAACACAGGTCGGCGCGGGCGTACAGTCCTGTTCGACTCAACAGAAAAGTTATCGAACTTAAGTTTGGAGCAATCCCATGGCTGTGCAGAAATCCCGAGTCACCCCGTCCCGCCGCGGCCAGCGTCGTTCGCACGATGCCCTGACCGCCAAGCAGCTGTCGACCGACCCGACCAGCGGCGAGATCCATCTGCGCCACCACATCACCGCTGACGGTTACTACCGCGGCAAGAAGGTGATCACGACCAAGTCGTCGGCCGTCCAAGAAGATTGATCCGTGGCACCCGCCGCAGTTTTGCAGGCGGGTGACCCTCGATACTTCCGGAGCCGCCAATCACCGCGGCTCTTGCACCAAGGAACAGTATGAGCAAGCGGATCTACTCCAGAATCGCGGGCACGGGTAGCTATTTGCCCGAAAAGGTGTTGACCAACGACGATATGTCCAAGATCGTCGACACCAGCGATGAATGGATCCGCTCGCGTACCGGCATCCGTGAACGTCACATCGTTGCCGACGACCAGACCACCAGCGATCTGGCGTACTTCGCCTCGCTGAAGGCGATGGAAGCGGCCGGTGTCACCGCCGACGAGATCGACCTGATCGTTGTCGGCACTACCACCCCGGACCTGATTTTCCCGTCCACTGCGTGCCTGTTGCAGGCGCGGCTGGGCAATGTCGGCTGCGGTGCATTCGACGTCAACGCGGCCTGCTCGGGCTTCGTCTACGCGCTCAGCGTGGCCGACAAGTTCGTTCGCAGTGGCGACGCCAAGACCGTGCTGGTGGTTGGCGCCGAAACGCTGACCCGGATCGTCGACTGGACCGATCGCACCACCTGCGTGCTGTTTGGCGACGGTGCGGGCGCGGTCGTGCTCAAGGCCGACGAAGACACCGGCATCCTCAGCACCCATCTGCATGCCGATGGCAGCAAGAAGGAATTGCTGTGGGATCCGGTCGGTGTGTCGGTTGGCTTCGGCGAAGGCAAGAACGGCGGTGGCGCGTTGCTGATGAAGGGCAACGACGTGTTCAAGTACGCCGTCAAGGCGCTGGACTCGGTGGTCGATGAAACCCTCGCCGCCAATGGCCTGGACAAGCACGACCTGGACTGGCTGATCCCGCATCAGGCCAATCTGCGCATCATCGAAGCCACCGCCAAGCGGCTGGATCTGCCGATGGAGCAGGTGGTGGTCACCGTCGACCGGCATGGCAATACTTCGTCGGCTTCGGTGCCGCTCGCGCTGGACGAAGCGGTTCGCTCCGGTCGCGTGCAGCGTGGGCAGTTGCTACTGCTGGAAGCCTTCGGTGGCGGATTTACCTGGGGCTCGGCGCTGCTGCGCTACTGATCTGCGCAGGCACTGCCGCGTTTGCCGGCGGTGTCTTTTTGCGCTTGAGGTTCTGTTGGTGCAAAGAGCCTTGCCATTGCGGGCTGATGTGTCAGTGAGTCTCCCTGACGCAGTGCAGCCGCCGCGCAGTCTTGATCGACACACGCAACGTTCTCGCACGCCACTGGGGCCTGGATGTCCTGCCTCCACCGCCGCGGCGTGGCGGTGATGCGGTGCCTGCGAGGAATGTAGCCGGCGCAGCGCGCTGCGGGCTCAGGCGGTCAAGGTGTTGCGGGTGACGGCCTGCGGGCAGGCGCGGTAGAGCGTTGTCAGGGGCACGCCACTGGTGCTTAGCGACAGCGCGTTCGTGTGCGGACTGCCTGCGCCCGCTGGTCAAGTAACCGCGCGTTTCGCGCATCTGACCCGCCTCTCCTCCACGCCCAGCTGACGCGCCAGAGCGCGCCCGGCGATCTACGCGACCACCGCGTTGAAGCTGTCGATGCCGTGCCTGGACTGGCTCCTCAACGGCGACATTGACCTGCTCAGACCCTACCGCCAGACGCCTGTGCGGCGCGGCCGTTGGCGTCTTGCATACGCGTCAGTACAGACGGCCGGGCGATTTCGCACGTATCATCCCGGCTCGATTTTTGTAGGCAGCAACGCGTGACCGAATCTACGCTCGCTTTCGTGTTTCCCGGCCAGGGCTCGCAGTCCCTGGGCATGCTGGCTGAACTTGCCGAACTGCATCCGCAGATCCGCGAGACCTTCGTCGAGGCCTCCGATGGCGCCGGCGTCGATCTGTGGGCCCTGTCGCAGGGCGGCCCGGAAGAGATGCTCAACCGCACCGAATACACCCAGCCGGCGTTGCTGGCCGCCGGTGTGGCGGTGTGGCGCCTGTGGAACGCGCAGCGCGGCGAACGACCGGCGGTGCTGGCCGGCCATAGCCTTGGCGAGTACACCGCGCTGGTCGCTGCCGGCGCCTTGTCGCTGCACGACGGTGCCCACCTGGTGCGGCTGCGCGGGCAGTTCATGCAGGCCGCGGCGCCCGCCGGCGTCGGCGCGATGGCCGCGGTATTGGGCGCCGAGGACGCGTTGGTGCGCGAGGTCTGTGTCGAGGCCTCGGGCAGTCAGGTGGTGGTGCCGGCCAACTTCAATTCGCCCGGTCAGATCGTGATCGGTGGCGATGCGGCGGCGGTGGATCGCGCGCTGGCGTTGCTGGCCGAGCGCGGCGTGCGCAAGGCGGTCAAGCTGGCGGTGAGCGTGCCGTCGCACACCCCGCTGATGCGCGAGGCGGCCAACCAGTTGGGTGAAGCGATGGCCGGGTTGACCTGGCACACGCCGCAGATTTCGGTGGTGCAGAACGTCGACGCGCAGGTGCACGCCGGCCACGAGGCGATCCGCCAGGCCCTGGTCGAGCAGCTGTATCTGCCGGTGCAGTGGACCGGCTGCGTGCAGGCGCTGGCCGCGCAGGGCATTACCCGGATCGCCGAATGCGGCCCGGGCAAGGTGCTGAGCGGGCTGATCAAGCGTATCGACAAGAGCCTGGATGCCCGTTCGCTCGCGACCCCGGCCGATTATGCCGGCGCGCTGGATGCGTGGGCGCACTGAGTTGACCGATTTGCCGGTGATGCCGGCCCTCGACGCTCGCAACCGCGGTTGCGACGTCCCCTCTCGAGGAACAGCAACATGAGCAAGCCATTGCAGGGCGAGATCGCTCTGGTCACCGGTGCCAGCCGCGGCATTGGCGCGGCCATCGCCGATACGCTGGCCGCCCAGGGCGCCACGGTGATCGGCACGGCCACCTCCGCCTCCGGGGCCGCTGCCATCGGCGAGCGCCTGGCTCCCAACGGCGGCCACGGCCGGGAGCTCAATGTCACCGATGCAGCCGCGGTCGATGCCTTGATCGATGCGATCGGCAAGGAGTTCGGTGCGGTCTCGATCCTGGTCAACAACGCCGGCATCACCCGCGACAACCTGCTGATGCGGATGAAGGAAGACGATTGGCAGGCGATCATCGACACCAACCTGACCAGTGTCTTCCGGACATCCAAGGCGGTGATGCGCGGCATGATGAAAGCGCGCAAGGGCCGCATCATCAACATCGCCTCGGTGGTGGGTGTGACCGGTAATCCGGGGCAGACCAACTACGCGGCGGCCAAGGCCGGCATCATTGCGTTCTCCAAGTCGCTGGCCAAGGAAATCGGCTCGCGCGGGGTCACTGTCAATGTGGTCGCGCCCGGCTTCATCGATACCGACATGACCAAGGCGCTGCCGGAGGATGCCAAGACGGCGTTGCTGCAGCAGATCGCGCTGGGCCATCTGGGGCAGCCGGACGACATCGCCAATGCGGTGGCATTCCTGGCTGGCCCGACCGCCCGTTACATCACTGGTGAGACCCTGCACGTCAACGGCGGCATGTACATGCCGTGAGCGTGCGGCGCCGGGAGGCGCTAAGTGGCTGATCGGCCGAGATTTGTGATGCAATGCAAGGCCCGGTCGCTTCCACTACACTATCCAACGCGGCCATCGCAGCGGCGATGGCGTTTTTTTTGTACCACCACTACTCCATCTGGAGCGATATCTCAATGAGCACCATCGAAGAACGCGTCAAGAAAATCGTCGTCGAACAACTCGGCGTCAAGGAAGAGGAAGTCACCACCAGCGCATCGTTCGTCGATGACCTGGGTGCCGACTCGCTGGACACCGTCGAGCTGGTGATGGCGCTGGAAGAAGAGTTCGAGTGCGAAATCCCGGACGAAGAAGCTGAGAAGATCACGTCGGTCCAGCAGGCGATTGACTACGTCAAGGCTCACGTCAAGAGCTGATGCGTTGTTCCTGACAGCGGTGGCGGGCATTTGGCTGCTGCTGCGTCAGACATCCCATGGGGCCGCTGATGCGGCCCTGTGTTTTTGAGCGTCAACCGTAAACCGCAAGCACCGTCCGTCGTGTGGTGAGGAGATCTGCAATGAGTCGTCGTGTTGTCGTTACCGGCATGGGCATGGTGTCGCCGCTGGGCAATGATCTGGCCACCAGTTGGGATGGGATCATCCACGGTCGCTCGGGCATTGGCCCGATCACGCAGATCGATGCCTCGCAGTTCACCACCAAGATCGCGGGCGAGATCAAGAATTTCGATCCCACCCACTTTGTGTCCGCCAAGGACGTCAAGAAGATGGATTCGTTCATCCACTACGGTGTCGGCGCCTCGTTCATGGCGCTGGACGATTCCGGGCTGGAGATCAACGAAAGCAATGCCGAACGCGTGGGCGCCATTCTGGGCTCCGGTATCGGCGGGCTGCTCGGCATCGAAGAGCAGACCATCAAATTCCATGAGGGCGGCGCGCGCAAGATTTCGCCGTTCTATGTGCCCAGCACCATCATCAACATGCTGCCGGGCCAGGTGAGCCTGATCAAAGGCCTGAAGGGCCCGACGTTCTCGGCCGTGTCGGCCTGCGCCACCTCCAACCATTCGATCGGCACCGCGATGCGCATGATCCAGCACGGCGATGCCGACGTGATGCTGGCCGGTGGCGCCGAGCGCGGTTCGTCCCCAAGTTCGGTGGGCGGGTTCTGCGCCATGAAGGCGATGTCCACGCGCAACGACGACCCCACCGCTGCATCGCGTCCGTGGGACAAGCAGCGCGACGGGTTCGTGCTGGGCGACGGCGCCGGCGTGCTGGTGCTGGAAGAGTACGAACATGCCAAAGCACGTGGCGCGCGCATCTATGCAGAGCTGGTCGGTTTCGGTGCCAGTTCGGATGCGTTCCACATGACCGCACCCAGTGAAGACGGCGAAGGCGCGGCGCGCAGCATGGCCGCGGCGATGCGCGATGCCAAGCTCAACCCCGAGCAGATCGGCTACCTCAACGCGCACGGCACCTCCACGCCGCTGGGCGATCTGGCCGAAACCATGGCGATGAAGCGTGCGCTGGGCGACCATGCGTACAAGACCATGGTCAGCTCGACCAAGTCGATGACCGGCCACCTGCTCGGTGCGGCCGGCGGCGTGGAAGCGATCTTCTCGGTGATGGCGCTGCATACCGGCATCATCCCGCCGACCATCAACCTGGAAGAGCCCAGCGAAGGCTGCGATCTGGATTACGTGCCGAACGTGGCGCGCGAGGTGCAGGTGGACGCGGTGATGTCCAACGGCTTCGGCTTTGGCGGCACCAACGGCACCCTGGTGTTCAAGCGCATCTGAGCCATTGGTCCTGCGCCGCAATGGCGCAGGGTCGCGATGGGCTGCAACGCGTCGCGCGTTCGGCCCGTTGTGTCTTCTGCTGATTTACCGTGCGGTGTGCGGCGCGCTGGTTGTCACCGGCGCGCAGCGCCGCATCCGTCCCTCCACGCCAAGCCAGGCCGATGACGCTGACCCGACCACTGCACGCGGACATCGACCTGCTGGCGCTGCATCGCCTGGCACCGCAGCGGTATCCCGCGTTGCTGGAATCCAGCGCGTCGGGCACCGCGCACGGGCGTTGGGATGTATTGCTGCTGGCGCAGGGCGCGCAGCTGAGTCTGGACCCGGACGGCTGCACCCGCAATGGTGACGGCCAACTGCTGGAAGGCGGCTTTCTCGACGCCCTGGATGCAGCCTGGCAGGCCGAGCGGCTGCCGCACGAGGGTGAAAGTTCGTGGCCGTTTCGCGGTGGCTGGGCGGTGCTGCTGGACTATGAGGTGGCCGCACAGGTCGAGCCGATCCTGCGCCTGCCCATGCGCAGCGACGCCGCGCCCGCGGCATTGGCCCTGCGGGCGCCGGCGGCAGTGCTGCGCGACCGCGTGGACGGGCGCTGCTTCGCCGTGGCCGAGCCGGGGCGCGAAGACCTGCTGCAGCAGATTGACGACGACATCACCGCCTGCGCCAGCCTGCCCGCCTTGCCTGCCTGGGCAGCGCCGACGGTGGTGCAGGAAGACCCGCCCGAGCAGTTCACCGATGCGGTGCTGCGGGTGCTGGACTATCTACGTGCAGGCGATGTGTTCCAGGCCAATATCTCGCGCGCCTGGCAGGCGCAGTTCGATCGGCCCGTCGACCCTGCCGCCTTGCATGCGCGGCTGCGTGCGGCCAATCCGGCGCCGTTTTCCGGCCTGTTCGTGGCGGCCGGGCGCGCGGTGGTGAGTTCTTCGCCGGAGCGGTTGGTGTCGGTGCACGGGCAGGTGGTGCAGACACGGCCGATTGCTGGCACTCGTGCACGCTTCGCGGGCGACGATGATGCCGCGCGCATCCGCGAGCTGGTCGGTCACCCGAAGGAACGCGCCGAACACGTGATGTTGATCGATCTGGAGCGCAACGACCTGGGCCGCATCTGCGCGCCGGGCAGCGTGGAGGTGGACGAACTGATGGGCGTAGAGAGCTATGCGCACGTGCATCACATCGTCAGCAATGTCCGCGGCCGATTGCGCGAGGGGGTCACGCCCGGCGAGGTGATTGCGGCCGTATTCCCAGGCGGCACCATCACCGGGTGCCCGAAGGTGCGCTGCATGCAGATCATTGCCGAGCTGGAACAGACCGCGCGCGGCGCCTATACCGGCGCGTTCGGTTGGCTCAACCGCGACGGCGACATGGATCTGAACATCCTGATCCGTACCGCCGAAGTGGCCGGCAGCCAGGTGCGGTTCCGCACCGGTGCCGGCATCGTGGTGGATTCGGACCCGCAGCGGGAACTGGACGAAACCCGTGCCAAGGCGCGCGGGCTGCTGCGTGCGCTGGATCCGGCGTGAGCACTTCAACGGCACATCACCGGCGCGCGGTATCCTGCGCGGCGCTGGAGCAATGACGAGGTGGGTGTGGCGGTGACTGGCAAACGCGGATGTCTGGCCGTGCTGGGGACGGTGCTGTTGCTTGCGGCGCTGCTGGCGATCGCGGCCGTGGTGGCGTGGCGGCACTACGTGCATTTTGCCGAGACGCCGGTCACTGCGAGCACGTCCAGCGTGGTCATCGCGCCCGGCGATTCGCTCAAAGCGACGCTGCGCAAGCTGCGCGAGGCCGGGGTGCAGCAGGGCAGTGATCTCGAATGGCAGTTGCTGGCCCGCCAGGTGGATGCGGCCGGCAAGCTCAAGGTGGGCGAATACGCGCTGACGCCGGCGTTGTCGCCGCGTGCGCTGTTGCTGCGCATGCGCCAGGGCCGGGTGATCCAGTACCGCTTTACCCTGGTGGAAGGCTGGAACTTCCGTCAGCTGCGCGCGGCCCTGGGCACGGCCACGCCGCTGCGGCAGACCATCGCGGGCCTGGACGATGCCGCACTCATGGCGCGGCTGGGCTTTGCCGGCCAGCATCCGGAAGGGCGCTTTCTGCCCGAAACGTATTTGTACCAGCGCGGCGACAGCGACCTGGACGTGCTTAAGCGCGCGCATGCGGCAATGGACAAGGCGCTGGCGCAGGCCTGGGAACAGCGCGCCCCGCAACTGCCGCTGAGCTCGCCCGAACAGGCGTTGATCCTGGCCTCCATCATCGAGAAGGAAACCGCACTGGGCACCGAGCGGCCGCAGATCGCGGGCGTGTTCGTGCGCCGCCTGCAGATGGGCATGAAGCTGCAGACCGACCCGACAGTGATCTACGGCATCGGTAGCAGCTACGACGGCAACATCCGCCGCCGCGATCTCACCACCGACACGCCGTACAACACCTACACCCGCACCGGCCTGACGCCCACGCCGATCGCCATGCCGGGCCGCGAGGCACTGCTGGCGGCGGTGCGCCCGGCGCCGGGCAACGCGCTGTACTTCGTCGCGGTGGGCGATGGCAGTGGTGCGCATGCGTTTTCGGCCACCCTGGACGAACACAATGCAGCGGTGGCGCGCTATCTGCAGCGCCGCCGTCAGCCGGAGCCCACGCCATGACGCCTGCGTTTTCACCCTGGCAACAACGCGCCTACGACCAGACCCTGGCCGCGCTGGATGCCGGCCGGCTCGGGCATGGCCTGCTGATCTGCGGCCCGGACGGGCTGGGCAAGCGCGCGGTGGCGCTGGCGCTGGCCGAGCACGTGCTGGCCAGTGCGCCGGATCCGGCAGTGGCGCAGCGCACCCGTCAGCTGATCGCCGCCGGCACGCATCCAGATCTGCAGCTGGTGTCGTTCATTGCCAACCGCACCGGCGACAAGCTGCGCACCGAGATCGTCATCGAACAGGTGCGCGAGATCTCGCAGAAGCTGTCGCTGACGCCGCAGTACGGCATCGCGCAGGTGGTGATCGTCGACCCGGCCGATGCGATCAACCGCGCCGCCTGCAATGCCTTGCTCAAGACGCTGGAAGAACCCTCGCCGGGCCGCTACCTGTGGTTGATCAGTGCGCAGCCGGCGCGCTTGCCGGCCACCATCCGCAGCCGCTGCCAGCGCCTGGAATTCAAACTGCCGCCGGCCCACGAAGCGCTGGCCTGGCTGCTGACTCAAGGCGTCAGCGAACGTGCGGCACAGGAGGCGCTGGAGGCCGCGCGTGGCCATCCCGGGCTTGCCGCCCAGTGGCTGCGCGAAGACGGCCTGGCCGTGCGCCGCGCCGTGGCGCAAGACCTGGAGCAGATCGCCAGTGGCCGCGTCGGCGCGGTGGACGTGGCGCAGCGCTGGACCAACGATGGCCAGGCCGATCAGCGTCTGCGGCATGCCGCCGACCTGGCGTTGGCGCAGGCATCGGCCGGCTTGACCAATCCATCGCGGTTGCACAAGCTGGCGACCTGGTTCGACGCCGCCAATCGCACCCGTGATTTGTTGCGCACCACCGTCCGCGCCGATCTGGCGGTGGCGGAATTGTTGCTGGCCTGGCGCGAGGGAGAGCGCCCGGCCCGTTCTAGGGGAACTCGATGAGTGCAATGAATGCACGCCAAGGCATTTTGTCGCTGGCGTTGAAGGACAAGGCCGCGCTGTACAGCGCCTACATGCCGTTCGTGAAAAGTGGCGGCATCTTCGTGCCGACCCCCAAGCGCTACATGCTGGGCGATGAGGTGTTTCTGCTGTTGACGCTGCCTGATTCAAGCGAGCGTCTCCCGGTGGCCGGCAAGGTGGTGTGGACCACGCCTGCGGGCGCGCAGGGCAACCGCGCGGCTGGTATCGGCGTGCAGTTTCCGGACGGCCCGGAAGGCGAGGCGGTGCGCAACAAGATCGAAACGCTGCTGGCCGGTTTGACCACCTCGGATAAGCCGACCCACACGATGTAAGGCAGGCAATTGCCGCGGCCGATGGCGCGCGGCGAGCGCAAGACTGGGCCACCGGTGCGCTGCATGCGCGTGGTGATCGTGGCGCGGCGGCACGGCGGTTTCAGTACGTTGCGCCACTCGGTAAACAACTGTTGACGATCTCCGCCGCTGCCCTATAATGTGCGGCTCGCGTCACCGGGCGGTTAGCTCAGCGGTAGAGCATTGCCTTCACACGGCAAGGGTCACAGGTTCGATCCCTGTACCGCCCACCATGATGTCGAAGACCAGGCCACCCTTGCGGTGGCCTTTGTCGTCTCAGGGCGCTCGGTCAGCGCAGTGGAACTGCAGTTGCATTGCATGCACGCGCAACGAGCACCCGCGCGTAAGAGGTTTTTCACCTGCCGGTAGCGGTGGTGCGCGGAAGGTAGCGCGCAGATGCAGCGGCGGTGCGGATGGGGTGGGGACGAAGCGCTGCGATGGGAACGATCGGTTCACTTGCAGGCAGCCCCCGACAGTCCGGCCGCAGCGCAGCGATCCTGACGCGCTACTCGACGGAGACAGACCCATGCGTACGCAAAGTCGAATGATGGTGGCTGGAACACGCCGGTTTCCGGTGTATGAGGTGCGCGTCAGCGAGCAGGGTGCGGTGACGCGCCATTACACCGTCGGCGAGCTGGGCGTGTGCTTCGATGATCTGGCCGCTGCAGCCGCCTCGGCACAGAGCCTGGCGGACACGGCCGATCTGGTGATGCCGCCTGCGCCCGGCGATCTGCAGCTGATGTTGCGCTGACGCTGCGCCTCCTTCGGGGGCCAACCGCCGCGTGGTAGCTGTGGCGGCGTGCTGCGCGTTCGACGTGTTCACTGCGGCGTGCGTCACCCTTTTGCCAGGCCGATGAATCCCAACCGGCCGCACTGGGATTGCGGTGGCGTCTGCTTATTGCAGGCCCGTGGGAGAACCGCCATCCTGCTCGGCCCTGGATTCAACGAAGGAGTGGCGATGAAGACGCTGCTTGGAACTGCATTGGCTGCGAGCCTGCTCCTGCTGGCCGGTTGCGCCAAAGACATGGGCGAGGAATTCGTGGGCAAGTGGGTCAACGCCAAGGCGCCGAAGAACGTGTTGAGCATTGAGCACAACGGCGAGAGTTTCATCATTCGCGATACCCGGCCCGAGCTGTTCGGCAACGGGGTGAAGACCAAGAACTATCCGGCGGTACTGCGTGGCGATGTGCTGCAGGTTTCCAATGGCGTGGGCACCATCAACTACGCCATCGATCAGTCGACCGGCAACCTGAGCACCGGCGAATCCGAGTACACACCGGTCAAGTAGTGCGTGCCTGCGGGCACAGGTGCCGCGTCACTAGCGAAGCCGCCGCGGTGATCTGTTCTAGCGTTAGTACTCAAGCGCGCGCGTGCGCCGGTCACTGCGAAGAAGCGAGGCCCTGGGCCTGCATCCAGCGCCAGAGGGTGGTGCGCGAGACGCCCAGCGCTTTGGCCGCGGCCGCGCGGTTGCCCTGCGCACGGTCCAGTGCCGCACGTACCAATGTCGCGGTGAGTTGCGCGCGTGAGCGGGCTGCGTCGGCGGATGTGGAATCGTAGGCGGCCGGCGTGCTGGCATCGGCCAGCTCCGGAGCCCAGGCCTCGAGCTGGGCCAGACTCACCTGGCCCTGCGCTTGCGCCTTCCAATGGATGCACAAACGCTCGACCAGGTTACGTAGCTCACGCACGTTGCCAGGCCAGGCGTGCTGTTGCAGCCGCTGCAGCGCAGCGGGCGAGAGTGGCAATGCCGTCTCGCTGCCGTGTTGCGCGTAGTGGGTGAGCAACAAGGCGATGTCGTCGGGGCGATTCCGTAGTGGCGGCAGGGCGATGCGCAAGGCGGCCAGGCGATAGAACAAGTCGCGGCGGAAGCGGCCTTGGTCGACGAGTGTCTGCAGCGGCTGCAGGCTGGCCGCCACCACGCGCACATCGACCGGTACCGGCACGGTGGCGCCAACGCGCAGCACCTCGCGTTCTTCCAGTACACGCAGCAGGCGGGTCTGCAGCGGCAGTGGGAGCTCGCCGATTTCATCGAGAAACAGGGTGCCGTCCTGCGCGGCTTCGATCAGCCCTGTGTGGCCGCCGCGCCGCGCGCCGGTGAAGGCGCCATCGCTGTAGCCGAACAGTTCCGCTTCCAGCAGCGACTCGGTAATCGCGCCGCAGTTGATCGCCACGAACCGGCCCCGGCGGCGGCTGCCGGCGTGCAGCTGGCGCGCAACCAGTTCCTTGCCGGTGCCGGTCTCTCCGCTGATCAACACGGTGCTGGCGTGCGGCGCGTACAGCTGCACCAGTGCACGCACCTGCACTATGGCGGCGTCTTCGCCGAGCAGTGCGGCCGGTTGGTTGCGCGTGCGGCGTGCGGCACTACGCAGAGCGGGGGCTGCGCTGCTGGGCGCCGTGGCCAGGGCGATTGCCTGGTCGAGTGCCAGGCGCACCGAATCGGCCGAGTACAACAACACGCCGGGCAGGCCGGCCTGTTCGGCGAAGTCGATCGCCATGCCGGTCCCGACGATCACCTGGATGCCGCTGGCGCGCAGGTCGGCGATGCAGTCGCGCGCGTCCTCGGCAGTGACGAAGCGGCGGTGGGCGATGTCCAGCGCGAAGCTGTCCTGGAACGGCTGAAATGACGGCACGTCGGTGGCATGGGTGACCACGCCGATGCGCGGTGCGATGCGTCGCGCGCGCGCCAGGGCTTCCATCAGGTCGAAGCCGGTGGCCTGGATCGGCGCCAGCGGCAGCGGTAGCCGGCTGCGCAGGTAAGCGGCGTTGGAGCCGCCAGCCACCAACACATCGCAGCGCTCGCGGCGCAGGCGTTGGCCGATGATCTCGACCGCCTCGGCAAAGCCGAGGTTGATCTGCTCGATGCGTGCGCGCTGGTCGAACTCGGGAATGACATCGGCCAGCAGGCCGGTCAGGCGGGACACGCTGACCGTCCAGATTACCGGCAGGGTGCCATCCGCAGGAGCGACGAAGGAGGAGTGGGCCATGATTCGCTGACGTTTCAGTGATGTTGCATGGTGCTCCGCCTGTTTCATTGATGCAACGCTGCGCGCGCGCGCGATCAGTCACATCAATGGCTTACGGTTGGCACGCCCCTTGCGCTAATGCAGTTATCCCATTTAAGGAATCGCCATGACGTCCTTGCCCCTGTCTTCCGCTGGCGCCCGGTTCCGCGCAGCCCTGGCCGCCGAATCGCCGCTGCAGGTGATCGGCGCCATCAATGCCAACCACGCGTTGCTGGCGCAACGCGCCGGCTATCAAGCCATCTATCTTTCCGGCGGCGGGGTGGCGGCCGGGTCGTTGGGCTTGCCGGATCTGGGCATCAACACCCTGGAAGACGTGCTGATCGATGTGCGCCGCATCACCGATGTCTGCGCTCTGCCGTTGCTGGTGGACGTGGACACCGGCTTCGGGCCGAGCGCGTTCAACATCGAACGCACCATCAAGTCGCTGATCAAGGCGGGCGCGGCCGGCTGCCATATCGAAGATCAGGTCGGCGCCAAGCGCTGCGGTCATCGCCCGGGCAAGGAGATCGTCAGCCAGGGCGAGATGGTGGACCGGGTCAAGGCAGCGGCCGATGCCAAGACCGATCCGGCGTTCTTCCTGATTGCGCGCACCGATGCGATCCAGATGGAAGGCGTGGATGCCGCGATCGAACGCGCGATTGCCTGCGTGGAGGCGGGCGCGGATGGCATCTTTGCCGAGGCCGCCTATGACCTGGAGACCTACCAGCGCTTCGTTGATGCGGTGCGCGTGCCGGTGCTGGCCAACATCACCGAATTCGGCAAGACGCCGTTGTTCACCCGCGACCAACTTGCACAGGCCGGCGTGGCGATCCAGTTGTTCCCGCTGTCTGCCTTCCGCGCTGCCAACAAGGCCGCCGAAGCGGTGTACACCGCCATCCGCCGCGATGGGCATCAGAACGCCGTGCTGGAAAGCATGCAGACGCGCGAAGAGTTGTACGAGCGCATCGGCTACCACGATTACGAACAGCGGCTGGATGCCTTGTTCGCGCGCAAGGGCGCATGATCGCGCTGCGCAGCACGTCGCCGGTGCCATCCCGTTAGTCATTTCGCGACACGCCATATCTGAAGAGGTCATCGCATGAACGACACCGTCATTCCTGGTTTCAAGCCGAAGAAATCGGTTGCCCTGTCCGGCACCGCTGCCGGCAATACCGCGCTGTGCACCGTGGGGCGCAGCGGCAACGATCTGCACTACCGTGGTTACGACATTCTGGATCTGGCCACCAGCAGCGAATTCGAAGAGATCGCGTATCTGCTGGTGCACGGCAAGCTCCCCAACAGTGGCGAGCTGCGTGGCTACAAGGCCAAGCTGCGCTCGCTGCGCGGCGTGCCGGCGGCGGTGAAAACTGCGCTGGAACAGCTGCCGCCCTCGGCGCACCCGATGGATGTGATGCGCACCGGCGTCTCCGTGCTCGGCTGCCTGCAGCCGGAAAAGGACGACCACAACCATCCAGGTGCGCGCGACATCGCCGACAAGCTGATGGCCAGCCTGGGCTCGATGCTGCTGTACTGGTATCACTACAGCCACAACGGCAAGCGCATCGAGGTAGAGACCGACGACGATTCGATCGGTGGGCATTTCCTGCACTTGTTGCACGGTTTCGCGCCGAAGGAATCGTGGGTGCGCGCGATGCACACCAGCCTGATCCTGTACGCCGAGCACGAATTCAATGCGTCGACGTTTGCGAGCCGCGTCATCGCCGGCACCGGCAGCGACATGTACAGCGCCATTGCCGGCGGCATCGGCGCGCTGCGTGGCCCCAAGCACGGCGGCGCCAACGAAGTGGCATTCGAAGTGCAGAAGCGCTACGACACGCCGGATGAGGCCGAGGCCGACATCAAGGCACGGGTGGAGCGCAAGGAAGTGGTGATCGGCTTCGGCCACCCGGTCTACACGGTGTCCGACCCCCGCAACAAGGTGATCAAGGACGTGGCCCGCGAGCTGTCGGACGAGCAGGGCAGCCGCAAGATGTACGACATCGCCGAGCGCCTGGAAACGGTGATGTGGGACATCAAGAAGATGTTCCCGAACCTGGATTGGTTCAGTGCGGTGAGCTACCACATGATGGGCGTGCCGACGGCGATGTTTACACCGCTGTTCGTACTGGCACGCACGGCCGGTTGGAGCGCGCACATCATCGAGCAGCGCGTGGACGGCAAGATCATCCGCCCCTCGGCCAACTACACCGGGCCGGAAGACCAGGCGTTTGTGCCGCTGGATCAGCGCGCCTGAGCAGGCATTGCAGGTTGCGCTGTTGACCGGTTGCTTCTTGAGCAGATAGCCGGAAAACAGCGCAACTTTGTACTTGCAAACACCGCACAGCCGTGCAGCTTTTCCCGATTCCCGATTCCCGATTCCCGATTCCCGCTCCAAAGCCCCCGCCCGCTTCGTGATGTCGCCAGCCATGAACAACTCGTACCGCAAGCCCTTGCCGGGCACCTCGTTGGACTATTTCGATGCCCGCGCCGCTGTGGATGCATTGCAGCCCGGTGCGTATGCCACGCTGCCGTACACCGCGCGCGTGCATGCCGAAAACCTGGTGCGCCGCGCCGACCCGCAACACGTGGACGCCTATCTGCGGCAATTGATCGAGCGCAAGCGCGACCTGGATTTCCCGTGGTTTCCGGCGCGCGTGGTCTGTCACGACATCCTCGGGCAGACCGCATTGGTGGATCTGGCCGGCTTGCGTGATGCCATTGCGGAGCAGGGCGGCGACCCGGCGCAGGTCAATCCGGTGGTGCCGGTGCAGTTGATCGTGGATCACTCGCTGGCGGTGGAATATGCCGGCTTCGACAAGCAGGCCTTCGCCAAGAATCGTGGCGTGGAAGACCGCCGCAATGCCGACCGGTTTCACTTCATCGAATGGACCAAGCGGGCATTCGAGAACGTGGAAGTGATCCCGCCGGGCAACGGGATCATGCATCAGATCAATCTGGAAAAAATGTCGCCGGTGATCTACGTGCAGGACGGCGTAGCGTTTCCGGATACCTGCGTGGGCACCGACAGCCACACCCCGCATGTGGATGCGTTGGGCGTGATTGCCGTGGGCGTTGGTGGCCTGGAAGCGGAGAACGTGATGCTCGGCCGCGCTTCGTGGATGCGGCTGCCGGACATCATTGGTGTGGAGTTGCTGGGGCGGCCGGCGCCGGGTATCACCGCTACCGACATCGTGCTGGCGCTGACCGAATTCCTGCGCCAGCAGCGCGTGGTGGGCGCGTACCTGGAGTTCTACGGTGCGGGCGCCAGTGCGCTGACCATCGGCGACCGTGCCACCATTTCCAACATGACGCCGGAGTTCGGCGCCACTGCGGCGATGTTCTACATCGACCAGCAAACGCTGGACTACCTGCGCCTGACCGGGCGCGAAGACACGCAGATTGCGCTGGTGGAAACCTACGCACGCCAGACTGGCCTGTGGGCCGACGATCTGGTCACCGCGCAGTACGAGCGCGTGCTGCAGTTCGATCTGTCCAGCGTGGTGCGCAACATGGCCGGGCCGTCGAACCCGCACAAGCGGGTGGCGACCAGCGAGCTGGCCAGCCGTGGCATTGCCGCTGCGTGGGAGCAGGTGCCCGGGCAGATGCCCGACGGCGCGGTCATCATCGCGGCGATTACCTCGTGCACCAATACCTCCAATCCGCGCAACGTCATCGCCGCCGGCTTGCTGGCGCGCAATGCGAATGCGCGCGGTCTTACGCGCAAACCATGGGTGAAGAGTTCGCTGGCACCCGGTTCCAAGGCGGTGCAGCTGTATCTGGAAGAGGCCGGCTTGCTGGGCGAGCTGGAGCAGCTGGGCTTCGGCATCGTGGCGTTCGCCTGCACCACCTGCAACGGCATGAGCGGCGCGCTGGACCCGGTGATCCAGCAGGAAATCATCGAGCGCGACCTGTATGCCACCGCGGTGTTGTCGGGCAACCGCAATTTCGATGGGCGCATTCACCCGTACGCGAAGCAGGCTTTTCTCGCGTCGCCGCCGTTGGTGATTGCCTACGCCATCGCCGGCACGGTGCGCTTCGATATCGAGAAGGATGTCCTGGGCGTGGATGCCGAGGGTGTGCCGGTCACGCTCAAGGACCTATGGCCCAGCGATGCGGAGATCGATGCGGTGGTGGCGCGCAGCGTGAAGCCGGAGCATTTCCGCAGCGTGTACGAGCCGATGTTCAAGCGCGGTCGCCTGCAAGGTGCACGCGTCAGCCCGTTGTACGACTGGCGCGCGCAGAGCACCTACATCCGCCGCCCACCGTATTGGGAGGGCGCGTTGGCAGGTGCGCGCACCTTGCAGGGCATGCGCCCGCTGGCGGTGTTGGGCGACAACATCACCACCGATCATCTCTCGCCGTCCAATGCGATTCTCGCCAGCAGTGCGGCCGGTGAATACCTCACGCAGATGGGCGTGCCGGAAGAAGACTTCAATTCCTACGCCACCCACCGCGGCGACCATCTCACCGCGCAGCGGGCGACCTTTGCCAACCCCAAGCTGGTGAATGAAATGGCGGTGGTCGATGGCCAGGTCACGGCCGGTTCGCTGGCGCGGCTAGAGCCGGAAGGGCAAGTGCTACGCATGTGGGAGGCGATCGAAACCTACATGCAGCGCAAGCAGCCGCTGATCATCATTGCCGGTGCCGATTACGGGCAAGGCTCGTCGCGCGATTGGGCGGCCAAGGGCGTGCGGCTGGCCGGTGTGGAGGCGATCGTGGCCGAAGGGTTCGAGCGGATTCACCGTACCAACCTGATCGGCATGGGCGTGTTGCCGCTGGAGTTCAAGCCGGGGACCGACCGCAAGATGCTGGGTATCGATGGCAGCGAGACGTTCGATGTAGTCGGTGAACGCGCCCCGGGCGCAACGCTGACGCTGTCGGTGCATCGACGCAACGGCGAGCAGCTGCAGGTGCCGGTGACCTGCCGCCTGGATACCGCAGAAGAAGTGTCGATCTACGAGGCGGGCGGTGTGCTGCAGCGGTTTGCACAGGATTTTCTGGAAGCAACCAAGGCTGCCTGAAGATGCGCCAGTACGTCTCGCGCAGCGGCTTGCCGATGCCGCTGCCGGGAGGCACACTTTGGCAATCTTTGCCATCGGATCGCTGCATGGCCACCATGAACATCTCGCTCCCGGACGAGCTCAAGGAATTTGTCGACCAGCAGGTCCTGGAACATGCCTACGGCTCGAGCAGCGAATATCTGCGCGAGCTGATCCGTATGCAACGTGATGCGCAAAGCCTGCGCGCGCTGTTGCTGGACGGCGCAGAGTCCGGGCCTGCTGTTGCGATGGAGGCCGACTTCTTTGACAGCATGCGCGCGCGCGCGCATCAGCGCGCTGCAGGAAAATGAAGCCGGCGCGCTGGCGCCCCTTGGCGCTGCGCGATGTCGACGAGGCCGCCGCCTGGTACGGCGCCGAGGGCGGGCTGGCGCTGGAATTAGCCTTTACCAAAGCACTGGAGTCGGCGGTGACCACGCTCATGCGCAATCCGGCGGCCGGTTCGAGCCGCCACGCGGTGGTGCTGAAGCTGCCGCAGATTCGTGTCTGGCCGCTCAAGCGGTTTCCCTATCTGCTGTTCTACAACGAGCGTGCAACCGACATCGTCATCTGGCGTGTCCTGCACGTGCAACGCGATATTCCTGCGTGGATGAGCGCACATCCGTAACGCCTGGCACGCAGCCCCGCCAAGCCAAGCACGCGGCGCTGCTGCACCGGACGTGTCCATGCACACAACTCAATTCGACCTCACCGAGCAGACATGACCCATTTGCCCCAATTCCGCATCCCCGCCACCTACCTGCGCGGCGGCACCAGCAAGGGCGTGTTCTTCCGCCTGCAGGATCTTCCGCCTGCCGCACAACAGCCGGGGCCGGCGCGCGATGCGTTGTTGCTGCGGGTGATCGGTAGCCCGGATCCGTATGGCAAGCAGATCGATGGCATGGGCGGGGCGACGTCGAGCACCAGCAAGAGCGTGATTGTCTGCGCCAGCATGCGGCCGGGGCACGACGTGGACTATCTGTTCGGGCAGGTGTCCATCGACAGTGCCTTCGTGGACTGGAGCGGCAACTGCGGCAATCTGTCGGCGGCGGTGGGGCCGTTCGCGATTGCCAATGGCCTGGTCGATGCGGCACGCGTGCCGAGCGATGGCGTGGCCACGGTGCGGATCTGGCAGGCCAACATCGGCAAGACCATCGTGGCGCACGTACCGATGCGCGCAGGCCAGGTGCAGGAAACCGGCGACTTCGAACTGGATGGCGTGACCTTTCCGGCGGCCGAAGTGCAACTGGAATTCCTGGACCCGGCCGATGCTGCCGAAGGCGAGGGCGGGGCGATGTTTCCCACCGGCAACCTGATCGATGCGCTGGAGGTCCCCGGCCTGGGCACCATCGACGCCACCCTGATCAACGCCGGCATTCCCACCATCTTCGTCAACGCGCGCGACCTGGGCTACACCGGCACCGAGCTGCAGGACGCCATCAATGGCGACCCGCGCGCGCTGACCATGTTCGAAACCCTGCGCGCACACGGCGCGGTGCGCATGGGCCTGATCGCACGCGTGGAGGATGCGGCCACGCGCCAGCACACCCCGAAAGTGGCTTTCGTGGCGCCGCCGGCCGACTACACCGCCTCCAGCGGCAAGCCGGTGCATGCGGCCGAGGTCGATCTGCTGGTGCGCGCGATGTCGATGGGCAAATTGCACCACGCCATGATGGGGACCGCCGCGGTGGCGATCGGCACCGCCGCCGCTGTGCCCGGGACCCTGGTCAATCTGGCCGCCGGCGGCGCGGCGCGCTCGGCGGTGCGCTTCGGGCACCCGTCGGGCACCTTGCGCGTGGGCGCCGAGGCGACCCAGGTAGGCGGGCAGTGGCAGGTCACCAAGGCGTTGATGAGCCGCAGTGCGCGCGTGCTGATGGAAGGGTGGGTAAGGGCGCCGGTTGATGCTGCCGGGATGGGGTAATCGGCGCAGCGAAACAAGCCTGAAGTCCGCGTCGCTGCGCTGATCCAAGGGGCGGCAGCTGTGTCGTACCGCTGCCGCCAGCGGGGCTGCAACGCAGAAATTGCAAGCCCCTGTTGCATTAATTAGAACGCTATTTCGAATTCCGAAAACTTTTTCGCACGCGCTCTGCCATATTTGTGTAAATCGTGTTAATTCTGTTGCAACGCGGCATGAAAGCCAGGCCGCCCCGTCACCAGAATCCGGAGTCCTCCCATGTCAGCCAGCCGGTCGCTTCAGGTCAGCGCGCTCGCCGTTGCCGTCGCTTCCCTTCTTCCGTTCTACGCTGCGGCCCAGCAGGCGCCCAGCGATGACGGCATTGCGCGTCTGGACGCGGTCAAGGTCACGGTGGAGCGCCGCTCGGAAGACTCCAAGGACGTGCCGGTGTCCGCCAGCGTGCTGCGTCCGGAATTCCTGGATGCCATCTCCACCAGCGGCTCGGACATCCGCGTGCTGGCCGGCAAGGCGCCCAGCCTGAATATCGAATCCTCCAACGGGCGTGTGTTCCCGCGCGTGTATATCCGCGGCTACGGCAACACCGACTTCAACACCTACGCCTCGCAGCCGGTGTCGTTGGTGTACGACGACGTGGTGCAGGAAAACGCCTTCCTCAAGGGCTTCCCGATCTTCGATCTGGAAGGCCTGGAAGTGCTGCGCGGCCCGCAGGGCACGCTGTTCGGCCGCAACACGCCGGCCGGCGTGGTCAAGTTCAATTCGGTCAAGCCGACCATCGGCGCCAATGACGGCTACGCCAGCCTGTCCTACGGCACCTACGGCACCATGACCCTGGAAAGCGGCCTGAGCATCGCCATGGGCGAGCATTGGGCGGCGCGTCTGTCCACGCTGGGCCAGCGCCGCGACGACTGGGTGGAAAACCGCGACGGCCGTGATCTGGAAGGCTATACCGACTCGGCCGTGCGCCTGCAGCTGCTGTACCAGGGCAGCGACACGTTCAGCGCGCTGTTCAACGCGCATGCCCGCCACTTGGACGGCACCGCGCGTCTGTTCCGCGCCAACATCTTCCAGCCGGGCACCAACCAGCTGGTGGATGGCTTCGATCCGGAGCGTGCCTCCATCGATGGCGCCAACAACCAGGAACTGCAGACCTACGGCGGCAGCGCCAATCTGAGCTGGGACCTGGGCGACATTGCGTTGCACTCGATCACCGCCTATGAAGGCATCGGCAAGTACTACAGCCGCGGCGACATCGACGGCGGCTTCGGCGCAGTGTTCGCGCCGCCGTCCGGTCCCGGCCCGATCCCGTTCCCGGTGGAAACCGCCGGCGGCATCAAGAGCCTGGACCAGTACAGCCAGGAGCTGCGTGCCGAATCGCAGTACGCGGGCCCGCTCAACTGGCAGGCCGGCCTGTACTACTTCCATGACGATGTGGAAGGCGAGAACTACACCTACAACACCTTCAGCGGCGGCGACCTGGCCAGCTACCAGCTGACCCGTCAGCGCAATACCTCGTGGGCAGCGTTCGGCTCGTTGAACTATGCCGCCACCGACCGCCTGAACCTGCGCGCCGGCATCCGGTACACCTACGACAAGAAGACCTTCGACGTGCTGGCGTTGGACCGCGTCACGCTGGTGGAACCCTCCAGCGGCGAGACCGACAACTCCAAGGTCACCGGCGATGTGGCGGCGACCTTCGCCATCAACGATGCGGTCAACGTCTACGCACGTGCCGCACGCGGTTTCCGCGGCGCCAGCTTCGGCGTGCCTTCGGGCACCGCACCGCTGACCGTGGCCGAGCCGGAGACGGTGGATTCGTTCGAGATCGGCATCAAGTCCGACCTGTTCGACAACCGCGCCCGCATCAGCTTCGACGTCTACGACTTCCGGGTGAAGAACCAGCAGCTCACCGCAGTGGGCGGCGCCTCCAACGATGTGCGTCTGCTCAACGCCGACAAGACCAAGGCACGCGGTGCCGAGTTCGACTTCGAAGCGCTGATCACCCAGAACCTGCGTGTGACCGCCGGCGGTGCCTACAACTGGACCCGCATCGAAGACCCGACCCTGTCGGTGGGCGTGTGCCGCACCTGCACCGTGACCGACCCGCTCAACGCCGCCGGCAACGCCATCATCGATGGCAATGCGCTGCCGCAGGCATCCAAGTGGATGGCTAACGCCACGCTGCGCTACGGCATCCCGATGGGCGATGACGGCGAGCTGTTCTTCTACACCGACTGGTCCTACCGCAGCGAAGTGAACTTCTTCCTGTACGACTCGCGTGAGTTCGTCGGCCAGCCGCTGGTCGAAGGCGGTGCGAAGATCGGCTACAACTGGGGCGCCGGTGCGTACGAGCTGTCGGTGTTCTGCCGCAACTGCACCAACCAGATCCGCGCCACCGGTGCGATCGACTTCAACAACCTCACCGGTTTCATCAACGACCCGCGCATCGTCGGTGCACAGTTCCGCGCCAATTTCTGATGGCCGGTGTGAGGTGAGCGATCCAGGCCGCCGGCTATCATGCCGGCGGTTTTTTTTGTGGTGGAGTGCAGTGATGCGACAACGGTGGGCAACGAGGTGGCTGATAGCGGTGGGCCTGTGCGGGATGCTGGCGTGCAGCGGTGTGCAGGCAGCGGCGGCGCAGGCGCAGACAGTGCCGGCCATGGCCGCGGCCGAGCGCGTGGTGGTGTCCACCGATATCGGCGATGACATCGACGACGCCTTCGCGCTGGGCCTGCTGCTGCGCAGCCCGCAGCTGCAGGTGCTGGGCATCGCCTCGGCCTGGGGCGACACCATGCTGCGCGCGCAGTTGCTGCAGCGGCTGTTGCGGCAGGCCGGACGCAGCGAAATTCCGTTGGCGGTGGGCGAGCGCACCACCAGCACGATTCCCTTCAGCCAGGCGCGTTGGGCGGCCAAGGGGCAGCTACCAGGCAAGCTGCCGGATGCGGCGGCGATGATCCTGCAGCAGGCGCGCCTGCATCCCGGCGAGGTGACCTTGCTGGTGCTGGGGCCGATGACCGATGCGGCGCGTGCACAGCAGCGCGACCCGGCAGGGTTTGCCAAGCTCAAGCGCATCGTTGCGATGGGCGGCTCGGTGCGGGTGGGCTACGGCAAGTCGGCGTACCGCCCGGCCAGCGCGCCGGTGCCGGAGTACAACCTGTTGGCCGATGTGCCCGCCGCGCAACGGGTGTTCGCCGCTGGCGTGCCGATCGTGCTGCTGCCGCTGGACGCCACCCAGATCACGCTGGAAGAACCCGAGCGCGTTGCCCTGTTTGCACAGGGCGATGGCCTGACCGATGCACTCACCCAGCTGTACTACCAGTGGCGCAATACCGACCAGCCCTGGGCCAGCGCCACGCCCACGTTGTTCGACGTGGTGCCGGTGGCCTGGCTGCTGCAACCGCAGCTATGCCCGACGACGCCATTGCATCTGGAAGTCGATACGCAGGGCTACACGCGCGAAGGCACGGGCACGCCGAACGTGCAGGCTTGCCTGCGCGCGGACAAGCCGGCGTTGATCGATATGTATATGCGCACGTTGTTGCAACTGCACTGAGAGCGGCGAACAAACGCTTCACACCGGTCTTTTGCAGCGCCGCTGAATTGCAACGTTGCTGCAGGGCCCTTGCCCGCCCACCATCGCGGGACACGCCGCAAGTACGTCCTTGTAGGCTCTTACGCGGCATCCATGCCGCGTAAGGTCCCGCGACGGCGGGCGGGCAAGGACCAGTCGAGAGTGTCGGTGTGCATGTTTTCTACAACACAACCGACTCAGACTCTGGTGCGGTGTCCTCGCCGATTGCGGGACCATGTAGCGGCATGGATGCCGCTATTGAGCCTCCATGGACGGATTCACGGCGTGTCCCGCTAGCGGCGGGGGCACCGCGCCCTCGACCAATCAGTCTTTTGACTGCATCTAAAACGTGCGGCTAAAAAGCCACTGCATCGCGGGTCGGACGCGTCGTTGCCATCGCCACGCATCTACCGCAGCGCAGGCTCACCGCCCATCGGCAAGTCCGCGACCGGCCACATATCCGACATCGGCGGCGTGAAGCACGTCGCTATACTTGCCGCCTCAGTCATGGGGTAGCGCGAATGGACAGGCAGGAATCAGGGATGACGTCGTCGGGCGTGCGGCGGATGCTGCTGTGGGTGGTGTTGCTGACGGTGGCGCTGGGGAGCGTGGCGTGCAAGCGCAACGAAAGCGGCCAGCTGCCCACTGCCAGCGGCGAGGCGATCAAGGCCGACAAGCAGGGCATCACCGGCTTTGGCCTGGCGCGCGCTTACCCCGATCAGACCAGCGACGGCCTGTCGCTGGCGCTGGAGTTCTCGCGGCCGCTGGTGGGCACGCAGGACTTCGATGCGCTGGTGCGCTTCGAGGAAAAGGTCGGCAACGGCGACAGCAGCTGGTCGCTGTCTGACGACGGCAAGACGCTGCGCTACCCGTACGTGGAAGCGGCCAAGGACTATACCGTCCTGATCGCCGCCAACCTGCTCGCCGCCGATGGCAGCCGCCTGGGTAAACCCCTCAAGCAGAAGGTCTACACCGGTGAGTTGAAGCCGGTGGCCGGCTTCGCCTCGCAGGGCAGCGTGCTGCCGGCGCGTGAAAGCCGCGGCCTGCCCGTGGTGTCGGTAAACGTGCCGGAAGTGGACGTGGAATTTTTGCGCGTGCGCGAGAAGTCGCTGCCGGCGTTCTTCCACCAGTTCCAGCGCGGCGGCCGACGCGGCAGCTGGGACCTGGAAAACGAGTACAGCGAGAACGCACCGCTGTCCAAACTGGCCGACCCGATCTACGTCAACCGCTTCATCCTGGGCGGCAAGCAGAACGAGCGCGTGCTGACCTACCTGCCCACGCAGGACATCAAGGAGCTGCAGGAGCCGGGCCTGTACTTCGCGGTGATGAAGCGCGCCGGCACCTTCGAGAACGAATTCGACACCGCTTTCTTCACCGTCAGCGACATCGGCCTGCACACGCGCGCCTACAAGGACAAGCTGTTCGTGCACACCGCCTCGCTGCAGAGCGGGGAGCCGGCCAAGAACGTGGAACTGCGCATCCTCGATGCCAAGGGCGAGCTGTTCCTCAAGGGCAGCACCGACGCCAACGGCAATGCGTTGCTCAACTACACACTCGACGCCAGCCACGTGCTGGTGGCGCGCAGCAAGACCGATATTTCGATGCTGCCGTTCAACCAGCCGGCGCTGGATCTGAGCGAATTTGCCGTGGCCGGGCGCGAAGGCGCCTGGTTCGACGTGTTCGCCTGGGCCGGCCGCGACCTGTATCGCCCCGGCGAGACCATGCGCGTGTCGGCGATCCTGCGCGACAACGATGGCAAGCCCACCAGCGGGCCGACTAAGGGCGGCCAGCCGGTGTTCCTGCGGCTCAAGCAGCCCGACGGCAAGACCTTCCGCGAAACCAAGCTGCAGCCGGGTGAGCAGGGCTATTTCGAATTCACCCAGCAGATTCCCGCCGATGCGCCGACCGGCCGCTGGCAGGTGGAATTCCGCACCGACCCGGGCAGCAAGGACGCCGTGCAGGGCATGACCGTGCGCGTGGAAGAGTTCCTGCCCGAACGCATGAAGCTGGACCTGGACGCCGCGCAAAAGACCTTGAGTGCCGGCAAGCCCTTCACCCTGATTGCCAATGCCGCGTATCTGTACGGCGCGCCGGCCGATGGCAACCGCTTCACCGCCAAGCTGGCGGTGAGCGTTGAGCAGCATCCGCTGGAGTCGTTGCCGGGTTGGTTCTTCGGCGACCCCACGCTGGAGCTGCCGCGCGAAGCCAAGGACGTGATCGACACCGAATTCGGCGGCGATGGCGTGTTGCGCGAAGACATCGCCCTGCCGGACGAAGCCAAGCCGGTCAGCACCATTGCCGCAGTGGTGTCGGGCAGCGTGTACGAGACCGGCGGGCGCACCGTGACCCGCACCATCAAGCGCGTGCTGTGGCCGGCCAAGGCGCTGGTCGGCGTTCGCCCGTTGTTCGATGACACCGACGGCGCCGATGCCAACAGCAACGCGCGCTTCGAGATCACCCGCGTGGATGCCGAGGGCAAGCCGCAGCCGGCCAAGGGGCTCAAGGCCACCTTGGTGCGCGAACTGCGCGACTACCACTGGAACTACACCGACGACCATTGGGATTACGACTTCACCCGCCGCTTCGAGAACAAGGACACCCGCACGATCGATGTCGGCAGCGGCAATGCCAAGCTCGATTTCCCGGTGGAGTGGGGTGAGTACCGTCTGGACGTGTTCGACCCGGCCACCGGCCTGACCACGCGCTATCCATTCCGCGCCGGCTGGAGCTGGAATGACGAAAACCGCGGCCTGGACGCGCGCCCGGACAAGGTCAAGCTGGCGCTGGACAAGACCGGCTACCGCGCCGGCGACACGCTCAAGGTCACGCTGACCCCGCCGCATGCCGGCAAGGGCGTATTGCTGGTGGAAAGCGACAAGCTGCTGTACGTGCAGGACATCGACGTCAAGCCGGGCAGCACCTTCGAGATCCCGGTCACCGAGGCCTGGGAACGGCACGACGTGTACGTCACCGCGCTGGTGTTCCGCGGCGGCAGCGCGCCGAGCAAGATCACGCCCGCACGCGCGGTGGGCGTGGCGTTCGTGCCGATGGACCGCAAGGCGCGGCGGGTGGCGGTGGGCCTGTCAGCGCCCAAGCAGATGCGCCCCGAACAACCGTTGCCGGTGACCGTGAGTGTGCCGGAGCTGGCCGGCAAGGCCGCGCACGTCACCATCTCGGCGGTGGACGTGGGCATTCTCAACATCACCCGCTTCCCGGTGCCCGATGCCAACGCGCAGTTCTTCGCGCAGCGCCGGCTGGGCACCGATGCCTACGACATCTACGGACGGGTGATCGAAAGCTTCGAAGGCGCCAGCGGCAAGCTCAAATTCGGCGGCGACATGGCCCTGGAAGCGCTGCCACAAGCCAAGCGCCCGACCGCACGCGTGCAGACGGTGGACCTGTTCTCCGGCTCGGTGAAACTCGATGCCAAGGGCAATGCACGCGTGCAACTGCCGGTGCCGGATTTCAACGGCACGCTGCGTGTCTCGGCACTGGTGTACTCGGACACGCGCTACGGCAACCGCGACATGGAAACCATCGTGCGTGCGCCGATCCTGGCCGAAGCCAGCATGCCGCGCGTGATGGCGCCGGGCGACCGCAGCACGGTGACGTTGGACGTGCAGAACTTCACCGGCAAGCCGGGCGAGTTCAACGTGCGCGTGGATGGGATTGGCCCACTGGCCATTGCCGAGGCGGCGCGCAGCGTCAAGCTGGCCACCGATGGCAAGCAGACGCTGAGCTTTCCGCTCACCGCCACCGAAGGCTATAGCGTGGCCAAGGTGCGCGTGCGTGTGGACGGCAACGGCTTCAAGGCCGACCGCAGCTACGACCTGCCGGTGCGTGCCGGCTGGCCGCAGGTGCTGCGCACGCAGACGCGTGTGCTGGATCCGTTGGCACCGGTGAGCATGGATGCGGGCCTGACCGAGGGCCTGATGGCCGGCTCGGTGACCGCGCGCATGCTGGTCAGCCCGCTGCCGCCGATTCCGTTCGCCAGTGCGCTGCAGGATGCGTTGAACTATCCGTACGGCTGCGCCGAGCAGACCACCAGCAAGGGCTATGCGGCCTTGCTGCTGGACGAGGCGACGGCCAAGGCGCTGGGCACCAAGGGGCTGGATGCGGCCACCCGCCGCGAGCGCATGGAAGGCGCGTTCGGCCGGCTGGCCTCGATGCAGATTGCCAGCGGGCATTTCTCGATGTGGGGCGACGATGGTTACGTCAATCCGGGCCTGACCCCGTACATCGCCGAGTTCCTGCTCGATGCCAAGGACGCCGGGTTTGCGGTGCCCGACAACGTGCTGCAGAAGGCGCTCAATCGCCTCAGCGAGGATCTGCTCTCCGGCGGTAACGAGTTCTACGGCCAGGACCGCCGCGACAACCTCAAGTTCGCCAACCAGGCGTGGTCCGGCTATGTGCTGGCGCGCGTGAACCGTGCGCCGCTGGGCACGCTGCGCGCGCTGTACGACAACCAGCGCGACAAGGCGCTGACCGGGTTGTCGCTGGTGCATCTGGGCGCGGCATTGTCGCTGCAGGGCGATACCAAGCGTGGCCAGGCAGCAATCAAGGCCGGCTTCGCCAAGAACAGCGCAGACCGGCCGCCGTACTTCGGCGACTACGGCAGCGCGATCCGCGACGATGCATTGATGATGGCGTTGCTGCATGAGCGCGGCTTGTCCTCGCCGGAGTACGACACCCGCGCGGTGACGCTGGGCCAGGCGCTGGACGCGCGCCGCAGCGGTGGTTCGCTGTGGCTGAGTACGCAGGAGCAGGTTGCGCTGGCGCGGCTGGGCAAGGCGTTGATGGTGGCGCAGGGCAAGACGGTGTCGGGCACGTTGACGGTGGGTGGGGAGGTGCAGGAGATCGCGCCGGCACGCCTGTTCGGCCGTAGCTTCGACAGCGCCGCGCTGGCGCGTGGCGTGCAGTTCGTCCCGCAAGGCGAGGCGCCGATGTACGCCAGCCTGGAAGTGGCCGGCATCCCGCGCAGCGCACCGGAGGCGGACACGCGCCATCTCAGTGTGGAACGCACCTGGTACACCACCGACGGCAAGCCGTGGACGCCGCGTGCGCTCAAGGAAGGCGAGGCGCTGATCGTGCGGGTCACCATCACCGCCAACACCAGCATGCGCGACGCCTTGCTCACCGACCTGCTGCCAGCCGGCCTGGAGATCGAGAACTTCAACCTGGGCGATGCCAAGCAGTGGGCCGACGTGGTGGTGGACGGCATCGGCATCAGCGAGCGTTCCAGCGCCGCCGACGTCAAGCATGAAGAGTTCCGTGACGACCGCTACGTGGCTGCGCTGTCGTTGTCGTCGGGCAGCAAGGCGCAGGTGTTCTACCTGGTGCGCGCCGTCACCCCGGGCACCTACACCGTGCCGCCGTCCCTGGTGGAAGACATGTACCGCCCGGACCTGCGCGGCGTCGGCCGCACCAACCCGGCCACGATTACGGTGGTGCAGCCGTAAGCCATCACGGTCGGAGCGCGCTTGCGCGTGGTGAGGCTTCCCTGGGGATGCCTCGCCGCGCGCCTGCTCGCTTCTAGGCCAATAAGACCGCGTTCCAGAACGGAGGTGCCAGCCAGGCCACGATCACGGTCGTACAGCCGTGCGCAATCACTGTAGGAGCGCGCTTGCGCGCGATGGAGCGTTCCCAGAAGTGCCTCACCGCGCAGGCGCGCCGCTACGTCAGCCAGATCGCATCCCAGAACGGATAGACGCCAAGGTGCTGCACTAAGCCGGCACGCAATGGGTTGGCGATGACATAGCGTGCAACCGCACGTAGATCCGCGTCATGACGCACGGCATGGTCGTGATAAGCGCGGGCCCAGACGGTTGCCTGCATCGCACGCTGCGTGTTGACCGCACGCGTGCTCGCAGCCTTCAGGCGCGCCACCGCCCGCGCCAGCGGCGTGTAATGGCCCAACTGCAGCAGCCAGTGAACGTGATCCGGCATCAATACCCAGGCAAGCAACGTGGCATCTGCGGGCGCTGCGTTGGTAAATGCGCCACATGCGGTTGCAGCCAGGCGAGGATCGTCGAATAGGCGCTGTCGCTGGTGGGTTGCCGTGGTGAGCAGGTAGCAACGCCCCGCGAGCGAATGGCGGCCGCGGCGTAGGGCGCGATGTCCGGGCGAAGTGGGATCAGTCATGCCAGCAGGTTGACTTGCCTGGTCGATGGGCTGCATTGGCGCAATCCCTGGATTGGGGTCAGCAGACTCCGCGCCTGAGTGCGCCCTTGGGCGGCGGGCGTTGTCGGGAGAGCTTCTCGCGCGCGAGCGCGCTCCTACGTTGGGTTTGCGTCCAGCTGTGGTTGAACGAGACACCTCTCCTGGCGGCGGTGCGGCGAAGGGGTAAATCCGTTGTCCATGATCTGCGAGGCCCCGGTAGGAGCGCGCTTGCGCGCGATGAGGTGTTCCCAGTAAACGCCCATCGCGCGCGAGCGCGCTCCTACGTTGGGTTTGCGTCCAGCCGTGGTTGAACGAGACATCTCACGTAGGCGGTGGCGCTGCGAAGGGCCTAATTCACTATCCATGATCTGCGAGGCCCTTGTAGGAGCGCGCTTGCGCGCGATGAGGCGTTCACGGGAAAGCCCCATCGCGCGCAAGCGCGCTCCTACGGTTCTTCGCATTACGCGACAGGTGTTCGCATTGTCTTTTTGGTGCTATGTGCGCGACACGCAAAGGTCATCCTGGCTGCCTACGGTGGCGTGCTTTCGCACAGACGCGGCGCCCTTGCCGCGCGATTTCCGGGATTCCATGCAGCGCTCCGATTCGTACCGTGTGCACCTCTCTGTTCTTGCCCTTGCCATCGCGGCCTATTCGTCGGGCGTGCAGGCGCAGGCCCTCGACGCTTCAAATGCCGCGGGACAAGGCTCGCCGATCTCGCCGGCGGTAACGCCTGCAGATGCAAGCGGTGATGCTGGCGGTGCGGAAACGCCAGCCGCGGCAGCGAATGCTTCCCAGACATCAAGCGAGGCATCGAATCAAGATCTCTCCGCTACCACTACCACTACCACTACCACTACGTCTGCTACAGCTACAGCTACCGCTACTGCAGCGACAGAGACAGCGATAGCGATAGGTGCAGGTGCAGGCACAGGTGCAGCTTCAGACACAGGCACAGGCACAGGCACAGTCGCGAGTTCCAGTTCCAGTTCCAGTCCCACCGCAGGCGTGCAAACCCTCGATGCCATGCAGGTCACCGGTGTGCGGCGTGCCAACGCGGCGGCGGTGGAAAGCAAGCGCGCGGCGACCAACATCACCGATGTGATCAGTGCGACCGACGTGCGGGCCTTGCCCGACAGCACCATCGTCGAAGCCTTGCGCCGCGTGCCGGGCCTGTCGGTGTTGCCGGCAACCGATAACGAGCATCCGCGCGATGAAGCCGCCACGCCGGTGTTGCGTGGCCTGGGGCCGTCGTACAACAACGTCACCATCGATGGGCTCACCATCGCCTCGCCCGGCACGCCCAATGGCACGCTTGGCTCGATCACCCGCGGCGTGCGTCTGGATCTGCTGCCGGCGTCGATGGTCAGCGAGTTGCAGGTGGTCAAGACGTTCACCGCCGACCTCGATCCCAATGCCACCGGCGGTGCGATCAATCTCAAGACGCGCAGTGCGTTCGAAAACGGCGGCAAGCCGTTCTTCAGCGCCGAAGCCGCATTGGGCCACGCCAACGACGTCGGCAAGCCGCGCGATCAGGACGACCCTGGGTATCGCTTGAACGCCACCGGCAGCCGCACCTTCGGCAGCGAACAGCAATACGGCTTCACGCTGTCGGCCAACTACCAGACGCTCAGCAGCTACACCGAAACCCATATGACCACCGACACGGTGCATTACGGGTTCTACGACAACAACGGTGTGCTGCAGACCGGCGCCAATCTCGGCAATGGCTGGGCGGTGCCGCAGCAGGACAAGTACTGGTACGTGCAGAACCAGCGCGACCGCTACGGTGTCACCGGCAAGTTTGAAGCGCACCCGAGTGCGGCCTTCGAGGCCTATGCCATGGCCGGCTACTACTATTTCAAGGACGACATGGAGCGCAACGAGGTCATCATCGACCCGCGCAACCGTGGCCAGGTGTTCAACCAGACCGCGACCTCGGGCAGCTATCCCGGCGGCGATATCGAGGTGGGCTATTCCAACCAGATCGTCACCACGCGCACCAAGGTGGCGCAGCTGGGCAGCATCTGGCGGCCCACCGATCGGCAGCAGTTTTCTGCACGGGGTTCGTGGTCGGATGCGACCTACGACGAGCCGATCCGCATGATCAAGTACGCCACCGGCATCATTCGGCCGGCTGCGGTACCGGTGGGGCAGACCGGTAGCGGCGTGACCGTCAATGCCACACCCAACTATGCGTTCAATTACGACACCTCCGGCTTCGATCAGCGCTTCGGGGTGTCGCCGCAGGCCTATAACAATCTGGATAACTACAGCCTGTCGTACTGGCGGCCCGACTACAAGCGCACCGCCGCCGATCGCATTCTCACCGGCCGGCTCGATTACGGCTTCAATCAAGGCGAAAGCGATCAGGGCATCGGCTTTGCCGCGGGCGTTTCATACACCACCGACAAGCCGTCTTACGACATCTTTCGCGTGGAGTACCAGCCCAACACCAGCGCACCGGCGTTCGGCCTGGCCGATGTCGCCGGCACGGGCAGGGCGCCAATGCGCTACGCAGGTTTGAATCTGCTCACCATCGATCCGGACAAGGCCAACCGCGTGCTGGCGGCAACGCCGCTGAGCGCGTTCAACAGCACCGACCAGCAGGCTTTCAGCAACCAGGACAACTTCACCCATACCGAAAAGACCTTCGGCAGCTATGGGCTGGTGAGTTATCGCAGTGAGCGTCTCAACGTGCAGGCCGGCCTGCATTTGGACAGCACCAAGCTCAACACCGTGGGCCGCCAGCGCCAGCTGGACACCGCCAGCAACCGCTACGTGTATGTCGATAACCCCACCAATGCGGATTACGACTATCTGCTGCCTTCGGCGATCATGACCTACCACCTGACCGACGCACTGGACCTGCGCGTGGGCGCCAGCCGCACACTTGGCCGCCCGCCGTACGATGCGTATGCGGCGCGCACCTCGATCGGCTTCGTCAACACGACCGACGCCGGCAACCCAAACGCGCAGGGCGTCACCGTCACCATCGGCAACCCCGACATCAAACCGCGCGTGTCCAACAACCTGGATCTGTCGCTGGAATGGCGGCTGCCGGGTGACTTCGATGCCTTCGCCTCCACCGCCGTGTTCGATAAGCGCATCCAGGACGAGATCTTTACGCTCTCGCGCACCGATAGCTTCACCTTCGATGGCACCACCTACGCCAATGCCTTGATCAGTACGCCGGCCAACGCAGCCAAGGCGCGCATCCGTGGCGTGGAATTCAACGGCATCGTCAACACGCTGGCGCCGATTGCACCGTGGCTCAGCGGCGTGGGCTTCAGTGCGAACTTTGCGCTGCTCGATGGCAGCCTGGACGTGCCGTATAGCGTCGGCAGCGGCAGCACCGTCAGCCAGCGCGAGCGCAAGCTCGACAACCTGGTCGGCCAGCCGGACTACACCGCCAACGCCACGCTGTTTTACAACACCGGCGGCCTGGAATTGCGCGCCGCCTACAACCGGCAGGGCAAGGCCTTGCGTGCGATCGTCAGCAACATCGACTGGCAGGATCTGTACTGGTCGCCGCGTTCGCAGCTGGATTTCACCGCGACGTATGCGGTCAGCAAGCAGCTCAGCCTGATCGGCCAGGTCAGCAACCTCACCCACAGCCGCATCAGCAGCGTGACCGGCCCGGGGCAGAACCTGCTCAAGGACAGTTACTCGGTGCCCAGCACCTATTGGGTGGGCCTGCGCTTTACACCCTCGCTCTAGACAACCACGGCCGCGCAGTGAGCGGCCATCCAAGCACATGCAACGCGATGCAGCCGCCGGGCGGATGCGTCGCGTTGCCCACGCATTCAAGCGGAGCCGTACGATGACCTTGCAGTCTGTTGCCACTTTTGCCGCGCTGCTGTGCGCAGCCATTGCCGCCGATGCGACTGCCGCACCGGTGGGCGTTGCCGCGATCCAGGCACGGCTGACCAATCCCGACGGCGGCATCGTGGTGGTGGCGCATCGCGGCTGCCACGCCGCGGCGCCCGACCATGGATTCAACGACACCGCGCCGGAGAATTCGCTGGCAGCCTTGCAACGGTGTATTGCCATCGGCGTGGACGTGATGGAAACCGACGTGCGCCGCGCCGCAGACGGCACGCTGGTGATGCTGCACGACGCCACCGTGGACCGCACCACTGATGGCACCGGCAAGCTGTCCGAGCTCACGCTGGCCGATCTGCAGAAGCTGCGGTTGCGCACCGACGAGGGTGGGGCACAGGCGCCGCTCACCGACCAGCGCGTGGTCACGCTGGAGCAGATGCTGGCCGCCTCCAAGGGCCACATCCTGCTGAACCTAGACGTCAAGGATGCGATCTATGTGCAGGTGGTCGATGCGGTCACGCGCGCGGGCATGCAGCACCAGGTGATCGTCAAGGCCGAAGCCGGCATCGCCACGCCGCCGCTGGCAGCGATGCAGCCGTTCGACCGCGTGTACTTCTTCCCGATCCTGATCAATGCGCACGGCAGCGCCGATCTTGCGGCCATTGCAACGGCGCAGACACGCAACGCGCATCCGGTCGCGTTCGAACTGCCCAAGATGGCGGCAGCACAATTGCCCGCGCTGGCCAAGGTGGGCAAGGCGCATCAGGTGCGCCTGATGGTGAACTCGCTGTGGGACGGCTTTATCGCCGGGTACGGCGGCGATGCCGATGCCGAGCGCGACCCGGACAAGGTCTGGGGTCGCATGCACCGCGACGGCATCTCCATCATCCAGACCGATGCGCCGGAAGCATTGCTGCGCTATCGCGCGACGCTTGAGAAGCGTTGAGCGGCCGGTACATCGCTGGCCTTGCTGTGCGGCTTGAGATCAGGTGCCGCGTGCTTTCCGGCTGCCGCCGCAGCAATGAGTGAGACAAGCTAAGTTGGCGCGCAGCCTGGGGCTAGCAAACAAGGGCGCATCAGCCCGTGTGGTGGCGATACAGCCACACTGAGCCGACGAGGTCGCGGTTGTGACGCGGCCAGCGACGTGCAGCCAGCGCACGCACACCCATGCGGTGCTCTGCTGTTGCCGATAAGACGACGCGTGCAAACCGTTCCGCGCGTGACCAGTGCGCATCCCGGCCTGGCGCCCGGCGCATCCGCCCGTTCCGCCCGCGCGCAGCCACATGCGCATGCACGCAGAGACCGCCACCGTCCGGTATCGGTCGCGCATGTACGAAATCGTACGCGGCGTTGCCACCGCTGCACCTGCGATCGCCTGATGAATCAACAGGTTGCGGCCCGCCTGCAGTTGGCACATGTCCTGCTCTCTCCTTGGCATGGATATCGCCAAGTCTCCCCATCGTTTTCGTCTACGCCGTGCGCACGTGGCCCTCCTCGTCGGTAGCGCCGTGGCGCTGGCTGCCGTCATCGCTGTGATCGGTCTTGGCCGTGCCAGTCCGCGCGTGGAGCGCGCCAGCGTCTGGATCGGCACCGCCGAGCGCGGCGACATGCTGCGGGAGATCCGCGCCACTGGCGTGCTGGTGCCACGCGACACGCGCTGGATCACCGCCGGCGCACCGGCCACGCTTGAGCAGGTGCTGGTGCAGGCCGGCAGCCGCGTGCAGGCAGACACGGTGATCCTGCGTTTCCAGAATCCCGAGTTGGTGGCCAATCAGGAAAAAGCTGTCGCGGCGCTGGCCGGTGCCGAGGCCGAGGTGGCCGCCGCGCGCACGGCGCTCGCTTCGCAGCTGCTCGATCAGCAGGCACTGCAAGCGCGAGCCAGTTCGGACTGGCGCATTGCCGAAGTCAAGACGCAAGCCTATGAGCGCGCGCATGCGGCGGGCGTCATTTCGGCGATCGAGCTGCGTGAGAGTCAGATCACCGAAGCGCAGCAGCGTGGCCGCGCGCAGATCGAACAGCAGCGCGTTGCGGCCTTCCGGCAGAACATGGCTGCCCAACTGCGTGCGGCGCAGGCACGCCGCGACGAAGTGGCCAGCAGCCTGGCGATCGCGCGCCAGCAACTGGCTGCGCTGGAGGTGCGCGCCGGCATCGCCGGCATCCTGCAGCAGGTGGACGTGGAACCTGGGCAGCAGGTGGCAGTGGGAACCAAGCTGGCCCGGGTGGCGCGGCCGGACCAGTTGCTGGCGCGCCTGCAGGTGCCGGAAATGCTGGCCAAGGATCTGTTGCTGGATCTGCCGGTCACCGTCGATACCCGCAACGGGTTGGTCACCGGCAGTTTGATTCGCATCGATCCTGCGGTGCGCAGCGGCAGCGTCAGCGTGGACGTGCGCTTTGTGCAGGCGTTGCCTGCGGGCGCGCGGCCGGACCTGTCGGTGGATGGCCGCATCCGCCTGGGCACGCTGCGCGATGTCATCAGCATTGCGCGCCCCGCGCTGGCCGCGCCGAATACAGCGGCCGCCCTGTTTGTCGTGCAGCCCGGTGGCGATACCGCCACGCGTGTGCCGGTGCGCTTTGGCGCGGTCTCCAGCGATCGCATCGAAGTGCGTGCCGGGCTGCGGCCGGGCGACCAACTCATCCTGTCCGATACCAGCCAGTGGGCACAGTTCGCGCAGTTACGTCTACGCTAGACCGTCAAGGAGAGCTCCATGCAGTCCACCGTTACCGCCGCCGTGCCACTGATCCGCCTGCAGGGGCTGAGCAAGGTGTTTCATACCGATGAGGTGGAAACCCATGCACTGGCCGAGATCGCACTGGACATTGCGCCTGGCGATTTTGTCGCCATCACCGGGCCCTCGGGCTGCGGCAAGTCCACGCTGCTGTCGATCCTGGGCCTGCTGGATGCGCCCAGCCATGGCGACTATCTGCTGCAGGGCCGCAATGTTGCCGAACTCAGCGCACGTGCGCGTGCACGCGTGCGCAATGACGACATCGGTTTCATCTTCCAGGCCTTCAATCTCATCGCAGACCTCACTGTCGAAGAGAACGTGGCCTTGCCGCTGACCTACCGCGATGGCATCGCTGCGGCCACGATTCGCCAGCGGGTGCGTGAGGTGCTGGAATTAGTGGGCATGCAGCACCGGCAGCGGCATTATCCGGGCCAGTTGTCCGGCGGCCAGCAACAACGCGTGGCGATGGCGCGCGCGCTGGTGGGAGAGCCAGCGATCCTGCTGGCAGACGAGCCCACCGGCAATCTCGACACGCGCAACGGCGAGTCGGTGATGCAGTTGCTGGAGCAGCTCAATCTCACCGGCACCACCTTGTGCATGGTCACGCACGATCCGGCGTTCGCACGCCGCGCCTCGCGTATCGTGCACATGCTGGATGGCCGCATCGTCGACGAAGACACCTTCGAGCGCCTGCGTCACGAACAGGACAGCCTGTTGCCAACGCTGGCGGCGGAGCCTTCGCCGTGATGGCGCCCGCCCTGGTGTGGCGCGAAGCCTGGCAATCCTGGCGGGGGCTGCTGCGCCGGCCCGGTTACCTGCTGTTGGCCGGCCTGACCCTGGCGCTGGGGGTGGCGACCACCACCACGGTGTTCGCGCTGCTGGACCAGGCGTTGCTGGCACCGCTGCCGTTTCCACAGGCCGAGCAATTGCTCACCTTGGGTCGCCCGTCGGACCCGGGCCGGAACGTGGCCGGGCCCGGCTACTACGCGCCGCTACGCCGCCTGCCCGCGTTGTCATCCACCGGGATGCTGCGGGCCTGGCCGTTGCCGATCAACATCGCACGTGGCGATAGCGCCGAGGTGGTGCAATCGATCAGCGCGGACCGCGGCTTTTTGCAGACGCTGGGCGTGCGCATGGCGGCCGGGCGCAACTTCGACGCCGCGGAAGATCAGCCGGGTGGCCCGCCGGCCGTGATCCTCAGCTACGCATTCTGGCAGCGCTATTTCGGCGGTGACCCGGCAGCGGTGGGGCGCGTGTTGCAGGTGGAAGGCCGTGCGGTGCCCGTGGTCGGTGTATTGCCGGCGCAGTTTCCGTGGGCCGAGCCGTTCGATCTGATCCAGACCATGCAGCCGGATCTGGCCAGCACCAATCTCTCCACCAACGAAATCATCGTCGGGCGATTGAAGCCGGGCGTGGGTCAGGCGCAGGCGTCCGCGCAGGTGGCCGCAGCCCTGGAGACTGCGCTGCGGGCAAACCCGGGCATGACCGATACCTGGTTCGATGAACTGCGCCGGCATCCCGCCAACGCGCTGCCGCTCAAGAACGCGCTCTATGGCGCCAATAGCGGCAACACGCTGTGGCTGTTCTTTGCCGCCGCCGGCTGCGTGCTGGTGATCGCCGCGGTGAATCTGGTCAGCCTGATGGTGTTGCGTGCACTCGGCCGTAGCCACGACAGCGCCGTGCGTGCCGCACTGGGTGCATCGCTGGGGCGGCTGAGCCTGCCGGCGCTGGCCGAAGGCGTGTTGATCGGCCTGCTCGGTAGCCTGGGCGGCTTGCTGCTGGCGTGGATCGGTCTGCGGCTGCTGGGCAGTTGGGTGCCGGTGATGTGGCTGCGCGGCGAGAGTGCGCGTCTCACCGGCGGCAGTGCGCTGTTTGCAGTGTTGGCAGGCATCGGCACCGCCGTGTTCGCGGCCGGTCTCGGTGCCGCCCGCAGCCGCAACCGCAACCTGGTGCTGGAACTGGTTGGCGGCGGACGTGCGGGCTGGAGTCTGCAGGCCGGGCGGCTAGGGCGTGCGCTGGTGGTGGTGCAGGTGGCCATTGCCGTGGTGTTGCTGGTGGGGGCGGCCTTGTTTGCGCGCTCGCTGCAGCAACTCTCCCAGGTGCCGATGGGATTCGAGAGCCGGGCGGCGGCCATCTTTACCCTGGCGCCGGTCAAGCAGCGCTATGCCAGTGCGGCAGAGGCGGTAGAGCAGGCGCGGCGCATCGTCGAACGCCTGCAGCGCGAGCCGGGGATCGCACGGGCAGGCGTGTCCACCAATCCACCCACCACCACGCAGCTGAGCTGGAGCGTATCGACTGCGCAGGCGCCGTCGTTCAATACGCAATACCGTCTGGTCACACCGGGGTTTCTGGACGTTTTCCAGATCCCGCTGCTGGCGGGCCGTGCGGTCGCCAGCGGCGATACGGCGGGCGCAGAGAAGGTGTGCCTGGTCAGTGCAACGTTTGCGCAGCGCTATCTGGGCAATGACCCCATCGGCAAGCAGGTCGTGCTGGAAGACGATGGCAGCAGCCAGCGCGTGCCCATGCGTGTGGTCGGCGTGGTCGGGGATATCCGCCAGGCCGGGCCATCCGAGCCCGCGCCCCCCATGGTCTACCAGCCGCTCGCACAGATGAGCGATGCGATGTATCAGATCCTGCGCGGCTTCGGCGGGCTGACCTATGCGGTGCAGTTGCGTGCCCAGGGGCAGCGTGTGGACGAGCGTGCATTACGCACCGCCATTGCCGAGGTCGCCCCGCAGCAGCCCATCGCCGACCTGCAATCCATGCAGGCGGTGGTGGCCACCACCACCGGCCAGCAAAAGCTCAACCTGGTGCTGGTGGGTTTGTTCGCCGGGCTGGCCTTGCTGCTTGCGGTGGTCGGCCTGTATGCGGTGATGGCGGTGGCGGTCACCGCGCGGCGGCACGAGTTCGGTGTGCGTGCTGCCATGGGTGCCTCACCCGCACGCTTGCTGCGCCAGGTGCTACGCGAAGCCGCGCTGCAACTTGGTGTTGGGCTGGCGATTGGCCTGGGCATCGCCATGGCGCTCTCGCAGGTGCTGCAGCGGTTCCTGTTCGAGGTGCGGGTGGCCGACCCGTTGGCGATCGCCAGTGTCCTGGCAGCACTGGGCCTGGCCGGTCTGCTGGCCGCGCTGGTACCGGCCTGGCGTGCATCTGGCGTGTCACCAATGCAGGCGTTGCGCCTGGAATGAAGGCCCGAAGAGCGATGACGACTGAAGCACCGGCCGCCAGCATGGCGCTGATGACCACCCAGACCGCCTGCGCGGTGGTCTGTGCGGCACGCGTGGCATCTTGCGCGGTGTTGCGTGCCGCGTGCCGGCGTGTGCCCGCTAGACTCTGCGCATGACTGTTCCTGCACCCCCAGCCACCGCCCGCATCCTGGTCGTGGACGACCAAGCCGACGTGCGCGAGGCGATGCGGCTGCTGCTCAAGAGCGCGGGCTACGGCATGGTCGGCGCGGAGTCGCCGGAGCTCGCGTTGGCGTGCCTGCGCGGCGACACCTTCGCGGCGGTGCTGGTGGACATGAATTACCACCGTGACACCACCTCAGGCGAAGAGGGGCTGGCGCTGATTGCGCAGATCGCGGCGCAGTGGCCAGGGGTGCCGGTGATTGCGATGACCGCCTGGGCCAGCGTCGGGCTGGCGGTCAACGCCATGCAGCACGGCGCAGTGGATTTCGTCGAAAAGCCCTGGCAGAACGCGCGCGTGCTCAGCGTGCTGGAGAGCCGCATTGCGCTGGACCGCAGCCGCCGCAGCGAGCGTCGCCTCAGCGAGGCGCAGGCGCTGCGGCTGCAGGATGCAGCCGGTGGATTCATCGCCGTGTCTGCGGTGATGCGCGGGTTGCTGGAGGATTTGTCGCGTATTGCCGAGAGCGATGTCGGCGTGTTGCTGCTCGGCGAAAACGGCACCGGCAAGAGCCTGGTCGCCGACCTGTTGCATCAATGGTCGGCGCGGCGCGCGCAGCCACTGGTCAAGGTCAACATCGGCGGGCTGGCGGCGAGCGTGTTCGAGTCGGAGATGTTCGGCCATGTGCGCGGTGCGTTTACCGACGCACGCCAGGACCGCAGCGGTCGCTTCGAGCTGGCCGATGGCGGCACCTTGTTTCTGGATGAAATCGGCAACCTGCCGCTGGAGCAGCAGGCCAAATTGCTGCGCGCCATTGAAGACGGCGAATTCGAGCGCGTGGGTGCCTCGCGCACCCAGCGCGTGGACGTGCGCATTGTGGCGGCCACCAATGCCGACCTGGATGCGGAGGTTGCGGCCGGGCGTTTTCGCCAGGACCTGTTGTACCGCCTCAACACGTTCCAGGTGCGTGTGCCGCCGCTACGGGAGCGGCATGACGACATCCTGCCGCTGGCCCGGCACTCCCTGGCTGCCGCGTGCACACGCTATCGCCGCAGCGTGCCCACGCTGGCGCGCGACGCCGAGCAGGCCCTGCTCGGCTATGCATGGCCCGGCAACGTGCGCGAACTTGCGCATGCGATGGAGCGCGCGGCGCTGCTGGTCGACGGCACTGTGATCGGCGCCAAGGAGTTGCGCCTGCGTCCTACCGCCGCAGGCACCGAAGAGGTGCCCGCGCGCATGACCCTGGAGCAGGCCGAAGCGCGGCTGCTGCGTATCGCACTGGCTGACCAGCAGGGCAACCTGCAGCGCGCCGCCGAACAGTTGGGCATCACCCGGCAAAGCCTGTACCGGCGCTTGGGCAAGCACGGGTTGCGTGCCGACGATGCCGGGTAGACCACCACGCTGGCGGCAATGGTGGGTGGCCACACCCGCGCTGCTCGCCTTGGCGGTTGTATTGGTGGCCGGAGCACCCGCGCCCATCGAGGCGTGTTTGCTGCTCGTGTGCGTGGTGCTGCTCACTGCGGCCACGGTGCGGCTGCGTCAGTACCGCGATGGTCACCGCCAGCGCACGCTGGCCGGGTTGCTGGACGCGCTGCGCGAAGGCGACTACAGCGTGCGTGCGGCGTCGACTGCAGGCACCGATGCACTGCTGTTTGCACGCTTCAATCTGCTGGCGCAGCGCCTGCAGGATGAGCAGCGCGACGTGCATGAAAGCCTGCAGCTGTTGAGCAAGACCTTGGCGGCGCTGGACGGTGCGGTGTTCGCGTTTGAGCAGGACTGGCGCTTGCGCCTGGTCAATCCAGCCGGCGAGCGCCTGCTGGCGGCCCCCGCCGATACGCTGCTGGGACGCTCGGCCGAAGCACTCGGCTTATCGGCGTTGTTCGCGCTGCCCTCCGGCAGCATCCAGGCGCAGGCATTTGCCGGTCAGCAGAGGCGTTGGCAAGTGGGGCATGCGGCGTTGCGTAGCCGTAGCCAGGCCGGTCACTTGTTGGTGCTGCAACCGATGGAGCGTGCCTTGCGCGAGGAAGAAGCGCAGGCGTTTCGGCGGCTGCTGCGTGTGCTCAGCCATGAGATCAACAACTCGCTGGCGCCGATCGGCTCGATCGCCGACACCCTGGCCCACATGCTGCCGCCGGCACCGGCCCACCTCGACAGCGAACTACGCGCCGATCTGCAGGGTGGGCTGGCGGTGATCGAACAACGCAGTGCGGCCTTGCAACGCTTTCTGGGCGGCTACGCACGCCTGGCGCGCCTGCCGGCGCCCGTGCTGGACTCCGTCGCACTGCAGCCGCTGTGCGTGCGCGTGCAGCGGCTGCTGAACGAGACGCGCCTGCAGCTGGACATCGCGGTGGCACTGCAGGTGTACGCCGATGCCGATCAGCTGGAGCAGGTCCTGATCAATCTGATTCGCAACGCACTGGAGGCCGGTGGCGCTGCGCCGGTGTGGTTGCGTGCGCGGCGCGATGGGTCTGCCGCCTGTATCGAGGTCATCGACAGCGGCACGGGGCTGCCGCTCAGCGACAACTTGTTCGTGCCATTCTTCACCACCAAACCCGGAGGCTCCGGCATCGGGCTGGTGCTGTCGCGGCAGATCCTGGAAGCACAGGGCGGCACCTTGGATCTACGCACCCGCACGGATGCGCCCGGCACAGTGGCCGAAATCCGCGTGCCACTGCATGCTTTGCAGGATCGATGAGCAGCGCGACACCACGATGAGCAACGCGACACAAGGAACGGTGACTCGCCAGGACGCACAAGCGCCCAGGCGCAGGCGGCGCTGGCTGACCTGGCTGCGCTGGAGCAGTGCCGTGGTGTTGGCGCTGATCCTGCTGCTGGATCTTGCGTTTCCGCTACCGCTGCCGAAGTCGCGCGATACCTCCACCCTGGTGGTGGCGCGTGATGGTACGCCGCTGCGCGCGTTTGCCGATGCGCAAGGCGTGTGGCGTTACCCGGCCACGCCGCAGAGTGTGTCGCCGCTGTACCTGCAGGCGCTGTTGAACTACGAGGACCGCTGGTTCTGGCGCCACCCGGGCGTGAACCCCTGGGGGCTGCTGCGCGCGGGCGGCCAGTGGATCGGCAGTGGGCGCATCGTCTCCGGTGGCTCCACCCTCACCATGCAGGTGGCGCGCATTCTCGACCCCCACACGCGCACGCCCTGGGGCAAGGCCAAGCAGGTGCTGCGCGCGCTGCAATTGGAAGCGCACCTCAGCAAGCAGCAGATCCTGGCACTGTATCTGGAGCGCGCGCCGTACGGCGGCACCATCGAAGGCGTGGAAGCGGCCAGCTGGGCCTATCTGGGCAAACCGGCCACGGCGTTGTCGCAGGCCGAAGCGGCGTTGCTGGCGGTACTGCCGCAGTCGCCGAGCCGCCTGCGCCCGGATCGCCACCCGGAAGCGGCGCAGCGTGCCCGCGACAAGGTGCTCGACCGCATGGTGGAGCTGGGCGTGTGGTCGCGTGCACAGGTGGACGACGCCCGCATCGAACCGGTGGTGACGCGCTCACTCAAACCGCCGTTGCATGCAGCGCTGTTGGCGCAGCGCCTGCACAGCGCGCAGCCACGCGCCGCGCGCATCGTCACCACGCTCGATGTGGAATTGCAGCGCACGCTGGAAGAACGCGTGGCCACGTATTTTTCGCAGTTGCCCGAACGCACCTCGGCCGCGCTGCTAGTGGTGGACAACGCCAGCATGGAGGCGCGCGCGTACGTGGGCTCGGCCAGCTTTGGCGACCGCAAGCGGTTGGGCCATGTGGACATGGTGCAGGCCTGGCGCTCGCCCGGTTCCACGCTCAAGCCTTTCCTGTATGGCATGGCGCTGGACGATGGCGTGATCCATTCGGAAAGCCTGCTGGTGGATGCGCCGCAGAGCTTCGGCAATTATCGCCCCGGCAATTTCGATGCGGCCTTCAACGGCCCGGTGGCCGCAGCCACGGCATTGCGGCTGTCGTTGAACGTGCCGGCCGTGGATTTGCTGGATCGCATCGGCCCGGCGCGTTTTGCCGCGCGCTTGTCCAACGCCGGCATTGCGCTGCGCTTCGCGCATGGCAGCACGCCGAACCTGGCCTTGATCCTGGGCGGCACCGGTGCGCAGTTGCAGGAGTTGGTGGGTGCGTTCGCGGCCCTGCAGCGCGGCGGCATTGCCGGGCATGTGCGCTATATGCGGGACGATCCGCGCATCGATCGGCGGCTGATGTCGCCGGGCGCGGCGTGGATCGTGCGCGAGATCCTGCAAAGCAATCCGCGCCCCGGGTATGCCAGCGGCACCTTCGACACCACCGCGCGCCCGGGCGTGGCGTGGAAGACCGGCACCAGCTACGGCTACCGCGATGCCTGGGCGATCGGCGGGACGCGCCGCTACACGGTCGGCGTGTGGGTCGGCCGGCCGGATGGCACGCCGTTGCCGGGGCAGTACGGCGCAGTCACCGCGTTGCCGCTGATGTTCGAGGTGATCGACGCCTTGCCGCGCGCGGCCGGCGACAGCGCGCCGATGCCGATGCCGGCCAGCGTGCAGGCGCTGGAGATCTGCTGGCCGCTGGGCACCGCCGCCGCGCAGACGCCGCCAAATTTGTGCGCGCGCCGCCACGAAGCCTTCGTACTCGACGGCGCGGTGCCGCCCACCTTCGCCGAACGCGATGCGCGGCTGTGGCAGAGCGGGCAACTGCAGTACGAGGTGGACGCACGCAGCGGCCAGCGGCTCTCGCAGGAATGCACCCAGCCGCACACGCGGGCTGCGCGTAGCCTGGCGCGCTGGCCAGCGCTGGTGTCACCCTGGCTCACCGCCGCCGAGCGTGCCGCCGCACAGCTGCCGCCACTGGCCGCCGATTGCCTGCCAGACGGCCGCATGACCGGTGGTGGCGTGCTGCGCATCGACGGCCTGACTGATCGCGCCACGCTGGCCCGCGCCAACGACACCGCACGCCCGGTGCGCCTGCAATTGCGCGCGCTTGGCAGCGAAGCGCGCATCGACTGGCTGCTGGACGGCCGCTGGATTGCCCAGACCGCCGGGCGCCAGGGATTCCAGCGTGATTTTGCGGAAGTGGGCACGCACACCCTGACCGCGATGGCCAGCGACGGCGCCTGGACCCAGGTGCGTTTTCGCGTCTTGCGTTGAGCGCGCGTTGCGCAGCGCGTGTGTAGGGCGCCCTCGGGCGCGATGGGCTTTCCCGGTAACGCCCATCGCGCCCAAGGGCGCTCCTACGAGATTAGGGGCGCCGGTATGGCTGATGGGAGAAGCGCCGTCCATCCAGACATCCGCCACGGCCAAAAAACTGTTTCGTCCAGCGCCGCGTGCATCTGCAGGCACAGCAACCGCTTTTGTAGGAGCGCCCTTGGGCGCGATGGGCTTTCCCCGGTAACGCCCATCGCGCCCAAGGGCGCTCCTACGAAATGGTGGTCGCCTGTGTGGTCGATGGAAGGAGCGCTGCCCATCGTGTTAGCCACACCGGGCCACAAGTTCATCGATGCGGGAAAAAAAACAGGGCGCCATAGGCGCCCTGTTTGTCTCTGCATCACGTGAAGCAACAACATCGGCGCATCGGCCCCGATACGCCAAAACTCACTCGCCAATCCAACCTTCCAGCATGTCGGCGAACTCGTCGGCGTGCTCTTCTTCCTGGGCCAGGATGCTTTCCAGGATGCGCTTGGTGGTGGTGTCCTTGTCGCCGATGAAGTCGATCATCTCGCGGTAGCTGTCGATGGCGATGCGCTCGGCAATCAGGTTCTCGCGCACCATGTCGCGCAGGTCGGTGCCTTCCTTATATTCCGCGTGCGAGCGCTTGGTCAGCGTGTCCGGGTTGAGGTCCGGTTCGCCGCCGAGCTGCACGATGCGTTCGGCAAGCTTGTGCGCGTGTGCTTGTTCCTGCTGCGCGTGCTCCAGGAACTCGCCTTTCACCGCGTCGGCAAGCATGCCCTTGGCCATGAAGTAGTGGCGGTAGTAGCGCAGCGTGCACACGTATTCGGTGGCAAGCGCAGTGTTGAGCAGTTCGATCACCTTCTCGCGATCGGCGTGGTAGCTCTCGGTGATGGCACCGTCTTCGATGCTCTGGCGTGCGCGGGCGCGCAGGGTGGCGGTATCGGTAAGACCGGTGGCGGGGGTGTTGGCTGGCTGTGTAGACATGGCTGGCCGGGTTCCTTCTGTGTGGACGGGGGAATCAATGCATCAATCGGGGAGATGCTGCAGCACGTAGTCGGCGGCAGACACCTTGAACTCGCCGGGCTCTTCGACGAACAACGCCTTCACCACGCCATCGTCGGCGTACAGCGCATAGCGACGCGAGCGCAGGCCCATGCCCGAGCCGCTGGCGTCGATCTCCAGCCCCAGTGCGCGGGCCAGTTCGGCGTTGCCATCCGGCACCAGGTGCAGGCCGTCGGGCACCAGCTGGCTGCGGCCCCAGGCCTGCATCACGAAGGGGTCGTTCACCGCGGTGCACAGCACCTCGATGCCGCGTTTGCGGAACGCTTCAAAGTGCTCCACGTAGCCGGGCAGGTGCTTGGCCGAGCAGGTCGGCGTAAAGGCGCCCGGTACCGCGAACAGCAGCACCTTGCGCCCGGCAAACAACGTATGGGTGTCGACCGCTTCGATGCCCTCGCGCAGGTGCTTGAGCACTACCTCGGGAATACGGTCACCAACTTGGATGGTCATGGGTGGGGCTCCTGTGGCTGAACAAAGTCTAGAAAGGCGAAGGGGAAAAGCGCGTCAACGCGCTTGAAATCCGCACGCACACGCCTATCTGACGCGCATGGCCGGTTGCACCGGTGAGCACCGGCGCGGCCCGCCCGTCACTCAACCATTGGAGGCTTTCATGAACGTCGTCCGTTATCCACAGTGGCCCACCCACGCCCTGCAGAACGAGATCAAGCAAGTGTTCGACCGCTTCTTCGAGCAAAGCGGCGATACCGACGAGTCGGCCGTTGTCACCGCGCAGTGGGTCCCGCGCGTGGACATCAAGGAAGAAGCCAACCAGTTCGTGCTGTATGCCGACCTGCCGGGCATCGACCCCAGCCAGATCGAGGTGCAGATGGACAAGGGCATCCTGTCGATCAAGGGCGAGCGCAAGAGCGAGTCCAGCAGCGAGACCGAGCGCTTCTCGCGCATCGAGCGCCGCTACGGCAGCTTCCATCGCCGCTTCGCGCTGCCCGACAGTGCCGACGCCGACGGCATCACTGCCGACGGCCGTAACGGGGTGCTGGAAATCCGCATTCCCAAGCGCCCGGCGGCGACGCCGCGCCGCATCCAGGTCGGTGGCGGCCAGGACGGCGGTGGTACCACGGTGCAGTAAGCGCTGCGGACCTGGAGCGGAGCCCGCGCGGCTTCGCTCCCCGGCGACGGCCGCGCCGTAGAATAGGCGCGGTCGCCCGCCCGGCTGCGAATGACTGGCTCGTGGCCTCGGCTGCGGGCCGCTCTTTTTTCAGAGGTGATGGATGGAATTCAAGGATTACTACGCAACACTGGGCGTCGAACCGAGCGCTGGCGAGGCGGAAATCAAGACCGCCTACCGCCGGCTTGCGCGCAAATATCACCCCGATGTCAGCAAGGAGGCTGGCGCGGAAGACAAGTTCAAGGCGATCAACGAAGCCTACGAGGCACTGCGCGACCCGCAGAAGCGCGCCGCCTACGACCAGCTCAAGGCGCAGGGCTACCGCCCGGGCGACGAGTTCCAGACCCCGCCCAACTTCAATGGCGGGCAGGGCTTCGATTATGAGGAAGTGTTCGGCAACGGCGGCGCTGGCGGCGGCTTCAGCGATTTCTTCGAAAGCCTGTTTGCCGGCCAGCGCGGCGGCCGCCCGCGCGGCCCGGGTGCCGGTGCCGGCCCGGGAGCACAGACCCGCGGCGACACCCGCGCCAAGTTGGCGGTGCCGCTGGAAGCGGTGTATTCCGGCGACAGCGTGCGCATCACCATTACCGGCAAGCAGCTGGACGTGCGCGTGCCCAAGGGCATCCAGCCCGGCCAGGTGATCCGCCTGAGCGGGCAGGGCAACGGCGGCGGCAACCTGCTGCTGGAAATTGAATACGCCGCGCACCCGCAGTTCGAAGTGGACGGGCGCAACATCCTGTACACGCTGCAGGTGATGCCGTGGCAGGCCGCGCTGGGCACCACCATCAGCGTGCCCACGCTGGGCGGTGCGGTGGAGCTGAAGGTGCCGGCCGATTCCGAGGCCGGGCGCAAGTTGCGCCTGCGCGGCCGCGGCCTGCCGGGCGCCACCCCGGGCGACCAGATCGTGGAGCTGGAAATCCTGGCCCCGGCGCCCACCGACGAGGCGCAGAAGAAGGCGTATCGGACGCTGGCCAAGGCCTTCGGCGAATCGATCTGACGCAGTGGGTGTGTGATGCAGCGCGTGCTGATGTGTCAGCGCGCGCTGTATTGCCCGGCTGCCGAGCAGGTGGTGCGGGTTGCCGGCGTGGTGTTGTGAGCGGCCGCGAATCGCGTCGCGGTCGTGGCTTCGCCCGGTCGATGGCCTGATGCGCTGCGTTCTTCGCTATCGCCTCGACAGGGCTATGTGCTTCGGGCCGCCAACGCCCAGTGCACCCAGGCCCTCCGGGTCCCCGCAAACGCCACGGCCAGCTACCGAAAGCGCGGCCGGCGCACTACACTCGCCGCGCACACTAGGGGAAACACATGGCACGTATTCTGATTGTCGACGACTCGCCGTCGCAGCTGCTGGGGATTCAGCGCATCGTCGAGAAGTTGGGGCACGAAACCATCACCGCTACCGACGGCGCCGCCGGCGTGGAAGCGGCCAAGTCGGCGCTGCCGGACCTGGTGCTGATGGACGTGGTCATGCCCAACCTCAATGGCTTCCAGGCCACCCGCACGCTCAAGCGCGAGCCCACCACCCAGCACATCCCGGTGATCCTGGTGACCACCAAGGACCAGGATACCGACCGCATGTGGGGCATGCGCCAGGGCGCCCGCGCCTACATCACCAAGCCGTTCTCCGAGGACGAGCTGCTGGAAGTGATGGAGCGGGTGTTCAATCAGAAAGACGAGCCGCCGGCGGCGTGATCGCGCCTGCAGTGCGCCAGCCTTTCTTGCTTGGCGCACGGGTGATAGGCGCGCGGTGAGTCCAGGCACCCGATGAGCCGTCCTTCGGGAGTGAGTTGCTGGACGTGACGCGACAGATGGTCGATGAGTAAAGACGAGCTGCTGGCTGCGTGACCGCACCCGGCAGTGCGCCAGCGCTTCCTTAAACAGGCGCACGCGCGATATCCGTTCGGTGCGTCTGGGCACGTCATAAGCCGTCCTCCTGGAGACGAGCTACTGGAAGTGACCGGACAGCTCGTCCAATCAGACTGACAAGCCGCTGGCGTGCGATCGCACCGGCAGTGCGGCAGCCTTTCCTTGAATTAGCGCATGCGCGGTGTCTGGCCGGCGAATCGGAGCACGTTAAAAACCGTGCCTGGACGAGCTGCTGGAAGTACGGATAGACAGCCAACCAGAATGCCCCCCGCGTCGGGTGGCGTGATTGCTGGCAGTGCGCGAGCCTGTCAGTGGTCGAGGGCCTGCGGGCAGGGCGGCGTTGGCAGAGCTCAGGCGCCGGGCAGCAGGTCCAGGTCCTCTGACCACGTGAGTCATCCCGCCAACCCAGCATCAGCATCAGCACGCCTCCCGTTCTGCCTGCCCGCTGCGGGGGCCCGGCGCGATGGTGGGTGGTCGCCTGCCAAGCCCGGGTCACCAGGTCTGTCCCGTACTCTCGCCGCCCGCCAAAGCCTGCCTCCGCCTGTCGGGTGCAGCTGACGCGCCCTGTGGCCTTCCGCATCCGCATCCACGTTCCAGAACAGGCCTAGCCCTCGCTTCCCGCCTTCTCAGCCTCGGCCCGGCCCCGGCAACCACCCACCCCCAATCCGCCGCCGGCTAAACCACGCCGCACCAATCTGGCCCTTTCAAAACGGCCGGTCTGCCCCATCTAGTAGAATCATCGAAATCACAACACGGCGGCACTGCGGGACTGGCCCGCACAGCCCCCTGATCATGGAGCGTGCATGGCCTGGAACACACCCGGCAACAAGGGCGGAGACGGCCCGGATCCCAACCGTCGCAGGTCCTGGGGGCCGCGCGGGGGCGGCAACGGTGGTGGCTGGGGCAATCTGCCCGCCCCGTTGAAAGAGCTGTTCGACGGCGGCGTCTGGCGCTGGGTGCTGATCGCCGTGGTGCTGATGGTGCTGTTTTCCAGCTTCCAGCTCATTGGCGAGCAGCAGCGTGGCGTGGTGCTGCGCTTTGGCCAGTTCTCGCGGATCCTGCAGCCTGGCCCCAGCTTCAAGCTGCCCTGGCCGATCGAATCGGTGCGCAAGGTCAACGCCACCGAGATCAAGACCTTCAGCAACCAGGTACCGGTGCTGACGCGCGACGAGAACATCGTCAACGTCTCGCTCAACGTGCAGTACCAGATCAGCGACCCGCGCAAATACCTGTTCGGCTCGCGCAATGCGGACCTGGTGCTGGAGCAGGCTGCGCAGAGTGCGGTACGTGAGCAGGTCGGTCGCTCCGACCTCAACACCGTGCTCAACAATCGCGGCCCGCTGGCCATTGCCTCCAAGGACCGCCTGCAGGCGGCGCTCAATGCCTACAACACCGGCTTGTCGGTGACCGGCGTGACCCTGCCCGACGCGCGTCCGCCGGAAGAAGTGAAGCCGGCCTTCGACGAGGTCAACGGTGCCCAGCAGGTGCGCGAGCGCCTGATCAACGAAGCCCAGGCCTACGCCGCCAAGGTGGTGCCCGAAGCGCGCGGCCAGGGTGCCCGCACCCGCACCGGTGCCGAAGGCTACAAGCAGGCCGTGATTTCCAAGGCCGAGGGCGACGCCGACCGTTTCACCCTGCTGCAGGAGCAGTACGCCGGCGCGCCGGACGTCACCCGCAAGCGGCTGTGGCTGGAAACCGTGCAGAAGGTGCTATCGGAAAACCGCAAGGTGATCGGCAGCGATGGCCGCCAGGTCATCTACGTGCCGTTGCCGGCCGATGCCGGCAAGAGCGGCAATGCCGGAACGGCTACGGGTAACGGCAGCATCCCGTCGATGGTGCCGCAGGACGTGCTGTTGAATCCGCCGCAAAGCAACGGCGGCAGCGCCGAAGGCATTCGCAATCCGGAACGCGGCCCGCGTCCGACCGGCCGTGAGGGGACCGAATAATGAAGAATTCGCTAGTCATCGGCCTGATCGTCGCCGTGTTGCTGGGCCTGATGGGCTCGGTGTTCGTGGTGCGCGAAGACCAGACCGCCATGGTGCTCAACCTGGGCCGCGTGGTGCGTGCCGACCTCAAGCCCGGCCTGCACTTCAAGATCCCGGTGGTGGAATCGGTACGCGTGTTCGATCGCCGCTTCCAGGTGCTGGACACCGCCCCGGCGCGTTATTTCACCGCCGAGCAGAAAGACGTGAGCGTGGACTTCTTCGCCATCGGGTACATCTCCGATGTGCGGGCGTTCTACCGCGCCACCGGTGGTGAGGAGTCGGTGGCCAACTCGCGTCTGGCCCCGATCATCACCGACTCGCTGCGCAACCAGATCAACTCGCGCACCCTGCAGCAGCTGGTCTCCGGCGACCGCAGCGAACTGATCGCCAACCAGCTCAAGGGCATCAACGCCGCGATCAAGGGCTTGGGCATGCAGATCACCGACCTGCGCATCAAGCAGATCGACCTGCCCACCGACAGCCAGGTGATCACCGACGTCTACGAGCGCATGCGTGCCCAGCGCAAGCAGGAAGCCAGCAAGCTGCGCGCCGAAGGCGAAGAACAGGCCCTGACCATCCGCGCCCAGGCCGACCGCGAATCCACCGTGATCGTGGCCGACGCCGAGCGCGATGCGCAGAAGCTGCGCGGTGAAGGCGATGCCCAAGCCGCCCGCATCTACGGCCAGGCCGGCTCCAAGGACCCGTCGTTCTACGCGTTCTACCGCAGCCTGGAGGCCTACCGCGGCTCCATGACCGACGGCAACGGCGTGATCGTCCTCGACAAGAACGACCCGTTCCTGCAGTACCTCAAGAGCGATCGTTGATCGCTCTGCTTTGAACCGACAACGCCCGCGTCATGCGGGCGTTGTTGTATGTGCCGCTGACTGTCGAGCAGGCATGCGCGCCCCAAGCGGAGGAGCGCACCCGGGCGCGATCACCTTACCGGGAATGCCCTTCGCGCCCAGGTGCGCTCCTACGACGCGGAACTTGTCGGGCACACTGCATCTCCCAGGTTGCGATGGTGTTGGTGATGCAAGAGTTTCTGTCCGCGTTATGCCTGATCGCCGTCATCGAAGGCCTGCTGCTGTTTGCCGTGCCCACCGCCTGGAAGCGCATGGTCGAGCAACTGTTCAGCCTGCCCACCATGCAACTGCGCGCCATTGGCGGCATCACGTTGGTGCTGGGCGCAATCGCCCTGTGGATCGTGCGCCACTGAGGTGGCAGCCCGTCATCGGCTGTGACAGAAGCGGGCAGGGAGACGCGATCGGCAACAGCCGATTGCGGCCCACCAGCACGGTTGCTCCGCTGGGGCGCTCAGCGCGTTTGAAGCACCCGGCGGGCACGCAGCGCGCCCCAATCTGACCAATCCCGGAGCGGCCACCCCCAAGGGGTAGTGCATGCCACCCGAAACCCGGATAATGCACAAAAGCCGGCCGGGCACGCTCCAACCAGAGCACCCCGTTCGGCTTTTTCCGTGTCAGGGCTCCGCGCCACAGCAACGCTCCCCGATGGAGCTGCGCGCACGTGTCGCCGCCAGCCCTGGGCCGGTCCCATCCCGCGGCCCCGATGGCCGCAGCAAAACTTAGGAGTCCACCCGTCATGGGTCAGTCAGTTGTCGTGCTCGGTGCCCAGTGGGGCGATGAAGGCAAAGGCAAGATCGTCGATCTGCTTACCGAGGAAATCGGTGCCGTCGTGCGTTTCCAGGGCGGCCACAATGCCGGCCACACCTTGGTCATCAACGGGAAGAAGACCGTCCTGCACCTGATCCCGTCCGGCATCCTGCGCGACGATGCGCTGTGCCTGATCGGCAATGGCGTGGTGATCTCTCCGGCCGCGTTGATCAAGGAGATCGGCGAGCTGGAATCGGCTGGCGTGGAAGTGCGTTCGCGCCTGAAGATCAGCCCGGCCGCGCCGCTGATCATGCCGTACCACATCGCCCTGGATCAGGCCCGCGAGAAGGCGGCCGGCGGCAAGGCCATCGGCACCACCGGCCGCGGCATCGGCCCGGCGTATGAAGACAAGGTGGCGCGCCGCGGCATCCGCATCGCCGACCTGCATTACCCGGCGCAGCTGGAAGAACTGTTGCGCACCGCGCTGGACTACCACAACTTCGTGCTGACCAAGTACCTGGGCGTGGAGGCGGTGGATTTCCAGAAGACCTTCGACGAAGCATTGGCATTCGGCGAGTACGTGCAGCCGATGAAGTCCGATGTGGCCGGCATCCTGCATGACCTGCGCAAGCAGGGCAAGCGCGTGTTGTTCGAAGGCGCGCAGGGCGCATTGCTGGACATCGACCACGGCACCTATCCGTACGTCACCAGCTCCAACACCACCGTAGGCGGCGCACTGGCCGGCACCGGCGTGGGCGCGGATGCAATCGACTACGTGCTGGGCATTGCCAAGGCCTACGCCACGCGCGTTGGCGGCGGCCCGTTCCCGACCGAGCTGGATGACGAAGTGGGCCAGGGCATCCGCGACCGCGGTGCCGAGTACGGCGCCTCCACCGGCCGCCCGCGTCGCTGCGGCTGGATGGATATCGTTGCGCTCAAGCGTGCGGTGGCCATCAACGGCATCTCCGGCCTGTGCATCACCAAGCTCGACGTGCTCGACGGCATGGAAAAGCTCAAAGTCTGCATCGCGTACGAATACCGCGGCAAGCGCACCGAATACGCACCGCTGGATGCGCAGGGCTGGGAAGAGTGCACACCGGTGTACCTGGAATTCCCGGGCTGGACCGAGAACACCCACGGCATCACCGAGTGGGACAAGCTGCCCGTCGCCGCACGCGCCTACCTGCGCGCGCTGGAAGAACTGGCCGGCTGCCCGATCTCGATCGTCTCCACCGGCCCGGATCGCGACCACACCATGGTGCTGCAGGACCCGTTCGCCTGATCGGCTGACGCAAGCGCACTGCCAAAACGGCCCGGCTTGTCCGGGCCGTTTTCATTTGAGGATTGCTGCGAATTGGCATGACCTTTGGCGGTGCGCGAGCGAGAGATCCTCACCGGAACCGCGCAACGCGTACCTTTCGCTCTTCATGGTCGGTGATCAGGCGCTGGCAAAGCGCGTTGGTGGCGCATCGGCGAGGGGGGCACGTTGGAGCTGCGGGCGGCGTCGCTGCCGCAGATCAAAGCGTGGTTGGCCGCACGCAAGCGCTGAACTGGCGTCACGGTGCATGGCATCTGTTTGCTACGACCGGACAGGTGCCAGCCGTGACTTCCGCATTGACATCAGTGCGTGGCGTCTGCATTTGCCACTGACGATAACGCTCGCCAAGATGGCCGCACCGCTACATGGACGATGCCAATGCGTGTTGTTTCAACAAACCACTTCTTTATTGCACGCGCCCAGCGCAGCACCGCACGCGTCATTGCGCTTGTCTGCATGCTGACGTGTGCCACGGCCAGTGCACGCACTATTCCGCAGGTGCGCTACCCGCAGATCGCTGCACATGCTGCCACCGTGGAAGGTCTGGTCCCTACCGGGTGGCGAGTAGAGCAACGGCTGCAGGGTGACCTGGACCGCGACGGCCGCACAGATAGCGTGCTGGTATTGAAAATGACCGACGCGGCGAACGTGCTGCCGGTTGACGAGCGCACACCCGAACCGCTGGACACCAACCCGCGCCTGCTCATCGCGGCGCTCATGGACCCGGCCGGCGGCTATCGCACGGTGGCGCAGGACCACGCCCTGATCCCGCGGCGCGTCTCCGCTGATCAGGATGACTCTCTCGACGAGAGCGGCACCACCGGTGGCGGCGGCGTCGGCATCAACACGGCCGGTACGGTCACCGTCACCCTGAGCCAGTTTGCCTCGATGGGCTCCTGGCGAATGGGCGAGACCAGCTTCAATTTCCGCTACCAGGACGGCTGCCTGCGCCTGATCGGCTACGAGCGCTCAACGGTACAGCGCAACACCGGGGAGACCAACGTGCTCAGCATCAACTACCTCACCGGCCGCGCCTGGCGCACGCAGGGCAGCGTCGAACACGACGGCGAACCACCCAAACACTGGCTGCGGCTGCCCAGGCAGCCGTTGCAATGCCTGGAGCAGGTGGGCGATGGGTTGATGTTTGATCCCAAAATCGAGTAGTCCATGCGAACTACGTGGCCAGCCAAGGCATCGATAGACGCGTAGTACAGACCCTGCAGCGCTATCGCCCAGCTAGTTGCTGAGCGATAGCGTTACAAGCATCGAGACGGAGTGCGATGTCCCCAACTGTCTGCGCTGAAAGTGCTCGCTGTTGTCGGCAAGGGCCGAGCGGTCAATTCCCTGCGCCTCACCCCATGCGCATTGCCGAACCCTCACGCACCCGGTTGTCCATCTCCTGCTGCTGGCTTTGCACTAATGCCTGTTGGCAATCCGTGTTGGCAATTTCCAGCCGCTGCAGCGATTGCTCAACCGGCATCTGCACCGCGACATCGGTCGGCATGTGAGCGCGCAGGTGCGCGGGGTTATTCAATTCGCCCTGCACAACAAACACGTGACGCCCGGCGGGGCTGTCGGCTGTCTGTGTGCTCAGCACCACGTGATCGGCGCGGTCCAGGTTGTTCTGGCGGGCGAGGGTCATCACGCTGGCGATGAGGCGCTCACTGTTCTCGTCCGGTGTGCGCCCGGCTTGCGCATCGATGGCGTTGACGCCTGCGCGGACCTGCTGCAGCAATGCATAGTCCCGGTGCTCAAGGCCGATATCGGCGAGTTTGGTGGGCGGCTGCATCCGATCGGGCAGGCCGTCGGCCGATGCCGTGAGCGGACTGCGGGTGATGGAGCGGTGCGGATCGTCTTCGTGGAACTGCGTGGCTTTCTGCTGCCGCTCCAGGCGCACGGCGCGGGTATCGTCGAGTTCGGCAATACGGCCGGGATTGGTCTCTTCGCGCATGGAAAGATGCCCGCCGCCTGCGCTGACATTCACCCATTTCTGCTCTTTTTCGAAGTACATCGCATAGAAGCTGTTGCTGCCGATCACATTGGGATCGACCGCGGAGCGGCCTTCCAGCATCTGGATCGCTTCGGTCGTCCCCAGCTTGGCCAGGTACTGGCTGCCGTCCACCACTCCCATCTGCGTAAAGGTCTCGTAGCCCGTGTTGCTGATACGGGTGGCGCCGGCGTACTCGTTGTCGAGCATGTTGGTCCAGATCTGTTCCAGCTTCTGGGGGCCGCTTTTTTCCAGGGCCGCTTGCAGAAGGACGCGAGGCGTCCAGCAGTTGGGGTCGAGACGATGCTGCTCAAATGCGCGGTCGTGCGCGAGCATGACGGAGGCGCCCGGTAGGTTCAGTGCCAGATCTGGGCGATCTTGACGAAGCCATGCTTGCCGAAGTTCCAAATCCCTCTCCAGCAACGTCTGTCCGAAGCTCTCCCACTGACGCTCGCTCAGTTGAGCATTAGCAAAGCGCGAGCCGCTGTCATGCTGCGTGTTCGCATAATCCTGCGCGTAACTATTCGCAACGCGCCCCGGCAAACTGTCATTACGCACTACACCAAGCGCGAGCGTCCCATAGCCGTCTGCACCGGGCAGTTGCGAGAGGTAGTTCCAGTACAGCTCACGATTGCCTGATTTTGCGTAGCTGCCCAGGATCGTCAAGTCCTGCTGAGTTAATCCACCCATGTTTTAATCCTTGCAAAAAAATGTGGATCACCCAACTTTGGTGCGTGCCAAAACGTCCCGAATCGCTTTCTCCATGCGTTTCCAGTCCCTTAGAAACGCGCGATGGTAGTTGAGCGTGATGGATAGTTTGTTCTCGACATCCACAAGGTGGTGTGTACATCCGGCGACAACTTCTTCTTCTTCTTCGTCAATGACTTGGTCGCCCTCAAGCCGGATGCCGTCCTTGCGAAACTTGACGCTATCGCACTTGATGAAAGTGGTGAGATTGCCGCCGGAATCGCGCGCGATGTACCAGTCGTCCTCAAACGCAGGGTTGCGCGTTGGAGGCTTGCCATAGTGGGCTTCGTACGCTTTAACGTACACCGCCATCTTTTCTTCATCGATGGCATACGGCGTCAATCCGAGTGTTTCAGGCTGTGCAATACGCAGATCGAGTCTGTCGACGGGATCACCCCGTTCGACCGAATCAGGCTCGGTAAGCGCTTCGTTAGACGAATAACGTGCCAGCAATCCTTCGATGGGGACACGGTCAACATAATTCATCGAGGCATGGATCTCCTTGCGGAAATCATTCGTGCGCGGGTTCGCCCGCGCACCGGGCGGGGTGGGGGTCATATCTGGCCACTCGATGACCAGCGTCACCACCTCGATGGACCACGGTGCAATCTGGCTGTCCAGATAGTTGGCGGGAATGCGGAAGGTGTTCGGCCCCAGCTTCACGTCCACCGGAGCATCCGAATAGGTGTGCCCGTTGATGGTGCGGCCTGTGGTGACGGTGCCTGACATGGGGGAAGTCCTTTTTTGTTCGGGTGATGGCGTCCGTGCACAGGCACTGCCGGTCACGGCGACGGCGAGTGCAAGAGCCAGGCACCGGCCGGATGACATCATGTGCATTGGTCAGTCCATTGCAGGGTTCGGCGGGAACTATAGGCAAATTGGCACTGATGGGACAGGAATGGCATCGATTGCGCCGGATGCGTCTTGTTCTGGACGCTCGGCAGGTCAGGGTCCACACCCTGATGCATCGACATTGGTTCGCACCGTCCAAACAACAGATGAAGGTGCCTGCTCAACGGGCGCCGCAGAACCCATTCGGCGCACGGCATGAGCCGATTGTTGGGAATATTCGGCTCACGTTTTCAAGACAGCGGGGAACGGGGTGGGTTCTCAACGCATCTCCGCGGGCAAACAAGCAACAACTCCCGGTTTGTCGTCGGGTACCAAGTAGCCCAGCTACACTTGCAAAGTCTAGGCTTCCATAGGATATTCCATATTCCGGAATGTGGAATATGGCGGGCTGGCTGTGGAATTGAAGCCCCAGGATCTGGTGGTGTTGTACAAGCAAGTCGCCCAGGCGAACCAAACCTGGACCTATGCCTCTCTGGGAGAAGCGCTGGGCATGAGCGCCTCTCAGGTGCATCGCAGCGTCAAGCGCGCGGTGGCATCTGGCTTGGCCCTTGAAAAAAGCCGCGGCGAGTGGGAGACGGTGCGCACGGCTTTGCACGAGTTTGCGGTCCACGGCGTGCGCTATGCCTTTCCTGCCGTCATCGGGCCGCTAAGGCGTGGCATTCCTACGGCCTTCGGCGTACCCCCACTGTCCATTGCCATTTCCAGCGCCCCAGGGGATGCACCGGTGTGGCCAAGCGCGCAGGGCACGGCCAAAGGCCCCAGCTTGTTGCCGTTGTCGACCGGTGTGCCCAACGCTGCGCTGGCCGACCCTGCCTTGCACCAACTGCTGGCGCTGCAGGACGCCCTACGCAGCGGGCGCGCCCGCGAGCGCACGCTGGCAGCGAGCTATCTCAAACAATTGCTGAGGCTTGGCGATGCGCTCTGACGATCCTAATTTGCCGCACCTGCTTGTGATTGCGAATGCATTGGGCGAGCTTTGCGAACACATAGTCTTCCTTGGCGGCGCAGTCGTTGGCCTGCTGGTGTCGGATCCATTGGCGGAAAACGTCCGCGCCACCTATGACGTCGATGCGGTGGTCAATCTTGATTGGTCCCGGTTCCGCGGTATCGAGGCGCGTGTGGAGTCGCAGGGCTTTGCGCGCGAGATGCAGAGCGGTGTCGTCTGCCGCTGGGTACACGAAGCGTCGGGCGTCCTCTTCGACCTGATGCCGGTGGATGCCGGCGTGCTTGGCTTCTCCAACCGCTGGTACGCCCATGCTGTGGAGACGGCCCAAGTGGTTGCGTTGAGCGATCGCCTGTCCATCCGCTTGGTGACAGCGACAGCATTCGTGGCGACCAAGCTCGAAGCCTTCGTTACCCGAGGCAACAGCGACTTTCTTTCCAGTCATGACCTGGAGGACGTCCTCAATGTCGTCGATGGCCGGGCCGAGCTGGTGGAAGAGTTTGCCGTGGAGCATGCAGCCCTTCGGCATTGGGTGGCCGGCGTGTTTGTGGGGCTAATGGATAACCCAGCGTTTGTGAACGCGTTGCCGGGATTGGTCGCCGAACCGGAGCGCGCAAGCGTCGTGCTTCAGCGTCTAGGTACCATTGCATCAGCGTAGCTGAGACATCGTCGGCTTAGGTCTGCAAAGAAAACCTTGAAGCACCGGCGCCCGCTTGCGATGATGCATCGCAATTGCAACGCACTGGGCCTGCCATGAAATCCGCATCTCTTCCATCGCTCCGGGTAGACCCCGCGCTGCGCGAAGCGGCCGAGGCCGTATTGCAGGAGGGTGAGACGCTTTCCAGCTTCGTTGAGCACTCCGTGCGTGCCCAGGTGCAGCAGAGGCAGCGGCAGGAAGCCTTCATCGCACGCGGGCTGGCCTCGCGTGACAGCGCCAAGGCATCCAACCAGTACATCGACGCGAAGGATGTGCTGGCCGGGCTGCAGTCCCAACTGGACAAGGCGCGCAAGGGCTAAGCCAAGGTGGGATTTTCCGTCCGCTTCACTCAGCAGGCGCGCGAGGATCTCGCGCGTCTTTACGACTGGCTGCTACAGCGTGCCGAAGGCGACTTCACCGTGGCCGAGCGCGCGCTGCAGGCGATCCGCGACGGCGTCACCGTGCTCGAACTGGCCCCGTTGAGCTGCCGTAAGGCGGGGTTGGCGGACCCGTTCTTGCGGGAGCTGGTGATCGGTTTCGGTGCCAGCGGCTATGTGCTGCTGTTTGAGGTGGAAAGCGATCAGGTCGTCACCGTTTTGGCAGTCAGGCATCAGCGTGAAGACGACTATCATTAAGCACGGGGTTAGCGCCAACGTCGCGCCACAGGGGAGGTAGATGGCCAATATCAGCAGGCGCCGCACGGGGGAACTGACCCGAGCGCTGTTCCATATCCTCAAGACCCAGCCGGGAGGCATGCGCGCCGCAGACGCGCTGGCGGCGCTGGAAAAGCAGGTCGTGCTCACCGAGTACGAAGCGGGCGACTACAGACCCAGATCCGACGCGGAATTTCTGGAGGCGGCGAGCAGTAATCTCAAGGTGTGCATGAGCTGGAAAAAAGCAATTTACGATCAGAACGAATTTATGCAGGCCTGATGTTTGTCAGGCCTAAAGAAGTGAGAGCAACAAAATGAACCTCAGCAGCACTATCAAATCTATCCAAGACATCATGCGGAAGGACGATGGCGTCGACGGCGACGCGCAACGGCTCGGCCAGCTCACTTGGATGTTATTTCTTAAGGTTTTTGACCAGCGCGAGGAAGAGTGGGAAGACGACAACGCGGAGTACAAATCTCCAATTCCTGCGTCCATGCGCTGGCGAAACTGGGCTGCTTACGTAGTAGGCGAGGATGGCAAGAAGAAGCCGCAAATCACGGCGAGCGAGATCATCGGTTTCGTCAATAATGAGTTGTTCCCCAAGCTCAAGGAACTCGACGCAAACGACAACCCGCAGCACGAGGTTATGCGTAAGGTGATACGCAGTGTCTTCGAAGACGCGAACAACTACATGAAGTCGGGCACACAGTTTCTGGCCGTGATTGAGAAGCTAGAAGACGCAATTCAATTTCGCGATTTCAAGACCCGCGCTAACCTGGGTGACGTGTACGAGCAGTTGTTGAACGATCTGCGCGGCGCCGGCAATGCAGGCGAGTTCTACACCCCACGTGCAATCACCCAATTCATGGCCAACCGGCTGAACCCTAGTCTGGCCAAGCACGAGACGGTGATGGACCCGGCTTGCGGTACTGGCGGCTTCCTAACAGCAGCCATCGATTACCTGCGCTACCAATTGCCTGTCAATGCCAGCGCCGCCGACAAAGCCGCCATCGAAGGCCTGATTCGCGGGATCGAGAAGAAGCAGCTGCCCCACCTGCTCTGCACCACCAACATGCTGCTGCACGGCATCGATGTACCAAGTCAGATTGAGCACCGCAACACGCTTGGCGTGGGCTGGAACGATTGGAGCGCTACCGATAAGGTGGACTGCATCATCACCAACCCGCCTTTCGGCGGTTACGAGGACGACGGCGTGGGCAGCGACTACCCGGCCGATCTGCGCACGCGCGAAACCGCCGACATGTTTATGGCGCTCATCGTCAAGAAGCTGCTGAAGGAGAACGGCCGCGCCGCGGTGGTACTGCCTGATGGTTTCCTGTTCGGCGAGGGCGTCAAGGCCACGCTGAAGAAGCTGCTGTTGCGCGACTGCAAGCTGCACACCATCGTGCGCCTGCCCAAGGGCGTCTTCGCCCCGTACACCACCATCAAGACCAACCTGCTGTTCTTCACCAAGGGCGCCGCGGTGGACGATGGCACCGAGCACTTCCACACCGAGACCATCTGGTACTACGAGCACCCATACCCGCCAGGTTACAAGAGCTACAGCAAGACCAAGCCGATCCGCTTTGAGGAGTTCAAGCCTGAGCAGGACTGGTGGGGCAGCGAGGCCAACGACTTTGCCGACCGGGTGGAGAATGAACTCGCCTGGAAGGTGGACTTCAAGGGCAAGCGCGAGCAGGCCGAAGCCGCTGCTAAACCGCATTGGGAACGTGCCGAGCAGTTGGGCAAAGAAGCCAGTGCGTTGGACAACCGCATCCGCGACCTACGTGACTCGATTAAGGGTGTTAGCGATACAAAGCAACGCCAGCCGGTGGAGGCAGAGATCGAAGCATTACGTCCTAAGGTCGAAAACCTACGTCTGCAATCGCGCGACGCTGAAGCCGCCGGGGACCGGCTTTACTTGCGGATCTATAACCTGGACCTGAAGAACCCCAATGCCCCCGAGGATGAGAGCCACGACCCCGACGTGCTGTTGGACAAGTACAACACGCTGGTAGGTCAAATCCAAGAGACCGAGAACAGCCTTAAGAGCGAGCTTGCCGCGGCGCTGGCGCATCACTTTGTTGATGAGGACTCTTGATGAATGCGCAGCAGTTTCTGGCTCATTTCGGGCACATTGCCAATTCTGCGGGGGGGGTATCCCGGTTGCGGGAACTGGTGCTTCAGTTGGCGGTACAAGGAAGACTTGTCGTTCCATCCGTTAGCGGCAGGTCGTCAAGCGTTTTGCTCAGCCAAGTCCGGAAAGTCCGATCGCAACTGACTGCGGACAAGAAATTACCTAGGGAGAACCCTTACCCCAGCATCTCAAGGACTGGACGCGCAGAGGATTTACCTCAACATTGGCAATGGGTTCACTTTGGCGAAGTCTGGCATTTGTTGTCTGGCCGCGACCTTGCGCCACATCAGTACAACGATTCGAGAACTGGCGTCCCATATATAACTGGAGCTAGCAACATTGATAACGGTCTGATCGACGTGAATCGATGGACGACGGAACCGGTCGTAGTCTCCAGGAATGGAGACTTGCTGATTACTTGTAAGGGAACGATTGGAAAGACCGCGTTTAACAATATCGGTGATGCTCATATCGCACGGCAAATCATGGCGATTCGTGACTTCTCCGGTTATCTTGAACCGCGGTTCTTGAAGATCTGGCTCGACGGGTTTGTGGGCGAACTTGTCAAGAAGTCCAAGAGCATGATTCCAGGCTTCTCCAGAGAAGACCTTATATTTGCGCCCTATCCAGTCTTTCCTCGTGAGGAACAGTTGAGCATCGTCGCCAAAGTCGACGAACTGATGGCCCTGTGTGATCAGCTTGAGCAGCAGCAGCAAGATCGCCGCAAGCTGCAGAACGCTCTGCGGCAGTCCACCCTGCAAGCCCTCGTTAGCGCCCAAAGCCCATATGAGTTGCGGGCGAGCTGGCAACGCCTGCAAGCCAACTTCGGGGGGCTGTTCAGCGAGCCGAACGATGTTCGCCAGCTTCGCGATGTGCTCTTTGATCTGTCGCTGCGTGGGCTAACCTTGGCCAGTTCAAAGTTGACCGCTGACGACGAAGAGAAGGCCACTGAGTTCGGGTCGTTGCCCGACGGATGGTCGTGGAAGACTTTTGCCGAACTGTCCGAGTACATCACCAGTGGATCGCGGGGTTGGAAGACCTACATCTCAAGCTCAGGGGATTCTTTCATTCGCTCCCAAGACATTAGACAGGATGCTTTGGTGTTCGAGAACCCAGCGTTTGTCACCCTACCTGACCGTGCCGAAGGCAAGCGAACGCTGGTACGCGAGGGCGACCTCCTGCTGACAATCACCGGTGGCAACGTCGGGCGCTGTGCAGCGGTCCCAAAGCTCAAGACCAAGGCATACGTCAGCCAGCATGTCGCGCTGATCCGGCTGAATCGGCCCGAGCTGTCTGAGTTCATCCACTATTGGATGATCAATGCATTCGGTGGACGCGCATTCTTGGCGCGTTACATCTACGGCGACAAGCCTGGCTTGAACTTGACACAAGTGGGCAGTGTTCCGGTACCTGTCCCTCCAGCGACTGCACTCCCCGAGATTCTGGCAAGCCTGCGCACGCACCAAGGGCTATGCGGCCAACTAGCGGATCAGCTGGACGCGAGAAGTGTTCTGGCGTCAAGGTTGGCTATAGCCGCAGTCGCGGCCCTTACCGGGATCGCTATCGAACAAGAGGAGGACACTACCGTGAAAGTCCCGCAAACAGAACTGATCGCCCCGCTGCGCCTGGCCACACCGCCTGACGTGAAGGCTCAGGCGCCGCTCGCCACGCTATTGGTTCGCCACCAAGGCGAGATGGCTGCGCGCGACCTGTGGCAACGCTTCGGCGGCGAGATTGACGCCTTCTACGCACAGCTGAAGACCGAGGTGGCTCACGGTTGGATCGCCGAGCCGGATGTGGCGCAAGTGCGCGAGAAAGCCGCTACCGAAGCGGCTAGGGCCTGACCATGCAGTTGCGGCATCTAGCCATTCCACAGTTTCGCAACCTGCGCGGTGTAGCGATTGACTTCGCGACCCAACTGGAGTCGGCGCCGGACTCGGCCCCGGCCATGGCGCCTAGGGTCGTCCGCAGCCATGCTCTGATCGGTCAGAACGGCGTCGGCAAGTCCAACCTCATCGAGGCGTTGATCACGATCTTCCGCGACGTGGACCTAGACCGCGATGCAGTGCTGGACTACACGTTGGAGTATGAGATTCGCGGCTACACCGTCAGGCTGCAGGCTGATACTGCCAAGCAGAAGCGGCCCTTCGTTTGGGTGGATGGCAAGGCCGAATCTCAAGGTCACTTACTGAAGAACCGGGAGCTGCTGCCCTCGCACGTATTCGCCTACTACTCGGGCCGCAACGAGCGTATCGAGGCGCTGTTTCAGGAGCACCAGCGCCGTTTCAACCAGCGCCAGGAAATCACCACCGACGAGGTTTTGCCCGAGCAGTTACTGAACCAGTTCACGGCCAGCGATACCGACATCCGCACGTTGGAAGAAGTGCGGCGGCGCCGCGAGGCGCGGTTGAAGCAGGCGGGCGACGATCGCCTCCGCCGATTGTTCTATTGCCGTGGTGGTCACAGCCAGTTGGTGCTGTTGGCCTGCCTGCTGTCCGATGACCCGGTCTTCCAGAAAGTGTTGAAGAACCTGCACATTGAGGCGCTGGAGTCGGCCCTGTTCGTGCTGAAGGAGCCGCACCGGCTGCGCGAGAAGCGACGTGGTGGCCGCTTCGACGAGAACGAGCTGAATGAGGGCGATGCGCGCTTCTGGTATGCGAGGGGCAATGTAGTGAGCGAGTTCCTCGACAAGCTGTGGCAGGTGGCTTGGGCGCCTATCGAGCAAGAGACTACGCAGCAGATCGACTTCCGCGGCCGGACTGAGAAGCAGAAGCAGCTCTACCTGTACGTACCCAGCCACGCCAAGCTGCGCCAGTTGGGAGAGCTGGTGGGCGGCACCGACAGCTTCTTCCGCTATGCCGAGGGTGCGTACATTGGCGACCTGATCGAGGAAGTGCGTATCACGGTCAGAAAACGCGACGAGCACGGCGGTGCTGTGAGCTTCACGCAATTGTCCGAAGGCGAGCTGCAAATGTTGACCGTGCTGGGACTGATGCGGATCACCCGCGAAGACCATTGCCTGTTCCTGCTCGACGAGCCGGATACACATCTGAACCCGATCTGGAAGCTACGTTACTTCGATGACATCGAGCGGGTATTAAATCGAAATGCGGGCGGCTCGTTGCTAGACGATATCCGACCAAATTTTCCTGAAGACCAGGTGCAGTCGCAGGTCTTGATCACCACTCACGATCCGATGATGGTCGGTAGCTTGAAGCGCGAGCAAGTGCATATTCTGCGCCAGCAGGATCAAAAGACATTGGTCGAAATCCCTGACGAGCACCCGCAAGGCATGGGCGTTACTGGGCTGTTGAAGAGCGAGCTGTTTGGTCTAACGTCCACCCTGGACGTCGAGACAGAGCGGCGCCTATTCCGTCGCAACGAGTTGTACGTCAAGCAGCCACGCACAGTGGAGGAGGATGCGGAGCTGACTCGTTTGTCAACTGAGCTGGCGGATCTTGGCTTCTCCATGAGTGATTTCCGTGATCCGGACTATGCGCTGTTTGTCCGTAAGATGGCAGAACACCGGAAGTTTCGTAAGCCGACCCTCAGCCCGGAAGAGCGGGCTGAGCAGAACAGGGTGGCGGGTGAAATCATTGACGAGATCCTTCGTGAGGAGGGTGACGAGTGATCTTCATCGACTTGGAACACAAGCGGCCAACAGATAATGACATTCCCGGCTGGGCGCCATGGACGCAGGCACAGTGGGAGGCGTGGCAGGCCAAGTCGACGCGGTTGGTCAGTGACTTGGCTGCATTGCAAGAGGCGGGAAAGCTAGACGAGCGCAATGCCTTAATTGATGCCAATAGCGCGCATTGGGGGGCGCTCAAGGATTGGCTGCTGGCGCTTTCAGGTGGAAAATGTTGGTTTTCCGAGGTTCGTGATCTCTACTCGCATTACGACGTCGAGCATTTCCGTCCGAAGAAAAAGGCCAAGGCTTTGGATGGTGCTGAGCGCGATGGATACTGGTGGTTGGCGTTCGACTACATGAACTTTCGAGCTTGCGGGAACGTCGGTAATCGCAAGAAGGGTGGGTGGTTCCCACTACAGCAAGGTTCGCTTTGTTCTACCTTTGGTGCGCGTTGCGAGGAGTCTGAAGCGGTCTACCTGCTGGATCCAATTGATGATGATGATGTCTCGCTTATTGCATTTGATGAAGAGGGTAAAGTTATCCCTATGCCGGGTAGTTCGCTGTGGGAGCAGGAGCGAGTGAAGGAAACGGTGGCGCGGCTTAAGCTCAATGAGCATGTGGCGTTGGCTGAAGCGCGTCGAAGTGTTTGGCAAAGGGTCGATGCTTTGATCAGCGATTTTCAGACTGCTAAAAACAAGTGCTCCGCTGGGAAAAATCCAGCTGCAAAGGCGAAGCTTCAGGAAGTGCGTACAAGGGTGCGCGAACTCACCGATCGGTCAGCGGAGCTTTCGTCGGTGGCGCGCTGGTGTGTGCTGGTTCGTAACGATCCTTTGCTATCGAAGCTGGTGGCCTGAGCAGAGCAGATTCTGTCTGCCGTGCTATTCGTGTAGGGACATGTGCTGGCTGAACCAGATGTGGGGCTTTCTTCTTCTTTGGTGAAGACTTGACTGGCGTCGTTGCTGGTAGCACGATCACTTCACGGAGCCTCGAAACTCCGCAGACAGCGGTACCCACCTCCGACAAGCCGGTGGGTTTTTTGTGCCTGCATGTTTTTTGCAGGGGCAACCGACGCGATGCTCTGCGTCGGGAGGGCGGCTAATACAACACCCGCAAGGGGAATATGCCCGCCGGCTGTCTGCGGTTTCGAGCCTCCCGACTTCCCGTCCGTCGCGCTGCGACGGGCGGGCTGATTCCATGGAATGAGGAGCAGGCCATGTCGGACGTTGTACGAGATGCGCAGTCACAGCCGGGCTACTACCTGCCAGAAGGCGCGCAATACCGCTTGCAGCAGCTGCGCGACCACATGCGCTTTCTGGCGCATCTGGCGCAGCCACGCACGCCAGCGGAAGAACAAGCGCGGCAGCCTGCGGTCTGTTTGGATGAGCTGGCGTTCTGCCTGGAACTACTTGCCGATCAGATGACGCAGGTGCTGGTGCAATTGCAGTGGCCGGCGCGTCTCGATGACTTGGATGGAACCTAGCCGACGCCGGTGCTAAACCGGCGCAGACTTCAAAATCCCCGACAAACTCTCGCGCAGGATCAACTGCAGATGCATGCGATTGAGTTCCATGCCGCTGGTCATCACGCTGTGCAGGCCGCCGCACATGGCGGCGACGGCGAAGACGCGGGCCTGGAATTCCTGTTCGCTGCTGGCCGGGTCGGCGTGGCCGCGCAGCAGGCGCTTGAGCAGGGCGCTGAGGTGTTCGATCAGCGATGCGCTCTGCCGGCGCATGAAGGCGGCCAGCACGGGGTCGCGCAGGGTGGCCAGGTGCAGCTCCAGGTCGATGCGGGTGCGCTTGATGTTGATTTCCTGCAGCAGCCATTCTTCGAGCAGGCCGGCGATGAAATCCACCACATGCACGTTGGCCGGGCGTTCCACCAGCCACATCTGGCGGATGGCGCGCATGTAGTTGCGTTCCAGCAATGCGCGTACCAATGCGTCCTTGTCTTCGAAGCGTTGCAGCAGGGTGCCGCAGGACAGGCGGGCGCGTTCGGCGATGAGCTCGAAGCTGGTGGCAGACAGGCCGATCTCGTCGATGCAGCGTTCGGCGGCGTCCAGCACTTCGTCGACCAAGAGTTCTTCGCGCTGTTTTGCGGTACGCAGCAGAAGGACGTTGGACATAGCGAGCGGTCTGGACGGGGCCTGCAGTATACCGGCGCCGGGTTACGCATCCGTTGGATGGCGCGGCCTGGATGAGGCGCCGGTCACGTCCATTGCACGGCGCTGGGGGCTGGCGCAGTGATGACACCGGTGGCGCGATGGGGCGGCAGTGGTGGCGGTGATCGACCAGCCGTTCACGGCCGCTGTGCGACACGTGGAGCCCGGTTGTGCAGGAGATGGGTGTGAGTGAGAACAGTGCGGTTGCCGGTGTCTCGGCGCAATGGCCGGCGCGGTTGTGGGTGGTGCGGCATGGGCAGAGCGCGGGCAATGTGGCGCGTGATGTGGCCGAGTCCAATGGCGCGACGTTGATCGACCTGGAGCACCGCGATGCGGATGTGCCGCTGTCGGCGCTGGGCGAGCGCCAGGCGCGGGCGCTGGGTGCGTGGATGGCCGGCTTGCCGGAGCATGAGCGGCCCACGTTGATCCTGAGTTCCACCTATGTGCGTGCGCGCCAGACCGCCTTGGCGGTGGCGCGCGCGATGGGCCAGCCAGACACGGCCGTGAGCGTGGACGAGCGGTTGCGCGAAAAAGAATTCGGCGTGCTGGACCGCTACACCACGGCCGGCATCATCGCCACGTTTCCGGAGTTGTCGGAGCAGCGCAAGCTGGTGGGCAAGTTTTACTTCCGCCCGCCGGGTGGGGAGAGCTGGTGCGATGTGATCTTTCGCCTGCGCAGCATCGTGGGCGATCTGCAGCGCAATCATGTGGGCGCGCGGGTACTGATCGTGGGGCACCAGGTGATCGTCAATTGCTTCCGGTATCTGATCGAGCAGATGGACGAGGCCACCATTCTGGCGATCGACCGCGAGGGCGATGTGCCCAATTGCGGGGTGACCGAATACGCCGCGGTGGCCGATGGGCAGTCGCTGGAGTTAGTGCGTACCAAGTTCGTGCCGCCGGAGCTGGCGGATGAGCCGGTGACCACCGAATCCGATCGGCCGGCAGGAGCGCGCTGAGATGGCCGGGCCACGCGTGCGCACCGTCACCGCTGCGGCCCTGCGCGCGCAGCCGCTGCCGGCGCCGGGCGGCGACAAGGAGCAACGCGGGCGTGTGTTGATTGTGGGCGGCTCGGCACGCGTGCCCGGTGCGGTGATGCTGGCGGGCGAGGCGGCCTTGCGCGCAGGTGCGGGCAAGTTGCAGCTCGCCACCGCGGCCAGCGTAGCGCCAGGCATGGCCTTGGCCATGCCCGAGGCGTTGGTGCTGGGGCTGGGCGAAAACGGGCAGGGCGAGATCGTGCGCGGGCATCGTGCGCTGGATGCGGCCATGAGCGCGTGCGATGCGGCGGTGATCGGCCCAGGTATGGCATCGACCAATACCACTGCGGCGTTGGTCAAACGCGCGATCGACCAGGCGGTGTGCACGTTGGTGCTGGATGCCGGTGCCTTGTCGCCACGGCTGCGTGCGCCGCTGGGGCGGCCCTTCGTGTTGACGCCACATGCGGGCGAGATGGCGGCCCTGGCCGGCGATGACAAGGCGGCGGTGGAAGCGGCGCCCGCCGACTACGCATTGGCGTTTGCCAAGAAGATGCGCAGCGTGGTGATCGTGAAAGGCGCAGACAGTTTTATCGCCGGGCCGGAGGGTGCGCTGTGGGTGCACCGCGGCGGTGTGCCAGGGCTGGGCACCTCGGGCTCGGGCGATACCTTGGCTGGCCTGATTGCCGGTTTTGCCGCGCGTGGATGCGACGCGCTGACCGCTGCGCTGTGGGGCGTGTTTGTGCATGCAACGGCGGGCAAGCAGTTGGCCAAGCGCATTGGCACGGTGGGGTTTCTGGCGCGCGAAATTCCGCTGGAAGTGCCGGGGATCCTGGACCGGTTGCCGAGGGGATGATCGACGCTCGTTGCGTTGATGCCGTACGCAGACCCAAAGCCCCTCTCCAGCGGGAGAGGGGTTGGGGTGAGGGTACGTTTGCTGAAGTCGTGGGGCTGTCTTTCCAGTTGGGGTTTATGTTGCTGCCTTGATTGCAGGGGGGCACTCTTAGAGCGGCTAACAAAACGTAGCGAGCAGTCGTCAGGTGGGTGCGGACGGCGCGGAGGAACCGGAATGTACGTGGGGACATGCCGATTCCGAGCACCGGCCGCGCCCGCCTGGCGGCTGCGCAGTCGTTTTGATAGCTGCTCTTAGCAGACGTACCCTCATCCGGCCCTTCGGGCCACCTTCTCCCGAGGGGAGAAGGACGTGTCCGATGGTGGAAGGATGCATGGTTGCGCTCGTTTGTGGCGCGATGTTGCGCCGCGTTGGTCGGTTAGGCTTGGTCACCAACCTGGGAGGGTGCACGGTGAAGCGAGCGATTGCGTGGTCGATGGTGGGGGCTCTGGGAGTTTGGGGTGCTGCGACTGAAACGGTGTTGGCATCTGCATCTGCATCTGCAACAGCAGCAACAGCAGCAACAGCAACAGGAACAGCAACAGGAACAGCAATGTCTATTCCGGTGCCGGCATCGACGGCATCTGCATCCACGCCCGCATCGAAGGCGGTAGAGGCTGCGGTTGCGGATGCTGCTGTTCCGCCAGCAGCACATGCCGGCGCACTACGCGTTTACACCTCTGCCCAAGGCGCAACGCAGCAGATGCGTGTCAGCGCTGTCGATGCGCCCACGGCCGGACATGCGTTAACCGAGAAAGAGAACTCGATCTTCGTCAATCCACAGCGGCGGTTTCAGGCGTTGCTGGGCATTGGTGGGGCGATCACCGATTCCAGCGCGGAAACCTTCGCCAAACTGCCCAAGCAGGCGCAGCGGCAACTGCTCACCGCCTACTACGACCCAGACAAGGGCATTGGCTACACGCTGGCACGGACCACCATTCATAGCTCGGATTTCAGCAGTGGCAGCTACACCTATATCAAGGAAGGCGACGCGGCGCTGAAGACCTTTTCGGTGCAGCACGATGCGAAATACCGCATTCCGCTGCTGCGCCAGGCCATTGCTGCGGCCGGTGGCACGCTCACCACGTTTGCCAGCCCGTGGAGCGCGCCGGCCTTCATGAAAGACAGCAACGCCATGCTCAAGGGCGGCAAGCTGTTGCCCGAGTATGCGCAGGCCTGGGCCACGTACTACACGCGCTTCATTGCCGCGTATGAAAAGGCCGGCATCCCCGTCTGGGGCATCAGCCTGCAGAACGAACCGATGGCGGTGCAGACCTGGGAGTCGATGCTGTTTTCTGCAGAAGAAGAGCGCGACTTCCTCAAGAATCATCTGGGCCCCACCATGGCCAAGGCCGGCTATGGCGACCGCAAGATCATCGTGTGGGACCATAACCGCGACATGATGGTGCACCGCGCGCATGTGATCTTCGACGATCCGGAAGCGGCCAAATATGCGTGGGGCATGGGCTTCCACTGGTACGAAACCTGGGCCGGGTTCGCGCCGATGGTGGAGAACGTGGCGGCGGTGGCGCAGGCGTACCCGGACAAGCACCTGCTGCTCACCGAAGCGGCGGTGGAAAAGTTCGACCCGGCCAAGCTGCAGCACTGGCCTAATGGCGAGCGCTATGGCACCGCCATCATCAACGACCTCAATCACGGTGCGGTGGGTTGGACGGACTGGAACATTCTGCTGGACGAGCACGGCGGCCCCAATCACGTGGGCAACTATTGCTTTGCGCCGGTGCATGCCAACACGCGCACCGGCGAGGTGATCTACACGCCGAGCTATTGGTATATCGGCCACTTTTCCAAGTTCATCCGGCCCGGCGCGCAGCGGGTGAGTGCGGCGAGCAGCCGCAGCAACCTGGCCACCACTGCGTTCGTCAACAGCGATGGCAGCCTAGCGACGGTGGTGATGAATGCCACGGATGTGGCGATCCGCTACAACCTGTATGTGGGCGATGCCTCCAGCGTTCTGGAGATTCCCGCGCATGCGATCCAGACGGTGGTACTGGCGCAGTAAAGCTGGGCGCTACGCGCACATGCGTGCCGCGGGCGCGCATGTGCGGCCTGTGCAGCGTTATTCCCCGTGCACCGCCAACGCGGCATGGATCAAGGCAAGATGGCTCAATCCCTGCGGCAGATTGCCCAGCGCATCGCCGGTGTGGGCGTCCACCATTTCCGGCATCAGGTCCACATCGTTGCCCAGGCGTTCCAGCAGGCGCTCGAACAGGCGCTTGGCTTCGTCGCGTTCGCCCAGCAAGCCATAGGCTTCCACCATCCAGAACGCGCAGGCGGTGAATGTGCCTTCGCGCTGCTGCATGCCGCTGTAGCGGTACAGCAGCTCATCGCAGCCCAGTTCGCGGCGGATGGCGTCGCGGGTGGAGACCATGCGGGCGTGGCGCACCTCGGCCAGGCCGAAGCGCGAGGCCAGCATCAGGCTGGCATCCAGGTCGTCGGTGCCGGCGTAGAAGGTGTAGGCCTGCTTGGACTCGGACCAGCAGTGCTCGTCGATCCAGGCCAGGATGCGCGCCTGCTCGCGTTCCCAGCGCGGCAGCATGGCCGAAGACAGATGGCCGGCCTTGGCCAGCTCGCTGGCACGGCGTAGCGCCATCCAGCATTCGATCTTGGACATGGTGTAGTGCTCGTCCTGCTCCAGCTCCCAGAAGCCTGCGTCCTTGCGCATCCATGCATCGGCACATTCATTGCCCAGGTCGAACAACTGACGTGCTGTTTCCGGGTCCAGGATGTGGCCGGCATCGACAAAGCGCGCGGTCATCTCGAACACATCGCCGTACAGGCACAACTGCAATTGATCGTTGGCGGTATTGCCCACGCGGACCGGGCGGGTGTCGCGGTAACCGGCAATGTCGATCTCGCGCTCATCCGGCACCAGTTCGCCATCCAGCGTGTAGCACGGGCGAATCCAGGGGCGGTGGCGGCGAATGGTGTGCATCAGCCAGCTGAAGGCGGCCTTGGCATCGGCCAGTGCGCCCACGCGCATGAATGCTTTGGTGGTGTACGCGGCATCGCGCACCCAGGCGTAGCGGTAGTCCCAATTGCCATTGCCACCGATCTGCTCCGGCAGCGAGGTAGTGACCGCCGCTGCAATGGCGCCGGTGGGCGAAAACCACAGGAATTTCAGCGCAAGCGCCGAGCGCACCACGGTGTCGTGGTAGCCATTGTCGTAGCTGAGGTTGCCGCTCCATTCGCGCCATTCCTGGTCGCTGCGGTCGATGCGGCCGTCGATATCCGCCAGTGGCGGCACCGGCAAGGCTTCGCGCTCGGATGCGAGCAGTGCCACGAGCTGGCGATCGCCGGCGGCAACGCGCAAGGTGCCGCGCACGCTACGGTCATCGCAGTGTGCGATCTGCACCGCCTCCGCGTCGAAGCGCAGCATGGTCATCAACGGGCCAACGTGGTGCACGCGGCCGTTGGGCGTATCGCTCTGCCACGGCGTCGCTTCGCCTGCGCGCGTGCCTGGCTGATAGATGAGCTCGAACACCACCGCGCCCTCCAGCCCCTCAATGCGCCGGGCCAGCTCCGACCACGGCAGCCGGCCGGCCTCGCCACTGTTGACCGATTCGGTGAGGCGCGCGCGTCCGCTTGCGGTGATGAAGGTGGTTTCCAGCACATTGCTGTCGTCGCGGTAACGGCGCTCCACCTGCTGCAACTCGCGCGGGCACAGCGAGAAGAAACCGCCATTGCCGGCATCAAGCAGGCGATCGAACAGCGGTGGTGCGTCCATCTTCGGCACGCACCACCAGTCGATGCCGCCATCGGCACCGCACAGCGCCACCGAGCGGCCGTCACCGATGGCGGCATAGCCGGCAATCGGTAACGTGCCGCTGGCATCGCGGCGGAACTGGGCGCTGGGGCGACTCAAGACAGCAGCAGGCCGCCGGTGGCGCCGAACACTTCGCCGGTGACATAGCTCGATTCCTGCGAGGCGAGCAGCACGTACAGCGGTGCCATCTCCACCGGCTGGCCGGCGCGCTTCATCGGCGTTTCCGAGCCAAATTCCGGGATCTTTTCCGGCGGCTGGCCACCGCTGGGCTGCAGCGGCGTCCACACCGGGCCCGGCGCCACGGCGTTGACGCGGATGCCTTTCTCGGCCACCTGCTGCGCCAGCCCCTTGGTGAAGTTGACGATGGCCGCCTTGGTGGAGGCGTAGTCGAGCAGGGTGGGCGAGGGCTGGTAAGACTGGATCGAGCCAGTGTTGATGATGGATGCGCCCGGCGGCAGATGCGGGATGGCCGCCTTGCACAGCCAGAACATCGCGTAGACGTTGGTCTTGAAGGTAGCGTCGAACTGCTCGGTGGTGATGTCGGCGATGTCCTTGACGGCAGTCTGCTTGCCGGCGATGTTGACCAGCAGATCCAGGCCGCCGAGTTCTTTTACCGCACGTTCCACCAACTGGTTGCAGAAGGCTTCGTCCTTGAGGTCACCCGGCACGGCGATGGCCTTGCGGCCTTCGGCCTGGATGAGCTGCACCACCTCGGCGGCATCCTGCTCTTCTTCGGGCAGGTAATTGAGCACGATGTCTGCGCCTTCGCGCGCATAGGCGATGGCGGTGGCGCGGCCAATGCCCGAGTCCGCGCCGGTGATCAGCGCCTTGCGGCCTTGCAAGCGGCCGAAGCCCTGATAGCTCTGCTCGCCATGGTCGGCCTTGGGCTGCAGCTCATGAATGGTGCCGGGCGCTTCCTGGGTCTGCTCCGGAAAGGTGGGCTGCGGAAACTGGGTGAGCGGGTTCTGCATTGCGTATTGGTTCTTCGCGCTGGACATGCACGGGTCTCCTGTCGAGGGGGAGTGGGGGCACGCAGGACGGCTGCGCACCGAGCGGCGCCCAGTGTGGAAAGCGATGCGCTGTGCAGCGGTGAACGAATGTTGTGCATGGTGTGAACGCGTGACCGCACGCAAACCATGCAGATATGCGTCAATCACCACCACGACGGTGGGCGCATGACGAGGTACACGATGCGGTGGGTGGGAATCGATGGCGCGCGTAGCGGTTGGCTGGCGGTGTGGGACGCCGAAGACGCGTTGGCATTTGCGTATTACGCAACGGTGCAGGACGTGGCGCATGCACTGCGTGCGGCCGAGGTGATCGCCGTGGATATTCCCATTGGCCTGAGTGAGCACACCCCGCGCGCGGCCGATGCGCAGGCGCGCCGGTTCGTGGGTGGCCGCCGCGCCTGCAGCATCTTTGCTGCGCCGTTACGCGGCATGTTGCATGCGCAGTCGCAGCCGGAAGCATCGCGCCTGCATCGTGCGCTGGATCACGACAAGCAGCGCGGCTTCGGTGTGCAGTCCTTCGGGTTGCTGGACAAGATCCGCTATTGGGATGCCGCCCTGCGCAGCGATGCGGCCTGGGCCACGCGCGTGCACGAGGTGCACCCGGAAGTTTCGTTCGCCGTGCTCAACGGCGGCCAGGGACTCGCCGCTGGCAAGAAGACGCCGGCGGGCCATGCACAGCGCGTGGCATTGCTCGGCGAACACGTCGGCCACGCGCGGGTGCAGGCGCTGCTGGCCGCCGTACCGCGGCGCTTGGCTGCGCCGGATGATGTGCTCGATGCGCTGGTGGCGTGCTGGAGTGCGCAGCGGATTGCGGCAGGCACCGCCGGCAGCTTGCCTGCGGTGGTGGAGCATGACCGCCATGGCTTGCGCATGGCGATCCGCTACTGACGCACCGCGTTAGCGGGCCGACATCGAATACGGCCGCTGCGCGGGGTCGATGGCCCATTGCTGATTAGGCGTGGCCTGCATGCGGAAGCGCAACTCGCCGCCGGCCTGAATTTCTGCGTGCGTGAGATAAGCGCGCGTCAGTGGCTGGCCGTTGAGGGTAGCGCTGCCGATGTATGGGCGTGCATCGCTCACGCCTTCGGCGATCACGCTGAAGCGCTTGCCGTTGGGCAGGTTGAGCGTGGCGCGCGGCAGGAACGGGCGGCCGATGATGTATTGATTACTGCCTGGCGCCACCGGGTAGAAGCCCAGCGTGGTGAACACGTACCAGGCCGACATCTGGCCCAGGTCGTCGTTGCCGGCCAGGCCTTCGGGGCCGGCGTGGTATTGGGTGTCCATGATCTGGGTCAGGCGTGCCTGCGTGCGCCACGGCTGGCCGGCATAGGCGTACAGATACGCGACGTGATGGCTGGGCTCGTTGCCGTGCGCATACCAGCCGATCAGCCCGGTGATGTCTTCCATGTGCTCGAACACCTTCGGGTCCACCTTGGCGTCGAACACCGCATCCAGCCGCGCCAGCAACGTGTCTTCGCCGCCGTGTGCGGCCGCCAGGCCGGCGACGTCCTGCGGCACGTACCAGGAGTATTGCCAGGCGTTGCCTTCGGTGTAGTCGCTGCCATAGCCGCTGGCCGAGGGGTCGAACGGTTCGCGGAAGGCGCCGGCGCGGGTGCGCGCGCGCATGTAGCCGGTGGCCGGGTCGAAGGCGTGCTTCCAGTTGCTGGCGCGCTTGCTGAATTCTGCGGCGATGGCGGGCTTGCCTAACTTGTCGGCCATCTGCGCGATGGTCCAGTCGTCGAATGCGTATTCCAGGGTCTTGGAGGCGGCTTCGCCTTCTTCGTCGATCGGCACGTAGCCGAGTTCGCGGTACTGCGCGATGCCGTCGTAGGGGCCGTAGTTGGCGCTGGCCACCATGGCATCGAGTGCTTCGTTGGCATCGAAGCCGCCGATGCCTTTCATGTAGGCATCGGCAATCACCGGCACGGCGTGGTAGCCGATCATGCACCAGGTTTCCAGGCCATGAAACGCCCACACCGGGAGGATGCCGTAGGCGCTTTCGCGGCGTGAGGCGAGCAGGGAATTGACCACGTCGCTGGTGCGCTGCGGCGGTTGCACCAGGGTGAGCAGGGGGTGCAGGGCCCGGTAGGTGTCCCACAGCGAGAAGGTGGAATAGTGGCTCCAGCCGGTGGCCTGATGCACGGCGTTGTCTGGCCCGCGGTAGCGGCCGTCGCTGTCCATGAACAGGGTCGGCCCGAGCAGCGTGTGGTACAGCGCGGTGTACAGCTGGGTGCGCTGCTGCGGCGTGCCGTGTGCATCGATCGCCGACAACGCCTGCGTCCACTGCGCGCGTGCATCGGCGCGCACGCGGTCGAAATCGAAGCCGGGCACTTCGGCGGCCAGGTTGGCAATGGCACTGTCTTCGCTGACCGGCGACAGCGCTACGGTGACCACCAATGGCGTGCCGTCGTTGGCAACATCGAACACGCCCACCAGCTGCCGGCCTTCGATCTGCGCACGCTGCGCGGGGTTCTTGTCACCCGGCGGCGGGAAGCCCTTGTACGGGATGTCCTGTTCGGTGTCGTGCAATTGCGTGGCGGTGAGCGGGCGCGAAAACCGCATGGCGAAATACAGTTGCCGGCCCGGCGCCCAGCCGCGCGTTTCGCGGAATCCGGTGACCGTGCCATCGCTGCGCACGCGCAGGCGCGACCACTGCACCTTGCCTGGGTAGTCGTAGAGGCTGGTGCGCAGATCCACCAGCACATGCGCGGGCACGCCCTTGGGGAACTGGTAGCGGTGCACGCCCACCCGCGCGCTGGCGGTGAGTTCGGCGCGGATGTTGCGGTCTTTCAAGGTCACTGCGTAATAGCCGGGCTGCGCCTGCTCGCTGGCGTGATCGAACTGCGCGGTGTAGCCGCTGCCGGGTGTGCTGACATCGCCGCGTTCCAGCTTCACCGCACCGGCGATTGGCATCAGCAAGATATCGCCCAGGTCCGAATGCCCGGAGCCGGAGAAATGCGTATGCGAGAAGCCGACGATGCTGCTGTCGCTATGCCGGTAGCCGGCGGCCCAGCCGTAGGCCTCCTTGCGCGGTTTGATCTGGGTGTCCGGGCTCAACTGCACCATGCCGAACGGCACCGTGGCGCCGGGGTAGGTGTGGCCTTCGCCACCGGTGCCGATGAAGGGATCAACCGCGCGATAGGCAGACTCGGCGGCGCGTGGCACGGCAGGACTGGCGAAGACGGCAAGGGCGGCCAGCAGCGCCAGCCAGCGGATACGGGACAACGCGATCAACCGATGCTGCATGCGGGACGACTCCGGGCAAGTGCAGCGCCGGACCGTAGCACAGGCCCTTCAGTGGATCGACGTCGCCGCACAACGCCGTGCATGCTGCCGCGCTTGTGTCCGCCACTGCGCACCTGCACGCCCGCTGTCCACGTGGACGTGCATCAACGCGCGCGCTTCGCGGCCAGCACCGCCACGGTTGCCAGCGCTGCCACTGCCGCGCCGATGACCAAGGTGTTGCGCCCTGCACGTGCGCGCACGGCCGGGCGACGGCGGAAACCGCCATCGATACCGCCGGCGATGGCAGGTGGGCCAAACACATTGCCGCTGGAGCGGCCCACGCGCGGTGCTTGCGCGAAGTAACGCTGAAAGAACCGGCTCATCGTACGTGCGAACAGATTGGGTGCCAACGCATGGCCAACCCGCATGGCCTGCACGGCCGGGCCGATCACCACGGTATTGCGCGGGCGATCGAGCAGCCGCACCACCGCCTGCGCCACGGTGCGCGTGTCCAGCATCATCGGCGGGCCGGTGACGCGGCGGCCCATGTAGTTGGCACCGTGCGACAGCCCCGGCGTGTCGACAAAGTACGGGTACACATCGCAGACATGCACCTTGGGGTGATCGATCAATTCGGCGCGTAATGCTTCGGAAAACCCGCGCTGGCCGAACTTGCTGGCGCTGTAGGCGGCGGCGTAGGGCGTGGCGGCAAATCCGCCCAGCGAGATCATGTTGACGAACACGCCATGGCCTTGTTCGACAAAGATGGGAATGGCGGCATGCGCATCGTGCATGCGCCCGATCAGGTTGGCCTGCACCACCGCCGTGCTCGCTTCGATGGGCACCTCGTGGAAGGTGCCCACCGCACCCACGCCGACATTGCCGAACCACAGATCGATGCGGCCCAGAAAACTGCGCGCGCTGGTGGCCAGCGCCTGCACCTGATCGGCCTGTTTGACGTCGGTGGGCACCACCAGCACCTCGGCGCCGTGTGCACGGCAGCGCTCGGCGACATGTTGCAGTGCCTCTTCGCCACGCGCTGCCAGCACCAGACTCGCGCCGCGTTCGGCAAACGCTTCGGCGGTGGCCTGGCCGATGCCGCTGGACGCGCCGGAAATCACCACGTGGGCAGGATGTGTGCGATGCATGCGGAGGCTCCTGGGTCTTAGAAGCGTCCATGCTTGATGCTGGCCTGTGAATGGCACGCGGCCATTTGCGTACCGCTGCGTGAAGCCAACCGGCACCGCACCCGTGGCAAAAGTTGTGCGACGTCATCAGCATCCAGTGCTGAAAATCACCGCCGCCATCCCCATCTGAGCGCTATGGATTTGTTCGATACACCGCTCGCGCCGCTGCAGGTGCTGGACGATGCCGAAGGCGGTGTGCGCTATTGGCCGCAGCTACTGATGCCCGCCGTGGCGCAGGCCGCATTCGCGGCATTGCGCGACGGCGCGGACTGGCAGCGCCACCAGCGCACGATGTACGACCGCGTGGTGGATGTGCCGCGCCTGCTGGCTTCGTACCGCCTGGATGCGCCACTGCCGCCGGGCCTGCCGCTGCAGGCCTTGCTGGCCGCGGTGCAGGCTCAGCTGCCGGCACCGTACAACGCAGTGGGCTTGAACCTGTACCGCGACGGCCGCGACAGCGTGGCCATGCACCACGACAAGCTGCACACGCTGCTGGCACCGCACCCGATTGCGTTGCTGTCGCTGGGCACGCCGCGGCGGATGCAACTGCGGGCCAAGCAGGGTGACACGCGCGCGATCGCGTTGGAGCTGGCGCCCGGCAGCTTGTTGGCGATGAGCCATGCCTCGCAGCTGACGCATGAGCACGGTATTCCCAAGACCACGCGCGCGCTCGGCGAGCGCATCAGCGTGGTGTTCCGGGTGCGCCCGCCCGCGCGCATGGCCGCCGGTCAGCACGGGCCGCACTGGGAAGCACCCACGCAAACGGACTGAACACGTACGCGGCACGTGCGTGCATACCTCGCAAGGCACTGCGCAGCGGCCGCGAACACCGCGCAGTTGCACTGGCTGCCTGCGCCCGCACGCTGCCTATTTCGGGTGATTGCCATCGCCATCACGTCTGGCCATGCTTGCATGCACTTCCCCCACCCGATACCGCCGCTCCATGAGCCTGGCTGACACCCGTCACCATCAGATGTTTCCCGAGCTGGATACGGCGCAACTTGCCATCACCCGGCGCTTTGCCAGCGGCCCGCCGCGGCGCTTCGACGCCGGCGAGATGGTGTTCGACGTGGGCGATGCGCACGCGCCGGTCTGGGTGGTGCTGGAAGGCGCCATCGAGGTGGTGCGTCGCGATGGTCTGGGCAACGAAAAACCCATCACCTTGCATACGCCGGGGCAGTTCACCGGCGAAGTGAGCCAGCTGGCCGGGCGCGCGTCGCTCGCCGCCGGGCGCGCGGGCGAGCACGGCTGCCTGGCGTTGCCGTTCGACACCGCGCATCTGCGCGCGCTGATGATCAGCTCGGCCGAAGTGGGCGAGGTGGTGATGCGCGCGCTGATCCTGCGCCGCGTGGGGCTGATCGAAGGCGATGCCTCCGGCTCGGTGCTGATCGGCGAACCCGACGACCCGCACCTGACCCGGCTGCAGGGCTTTCTCACCCGCAACGGCTATCCCAACACGGTGATGGATGTGTCCGACGAGGACGGCCGCGCGCTGGTGGAGCGGCTGGGCATCCAGGAACAGGACCTGCCGGTGATGGTGTGCCCCAGCGGGCGCGTGCTGCGCCAGCCCAGCGATGCCGAAGCCGCGCATTGCCTGGGCATGACGCCCGACATCGACCCGGATCACCGCTACGACGTGGCGATTGTCGGCGCCGGCCCGGCGGGCCTGGCCACCGCGGTGTATGCCGCCTCCGAAGGCCTGTCGGTGATCGTGCTGGACCAGCGCGCCATTGGCGGGCAGGCCGGCGCGTCGGCACGGATCGAAAATTACCTGGGCTTTCCCACCGGTATTTCAGGCCAGGCGCTGGCCGGGCGCGCCTACAACCAGGCGCTCAAATTCGGTGCAGAGCTGGCCATTCCGCTGGAAGCGGCCACGCTGGAATGCGGGCGCGAAGACGGGGCGTTGCGGCTGGATCTGGCCGATGGCAAACAGCTGCAGGCCAGCACGGTGGTGATCGCCTCCGGCGCACGTTACCGGCGGCCGCAGATCGACCAGCTGGACCGCTTCGAAGGCCACGGCGTCTCGTACTGGGCCTCGCCGGTGGAAGCACGCCTGTGCGAGGGCGGCGTGGTGGCGCTGGTCGGTGGCGGCAATTCCGCCGGGCAGGCAGTGGCGTTCCTGGCGCCGCGGGTGAAGGAACTGCACTTGATCATCCGTGGCGAGGGCCTGGAAGCGTCGATGTCGCAATACCTGATCGAACGCATCGCCGCGCTGCCCAACGTGACGTTGCACACCGGCACCGAAGTGGCCGCGCTGGAAGGCGACCCGGAGCGCGGTCTGCAGGCAGCGGTGCTGCGCACGCGTGCCGATGGCCAGACCCAACGGCTGGAGCTGCGCCACCTGTTCCTGTTCGTGGGCGCCGACCCCAACACCGGGTGGCTACAGCAATGCGTGGAGACCGATGCGCATGGCTTCGTGGTCACCGGCAGCGTGCGCGCCGAAGGCTTGCCACCGTGCCTGCCGCTGGAGACCAACCGCCGTGGCGTGTTCGCCATTGGCGATGTGCGCGCCGGTTCGGTCAAGCGCGTGGCCGCCGCCGTGGGCGAGGGTGCCGCGGTGGTCGCGCAGATCCATCAGTTCTTGGCACACCAGGCCACGCCGGTGGCCGTCTCCGAACTTGCCAACGCCACGCAGGAGTCCGCGACCTCATGAGCCAGTGCACGCACCTCAGCCACATCCACCACGTCACCCCCAGCGCACGCGGCTGCGAAGAGTGCCTGGCCAGCGGCAGTGTGTGGGTGCATCTGCGCCTGTGCCGCGAGTGCGGGCACGTGGGCTGCTGCGACGATTCGCCCAATCGCCACGCCAGCGCGCACTTCCACACCACCGGCCACCCCATCATCGAAGGCTACGACCCACCGGAAGGCTGGGGCTGGTGCTACGAGGATGAGCTGGAAGTGGAGTTGCCCGAGCAAACGCCACAGCTGGGGCCGATTCCGCGGTATGTGTGAGCGGCGCGTTGCGCCGCTGGGAATGGGGAATCGGGAGTGGGGAATCGGAAGGGCGTGGCTTGCGGTGGGGTATCTCCGCGTTTCACTGCTCCGTGCTGACGGAGTCACGCTGATTGCGCCGCGTCTTCTCTCTGCGGGTACGTGCGGCTTCTCTAGCCGCATTAACTGACACGCTGCGCGCACGCAGTCACGCATCGATGATCGTGGGCCGCCCGAGTGACTCATGCGCCGCATGCGCAGGTCGCGTCACCCGCGCTTGCACCTCAGTCCGGCCAATGCACCGGGGGCAGGGCGCGCAGTTGCGGGCGGGCGAACAAATAGCCTTGCTGCAGGTGGATGCCTAAGTCGCGCAGGGTGCGGTATTCGTCGGCTTCTTCGATGCCTTCGGCGATGACGGCGATGCCGAGTTCTTCGCACATGCGGGTGACGTGCCGCACGATCGCCTGGCGGCTGCGGTCGGTGTGGATGCCGCGGACCAGGGCGATGTCGAGCTTGAGCAGGTCTGGCTGGAAATCGGCCAGCAGGCCGAGCCCGGCATAGCCCGCACCGAAATCGTCGATGGCGGTCTTCAGGCCGCGTGCCTGGTAGGCGCGCAGGATGCCGAGCAGATGCGCCGGGTCGGCCATGTGCTCCTGCTCGCTCACCTCGAAAATGATGCTGTGCAGCGGCCACTGATAGTGCTCGGTGGCCTCCAGCGTGGCGCGCAGGCAGTGCTCGGGGTTGTACACCGCGTTGGGCATGAAGTTGATCGACAGCAGCGCCGGCAACGCAATTGCCGCGGCGCATTCGATCGCCTTGATCCGGCAGGCTTGGTCGAACGCGTAGCGGTTGCGCTCGTCCACCGCGCCGAGAATGCTCGCGGCCGAGGCGCCGTCGACGCCGCGCACCAGCGCTTCGCCGGCGTAGATGCGGCGCGTGGCCACATCGACAATGGGTTGAAAGGCCATCGTGATGGCGGTGGGAAAGTCCTGGCCATCGCGGCAGGCGCGGCAAACGGGGAGAGTAGGCATCGGCGAGCAATCGTGCAGTGACAGACAACCCTAGTCCTATCGGCCGCACGGCGGTGTCTTTGAGGGACGATGTTGCAGGCCATCACCACCGCTGCCGTCGCGCTCGGCGATACTGCCGCCATCTTCAGGATTGGACGCCCCATGACCGCGCTCACCGAACGTTATGCCCAAGCCGTGGATTACGCCCGCATTGCCCACGCCGGGCAGCTGCGCAAGGGCACGCAGATCCCGTACCTGAGCCATTTACTTGGCGTGTCCACGCTGGTGCTGGAATGCGGCGGTGACGAGGACCAGGCCATCGCCGGCCTGCTGCACGATGTGGTGGAAGACTGCGGCGGCGGCCATGAGGGCTCGATTCGCGCGCAGTTCGGCGATGCGGTGGCCGATATCGTGATGGCCTGCACCGACGCCACCGCCGAGGACAAGGCCGACGTGGACAACACCGCCAGCGCCCGCAAGCGCGACTGGCGCGAGCGCAAGCAGTCCTACCTGGCGCATCTGCGCAAGACGCCCGAGCGCGCATTGCTGGTGTCCGGCTGCGACAAGCTCTACAACGCCCGTACCATCGTGCAGGACCTTGAAAACCCCGACGTGGGCCAGGACATCTTCAACGTGTTCACCGCCGGGCGCGATGGCACGCTGTGGTACTACGCTGCGCTGGAAGAGATCTTCCGCACCCGCGAGGCGGCCACCGCGCGCCTGTTCAGCGGCGTGGTGGCGCGCATGCAGGCATTGGCCGACAGCTCCATCGACACCGTGCCTGCGCACGCGGTGGCCTGACCGGCGCAGCGGTGCAATCACGATGGATCGGGCACAAGCGCTGACGCGCGCTGCATGTGTGGCGCGCTAGGCTGGCGCACTGTCCAGTTGTCGGTTTGGTGTCATGTCCAGCTCAGCGTCTTCTCCTGTCCCCGGCCTGGTGCGCGTGCGTGGTGCGCGCGAGCACAACCTCAAGAACGTGGACGTGGATATCCCGCGCGATGCGCTGGTGGTGTTTACCGGCGTGTCCGGCTCGGGCAAGTCGTCGCTGGCCTTCGGCACCCTGTTTGCCGAAGCGCAGCGGCGCTATCTGGATTCGATCTCGCCGTATGCGCGGCGCCTGATCGACCAGGTGGGCGTGCCCGAGGTGGATGCCATCGACGGCCTGCCGCCGGCGGTGGCACTGCAGCAAGCGCGCGGCGCGCCGAGTGCGCGCTCCTCGGTGGGCAGCGTGACCACCATCTCCAACTCGCTGCGCATGCTGTATTCGCGCGCCGGCCAGTACCCGCCGGGGCAGGAGATCATCTATGCGGATGGGTTTTCGCCGAACACGCCGGCCGGTGCCTGCCCCACCTGCCACGGCCTGGGGCGTATCTACGACGCCACCGAGGCCAGCATGGTGCCGGACCGCAGCCTGAGCATCCGCGAGCGCGCGGTGGCCGCCTGGCCGGGTGCGTGGCATGGGCAGAACCAGCGCGACATCCTGACCACGCTCGGGATTGATGTGGACGTGCCATGGGCCAAGTTGCCGAAGAAAACGCGCGACTGGATTCTCTACACCGACGAGCAGCCGGTGGCGCCGGTGTACGCCGGCTACGACCTGGACGAGGTCAGGCGCGCGCTCAAGCGCAAGGAAGAACCCAGCTACATGGGCACCTTCACCAGTGCGCGGCGCTACGTGCTGCACACCTTTGCCAGCACGCAGAGCGCGCAGATGAAAAAGCGCGTGGCGCAGTATCTGATCAGCACGCAGTGCCCGCAGTGCGATGGCAAGCGGCTGCGCCGCGAGGCGTTGTCGGTGACCTTTGCCGGGCTGGATATCGGCGCGTTGTCGCAGCGCCCGCTGGATGAGGTGGCCGAGCTGCTGCGCCCTGCCGCCGAAGCCACACCCGCCACGCAGGCCGCGCAGGGCAAACGTAAGCGCGGGGCCGCAGCCGAACATCCCGAACAGGTAATCGCCGCGCAACGTATCGCCGAAGACCTGCGCGCGCGCATCGCGGTGGTGCAGGCGCTGGGCCTGGGGTATCTCACCTTGGAGCGCAGCACGCCCACGCTGTCGCCGGGCGAGTTGCAGCGCCTGCGCCTGGCCACGCAGATCCGTTCGCAATTGTTCGGCGTGGTGTACGTGATGGACGAACCCTCGGCCGGCCTGCATCCGGCCGATGCGCAGGCCTTGCTCGGCGCACTGGATCAGCTCAAGGCGGCGGGTAATTCGGTATTCGTGGTGGAACACGAGGTGGATGTGATCCGTCATGCGGACTGGATCGTGGACGTGGGCCCGGCCGCCGGCGTGCATGGCGGGCAGGTGCTTTACAGCGGCCCGCCAGACGGATTGGCGCAGGTGCAGGCGTCTTCCACGCGGCGCTATTTGTTCGGCACGCCGCCACCGGTGCACAGCCACGCACGCACGCCCACCGCCTGGCTGCAGCTGCGCCGCATCACCCGCAATAACGTGCAGGCGCTGGATGTGGACCTGCCGCTGGGCGTGTTCACCACCGTGACCGGTGTGTCCGGCTCCGGCAAATCATCGCTGGTGAGCCAGGCGCTGGTGGAATTGCTGGCTGCGCACCTGGGCCAGCCGCACGCCGATGACGACGACGCGCTGGACCCACTCGAGCGCGATGCGCAGATTCCGTTGGGCGGCGCGATCGTGGCCGGGCTGGAGCATGTGCGCCGGCTGGTGCGCGTGGACCAGAAGCCGATTGGCCGCACACCGCGCTCCAACCTGGCCACCTACACCGGCCTGTTCGATCCGGTGCGCAAATTGTTTGCCGCCACGCCCGCAGCACGTCGCCGTCGGTACGACCCGGGGCAGTTTTCGTTCAACGTGGCCAAGGGGCGCTGCGCCACCTGCGAGGGCGAGGGCTCGGTGTACGTGGAACTGCTGTTCATGCCGAGTGTCTATGCGCCGTGCCCCACCTGCCACGGTGCGCGCTACAACGCCAAGACCCTGGAAATCACGCTGCGCGAGCACACCATCGCGCAGGTGCTGGCGATGACGGTGGACCAGGCCGCTGCGTTCTTCGCAGATGATGCGAGCGTGTTGCGGCCGCTGCAGGTGTTGCGCGAAGTGGGGCTGGGTTATCTGCGCCTGGGCCAGCCGGCCACCGAGTTGTCCGGTGGTGAGGCGCAGCGCATCAAGCTGGCGACCGAGTTGCAACGTGCGCAGCGCCGCGACACCGTCTATGTGCTGGACGAACCCACCACCGGGCTGCATCCGGCCGATGTGGACACCTTGATGCTGCAGTTGCAGGGCCTGGTGGATGCGGGCAATACGGTGATCGTGGTGGAGCACGACATGCGCGTGGCTGCCAGCAGCGATTGGGTGCTGGACATGGGCCCGGGCGCCGGCGGCAACGGCGGCAACGTGGTGGTGGCCGGCACACCGGCGCAGGTGGCGGCGCATCGCGGCAGCCGCACCGCGCCATTCCTGGCCGAGGTATTGAAGGGGTGACTGCAGGCGTTGCGAGGATTACTGATGCGCGTGGTGCCGTGCATCAGGGCGCGCAGTGCCCGGTTGCACGGCGCAGTTTTTGAGCTTTGGGACTAGCCGATAGAACAGGGCGCGGCACGCGCAATCGCACGCCACCTCACGCCAGCAGTTCAAAGCTCGCCGTGACGCCTGCCGCTTCGGCAGAGGGCGCCAGCCAGAGATCGAACATGCCGGGCTCCACCGTTGGCGTCATCGCCTGGCCAATGAACCGCAAATCGTCCCGGCGCAGTACGAACTCCACCGGCGTGCTGCCACCGGCAGGCACGGCAACCTTGCGGAAGTCCTTCAGCTCGCGCACCGGCCGGGTCACGCTGGCCACGCGGTCGCGCACATACAGCTGCACCACTTCTTCCGCATCGCGGCCGCCGCGGTTGTGGATGCGCGCGCTGATGCGCAGGCTGCCGTTGGCGGCAAGGCGTGCATCGCTCAGCGCCAATGCGCTGTACTCGATGCGGCCATAGGTGAGCCCGTGGCCGAAAGCGAACAGCGCGCTGTTGGGCGCAGTACGGTAGTGGGTGGTGTACGGCTCCAGGACATCCGGCTGCGGGTTGGGGCGGCCGGTAGGCGGGTGGGCATAGGTGTAGGGCAGCTGCCCGGGCGCATGCGGGAAACTCACCGGCAACCGGCCAGAGGGTGCCTGTGTGCCCAACAGGATGTCGGCCATGGCCACGCCCGCCGCCGAGCCCAGGAACCAAGTGACCAGGATCGCCGGGCAGGCGAGTAGCGCGCCTTCCAGCGCAAGCGCGCGACCGGTGCTCAACACCACCACGACCGGCGTGCCGGTGGCGACCACTGCGGCCACCAGTTGCTGCTGCGCCTCGGGGATGCTGATCTCGCTGCGTGATTGCGCCTCGCCCGAATACGTCATCGGTTCACCGATCGCCAGCACCGCTACATCGGCGCGACTGGCGGCCGCCACCGCGGCTTGCACACCGCCTTGCACTGCCTGGTCGAAGTCGCAGCCGTCCACCACCTGCAGCGCCTGCGGATCCTGCAACGCAGCGGCCAGTGCGGCGGCCAGCGTGTTGCCCTTGTCCTCTTCGTCGAACAGGCTCCACGGCCCGGCGTGATTGATCCAGTCGCGCGCCATGGGCCCGATCAGCGCAATGCGCTGGCCGCTGCGCTGCAACGGCAGCAGCGCGCCATCGTTCTTCAGCAGCACCACCGATTTGCAGGCGGCTTCGTGCGCCAGTGCCAGGGTGTCGCTGCGGCGTTGCCGTGATTGCGCACCGGCGGCGCCAAGCCGGCGGAACGGATCGTCGAACAACCCCAACGCCGCCTTGAATGCCAGCACCCGGCGCACCGAGGCATCCAGCCGCGCCATTGGCACATCGCCTGCGGCCACCAGTGCCGGCAGGTGCTGCAGATACAGGCCGCTTTCCATGCTGATGTCCACCCCGGCCAGAAAGGCCAGCCGGGCCGCGTCGCGCGCATCGGTCGCAACGCCGTGCGCGATCAGTTCCTCGTCGGCCTGGAAGTCGGACACCACCAGGCCGGGGTAGTCCCACTCCCGGCGCAGCAGCGTGTCCAGTAGCCATGCATTGGCGGTGGCCGGAATGCCGGACAGTTCGTTGAAGGCGGCCATGGTGGTGACCGCGCCGGCAGCGAACGCGGCCTGGAACGGCGGGAAATACACCTCGCGCAGCGTGCGTTCGGAGACGTCCACGCGGTTGTAATCCAGCCCGCCCTCGGCCGCGCCGTACGCGGCGAAGTGTTTCGGGCAGGCCGCCATCGCCTCGGCATGCGCCAGCCCCGCATCGCCCTGGAAGCCGCGCACGCGCGCCTGCGCAAACTGCCGCGCCAGCAGCACGTCTTCGCCCGCGCCTTCCACACCACGGCCCCAACGCGCATCGCGGGCGATATCCACCATGGGCGCAAAGGTCCAGTCGATGCCCACAGCGGTGGCCTCCATGGCGGCGGCACGCGCGGTGCGCCGTGCCAGCTCCGGCTCGAAGCTGGCCGCTTCGGCCAGCGGCACCGGAAACACGGTGGTATAGCCGTGGATCACGTCGGCGGCGAACAATAGCGGAATCCGCAACCGGCTTTGCATGGCCGCCTGCTGCAGTTGGCGATGCCAGCGCACGTTGGAGCCGTTGAACACACCGGTCAGCCGCCCGGCCCGGGCCGCGGCCAGTTGCGCGCTGCCATCGGCAGTGCGGTCCAGCGGGTTGGCGACGACCGCCTTGCTGTCTTGCCGCGCCGAGCTAAACAGGCTGAGCTGGCCGGCTTTCTCCTCCACGCTCATGCGGGCAATCAATGCATCGATAAAGCCAGGCGCGCGGGACGGAGACGCGGGCACTGCCCAGCCAGCGGGAATGCGCGCGAGCAGGGCCAGGCTGGCGGCGCCTTGCAGGAGCTGACGTCGAGTGGTGCGTGCGGGCATGGAGGCGGTGTTCGGCGGTGTCAGCCCACGCTACAGGATCGCCAAGCCCGGGCGCACGTGCCGCGTTCGCATTTGCACCGTGGGCTTCGGGCCATCCGCACATTCGTTTTTTGCTGGCTGTGGTCTTGCGGGGGCGCGCGCCGTGAACTGCGCGCGCGCCACACGCGTTACAAGGCCGATGCCGCCATATCCACCACGAAGCGATAATGCACATCGTTTTTCTGCAGGCGGGCGAAGGCGTCGTTGACGTCCTGCATGCGGATCACTTCCACGTCGGCCACGATGCCGTGCTGCTGGCAGAACGCCAGCATGGTGGCGGTGTCGGCCGTGCCGCCGGTGCCGGAGCTGGTGATCTTGCGCCGGCCCATCGCCAGCATGACCGGGCGGAAATCCAGTTGGTCGGGCAGGCCCAGCGCGCACAGCGTGCCATCCAGGTTCAGCGCCTTGAGCATGTCGTCCATCGGGTAGCGTTGCGAGACGGTGTCCAGGATGAAATCGAAGCGGAAGGCCTGCGCCTGCATTTGCGCCGCGTCGGTGGAAAGCACCACTTCGTGCGCGCCCAGGCGCTGCGCTTCGGCGGCCTTCTTCGGCGAGGTGGTGAACGCCACCACATGCGCGCCCATCGCGCGGGCGAACTTGATGCCGAGATGGCCCAGGCCGCCGATGCCCACCACGCCCACCGTGTGGCCGGGGCCGATGCGGTAGTGGTGCAGCGGCGAGAACGTAGTGATGCCTGCGCACAGCAGCGGTGCTGCCGCGGCCGGGTCCAGGCCGTCGGGCAACGGGTACACAAAGCGCGCATCGGACACGTAGTGCTCCGAGTAGCCGCCGCGGGTACGGCTGCCATCGACGCGGTCCACGCCATCGAAGGTCAGGGTGGGGAACTCGCGGCAGTACACCTCCATGTGCGCTTCGCAGGGTGGGCATTGCCGGCACGAATCGACGATGGTGCCGATCATCACCTGCTGCCCGATCGAGAAGCCGGTGACCTCGGCCCCCAGCTCGATCACCTCACCGACGATTTCGTGGCCCGGCACCAGCGGGTATTCGCTGGCCCAGTGATTGACCGAGTGCAGATCTGAATGGCACACGCCGCAGTACTGCACCTTGACGGCGATGTCGTTGGGCCGCACGGCGCGGCGTTCGAACTGCCACGGCACCATTGCGCCTTCTTTTTCGAGGGCGGCATAGGCACGCGTGGTGCGGGGCGTAGGAGCGAGGGTGTCGGCAGTGGAGGTCATGGCGGGCTGGGTGCTTTACAATCTGCGGAACGTGTAAGGTTTACCTATTTACAGATAATGTCAAGTGTAAAGTCATCCGCCCCCGTGCCTGCGCAGGCTGACGCCGCGTTGGACAGCAAGCAGGCGCGCATCATGGACGCGGCGCTGCAGCTGTTCCTGCGCCATGGCTACCGCAAGGTGAGCATGAGCGACATCGCCGAAGCGGCACAGATGTCACGGCCGTCGCTGTATGCCGCGTTCGCCAACAAGGAATCGGTCTTTGCCGCGCAGGTGCAGCGCCAGCGCATGCTGTGCGTTGCCGAGACCGAACGCCGCGTGCGCAGCGACCAGGACCTGCGCACGCAGCTGCAGCACCTGTTCGATATTTGGGTACTGGAGCCGGTGGCCGCGGTGATCGACTCGGCGAACGGCATCGATCTGATCAGTAATTGCGGCGTGTATGCGCCCGGTGCACTGGACGATCTCTACAGCCACATGGAAACAAAACTGGTGCAGGTGCTGCGCCCGCAGATGGGTGCCGACAGCGCGATGCCCGCGGCCGACCTGGCGTACATCCTGCGCCTGGCCACCACCAGCCTGAAGGCCTCAACCGATAACGCAGCGGTGCTGCGGCGCCTCATTGCCGGACTCATCACCATGGCGCTGGCCACGGCCGGTGTGCGTGCACCGCAAGCCCCAGCGACGCCACGGCGCCCGGCGCGCAAGAAGCCCGCCGCGCGCAGTTGAGTGCGGCTGCAGTTGTGTTCGCTGCCCCGCGTGCGCCGGTTGCAACGCGGCCGTTGGCGCAACCGCACAGCACGGTGTTTTCACCGCCCTGGCTCTAGCGTGCGTGCCTGATCGCAACAGCCATGGGCGCAGTGAGATGGACACCGAAACACGCGTGCGGTTCTACGAAATGATGCATCTGGGCATGCCGTGGTGGGAGTTCATCCTGCGCGCGGTGGCGGTGTACACGGTGGTGTTGCTGCTCACGCGCATCACCGGCAAGCGCGCGGTGGGCCAGTCCACGCCATTCGACGTGCTGGTGATCGTGCTGCTGGGTACCGCGGTGCAGAACTCATTGATTGGCGAAGACGTCTCGCTGTTGGGCGGGCTGATCCTGGCCGCCACATTGCTGCTGCTCAACTGGCTGGTAGGCGTGGCCACCGCACGCAGCCGCCGGCTGGATACCTGGGTGCAGGGCACCCCCGCCGTGCTTGCGCGCAACGGCGAAGTTTTCTGGAAGGAGCTGGTGCACCGCAACGTCAGCTACGCCGATTTTGAAGTGGCCAAGCGCAAGGCCGATTGCCGCGACGATGCCAACATCGAACTGGCGATCCTGGAGACCTCGGGCGAGATCAGTATCTTGAAGACGCGCTAGTTGCATGGGGTGATACAGGCCAGCGGCGCGTCGTTGATGTATGGCGTTGCGTGGTGTGCGCTGGTGATGTGCTGTTTTTGTGTGCTGGCAAACCGTGTTGATACTGAAGCGTCGTGAGCTTGGTGGTCTGGTCGCCGGATGCTCATCGCTATTGGGCCCCGTGTAACGCCACGTCGCGCTCAGGCGCGCTCCTACGAACTTTTTGCAGTCGCCGACTGGTCGCGTGCGTGCACGCACCAGCCACTCCGTGCGTCATGGCCTGCGGCTTTAGAGCGGTTAACAAAACGTAGCGAGCAGTCGCCAGGTGGGTGCGGACGGCGCGGAGGAACCGGAATGTACGGGGGGACATGCCGATTCCGAGCACAGGCCACGCCCGCCTGGCGGCTGCGCAGTCGTTTTGATCGCTGCTCTTAGCCATGCACCTGTACAAGGCGAGCGGTGCATGGCCGTGCAACCGACGTCAGCCCACGTTGCCGCGCCCGCCCACACTGCTGAAGATGCTGCCGGTGGTGAAGCTGGATTCCTGGGAGGCGAGTAGCACATAGATCGGCGCGATCTCTGCCGGTTGGCCTGGGCGGCCGGTCGGGCTGTCGCTGCCGAAGGTCTTGAGCTTGTCGGGGAACTGGCCGCCGCTGGGCTGCAGCGGGGTCCAGTACGGGCCGGGCGCAACTGCGTTGACGCGGATGCCCTTCGGCGCGAGCTGCTTGGCCAAGGCCTTGGTGAAGGTGACGATGCCGCCCTTCGTGATGCCGTAGTCGAGCAGGGCTTCGGGCGGGTCGTCGGCCACGATCGAGCTGGTGCTGATGATGGCCGCGCCTGGCTTGAGGTGCGGCACCGCCGCGCGCGTCACCCAGAACAGGGCGTACAGATTGGTCTTGAGGGTGTCGTCGAATTGCTGGTCGTCGATGTCCAGGATGGATTTCTGCGCGGTCTGGCGCGCGGCGTTGTTGACCAGGATGTCCAGCCCGCCCAGTTGCTGCACGGCGGTGTCCACCAGTTGCTTGCAGAACGCGCCGCTGCGCAGGTCGCCGGGAATGGCCACCGCCTTGCGGCCGGCGGCGCGAATCAGTGCGACGACTTCGCGCGCATCGGATTCTTCCTGCGGCAGATAGTTGATGGCGACATCGGCGCCCTCGCGTGCGTAGGCGATAGCCGCAGCGCGGCCGATGCCCGAGTCGCCACCGGTGATCAACGCCTTGCGTCCGGTGAGCCGGCCCGAACCGACGTAGCTGGTTTCGCCATGGTCCGGGCGCGGCACCATCTTGGAGGCCAACCCCGGCCACTCCTGTTGCGGGGTTGCGAACGGCGGCTGCGGATACTGCGTGCGCGGGTCCTGCATCGGTGGGCGGCTCGCACCGCCGGCAGCCGCGGTGCCCGTTTGTGCCGACGCACCTGCGGAGAGCAGCGCGCCGCCGCCAGCGGCAAGCCCGGTACCGAGCGCGCCAATGGCGCGGCGGCGGGCGGGGGAATGGGTGGGGTCGTCGTGATCGGTCATGGTGCGGCTCCGGGTGGGGGAACGAAGGCCGGTGCTGCGTTGCGGGTACGTCAGCTGCGTGCCGCAAGACGGCGCGATGGCTGCGGGAGCACACGGCATGGACCTATCTCACCGCGCGTGCCGGCAGCGATGTGTGAGCGTCAGGTGCCGTGGATGTGAAGCCGTGCGATCACGGCGGCTCCGCATGGCGGTGCAGTCACGTGGGCGCTGTGGCGCTTGGCAGTTGGGCCGAAGTAGACACACTGGAAGGTGCGCAGCGAAACATCGACATGGCCATACTTTGCTTCGCGTCAGGCGTAGCGCGGGAGTCGTGCAGATGCTGCGCTAGGCGGAGGGCGCGATTCTTTCTGCATAAGTGTTAAGTGCTCCGAACGATCCGCGAATTTAAAGCGAAGCCGTTCCGCGCGCCTATATTCATTTCGCAACTCGTATGCCCATAGCTTCCTTGCGCTCGCAATGCCAGCAGCCGCCGCATGAAAGAAACGGGGCCATCACCACGCATTGCCCGCCGAATCCTTCCGACGCAGGTGTCTGTAGCACCGAGGACAACTGCCCGGCGCGACCGCATGCTTAGAGCGGCTAACAAAACGTAGCGAGCAGTCGTCAGGTGGGTGCGGACGGCGCGGAGGAACCGGAATGTACGTGGGTACATGCCGATTCCGAGCACCGGCCGCGCCGTATGGCGGCTGCGCAGTGGTTTTGATAGCTGCTCTTAATGCGCGTGTGTGTAACAAATCGCTGGACTTTTTGACCTGCTGGCAGCCAGTCAACGTTTTGGGCGACATCGCTGCGCGAACGTAGCCCAACGTCTCTGGGCCTGTAAGCGGTGTGGTCTGATTCCCGAACAGAACGCTTTGTGCCTTGCTTTCGCGCGCCAGGATCGCAGTGTCTGTATATCGAGATAGCTGAACTAGATCCTCAATAAAGCTCAGCGCGGGGGCACGCCCTGCCGTGTGCACCTAAGATATTTCTTCATACATTCCGATGGAATTAACGATGCTGGCCAAGACTTCACTAGTGGCTTTTGCCGTGGTTGCAGCGTTATCAGGGTGTAAGCGTGTATCTGATGACAGTGCGTCTGGTCATGCACCGACGGCGGTGTCTTCGACGCCTCCTGTCGTTCCGAAATCCACTTTCGATATCAGCGAACTCGGTTCCGCAGTCGAGGCATGCCAGAACTTCTATGGGTTCGTGAATGGCAGTTGGGAGAAGGCGAATTCTATTCCGCCAGACCGAAGCAGTTGGGGCGTGGTTCCTGGGTTGATGGAGAAAACTCTCTCGACCCAGCGCGACATCGTCGAACAAGCTGCCAAGCAGACTGATGGTCAGGGGGACGTGGTCGCCCGTAAGCTTGGGCTTCTCTATGCCTCCGGAATGGACGAGGCAGCCATCGAGGCCGCTGGCGCGCAACCGATTCGTCCGCAGCTGGAGGCCATTGCCGCGCTTTCTTCCGCGAAGGATGTCGCCTCTTACATCATGCAACGCCACGCCGAGGGGGACGCGCAGGTATTCAAGTTCAGCGCGCAATCCGACTTCCGCAATGCAAACATGCAGATTGCGTTCGCAGATGAGGGCGGCTTGGCGCTCCCGAGCAAGGATTACTACAGCGCCCCAGACCACGCCGCTGTGCGCAAAGCGTATCTGGCCTATATCGCCAAGTCCTTCGAACTCACTGGCGTGTCTGCGGATGTCGCAGAGGCACAGGCGAAAGCTGTTCTTGCACTTGAGACCCGCTTGGCTGCTGCGTCGTTAGCGCCGGTTGAGCAGCGGGACCCCAAGAAGGGGTATCACTTCGTCAGCCTGGCTGAGGCGGATAAAGCAACCCCACATTTTTCTTGGACCACGTTCTTTCGAACCCAAGACGTGGACGTGGGACCCGGCTTCTCTTTATCGCAGCCGAAATTTTTTGCTGCATTCGACCATGAATTGGCCACGGCGCCGGTGGCCCAGTGGCAGGCCTATCTGAGCTTTCATGCGATTGATGACGCATCCAAGCAGCTCAGCAAGGCGTTTGTCGACAACAACTTCGCGTTTTATGGAAAGGTCCTGACTGGGCAGCCACAACCGGATCCCCGCTGGAAAAGCGTGCTGGGCGTGGTGAACGATGCCATGGGGGAGGGCCTGGGCCAACTGTATGTCGCAAAGGTCTTCACGCCGGAGGCGAAGCAACACGCAGCTGAGCTGGTCGACAACATTCGTGCCGCGCTCAAGGTGCGTATCACGCATGTCGCATGGATGAGTGAGCAGACCAAGGCGAAGGCGCTGGCGAAATGGGACACCTTGCTGCCGCGCATCGGGTACCCGGACACGTGGCGTGATTGGTCAGGGCTCGATCTCACGCCGGGCGCTTACTACCGGAATGTGCAAGCAGCGGCCAAGTTCAACTACCGCTACAACATCGATCAGGTCGGCAAGCCAACCGATCGCAAGCGCTGGATCACGACGCCGCAGACAGTCAATGCGTTCTATTCCCCAAGTGACAATTCGATCAATTTTCCTGCAGCCGTTCTGCAACCTCCGTTTTTCGATGCCACAGCGGATGATGCGCTGAACTATGGAGCGATCGGTTCGCTCATGGGCCACGAGGCGACGCATGGCTTCGATGACCAAGGCAGTCAATTTGACGGGGCGGGCAACAATGCCAATTGGTGGACACCGGTAGATCGCACTGCGTTCGAGCAGCGCGCTGAAGGTTTGGTCAAGCAGTTCAATGCCTATGTGCCGCTAGCGGACCATCCCGAGTTGCACGTCAACGGCAAGCTGACCCTGGGCGAGAACATCGCGGATCTTGGCGGACTCAACGTTGCCTACGATGCATTGCAAGCCAACCTGCGCAAGCATCCGGAGCATGCAGTCACAGTAGATGGCTACACCCCGGATCAGCGCTTCTTCCTTGCCTTCGCCCGGAATTGGCGCTGGCTCACGCGTGAGGAACGGCAGCTGGTTCAATTGGCTGCCGACCCGCATGCCCCAGCCAAAGTGAGAGCCATTGCAGCTCCTTCGAACATGCCGCAATTCGCTAGCGCTTTCGCGTGCAAGGCAGGTGACCCAATGGTGCGCGGCGAGAAAGACCGCGTGGTGATCTGGTAAGGGCTTGCTGTTGCCTTCAGGCGTGGGCGCCAGGGTAGGCGAAGGACGCGCTACGTCTGGCGGTACAGCCAGGTTCGAATGGCGCGGCCTCCCTGGCTGATCCATGACTGCCAACGCTCGCGATCCCGGATCGGACGTCCCGATCGTGAGTTGTGGTCATATCCAGCGCGCTACGTCTGGGCTTGCTTGGGGTAGATAGCACTCACCGACCGCCGGTTAGCTCACTGCCGTGTGGGCTGCCGAAGCGGTGTGCTCAGCTTGGTGGTGCCGGGCCGCCCTTATGCGGCGCAGACGCATCGGCGCGGACGTAGCTGGATGACGAGGCTAAGCCATCTCTAGTGATGCCTTGAGCCTGCAGGGCATGCAAGAAGGGCTCTGCATTTCTGCAGAGCCCTTCCACTACAACTCAGCTACTGACAACAAGCTGCTGCCGGCAAGCGGCTGCGTCAATCTGCCATCACCTTATCGGGCGTCATCGGGGTGCTGCGCACGCGCTTGCCGGTGGCATGAAAGATGGCATTGCACACTGCAGCCGACACGCCCACCAGGCCAATCTCGCCCACGCCTTTCGCGCCCAGGCTGCTGACCACGCGGTCATCCTCGTCGGCGAAGATCACCTCGATGTCGTGGATGTCTGCGTTGGCGGAGACGTGGTACATGGCCAGGTCATGGTTCATGAAGCGGCCGAAGCGGTGGTCGGACTGGGTCTGCTCGTGCAGGGCCTCGCCGATGCCCCACACCACGCCGCCGATGATCTGGCTGCGTGCCGTGGTGGGGTTGAGGATGCGCCCGGCCGCAATGGCGCTCACCACGCGGGTGACGCGCACCGTGCCCAGTTCCTCGTCCACGCGCACTTCCACAAACACCGCGCTGTGGGTGGCACGGGTGTATTTGCGCTGCTTGAGCACGTTGGGCAACAGCAGGAACTTGTCTTCGATGTGATCGAGCTTGGCCTCTGCCAACACCTGGGTGAGGGCAATGGCGCTGCTGCTGTCGGCGCGCAGTGCGAGCGTGCCATTGGCGAACACCACATCGTCCGGCTTGGCCTTGGCAAAGCGTGAATCCGGCATTGCCTGCGCAAGCCGCAACAGCCGCTTGCGCAGCTTGGCGCAGGCACCATCCACCGCCGAGCCGATCGTGGTGACATGCGAAGAGCCGCCTTCGATCGGTGCGACCGGCAAGGTGGAATCGCCCAGCTGAAAGGTGACCTGCTCCATCGGCAGGCCCAGCGCTTCGGCGGCAATCATCGCCATCACCGTGTAGGTGCCGGTGCCGATATCGCTGGCGGCGCTGCTCACCACCAGGCGGCCGTCGGCATGCAGCACCGCGTGGGCACGCGCAAACATCTGCATCGCATCCCATTGCCCGGTGGCCATGCCCCAGCCAACCCATTCGCGCCCCTCCTTGCGTGCCCGCGGCTGCAGCGGCCGCTGCGCCCAGCCGAAGCGCTCTGCGCCTTGCTGGTAACACTCGCGCAAGGCCTTGCTGGAATAGGGCTTGTCATCGGCGGGATTGACCTCGGCGTAGTTCTTCAAGCGCAAGGCGAGCGGATCCATGCCGATCTCGTAGGACAGCTCGTCCATCGCCACTTCCAGCGCATGCACGCCGTGCGCAGCGCCGGGCGCGCGCATATCGATGGGGGTGTACTGATCCAGGCTCACCAGGTTGTAGCCCAGGTGCACGTTATCGCAGGCGTACAGCTGCCCGCTCCAGTTGACCACCACCTCCACGTAATCCTCGATACGCGACGTTTCGGCGATGGCTTCATGCCAGATCGCGCGCAGCGTGCCGTCGCGATCGGCACCGAGCTTGAGCCGTTGCACCGTTTCCGGGCGGTGGCCGAAGGTGAACATCTGTTGCCGCGTCAGCACCACACGCACCGAGCGATCCAGCAGGATCGAGGCCATCACCGCCAGTGCCAACTGGTATTGCGGGCGCAGGCCGGAGCCAAACGCACCACCCACATACGGGTTGCGCACGGTGACCTTCTGCTTGCTCAGCCCGAACACGTGCGAGACATACCAGCGGCTGTTCTGCGAGCCCTGGGTCTTGTCGTAGATGGTGAAGTGGCCTTCCGCATCGCGGATCACCGTGGAGGCGAACAGCTCCATCGGGTTGTGGTGTTCCACCGCGCTGTAATAGTCGGCCTGGATCTGGTGCGCGGCATTGACGAACGCCGTGTCCGGTTCGCCCTTGTCCTTGGGCGGGGGCGAAAAGCCGGCCTTGAGCGGCTTGGGTTTGTGCATGCGGCCCAGGTTGGCCATCAGGTTGGTGTCGTGCGGCTCGCTGGCGTACTCCACCTGGACCAGATGCGCGGCATGGCGCGCGGCCTCGAAGGTTTCTGCCACCACCAGCGCGATCGGCTGGCCGCTGTACAGAATGGCGTTGTCGTACAGCGGCCGGAACGGCGAGCCGGCCGGTGCGGTCATGTCCTTGTAGAACAGGTCCATGCCGCGCATGTGCGGGCGGTTTTCGTGGGTCACGATTTCCAGTACGCCGGGCACCGCGCGTGCGGCCTCCAGGTCGAAGGCGACGATGCGGCCCTTGGCAATGCTGCTGTTGACCACCACCCCATACGCCAGGTCGGGCACCGGCCATTCGGCCGCATAGCGCGCCTGACCGGTGACCTTGGCGCGCCCATCGATGCGCGGCATGCCGGTGCCGGTGGGGCGGTGCCCGGTGCCAGGGTCGGCGACCGGTGCAATGAGCTCGTCGGGGCGTGCGTTCATGGGGAGTCCTCCAGCGCGCTGGTGCGCCCGCGGTTGTCGATGGTGCCTTCGCGCGCGACGTCGAGTGCGCGCACGATGGTGCGGTGTGCCAGCGGAATCTTGAAGGCGTTCTCGCCCTGCGATTGCGCGCCCTGTAGCAGGGCATCGGCCAGTTGCGCAAAGGTGTGCGGCGTCGCCGGCATGCCAACCACGCGCGCTTCGGCCTCCGGCAAGCGCCAGGGCTTGTGCGCCACGCCGCCCAGCGCCACGCGCACGGCGCGGATGCTGCCATCGTCGGCAAGATCCAGCGCCGCGGCGACCGATGCCAGCGCAAAGGCATAGGACAGCCGCTCGCGGATCTTGAGGTAGGCACTGTGCGCCACGAAGCGCTGTGCATCCGGTAGATCGATATGCACGATGAGTTCGTCCGGCTGCAGCGTGCTATCGCGCTCTGGGTGCTCGCCAGGCAGGCGATGGAAATCGGCAAAGGCGATGTCGCGCGCGCCATTGGGGCCTTGCACGTGTACCACCGCATCCAGCGCCGCCAGCGCCACGCACATGTCGGAAGGATGCGTGGCAATGCAGTGCGCACTGGCGCCCAGGATGGCGTGGTATTTGGTCAGGCCACCAATTGCCGAACAGCCGGTGCCGGGCGCACGCTTGTTGCACGGCGTGGCGCGGTCGTAGAAGTACACGCAGCGGGTGCGCTGCAGCAGGTTGCCGCCGTTGCTGGCCATGTTGCGGATCTGTGGCGAGGCGCCGGCCAAAATCGCCGCGCTCAGCAACGGGTAGCGTGCCTCAACTTCGGGGTGATAGGCGGTGTCGGCATTGCGTGCGAGCGCGCCCAGACGCAGACCGCCCGCCTCGTTGGTGGTGATCTCGCCCAATGGCAGGCGGTTGATGTCCACCAGCTGGCTAGGCCGCATCAGCTGCAGCTTCATCAAGTCGGTGAGATTGGTGCCGCCGGCGATCAGGCGTACCGGCGCTTCGGACGGGACTGGCTGCGGATCAGTGCTGCGCGTGGCGATCGCACCGACTGCCGCGTCCACGCTCTCCGGGCGTGCGTAGCTGAGCGGAATCATGCCGGCACCGTCCCTGGGGTCCACGGGGTGTCGGCCGACTCGCTGCTGTCCGAGGGTGTGCCCAGTACTTCCATCACCGCATCGGTGATCTGTGGATAGGCGCCACAGCGGCAGATGTTGCCGCTCATCAATTCGCGCACCTGATCACGATCGCGCGCCTGGCCTTCGTTGATCAGGCCCACCGCTGAACACAACTGCCCGGGTGTGCAATAGCCGCACTGAAATGCATCGTGGGCAATGAAGGCGCGTTGCAGCGGATGCAGCTGTTCGCCTTCGGCCAGGCCTTCGACGGTGGTGATATCCGCACCGTCCTGCATCACCGCCAGGGTGAGGCAGCTGTTGATGCGACGGCCATCGACCAATACCGTGCAGGCGCCGCATTGACCGTGGTCGCAGCCCTTCTTGGTGCCGGTGAGATCGAGACGATCGCGCAGCAGGTCGAGCAGGCTGACCCAGGCTTCGAGCTGCAGTTGATAAGGCTGACCATTGATGCGCAGCGTCACCGGGTAGGTGGGTGCAACAGTGGTGGCGGTGGCCGGTGCCGTGTCACGGGCTGCGGCGGGAGTGGCATTCATGCGAGCCCCGTGGCGATGGCTGAGAGGGCCTTCACCTTGACCGCGCGGCGGTCAACGCAGGGTGTACGCAATGCGGTGGTGGTGTTCACATCGGTGCGATGTTTGACGCTGAACTGTGCAACGCAACGTGCAACTGGCGGCAGGCCGAGCTCGCCGTTTGCATTGCACATGAAAGAGACTGGAACTGAACTCGTCAGCTGCGCAGTGTGGCGCTCCACGCCAATCGCAGGGCGTGCGACAGCGGTCTCGGTATCCTGTGCAGATGATGACGAGGTTGCAATGAGCCGGCGCGGCGGCAGTGCCGATCTTCCGCTGCATGGTGGGCGGGTACCGCGCTGGTTGGGCGAGCGGATGACGCGGCTGGGCACTGTGATGTGCGAGGCCATCGTGCACACGTATGGGCGCGATGAATTGTTGCGGCGGCTTGCGCATCCGTTCTGGTTTCAGTCCTTCGGCGCGGTGATGGGGATGGACTGGCATTCCTCCGGCATCACCACCAGCGTGATGGGCGCACTCAAGCGTGGGCTGACGCCGTTGTCTGGCGAGCTGGGCATTCATGTCTGCGGTGGGCGTGGTCGGCATTCGCGCGCAACGCCTGCCGAGTTGCTGGCAGTGGGCGATGGCGTGGGGCTGGATGGCGCTGCGCTGGCACGTGCCAGCCGCCTGGTCGCCAAGGTGGACAGCGCCGCGGTGCAGGATGGCTTTGATCTGTATCTGCACAGTTTTGTTGTCAGCGACGAGGGGCGCTGGGTGGTGGTGCAGCAAGGCATGAACGGGCAACGCAAGCAGGCACGCCGCTATCACTGGTTGTCGGAAGGGCTGAGCAGTTTTGTGGATGCGCCGCACGCGGCGATCGATGGGCCGCAGCAGGGCAACATCGTCAACCTGGCCGACCATCGCGCCGCTGCCGCGCGTGAGGCGCAGGTAGTGTTGTTGCAGACGCTGGCGCCGGATCGCCTTGCCCGCGAATGGCAGCGCATCGACGCCGCGCAGGCGCCGGTTGCGCCTGCTGTGGCGCAAGCACCGGTCACCGGTGACCTGTTTGCAGGCCAGGGCTGGGATCCCGCGCAGCAACCGCATCTGAGCATGCCCGACCATCACGACGTGCGCAGCGAGAACGTGATCACCCGCCGGCTACACGCCAGCCTGGCGGCTGCGGCCGAGTGCGGCCCCACCGATTTCACCGCACTGTTGCAGGTGCCGGGCGTGGGGGCGCGCACCGTGCGTTCGCTGGCGATGGTGGCCGAGGTGTTGCATGGCACACCGTGTCGTTTCAGTGACCCGGCGCGGTTTTCGCTTGCCCACGGCGGCAAGGACCGGCATCCGTTTCCGGTGCCCACGCGTGTGTTCGATCACACCATCGGCGTGCTCAAGCAGGCGATGCAGCAGGCCCGGCTTGGCAACGAGGAGCGGCTGCAGGCGATTGCGCGGCTGGATGCGCAGGCACGTCGGCTGGAAGCCAGCGCACGCGGCCCTTCGGTGGAAGCGTATATCGCGCAGGAACGCGTGGATGCGCACCGCTATGGCGGGCGCAGCGTGTTCGGTTGGGAGCCGCCGGTTGAGGATCATCAATCGCTTGCGTCGCAGGCGCAGCGCAAGGCAGGCCAATGAGCGCGCAACTGCGCCGTGGCAAGGTGGCCATCGACGGCCGCTGCTTCACCTATGTGTTCCCTTGCCAGTGGGAAGACCATTGCAAGATCGGCTTTTCGCGCGACCCATTGGGCCGCATCAGCAGCCTGCATCCGCGCTGGTTTGCGTTCTTCGACCTGGAGCGCGGCGTGCTGGTGGAAGCCGAGCGCGAACGCGATGCGCGGGATCTGGAGCTGCAACTGCGCCGGCCCCTAGGTGAGCACAACGCACCGGCGCCAATGGCGATTCGCAGCGCGGCGGGCGGGCACACCGAATGGTTTCGCGGTGTGGGGCAGGCACTCGAGGTGGCAGTGGCGCAGCTGGAACAGCAGGGGTATCGCGTGTTCGCGCTACAGGCATGGCTGCAGGCGGCAATGGCCCAGCGGATCGATCGCCTGTACGACTGGTCACTGGTGCAGTTGAGCCAGGAGGAGCTCGACGGCGTCACCGGGCCCACCGCAACGCAACAGATGCTGCGCGATGTGCTGGATGGCTACCGCGCACTGGAGCTGCCACTGCAGGCGCATCTGCCCGGCGTGATCTGGGACTGGTACTGCCGCAGCGCATAGGACAGCGCATTGCCACCGCCTTGACGTGTGCAGCGACAGCATCGGCGCAAGCGATGAGGAGACGCACGCATGCAGTACGCAACGCTGGAATTGAGCAACGCATTCAAGGTGCTATTTTCGCTGCGCCAGGTGCAGGCGGCAGAAATGGTGATTGCACCGGGTGATCGCGAAGGTGGCCCGGACAATCGCCATCGCGGCGCCGACCAATGGCTGTTCGTGGTGGACGGCGCAGGCGAGGCCATCGTGGATGGCCACACGCAGGCATTGCAAGCCGGTAGCCTGATCGCGATCGAGCGTGGCCAGGCGCACGAGATTCGCAATACCGGCGACACGCCGCTGAAGACGGTCAACTTCTATCACCCGCCGGCTTACGATGCGCAGGGCGAACCATTGCCGGCAGGCGAAGGCTGATACGCAGCGCGACGCATGCAGACCGGTAGCGTGTTGTTCAACGGCCTGCTGTTCAACGGCACATTGTTCGACAGCACGTTGTTCAACAGCAAGTGAGTGCGTTGTCGACCATGTGTTGACGTGGCGATTGTTTACATCGGCACGTCACAACGCACCGGGAGCACCCCATGCCAGAAGCCAAGACGCGTCGCGCGGCCGCCCAGGACAAGCGCGAGGGCAAGTCGGCCAGTACCCAGGCCGGCGAATACGTCAAAGAAGAAATCGAACACGTGCGCGAAGGCAAGCATGGTGCCAAGAGCACCAAGCAGGCAATTGCGATTGGCCTTTCAAAGGCGCGCCGCGATGGCGTGGATGCCAAGCCGTCCAAGAGCGCGTCCAAGCGCACCAAGAAGAAGGCGGCGCAGGACAGCAAGGCGGCCAAGAAGACCACCGCCAAGACGGCAAAGAAGACCGCCAGCAAAACGACCAAGAAGACGGCGAAAAAGGCCACCAAGAAAGCCACCAAGAAGACGACGAAACAGGCGTCCAAGAAAGCCACCAAGAAGACCTCGCCCACGCGGTCGGCAGGCGCCAAGAAGGCCTTGAAGACCGCCAGCAAGAAGACCACCGCCAAGCAGGTTGCCGGCACCCAGGCATTGTCGCGGCAGGCCAAGAGTGCAGCGGCCAAGCGTAGTTCCAGCAGCCGCTCGGCAGCGGCCAAAAAGGCCGCCAAGACCAAGGGCCCTGGCGTGCGCAAGGCGGCCGCCAAGAAAGCGGCGGCGACGCGGAAGCGGTCGGCGAGCAAACGCGAGAGCTGATCGATTCTGCTGCCACTTTGTGCGCCCCGACGAGAGGGCGGGGCGCCGTGGTCACACGCGATGTCCAGCGGCCCAAGCTTCTTGAAGGTGAACCTGCGCCGTGCCCTTAGCGGTCGTCCGGCGCAGGTTCGTGGCCCGCTCCTGGTGCCAGTACAGGCGTTACAACTCCCTCGTGCCACAACACCAGTCCGGCAGCTGAGCGGCTCAGGTCGGCGATCTCGCCTGTTGCGACGGTTGGGTGTACAAATGTACACCTTGTTCCGTGGCTGGTCTTCCCGATGGATAGTCTTTCTCCCAAGCGCGCCGCCGTGCTGGCGTTCCTGCAGCAGCAGGCCCAGGCCGGCCTGGCACCCAGTCTGGCCGAGATCGCGCAGGCGTTCGGGTTCGCCTCGCGCAATGCGGCGCAAAAGCATGTGCAGGCCCTGGCCGAGGCGGGGTTGATCGCGCTGGTGCCCAACCGCAAGCGCGGCATCCGCGTACCGGGTGGGGCGGGGCCGGATGCGCTGCTGGCGCTGCCCGTGCTGGGCCGGGTGGCGGCCGGTGTGCCGATCGGTGCGGACATCGGCCTGGACCGGCAGCTCTGGCTGGACCGCAGCCTGTTCGCGCTGCGGCCGGACTACCTGCTGCAGGTGCAGGGCGATTCGATGATCGACGACGGCATCCTGGAAGGCGACCTGGTCGGCGTGCAGCGCAGCAGCGACGCGCGCAATGGCCAGATCGTGGTGGCGCGCGTGGATGGCGAGATCACCATCAAGCGGCTGGAGCGCAGCGCCGACGCCATCCGCCTGTTGCCGCGCAATCCGGCGCATGCGCCGATCGTGGTGGCCGCCGATGCCGACTTCGCGATCGAAGGCGTGTACTGCGGCCTGATCCGGCAGGGCTGAGATGAGCGAGCCTGTCCCGCTGCGGCAACACGGCAATGCCGCCCTGGCCATGCCGTTGGATGCCTTGCTGGCGGCGCGCACGGTCTGGCGCGCCGGCCACGGCACGGCCACCGCCAATGGTGGCGAATCCACCGGGCATGCCGCGCTGGATGCGGTACTTCCCGACGGCGGCTGGCCGCGCCGCGCATTGACCGAACTGCTGTTGCCTGCCCACGGCATCGGCGAAATCGCATTGCTGCTGCCCACACTGGCGCGCATGACCGGCGCCGGCAGCCGGGTGGTGCTGGTAGCGCCGCCGTACGTGCCGTATGCGCCTGCCTGGCAGGCAGGTGGGGTGGCCTTGCAGCAGCTGGAGATCGTGCAGGCAGAACCGCGCGACGCGCTATGGGCCTTCGAACAATGCCTGCGTAGCGGCGCTTGCGCGGCGGTGCTGGGCTGGCCACAGACCGGCGATGCGCGCGCACTGCGGCGCCTGCAGGTGGCCGCTGACAGCGGCAACTGCTGCGCGTTCGCACTGCGCGATCGTCGCCATGCGGTGAATGCATCGCCGGCGGCGTTGCGGCTGGAATTTCTGCCCGAGCGCGACGCCTGGCAGGTGCGCAAATGCCGCGGCGGCCAGGTGCCGTCGCAGCCGTTGCGGTTGGCGCATTGAGGGCCGCGCATGTTGTGGGCCTGCATTCTGTTGCCGCAGCTGGCACTGGACGATGTGCTGCGGCGTCGCGAAGACACCCAGGCACCGTTGGCGCTGGTGGAAGGGCCGGCGCAGCTGCGCAGCCTGCATGCGGTCAACGCCGCAGCGGCAGCGGCCGGCCTGAAGCCGGGCATGCGCCTGTCGGCCGCGCACGCGTTGATGGCCGAGGTGCAGACCTGCGATTACGACCCGCAGGCCGAAGCGCGCTGCCAGCGCTTTCTCGCGTCCTGGGCCTACCGGCATAGTTCGCTGGTGAGTCAGCAATGGGGGCGTGCCATCGTGCTGGAGGCGGGTGCCAGCTTCCGCCTGTTCGGGCCATGGCCGCGCTTCGAGCGCCGCCTGCGTGAGGAACTGCAGGCATTGGGTTTTCAGCACCGGCTGGCCTTGGCGCCAACGCCGCGCGCCGCGCGCGTGCTGGCCGGCTTGCGCGACGGCATGGCAGTGACCCAGCTGCCCGCGCTGCAGGCCTTGCTCGACAAGGTGCCGGTGCGCCGTGCCGCGTTGCCTGGCGATGCCGGCGAGCGCCTGCAGCACATGGGCGTGCGCACATTGGCGGCGTTGCGCGCGCTGCCCAGCGAAGGGGTGCGGCGGCGCTTCGGCGGCGCCTTGCTCGACCATCTGGACCGCCTTTACGGCCAGGCCGACGACCCGCTGGAGTGCTACGCGCCACCAGACCATTTCGACCAGCGCGTGGAGCTTGGCTACGAGGTGGAAACACACCCGGCGCTGCTGTTCCCGCTGCGCCGCCTGATCGGTGACCTATGCACCTATCTGTCGATCCGCGATGGCGGGGTGCAGCGTTTCCTGTTGCGGCTGGAACACGAAGAAGGCGCCACCGATGTCGACGTGGGCCTGCTCACGCCCGAGCGTGCGCCGGCACTGCTGTTCGAGTTGGCGCGCAACCGCCTGGAGCGCGTGGAGATCCCACGGCCGGTGGTGGCGATGCGCCTGCTGGCCAAACAGTTGCCGCCGTTCGTGCCGGCCATGCGCGACCTGTTCGATCAACGTGCGCAGCAGTCGGTGGACTGGCCGCAGCTGCGCGAACGCCTGCGCGCACGCCTGGGCGACGACGCGGTGTACCGCGTGCTGCCGGCAGATGACCCGCGCCCGGAGCGCGCCTGGCAGAAGGCCATTGGCGATGACATCCGCGAAGCCGCCGCACCACCGCGCCCGCCGCGGCCGACCTGGTTGATGCCGCTCCCGGTGCCGTTGCACGACCCGCATCTGCGCATCGTTTCCGGCCCGGAACGGCTGGAAAGCGGCTGGTGGGACGATGCCGAAGCGCGCCGCGATTATTACGTGGTGGAAACCTCGCGTGGCCGGCGCGCCTGGGTGTTCGCATCGCCCGGCCGCACCGATGGCTGGATGCTGCACGGATGGTTCGCATGAGATGGCCTGCGCCCAGACGGCGTGTGCGTGGGGATGCGCGCGTCGGTCAGCATTGCGAAACGGCAGGTCGCTTGGCGCGCATCACGCCAGCCTGCGCTATCTCTCCGCAGCCAACGGCGGCCACTGCGCCGCAAACGCTTGTCCAACGGCCGGCGGCACCCAGCAACGCAACCGCGCATGCACATCCCGAGCAGCGCTCGCAACGTGGTCGCGGCCACGCCACTGCGCCATCGATGCTGCCTGGTGATCTGCTGCCACAGTGCCGGCCTGTGTGGTGGCAGCGTGGCGCCACGTGTAGCCAGCCATGAGTTGGGACGATGCCATCGATGGCGTGGATCGCGACACGCCCGGCGGGCGCATGCCGCGCGGCTGGACGGTTGCCGCGCGGCTGCGTGCGGCCAACGACGACATCACCCATGCCGCAGTGGCCGATACGCTGCCGGCGTATGCCGAGCTGCACTGCCTGTCGGATTTTTCGTTCCTGCGTGGGGCCTCCAGTGCCGAGCAGCTGTTTGCGCGTGCGCACCACTGCGGCTACAGCGCATTGGCCATCACCGACGAATGCTCGCTGGCCGGCATCGTGCGTGGCCTGGAAGCTTCGCGCGCCACCGGCGTACGGCTGATTGTTGGCAGCGAGTTCACCCTGGTCGATGGCACGCGCTTCGTGCTGCTTGTGGAAAACGCGCACGGCTATCCGCAGCTGTGCAGTGTGATCACCACCGGCCGGCGTGCGGCAGGCAAGGGCGCGTACCGGTTGGGGCGTGCCGAGGTGGAAGCGCACTTTCGCGATGTGATCCCGGGCGTCTTTGCACTGTGGCTGCCTGGTGATCAACCGCAGGCCGAGCAGGGCGCGTGGCTGCAGCGCGTGTTTGCAGAGCGCGCATTCCTGGCGGTGGAATTGCATCGTGAGCAGGACGATGCCGCACGCCTGCAGGCCCTGCAGGCGCTGGCCCAGCAGCTGGGCATGAGCGCGCTGGCCAGCGGCGATGTGCACATGGCGCAGCGGCGCGACCGCATCGTGCAGGACACCTTGACCGCCATCCGCCACACGCTGCCATTGGCCGACTGCGGCGCGCATCTGTTTCGCAATGGCGAACGGCATCTGCGCCCCCGGCGTGCGCTGGGCAACATCTATCCGCATGCGTTGTTGCAGGCGTCGGTGGAATTGGCGCAACGCTGCACCTTCGATCTTTCGAAGGTGCAGTACACCTATCCGCGCGAGTTGGTGCCGCAGGGCCATACGCCGGCCAGCTATTTGCGCCAACTCACCGAAGCCGGCATGCGCGAGCGCTGGCCCGAGGGCGCACCGGCCCAGGTGGTGGCGCAGATCGACAGCGAGCTGGAGCTGATCGCCTACAAGGGGTATGAAGCGTTTTTCCTCACCGTGCAGGATGTGGTGCGCTTCGCGCGGGCGCAGGGCATCCTGTGCCAGGGGCGTGGATCTTCGGCCAATTCGGCGGTGTGCTATGCGCTGGGCATCACCGCGGTCAACCCGAGCGAGACCCGGTTGCTGATGGCGCGGTTCCTGTCCAAGGAGCGCGACGAGCCGCCGGATATCGACGTGGACTTCGAGCACGAGCGGCGCGAAGAAGTGCTGCAATACGTCTACACCAAATATGGCCGCGAACGCGCTGCACTGGCAGCCACGGTGATCTGCTACCGCGGCAAGAGCGCGGTGCGTGATGTCGCCAAAGCCTTCGGCCTGCCGCCGGACCAGATCGCGCTGCTGGCCAATTGCTATGGCTGGGGCAATGGTGACACGCCGATGGAACAGCGCATCGCAGAAGCCGGGTTCGACCTGGCCAACCCGCTGATCAACAAGATTCTTGCAGTCACCGAGCACCTGCGCGATCACCCGCGTCATCTGTCGCAACACGTAGGCGGATTCGTGATCTCCGACGAACCGCTGTCGATGCTGGTGCCGGTGGAAAACGCGGCGATGGCCGATCGCACCATCATCCAGTGGGACAAGGACGATCTGGAAACCATGAAGCTGCTCAAGGTCGATTGCCTGGCCTTGGGTATGCTGACCTGCATCCGCAAGACGCTGGATCTGGTGCGCGGCCATCGCGGGCGCGACTACACCATTGCCACGCTGCCGCACGAGGATGCCGCAACCTACAAGATGATCCAGCGTGCCGATACGGTGGGCGTGTTCCAGATCGAATCACGTGCGCAGATGGCGATGCTGCCGCGGCTCAAGCCACGGGAGTTCTATGACCTGGTGATCGAAGTGGCGATCGTGCGGCCCGGCCCGATCCAGGGCGACATGGTGCACCCGTATCTGCGCCGGCGGCAGGGCTATGAGCCGGTCAGTTTCCCCTCGCCAGGCGTTGAGGAAATTCTGGGACGCACGCTGGGCATTCCACTGTTTCAGGAGCAGGTGATGGAGCTGGTGATCCATGCCGGCTATACCGACAGCGAGGCCGACCAGTTGCGGCGGTCGATGGCGGCCTGGCGGCGCGGCGGCGACATGGAGCCGCACCGCGTACGCATCCGCGAACTGATGGCCGGGCGCGGCTACGCGCCGGAATTCATCGACCAGATCTTCGAGCAGATCAAAGGCTTCGGTTCGTACGGATTCCCGCAAAGCCACGCCGCCTCGTTCGCCAAACTGGTGTACGCCAGTTGCTGGCTCAAGCGGCACGAACCGGCGGCCTTTGCCTGCGGGCTACTCAACGCGCAGCCGATGGGGTTCTATTCGGTCAGCCAGATCGTGCAGGACGCGCGCCGCGGCAGCCCGGAGCGCCAGCGTGTGGAGGTGTTGCCGGTGGATGTGTTGCACAGCGACTGGGACAACATCCTGGTCGGCGGCCGGCCGTGGCACAGCGATGCCGACCCCGGCGAGCAGCCGGCGATCCGGCTGGGATTGCGCCAGGTGAGCGGCCTGTCCGAGAAGGTGGTCGAGCGCATCGTTGCCGCACGCGCGCAGCGGCCATTTGCCGACATCGGCGACCTGTGCCTGCGCGCGGCGCTCGATGAAAAGGCGCGCCTGGCCCTGGCCGAAGCCGGCGCGTTGCAGTCGATGGTGGGCAATCGCAATGCCGCGCGCTGGGCCATGGCCGGCGTGGAGGCGCGCCGGCCGCTGCTGCCCGGCAGCCCGGCCGAACGCGCGGTGGAACTGCCTGCGCCGCGCGCCGGCGAAGAGATCCTGGCCGACTACCGCGCGGTGGGCCTGAGCCTGCGCCAGCATCCGATGGCACTGCTGCGCCCGCAGATGCTGCAGCGGCGCATCCTGGGCCTGCGCGAGCTACAGGCGCGCAGGCATGGCAGCGGCGTGCATGTGGCCGGGCTGGTCACACAGCGGCAACGCCCGGCCACCGCCAAGGGCACCATCTTCGTCACCCTGGAAGACGAGCACGGCATGATCAACGTCATCGTGTGGTCGCACCTGGCCATGCGCCGCCGCCGCGCCTTGCTGGAATCCCGCCTGCTGGCGGTGCGCGGCCGCTGGGAACGCGTGGACGGCGTGGAGCACCTCATCGCCGGCGACCTCTACGACCTCAGCGACCTGCTCGGCGAGATGCAGCTGCCGTCGCGGGATTTTCATTGACGGCAGCGATGTGATTGTTGGGCATGCGCTGCGCCGCTGGCATGTGGTTCGCATCAGGCACATCAACCCCGCGTGCGGCCGCGCCTGCTTGTGGCAATGACGGCACCAGGCCGGCGACTGCTGCTCGGAATTGACATCCACGGCGACGTACACTCAGGTCGTGCCCGCCGCCTTGCTGCTGCGCGCTGGTGAGGTCTGTAGCCGTTCCACTTCCTATCAATGAGGCGACCATGAAGTTGGAGGTTCTGTTCGACCAGTTACATACCTTGCCCACTGTGCCCAAGGTGGCGCAGGACCTGATTCGCCAGTTCGATAATCCAGACACCAACATCGACACCTTGGCGCACACCATCGAACGTGATCCGGTGATTGCCGGCAAGGTGCTGCGTCTGGCCAATTCCGCGCGCTTCCACGGGCTGAACGATTCCACCAGCGTTGGGGATGCCGCGATGCGGCTCGGCTTCAACACGCTGCGCACCTTGGTACTGGCCTCGGCGATGACCGGGGTATTTCGCGCGGGTCCGGGTTTCGATCTGAAGGCCTTCTGGCGCCGCAGTTTCGAGGTGGCAGGCATTTGCCGTCTGCTGGCGCGGCAGCACCGTGTTGACCCGGAAACCGCATTCACCTGCGGCATGATGCATAACATCGGCGAATTGCTGATCCAGTCCGGTGCACCGGAATACGCCAACCGCATCAATCATGACGCATCGTCGGCAGGTCATGCCGCGGACGAAACCCTGCACTTGGGATTCGGCTACCCGGAAGTCGGCGCCGAACTGGTGCGCCGCTGGCACTTGCCTGTCGTGATCCAGGATGCCATCGCGTATCAGGTGCGCCCGGCCGCTGCGCCTGATGGTGCGCTGATGCCCTTGGTGGTTGCCCAGGCGGTGCATGTCTCCGATGCGTTGCACGCGCACGGCGGAGCGACTCCCGCCGCGCTTGCCGCCGCGCGCGGCCCGTTGATGGACAGCATCGATCTGGATGCCTTGTTCGCCACCTTGCCGGATGTGATCGAAGCCGACCGCGCGTTTGCCGAATTGCTGCACTGACACGCGCCGGTGATGCTGCCGCGTGAACCGCTGCGTTCTTGCAACTGCAGCGGTTCATTGCGCAACTGCTTGCGATTTGCATCTCCCGACGAGCCGGTACTTTGCCAGCCCCAATGCGCAGATGCATGACGCACCGCCGCCTGAGTCTGGAATGGTCCACATCCGCTTTCCCGCAGAGCGCAGGCGGCGCGCAGGTGCGCCGCCGGTCGTGTGCGGCAGGATCGGCGCGGCTCAGTCTCAATGGCCTGCATCGCCTTTGGCCCATCCCACCGGACGCTTGCTGCGCCCACACCTGCATTCCCACCCGCCACAGACCGCACACTGTCACGCCGCGCCGCAGCTGGACGGAAACCGCTGCAGGCGCTAGCGTGATGCGGATTTTTTGCCTCAGGGGAATGCCCAATGCGCCATGACGCGCAGCCGCGCCAGCTCACCTTCCGTGCCGTCGTGCTGGCCATCGTGCTGGCGGTGGTGTTGTCGGCCGCCAATGCCTATCTCGGCCTGTTCGCCGGGTTGACCATTGCCACCGCCATTCCGGCGGCGGTTGTCTCGATGGGCGTGCTGCGCCTGCTCGGTGGCGGCACCATCCTGGAAAACAACATCGTCCAGACCGGCGCTTCGGCCGGCTCGTCGATCGCGGCGGGGGTGATCTTCACCATCCCCGCGCTGGTGATCATGGGCTACTGGCCGGACTTCAAGTACTGGTGGGTGCTCGGCATCGCCGGCATGGGCGGCCTGCTCGGCGTGCTGTTCTCGGTGCCGTTGCGGCGCTCGATGATCGTCGAAGACCCGCTGCCGTTCCCCGAAGGCAAGGCCGCCGCCGAAGTGCTCAAGGCCGGCGAGAACCCCGGCCCGGGCCTGAAGATCCTGGCCATCTCCGGTGCCATCGGCGCGCTGGTCAAACTGGGCGCGGCCAGCGGCCTGCGCGTGATCCCCGACACCTGGGCGCAGGCCACCTACCTGGGCAGCAGCCGCCTGGTCGGCTATCTGGGTACCAACCTGTCGCCGGCCTTGCTCGGCGTGGGCTACATCGTCGGCTTGAACGTCGGCATCGTGGTGCTGTCCGGCTCGATCCTCTCCTGGCACATCGCCATCCCGCTGTACCAGCAGTTCTTCATGGGCAGCGACCCGGCGCTGGCACAGAGCCTGGTCAATGCGCCGGCAGCCGATGCCGCATTCGGTATCTGGGGCGCGAAGATCCGCTACCTGGGCGTGGGCGCGATGCTGATCGGCGGCGTGTGGACGCTGTTCTCGCTGCGCAAGTCGCTGTTCTCCGGCATCAAGAGCGGTTTTGCCGCTGCGCGTAAAAGCGGTGGCGGCGTAGTTGCCGAAACCGAGCGCGATCTGCCGATGAAGTGGATGCTGGTGGCGCTGGTGCTGTGCACCTTGCCGCTGCTGGGCCTGTACCAGGCCATCGTGCAGCAGTGGCACGTGTCGATCCCGATGACCATCATCATGATCGTGGCCGGCTTCCTGTTCGTGTCGGTGTCCGGCTACCTGGCCGGCCTGATCGGCTCGTCCAATAACCCGGTGTCGGGCATCACCATTTCCACCATCCTGTTCGCCTCGGCGGTGCTGGTGTTGCTGCTGGGCAAGAGCGGGCTGGTGCCGGTAGGCATCGGCGCCGCACCGTTGGGCGCGGTGGCCGCGATCATGATCGGCGCGGTGGTGTGCTGCGCGGCGGCGGTGGGCGGCGACAACCTGCAGGATCTCAAGGCCGGTTATCTGGTCGGCGCCACGCCGTGGAAGCAGCAGCTGATGCTGGGCATCGGTGCGTTCTCGTGCGCATTGATCATGGCGCCGGTGCTGAACCTGCTTGCCCAGGCCTACGGCATCGGCCCGGCCACGCCGCAGCATCCCAACTCGCTGGGCGCGCCGCAGGCCACCTTGATGGCCTCGGTGGCCAAAGGCCTGTTTGGCGGCCAGTTGCCGTGGAGCATGATCGCCATCGGTGCCGGCGTCGGCGCGGCCATCATTGCGCTCGACGAATGGTTGAAGAAAACCGGCAAGCGCTTCCGCGTGCCGGTCTTGGCCGCGGCGATCGGTATCTACCTGCCGCTGGAACTGATGGTGCCGATCTTCCTCGGTGGCCTGATCGCGCATCTGGTGGAGCGCTTCCACAACATCCGTGCCGACGACGAAGACGGCCGTGACCGCGTGCATCGTCCGGGCGTGCTGTTCGCCGCCGGCCTGATCACCGGCGAAGCCTTGATGGGCATCGCCATTGCGGTGCCGATCGTGCTGTCCAGCCGCGCCGATGTGCTGGCACTGCCGGCTGCTTTGCAACTCAATCAGTGGGTTGGCCTGGCGATCCTGGCCCTGGTAGGCTGGCTGCTCTATCGCGTCGGCAAGCGCGGCGAAAAAGCCGCCTGAGTCAGCGACACACACGGCGCATGCGATGCATGCGCCGTCCTGGCAGGCGCGCAAGGCGACCTGCCTGCAGCGCATGCCGCTGCCCTCTGCACCATCTCCACGTACCGCCGCCGCAGACCGCATCGAGCGTTCCTGACGGCGCGTCCTCGTCTGCGACCTGTCTTTGCGCCGGCTTTATGCCAGGCCCAGCGCGCATGCATAGCGCCTTTATGCCACCGCTCCGTATCGTGCCGTCTCCCGCACGGATGATGCGTTACGGCTGCCGCATGCCTCGATCGACCCCGCTGATCTTCGCGCCATAGGCCATCGCGCCGCCGCTGCTGCCGACAAAAACGTTAGCCCAATCACACTGCGCCTCTTCCAATGTGCGGTTGCGGTCGCTTTTTGCCTGGCGAGCTCGACAGTTCGATAGGATCGAGCAGACGCCGCGATTCCGGCGTCGTGCAGTCGATCCACCTCTCCACGCGCACCCCCGCCCACTCACTGCTGGTTTGTCGTGTCATCGATCCAGCGCTCTGCCATGGAGTTACTGCAATGCTGACTGTTATTTCCCGTTCCTCGTCCCGCGCAGCGCGCACCCCTGTGCTGGCCATCGCCCTGGCCGGCGTGCTGTGCGGCCTGGCCACGCAAGCGCAGGCGCAAGACGCCACCGAAGCACCGCTGTGCACCGATCGGCCGACCAAGGCCAATTCCACCTGTACCGTGCCGACCGGCGCCTGGCAGCTGGAAACCGACATCGGCAGCTACACCCGCGACAGCCAGCCCGGCACGCGCACCGAAACCTCGGTGTTCACCAATCCCACGCTCAAGTACGGCGTCAGCGACCGCATCGATCTGCAGCTCAACTGGGCGCCGCAGCTGCAGGTCAAGACCACCGATCGTGCCACCGGCGCACGCAGCAGCCTGAGCGGCGGTGGCGACATCTATCTGCGCATGAAGGCGCGCTTTTACGAGAGCGATACCGCCACCGTCGCGGTGCTGCCGTTCGTCAAGGCGCCCACCGCGCGCACCGGTCTGGGCAACGACGAGTGGGAAGGCGGCATCGCGCTGCCGATCAATTTCGCCTTGCCCAACAGCTTCTCGTTGACCTTCGGCCCGGAGGTCGACTGGCTGGCCGACAGCGATGGCAGCGGCAATCACATCGCGGTGATCAATGCGATCAACCTGGCCCGCCCGCTGACACCGAAGCTGTCGATGGCGGTGGAAGTGTGGTCCTCGATCAATCGCGACCCCGCCGAAACCATCGAGCAGTATTCGGCCGACATCGCCGCGGCGTATCTGATCAACCCGCTGTTGCAACTGGACGTGGGCGCCAATTTCGGCCTCAACGACCGCACCCCGGATGCGCAGGTGTATGTGGGGTTGGCGCACCGCTTCTGATGCGTGTGATGGGCCAGGCAGGGTGAGTTGGCGCACGTGCCACCGCGTTGCAAGCATGGCCAAAGTTGCGAGGCGCCAGGTCGACTGGCGCCTCGCAACATCCGTACGTGGCATGCCGGTCACTGCTGATGCTTGAGCAACGTTGAGCGGGTGCTGCCGCAGGGGAAGCCTTTCTCCACGTAGCGGCGACTGTTGCAATCACCTGCCCAATGCAGCGTGCACGCGTCAAGCGTGCCTCGCTGCTGCCATCAGCTTGCTAGCCGCATGACCCAGCCGCCAAGCACCGCCACGCGCAACAGCCATGCGCGTGCGACAGCACGCGCCTTTGCTTCTAGCCACAGCGCTGATGCGCGCAATTCCATGCACGAGGCGAGGCCCACGCGACCACGCAGGCAGGCGCAAGCGCAAGTCTTTGCGCGTGCGCCGCAGCAACGCCTACCATCGACGTTTTGCCGTTGCCGGAACTCCCATGAAGCTTCGTACTGCCGTATTGCCCCTGTGCCTGTTGACTGCCTTGCCCATGCTGGCCGCCGCGCGCGGTTTCGATGTGCGCGACATGGTGGCGCTGGACCGCGTGTCCTCGCCGACGCTCACGCCCGATGGCAGCGTGGTGGTATTCGCCAAGCGCCAGGCCAAGACCGCCAATGGCAAGGCCGCCACCAGCCTGTGGATGCGCAATCTGCGCACCCGCGATCTGGCGCCGCCCAAGCGGCTCACACCGGAAGGCTGGAACGTCAACAGCCCGGCGCTGTCGCCGGATGGCAAGACGGTGTACTTCCTCAGCAGCAAGTCCGGCACCCAGCAGCTGTACGCGCAGCCGCTGGCCGGCGGCACCCCGCAGCAACTCACCGCGTTTGCGGTGGACCTGGACAGCTACAAGCTCTCGCCGGATGGCAAGCGCCTTGCCTTCAGTGCGGGCGTGTTCCAGGACTGCGGCTCGGACCTGGGCTGCACCAAGAAGAAGCTGGCCGATCTCAAGAACGCCAAGGCCAGCGGTGTGGTGTACGACCAGTTGTTCGTGCGCCATTGGGACACCTGGAACGATGGCCGTCGCAACACGTTGTTCGTCGCCGAGCTGCCTGCGGCCGGTGCGAAGGCCGTGGCAGGTGCCTCGGCGATCAGCGCCACGCTGGCCGGCGATGCACCGTCCAAGCCGTTCGGCGGCAATGACGATTACGCCTGGTCGCCCGATGGCGCCAGCGTGGTGGCCAGCGTGCGCATCCCGCAGCCGCATGGTCCGGGCGCCGGCAAGACGGCTGCGCAAGGCAAGGCCACCGGCAACGACGAAGCGTGGCAGACCAACTTCGACCTGTATCGCCTGGATGCGGCCGGCAAGTCCGCGCCGGTCAATCTCACCGCCGCCAATCCCGCCTGGGATGCCGGCCCGGTGTTCAGTGCCGACGGCAAGACGCTGTACTACCGCGCCATGAAGCGTCCCGGTTTCGAAGCCGACCGTTTCGGCCTGATGGCGATGGATCTGGCCAGCGGCAAGACCCGCGAGATTGCACCGAAGTGGGACCGCTCGGCGGGCGAGATCGTGCTGAGCGACGATGGCAGCAGCCTCTACACCAGCGCCGACGATCTGGGCGAGCACCCCTTGTTCAAGGTCGACATTGCCAGCGGTGACGCCACCAAGGTGGTGGGCGAGGGCAGCGTGCATGCGCCGACGCTTGCCGGCAACACGTTGGCGTTTACACGCAATTCGTTGAAGAGCGGCGACCAGGTATTTGTCAGCGACGTGCAAGGCCAGGGCCTGCGTGCGATCACCCAGAGCGCCGGCGAATTGCTGCCCGACGTGCAGTTCGGCGACTACGAGCAGTTCCAGTTCAAGGGCTGGAACAACGACACCGTGCATGGCTACGTGGTCAAGCCGTACAACTATCAGGAAGGCAAGACCTATCCGGTGGCGTTCCTGATCCACGGCGGCCCGCAGGGCAGTTTCGGCAATGGCTGGAGCAACCGCTGGAATCCGCAGACCTACGCTGGCCAAGGCTATGCGGTGGTGATGATCGACTTCCACGGCTCCACCGGTTACGGCCAGGACTTCACCGACGCGATCAGCCAGCATTGGGGCGACCGCCCGCTGGAGGACCTGCAAAAGGGTTGGTCGGCTGCGCAGAAGCAGTACGGCTTCCTCAACGGTGACAAGGCCTGTGCGCTGGGTGCCAGCTACGGCGGCTACATGGTCTATTGGATGGCAGGGAACTGGAACCAACCGTGGAAGTGCCTCGTCGACCACGATGGCGTCTTCGACAACCGCACCATGGGCTATGCCACCGAGGAATTGTGGTTCAGCGAGTGGGAAAACGGCGGCACGCCGTGGCAGAACCCCGCAGGCTACGAGAAGTTCAACCCGGTGCTGCACGTGGACAAGTGGAAGGTGCCGATGCTGGTGATCCATGGCCAGCAGGATTTCCGCATCCCGGTCGAGCAGGGCCTGGCCGCGTTCACCGCGCTGCAGCGCAAGGGCATCGACTCCAAGTTCCTGTATTTCCCGGACGAGAACCACTGGGTGCTCAAACCGGACAACAGCGTGCTGTGGCATGACACCGTCAATAGCTGGTTGAAGCAGCACATCGGGCAGTGATCGACCGTTGAAGCACTGACCGGCACGCCGTGCAATGCGGCGTGCCGGTCATGTTGTGGCTTAGAGCAGCTATCAAAACGACTGCGCAGCCGCCAGGCGGGCGCGGCCGGTG